>NC_023003.1:0-600000 GCF_000513475.1 Candidatus Babela massiliensis
AAAAAATATATTACTTAATAAATTAAAGATTTTTATTTTTTAAAATTTTATAAAAAGATTAGCTCTGGTTTATTTCTTTTGATATAATATTATTATCTAATAATATAAGTTAAATATATTTAATATTTTATAAACTGGCTAAAGCGATTATTTTGAATTTAAATATTATTTGGGAAGATTTTTTAAAAATTATTAACGAAGAAGAAGGTAGCAGGATTGTAGAGACCTGGTTTAAGGCTGTTACTCTCTCAAGTTGGGATATAGCAACTAAGACTATATTTCTAAAAGCTCCTAATTCCTTTGTTAGAGAGTGGATAACATTAAATTACTTAAATTTATTAAAGAAGCATTTAAGTAGATTATTTAATGAAAGAGATATTAATATTATTTTAACTGATCAAAGTAAAGCCGAAATTTCAGTTCCGTTAGTTAAATCAGTAGATTTAACTTCGAATGTTAATTCCAATTTTACGGCACAAAATAGTATTAAAAAAAATTCTTTAGTAAATTCAAAAAAATCTGCTGGTAATATTAATTTAGATTATACTTTTGAGACTTTCGTTTCAGGACCTAATAATTTATTGGCTTACTCAGCATCTAAGGCGGTTGCAGATAAACCTGGAATTCTTTATAACCCTTTATTTATATATGGTGATTCTGGATTAGGTAAAACCCATTTATTGCATGCAATTGCTAATCATATTAAGAATAAAAATGGTAAGCTGTCAGTACTTTATCAATCAGCTGATAGATTTGTTAATGAATTTATAAATGCAATTAGATTCGATAAAATTAATTTGTTTGAGAATAAGTATAAAAATATAGATGTACTATTAATTGATGATATACAGTTTATTTCAAATAAAGAACAAACCCAAGAAGCATTTTTCTATATATTTAATGCTCTTTATGAATCTAAAAAGCAGATAGTGTTTTCAAGTGATTCTTTACCTCATGATATTGCCGGTCTTGCTGAAAGGCTGCGATCTCGTCTTGATTGTGGGTTGCTTGCTGATATACAAAAGCCTTCTCTTGAGATTAAAATAGCTATTTTAAAAAAGAAAGCAGAGCTGCATCAAGTAATTTTAAGTGATGAAGTAGCTAATTTTATTGCTTCTAAAAGTTCTTCAAATGTTCGTGAGTTAGAAGGGCTATTAATTCGTTTATTAGCGTTTTCTTCTTTAATGCATCAAAGTATTTCCTTAGAGGTTGCTCAAAAGCTTTTATCAAGAAACATTAAAGATGAATCATCCAAGAAGAAAATTTTAGAAATGCATTTTATAGCAAAGTTTGTAATTAAGCATTACGGAGTCACTTTAAGTCAATTAAGGTCAGCAAAGCGTGTAAAATCTATATCTCTTGCTCGTCATATTTCTATGTATTTAATGAAAAAATATTGTGATAATTCTTTATTAGATATAGGTATATTCTTTAATAGAAAAGATCATTCGACGGTTATTCACGCAATAGAGAAAATTGAGCAATTAAAGCTATCAGATCAAATATTTAATCAAGAGATCCAGAATTTAGAAAATAAGATATTAAATAATTAATATCTTATTATAGCTCTATAGTGGGTATTGGCTTAAATTGTATACTTCTCCTGAAGCTTTTGTGTCTAGTTAATCTATCACTTAAACATTTAAAAGCTAATTTTAAGTACCAATCACTATAACTTTGAAAATAGACAGGTTGCTTTAATCCTACCATGCTAGGAAAATGTTCAGTATCAACTATAACTATTTTGCCTGTTTCTTTTTCTTTCATAAAATTTTCAAAATTGGGATCAAGACGGCTGTTCAAATAATAAGAAAGCTTAAGCCCAAATTTAGGATCATCTTCAAAAACTTTTTTATCTTCGTCTTTATTAATTGCATCAGCAATTATCCCATATATGGATGGCAATAATATTTTCTGTACGGGCTTACATAAATTTTTACCAGTTAGTTCAAACCAGCGATTATTTTTAGGCATCCAAAACCACTTACGTGGAAAATCTATTAGATTAGCATATTCAGGATTTTGATTAATTTGACTTTTAATCCATTCTAGATTTTTTATTCTTGTTAATCCGGACAAATAACGATTTATACCGCCACTCATTAAGAAAAAGCATGCAGGCTGCCATCCTTTTGAAAAAGGTTTGGTAAATGATTCAGGTGTTTCTATAAAGAGTTTTAAAACAAAGGGGTAGTCTTTATATTTCAGTACCAAGTTGCCTGATACGGTTTTTCTATTAAAATCATCGCTTTTAAGTACTACAAAATCATCATAATTTACTTTATGTTCATACAATTGGCATAAAAGTTTCTCTGCTAATTGATTTAGTTTTTGACCTGTTACTTTTTGATCTGGTCTATTTCTATAGGCAATAGGTCCTTTAGGCAAACTGTGACTTTTGAAATACTTATGATCAAATTTTTTAAATATAGCTTCTTCCTCAAGATATTGATCTTTAAAACTGTATGTTTTATTATCACCTTTCCAACAAGTGACAAGTTCAGGCATTAATGGATCTTTAGGCCTGAATATACTTCTTGAGCAATATACTTTAGTGCTTAATCCCATAACTAAAAATATGTTTATTTGAATAAATAAAATTTTCAATTTCATCTCTTTCCCTTTTTTTTAATTCTACCATTAATTTTTTAAATTAAGCAAGAGTGCTACTTGATTTATTTTATATTTATTTGCTAATATCAAGATCAAAGTTTGGTAATGAAAAAAATAGCATTTTAAAGGATGAGTATTATGGAGCGAAAGAATATATCAAAACAAGAACAAATGGTTAAGTGTTTTTTACATCTTCCTGAAAAGTTATTATTATTTCATGGGATGGAAAACATTTCAGAATTTGTTCTTCATACTTTATGTAGCAGGAATTGTTTAAATTTATCAAAAGCAGCTTATTTTATAGATAATCATGATTTTGATTGCTTAAAAGGTATAGCAGGGTTTGATAAAAATGAATTATATCATAATGATGGTATTAATAATGATATTGAGGATCACAATTATATTTGGCAAAATACTGATCATTTTAGCGACCATATGAAAAAGTGTTTATTCAATCAAAAAGTTAGAAATGTTATGAAGCCTAGTGCATCTAAAGCAAGTGACGAGGATATTATAAACGATCTTGCAAGAGAACTGGCTATGAATAAACCTATATTTTATTCATGGAAGGTTAAATATGATAATAAGGCAATATTTATTTTCGAAACTGCTGAAGATGATATGGATATTGATATAGATTCCGATCTACTTAAGGGAATATGCTTATTAGGATTCTGTCCTATATTTTAATTAAGTCAATTAATAAGCGAGGTTATTTATTTGCGGTGTACTTTATATCCTTTATAGGAATATTATCTTATATTACGAAACTATTAAGACTATATTCCTATAAATGCATTTACTTTCTTTTATTTAGACCGTTGCAATTTTTGTTTGTTCGTATAAAATGTGATATTTAAATATAAATTATTAAAGAATCTGATCTTCATATTAAATATAAAGATGGTAAAACCATTTGAATCTAGCCAGAAATAAAAATTATAAAGTAATATTAAAAATACTGAAATGCATTATGGCAAATGCTAATTAGTTTTTTTAAGAAAAATAAAACTATAATCCAGAGTTTTTAGATGTGATTAAGATAAGACTTATTGAGGCAAAAATAATAATTAAAATTTTCAAGAATCGAATAATAATCATATTATCCCTTTAATACTTTTTAATTTTAACTATATACAGTTGAACTGAAAAATAAAATAATTTTATTAAAAAAAAGAACCAATCAAAATTGGTTCTTTTTTTTAACTTATTATTCTTCGGTATTTAAATTATTGACTAAATTATAAAGTTCATACTTTGATAGTATTTGTTTTTCATGACGTCCAACAAGTTTAGAATCTTTAAAAACTAATAATGCTGGAATAGATTTAATATTAAATCTCTCTTTTAATTCTTTAGGCTCATCATCTAGATCTATTTGAGCAAAATTTACTTTATCTTCTAATTTTGCTGCCACCGATTTTACTGAATTTAATAAAACTTTACATGATGTGCAATATTCAGCTCCCACTTCAACAACAAGGGGTTTGTTAGTCTTTAAAAGATCATCAAGATCTTTATTAGTGACTAATTTTTTTAGTTCAACTTGAGTATCTTGATCAGGATCATACAAATTATCTTGTATTTTCTTGAAAAATATTTCATTGTATCCAATTTCTTGTAAAAATGATATTGCATCCAGTCCTGCTTTTATTCCATCGCCTGCTGAAGTTCCTGCTTGTCTATATCTATTATCAGTTACATCTCCTGCTGCAAATACACCTCTTTGTGATGTTTCTTGATAATTTTTAAGATCTATATAACCTGCTTTATCAAGAGCTATAAAGTCTTTAAAAATTTCAGTATTTGGTATATGTCCAATTGCTATAAATACACCATCAATAGGCATTTTAGAAATAGATTTATCTTTGTTATTTATAATTTCTATTTCTGTTACATTATTTTTATCGCCTAATATTTTATTAATAGAAACTCCAAGCATAACTTTTATATTATTGAAGCCCTTAAGTCTTTCCTGCATAGCTGGAGCTGCTCTTAATTTTTCTCTTACAAGTAAAGTTACATTTTTTGCATAAGATGCAAGTAAAGTTGCTTCTTCTATTGCAGAATCACCTCCACCTACTACCACTACATCTTTATTTTTATAAAGTGGAGCATCGCAAACAGCGCAAGTGGTTACACCATAAGCCCAATATTCTTTTTCACCAGTAACATTAAGTAATTTTGGTTTTGCGCCAGTTGCGATTATAATGCTTAAAGCATTAATTTCATGTCCTTCAGTTGTTTGTAATCTAAAAGGCCAAGTAGAGAAATCAACGTGCTCTATACTATCGTTTGCCATTATAGCACCAAATTTTTCTGCTTGTTTTCTATTTTGATCTATTAAATCGGTACCAAGTAGTTTTTTAGTTCCAGGCCAATTTTCAACGTAAGTGGTTTCAGTAAGTTGTCCCCCTGGTTTATCTCCTTGAAATACCACTGTATAAACTGCTGCTCGTGCACCATATAAAGCCGAGCTTAATCCAGCAGGTCCTGATCCTATAACGGCGATAGGAACTAAATTTTTCTTGCCTTCTATTTTGCTTAAATCAAATGCTTGTATTGATCTATTCTTGGAATACCAATAAGTAAAGCCTAAACATGTACTTATCAAAATTATAGCCAGAAATATGTACTTTAATATTTTATTCATATAGAAATCCTTTTGTTTATTAACAATAAAATATAAATATATTGATTTTTTGGGCTTTTGACAAAGAATCAATAAGATTTACAATATTAACAGAAATAAATTATTTTTATTATACTACAATAATTAATAAAGGTAAAAGCAATGAACTTTTTAAAATCCTTTAGATATTACAAAATAATATTACTTTTAAGTACTATTCTATTTTTTGTACCAATATCTTTTGCAAAACATACAGGATTAATTAACATAACTCAAGAAAGCTATATTAGTGAAATATTAAAATTACAAGTTAATCACGTTGAACAAATAGGCTCTTTTTTACAGTATTTGGTTCAAGTGGTTAATAAAAGAAAATTGAATGTTGCAAAAAAGAAAGAGTTTTTTGCTTGGATCAAGTATCACCAAAAAGTAATTTTAGAGTTTGAATCTAGATTTGAAAAACAAGGTATACATTTATATACTGATGAATTACATAGTTTAATGTTAAATTTGAACATGTTTACTAATCATATTCTTAAATCTGTTAATAATAAGTTTGATAATCTTGGTGACTTTAATTTTTATAAAGATGCTAAGGATATAAAAGAAATTGATTTAGAAGTTTTACAAGAGTTATCTATAGAAAATATTAAGAGTATTAAAGAACTTAAAAAATCAGTAAATAATATAGGTTTAACTACGATTAATAAAATAACACGTGCTCTTGATCTATTGAATGATAAGTATAGTATAACGACAGTATTAGAACATAGTCCATTAATTTTATTAACATTGACAACAGGTATATATTTAACTCCACAGAAGTATTTTCAAAATATACCCATTTTAAAAAACATAAAAGAGTTAATAGGTACATATATTTATACCGATAAAGAAGCTTTTGATCAACTTGATGAAAAACAGAAGGCTGTATTATCTAAGCATCCTGAGCAAGGTATTGCTAATTTATTTAATATTGTTGATAGTAGTATGTTGAAAACTTTAGCTATACTTTCTACTGCTTATATGACTAACACACCGTTGAGCCCTTATACTAAAATGGTTAAAGACATAATACGTAACCAATGGGATAAATTAAAGGGCTTTGAGGTTGAGGATATAATTTCAAGAGGACAAATTATTAAAGATATAACTTTAGATGATGAAAAATTAATTGGACTCGATAGTCAAATAGAAGAACTTTATAACTTAGTAAGATATGTAGTAGATCCAGAAAAATATGATAGATCAAATAGTAACTTAGATAAGGGAATTCTTTTAGTAGGACCCTCAAGAAATGGTAAGACTTATGCAGCTCGTGCTTTATGTGGAACCCTTAATAGGGCTATGAAAGAGAAAGGATATAATAGCCGTTTTGCTTTTAAAGAGCTAAAACCCGGAGATATAAAGTGGTCCTTTGAAGGTATAAAATCGATTATAGATCAAGCACGTAAAGATGCTCCATGTATTTTGTTTATCGATGAAATTCATAATCTACCTTTACAGACAAAAGAAGCTGGAGGGGATCTATTAACTCAATTTTTAACCGGCATGTCCGGTGTTAATAATGAAAATGATGCAAGACATCAAATGATTATTTTAGGTGCGACTAATCAGCCAGAACTTTTAGATACGGCTTTGCTGCAGCCTGGTAGATTTGGTAATATTATTTATTTTGAAAAACCTAACTATCAAAATCGAAAAAAATATTTTGATATTATGCTAAAAAATTCTGCAGTGGATGTATCAAAAATAGATATTGATTCTTTAGCAAAACAAACGCAAGGATGTTCTTATGGAGATCTTGAACTTATTATAAAAGGTACTCGGTTTAAGGCCTGTACTTATTCAAAAAATATTGTTCAAGATAATATTCAAGAGCAGATAAATAAACATGTTTATAAATTAAGAGCAGAATTTAATGTTACTGATCAAGAGAAAAAACATTTAGCCGCTCATCAAGCAGGACATTCCTTTATGTACGCCTTATTAAAACCTAATCAAGAGCTACAATTAGTAACTATAAAAGGTAGATGGCGTAAGATCCAAGAAGGTAGGATTTGTGATGATAAAGAGCGTAAAGCTATTTATGATGCTAAAAGTACTAAATATGGAGGATTATTTACTTATTCATCAAATGAATTAGTTGATATTCAGGATACAGATCAAAAAATAAAAATGGCTCAAATAAAATTAGCAGGTATTTTGGCTGAAAAGATATTACTTGGATCTCCTGGATATACTCATCAATATAAGTTTAAGCAAAATGCTTTTCATAATAATGATAAAAGCAAAGCCTTGAATTATATTAAATCTATAGTATTTGATGGGATGTCTCAAGAGATTATACCTAAAGAGATAAAAAATAATTTAGAAATTAAAGCATATAATATGTTAAATGATTTAGAAAAAGAAACTTTAGAAATATTGAATAATAATAGAGATATACTAGAGAAATTAGCAAAAGAACTTGAGTCAAAATTAACTCTAACTTTTGATGAAATTAAAGAAATTATTGATATTAAATAAATTAGATACACAAAAGTGTCTATTTAAGATATTATTGTTAAGGTAACTTATATTTAAAACTTTATAAATAAGAGGACAATTCATGATAAAAAAACATTTGAGTATATCACTTAAAATATCCAGTGGATTTTTAAGTTTAATACTTTTATTTTCTAATACTATAGTAGCTGAAACTGATGCTGTAGAATCTGTTGAAGTAATTGTAAGGCAAGATAATAATTTATTTTCAAAAGCTTTAGAACAATTAAGTAATATTGATTTTACTTTTGAAAAGTTAGGTCAAGCGCTTAATAGCGGAAAAGTAAAGCCAAAAGATAAAGCTGCTGCAAAAAATTATATTAAAAGTACTAGGCTTTTAATAGATCGCGTACTTAGAGGTAGTGTGTTTGAATTATCTCCAGCAAATTATACTAAAGTGACTTATTTTAATAAGGTTCTTATTGATAATTTAAGTAAAGCTGTAAATTCTAATTTTTCTAAGGTAATGTTTATCAATGAAGGTCTATTAGTTGATCAACTTAACAGCATATATCTAGTATTAGAAGAGTCCCTTCAAGGTGAAGGACAGGAATTATTATTAAAAAATGAAAATGATCTTAATATTTTATGTGGCCAATTTAAGTTTATTGGATTAAATCGCTTTAATATTTTTATGCGTGATTTAGAAAAATTTGCAAAGAAAAATGTTATTACTAAAAATGTTAGGTCTAAAACTAAAAGAGCATTGCCTTATTTAGGAGCAGTATCTTATTTATTACTTATAAATAAGAAAGATCAATTTGATAGTATACCTTATGTAGGTAGTTTTTTTGGCAAAACTAAAGAGAAATTTCACCAGTATTTACAAGAACACGATAAAGAAAAGCATAATGCTAAAGATCATAAGTTTAATTTAATAGATAATTTGCTTCATTTAAAAGCAGAGCCTATTTTCACTATTAGTATTGCAGGACTTATGTTACCTGTATTAAAGCAAGATGCTAAAGATCTTTCAAAATGGTCTAATGAAAGATTTGAAGATACTATGGCTTTACTAAAAGGTGAATCTGTAAAAGATAGAGCTTCGGTAAAAAAATCTAAATTAGATTTTGATAAAGTGGCAGGATATAGCTCTATTAAATCAAAACTTAATAATGTTGTTAATTACTTTAGAAATAGAGATTTATTTGATTTAACAGGAACAGCAGTTCCAGCTTCTTATTTATTGTCTGGTCAATTAGATACTTCTGCTGAACTTGCTCAAGCTCTTGCAGGAGAATTAACAAAGGTAGTTAGTGCTAAAGATAAGAACAAATTTTGTGGTGTTTTCAATATTCATGTATCTGAATTAGTCAATAAATCTGTTAAAGATGATATTATTTCTAAAATAGAAGATGAAGATTGTGAATATTGCATTATAATTTTAAACGAATTAGATTGGCTTTATGAACATGCTATTAATAAATCTAAGATATGGAGCAAAGTTAATGAGCTTTTCAGAACCGTTAAATCTAAGAAAAGTAAAATGTCTATATTTACTACAATGAAAGATGTAACTTTATTAGATAGTATAAGTGATAGTCTATTTGAAGTTATATTAAATGTTAATAAACCTAATCTATCTGATATTAAGGATATTTTAAAGAAAGAATTAAAAAATAGAGCAATCAATGCTTCTAATTTTGATTTAGATGTTTTAGCTCAAAAAGCTAAGAATTTATCTATATCTAATTTGAGATATATTTTAAATCAGGCATTTTCAAATGCTTATCTCAATAATCAAATTTTAACTCAACAAATATTAGAAAAAGCTTTAGAAGATTATCTAGTTGCTTGATTTTATAAACATTAAAGAGAGTGAGAATCACTCTCTTTAATTAGTTTTTATCGATATACAATTATAAATTGTAAAACTGTTGTAGAGTGTTGGACAGTTATTTTATAAATTTATATTAATGTTGAAATTGCTATTAATTAAAAAGGGAATAATAATGATGAAAAAATCAATTTTATTAGCAATATGTGTAATTCAAACATTAAATTCAAATATTATTATACGTCCTGCATTAGAGCCTGACTTGTTAGAAATTATTAATCTAGATCGTAAAGTATCATGGGAATATTTTAAACCAATTTTTTTGCAATACACTGGATTACCTTTAGCAGAAAATCCCGAAGAGTTACTTGAAAAAGATTTAGAATTTGATAAAGAAATGTTTATTCAAAGTATTCATAATCAAAATAATAGGTATCTTAATATTGCAATTAATAGCGATAAAATTGTAGGATTTATAGCTTTTAGAGTAGAAAAATCTACAATATATATTGAACTTATACTTGTAGATAAAGATTATAGATATAAAAAAATTGGGCAACGTTTAATAGATACAATGATTAGCAATTTCAAAAATATTGACTCTATCGGTCTTATTGTCTTAGATAAAAATATTTCTGCCATAAAATTTTATCAAACTTATGGTTTTAAACAGCAAGAAATGCCAAAAGATATAAATCTTCCAAAAGATTATCCTCATATTTATTTATTTTATAGATTTGATGTTTAGAACTCTTTTTTAATACAACTCTTATAAATTTATTTATCTTATATCAAATTTCAGTGGTATATTTTTTTAAATCATATATAATTACCTTGATTTAAACTTATTAAATTTAAAGGATTTAAATGATTAAAATAAAGACCTATAATTTTTTATTGTCAATATTACTATTTGGTAGTCATTTGAGTGCAATGAGAAAATCAAAAGTTGTATTAGACAAATCAAGTCAAGAACATTATGAAGTGGTTTTGCCATTAATTTTATCTCAGGTTTTAGACGAATGTAACGACATATTTACTTTGGATGAAGATTTTGATAATCAAATAAAAAAGATACAACAAAGTTCTGATGTTATACTGGATGATAATATATCAAAAGCTGTAAAAGACCTTAAGAAAAAGAGATTTAAATTATTAATTGATCAAATTAAGAATGAGTATCAAGATTATTCTAAAGAACAGTTAAATTCTAAGTTGCTTGGCTTATTAAAGCAAGAATCTTATAATGAAGAAATTTTGCGTGAATGTGCTAGGTTAATCATTGCGGGAGCTGATTCGGATATACAAGATAAACATGAAAATACTACTTTGATTTATGCTGTTTGTAAAAATTATGAAAGTATTGTTAAAATATTGATCAAAATGAGAGTGAATCTTAATATTATAGGAAATTTTGGTAGGTCTGCTTTAATATTTGCAATTGAAAAAAAGCATACTAAATTAGCTAGACTTCTTATAAAATATAAATGTGATATTAAAGATGCTTTACTGTGTGCAACTCAACATGCTAATATTCCCATAGTTAAAGATCTTATTGTTTGTAAAGCTGATCTTAATGAACAAAATAGGATAGGACAAACAGCTTTGATGATTGCTGCTGAACATTCAACATATGATCATTGCCTAATAGCAGAAGCTTTAATAAGAGCTGGAGCTGATTTGAATATTAAAGACGAAGATGGTGAAACTGCTTTTACAACAGCTTCTAAAAATATGTCTCCAGAAATTGCTTCTTTACTTATTAAAGCTGGAGCAAAAGATTCTGGTTATCTCAAGATGATTGGTTTTGTATCTTTAGCTATGCTTAAAAGTATGTGGGATAGCGAAGAAAATAGTTTAACTTATCGTCGTAAGTATCCTAAATTTTGAAAAATAATCTACTAAGCTTTTAATTTGAAAAATTAAGAGAGTGTTTTTCTTCACTCTCTTAATTAATTTTAGTCAGTAGATTATTAATTTAACTGTACTAATTTGAGTAGTTAGATAGAATGTAATTAAAATAAGTATATCTAATAGTCTAATAAAAAAATTAATGTTTATTTAGGCTAAATGTATTATATTTATATCAAAAGAAATTATTATAAATTATATATGCATATCTTGAAAGAAAGCATTAGTATTAGGATCTACACTGCCATCTTTACTGAGTATTTTTTTGTATACTCTTTTCCGGTCCATGAATTCAATAATCCCTTTTGTTTAATCTTATAAAATAAATCAAGTGAAAATATTTTTGACCATAGATATGAATAATATTTAGCTCCATAATCTGTTAGATGCCAAAAATATGCAAAATCACGATTATTATCATTTCTTTAATACAACTAAAAACTCAAAAATTATTTGCTTATTTTTAGTTAATAAGAAATATTTTAATTCTTATTAATAATAGTAATCATTATAATAAGGATTCCACCATGGTATATCATAAGCTCCTAAATACCATACAGGATATCCTAAACCTAAGTAACCATATCCTCCATAACCAAAGCCACGACCATAACCACCATATCGGCCAAAGCCTCTACCGTAATATCCTCGACCTCCCCAGTTACCTCTTCTATAGGCTCCAAAACGACCTCCGCCGATACGAGAACGACCACCAGCAAATCCTCTTCCAAAACTAGAACCTCCAAAACGTCCTCTGCCCATACGGCCTCCGCCTAATCCGCCGATACGTCCTCCTCCAACATGACCTCCTCCTATATGTGCCGCACCGCCACGAGAAATAAGTTCCAGATTAATAAAGATAATGGCTATTAACATTATTATAATATTTTTAAGTTTCATTATTCCCTCCATTAATAAACTTTGTACTAAAAGTTTATAGATACACTTATAAAAATAAATTATAGGACTTATTTTATAATTAAGTATTAGTGATATACTTTTAAAATTAAGAAAAGGAACATTAGAATATAATATTAATACCACCAATAATAGTATGGTAAATATCCATAATACCACCATGGATAGTAATAACCTTCTATATACCAAGGATAATTATAAGTTCTTGAATATCTAGGGGTATAATAACTATACCATCCTCTCCAGCCCCATCCTCCATTTTTTCTTACTCCCGGCATAACTCCTTTATAACTATTTTTCTTAATATAATAAGGAATTTCAGGCAAGTTTCCATCTGAATAAGCTCTACTAGTATAATGACAAACAAGATTGAAACTAAAAAAACTGGTAGAGATTAGAATTAAAATTACTGTTATAATATGTTTTATTTTAAACATTAAAAATACTCCATTTAATTCAATCTCTTATCTTCAATATTAGTTAGCACAATATTTTTGATATAATTCACAAGCATCATTATAGCCTTCTTGGCAAACTGCTTTTGCTTGTGAACAATTTACTCCTACTTTAGGACCAAAAAAGCCACAAGTAATTATATTAAAACTTGAAATCAAAACTAAAAATATATATAAACTTTTAAACATTTTAATACCTCCATAAAAAATTTTTATATTATATATTAATAATAAACTATATTAACAATAAACTACAATAAATATTAAAAACAAAAACATCTACTTATAATGACAGAATTTACTTGAGGTATGACACCACTGAAAATGACCCTCCATGCATAAACGTCTTGCTTTTTCACAATTTATAGCTAAAGGTCTTATATAGTAATTTCTAGGAGTATTTCTGTAATAACTGGCATATAATAAAGAGATATTGATGCAGAATAAAATAAATATAATTCTAATAATATATAGTATATTATAATTATTACTCACAGTTAGGATCTTCTTGTTGATATTTTTTATGTTTTTCACATGCGTCATTATCACCTTGATCGCATTGAGCCTTTAATTTCTTACAGACACCTTTTACATAGTCTTTATAATTAGGTTGCCAAAATCCTATAATCAGATTAGAAGTAGAACATATAACTATACCTAAAGCCAATATTACTAATTTAGATTTATTCATTTTTATGACCTTTTAATATTATTAATAAACTATTGTTTTTATTACAATTATAAATGTTTTTAAATAGATAAATCAATAATAAGTCTTAAAGATATATTTTATAATAATTAAATTAATCTTCTAAAAAAGCATCGATTTTTTTTTCGGGAGCTTGTTTTATACGATTGATATTATGTGCATAAATAAGAGTAGTATTTACATCGCTATGCCGTGCCATTGCTCGAACTTCTTGAGTAGTTGCTCCAGCAAGTAAACTAAGAGTTATTGCGGTATGTCGTAAACTGTGTGCTGTAAGACGAGGGTCATCTAGATTAATATCTTTTAATCTATTTTTCACTATACGTGATATAGATCTTGTAGTTAATCTTTTACCCCAATTTTTTGTACAATGTGAAGCAAATATAGGATCTCTATTTTTGACATTTTTTCGAGCAATCAAATATTGATTTATAGGTTCAATGACACTTTGAGTTAATAAAACTATTTCATCTTTATCATCTCGCCCTTTACCATGAATAAAGAGAACTGTTTCGCCACTTTGTCTACTAATATCTTCACGATTAGCTCGAAGGATTTCAATGCCGCGAAGACCGGTACGTATCATAAGATTTAACATAGCAAAATCTCTTTTGCCTGTTAATGTACTTCTATCAATTGAATTTAATAAGATTTTGGTTTGTTCAACTGTTAGACAATCTTTTCTAAAACCCTTACGTCTTTTAGGACCTTTTATTCCTGTTGCTATATTTGGATAAATTTTTACAGATTCAAGCCATTGGAAAAACTTTCTAACGACTGTTAAGTATCCACTTATAGTCAAAGAGGATAAACTTTTATCATTTTGAAGAAATTCTTTATAATGTAAAAGATCTTGTCTATCAAGGTTATTTTGATTTTGATTTTTAAACCATACCAAAAACTCTTTAAGTTGTCTTTTGTAAGTAGATTTTGAAGATTGTTTTATATCAAGAGATTCTAAAAATAAATTTGTATAGTCATCTATAAAATCTTGACTTATAGATTGAGATATTTTTTCTAAACTATTTTTATGTGTTACTTCAAACATTGCTATGAACTTTCTAACTAAATATATTAATGAAAATATAACTTAAGATATATTTAGTATTATAAAAAGTAACAAATAAATATAGTGTTTAAAATATTATCAAGTTTTTTAAAAATAAAAAGAGCTTGTATACAAGCTCTTTTTTATAATTTATGGATTAGGAGTTTTAATATCTTTCATATCACCGAACAAAACGTGTATTATTCCACCTTTGAGATACTTTTCTATATTTTTAAAACTAGATTGTATAACATATCCGACTACAGCCCCTATTGCTACATTTTTTACCTGTTTAGAAAAACTATCTGATAAAGGCCCTTCTTGATCAGCTTCTTTAATTTTTTTCATTTTATGTAGTTCAATTAAATAACTGGAATATAGATACTTTTCCAACTTACTATAACCTTTGGCATATGTTGTTAAAGAATTTAATCCTAAAATGGGTAAATTTAATAAAGATTTTATTTTTCTATCCTTAAAATCATACTGATTATACATCATAAAGCGCCATAGACTATCATTTTCAGGCGAAAGCTTAGGATTTCTATATTCGCTTACTGCGCTATTGACTAAAGCTTGTAAATCTCTTCCTGTCCAATCACGTGTAGCAGTTGCTAATGAATGAATAAAATTGTTAGAAACTTCATAATTATTTGGATTATCTTTTTCTAAATTAATATTATTAACCCTTAAGTAATTTAAAAGTATATTTATACGTGCTTGATAGCTTGGAGCATTTACTTCAATAGCACTAAAGCGATTTAATATTGCACCTTCTATATTTTCAAGATAATTAGTTGTACAAATTAAGTAGATAGAAGAATCTTTTGCAAGCAAATGTTTATTTAACTCTGAAATAATCTTTTTTATAGTTTGATTATCTTCGCTTGTACCGAAGTTCTTTCTTAATTTACTAGTTGCCCCATCGATTTCATCAATAACTATTACTACAGGTTTACCCTTTGCTTTTGCTGCTTGAAAAAGTTCTGTTACGATTTTAGCACCTGAGCCTTGATACTCTGTTTTAAAGCTACCACCATCGATAAAAAGTACTTCTCGTCCTGAAGCACGTGCAATATGTTCAGCAATGGTACTTTTACCGGTTCCTGGAGGGCCATAAAGAATTAATCCTTTTTTAGTATCAGTTCTAAAATTCTTATTGGTTGTTTCTTTTAAAGAATCTATTAGATTTACAACTCTATTAGGAATACGTCCTTCAAAAAATTGTTCTAAAGGAGGTAATTGATCAGTTTCTATATCAAAATAAGGCGATCTATAGTCATTCTTCTCTTCGTTACTAGGTCTATTAGAAAAAGAAACTTTATTTTTGTTGTCTTTAAAAAAGTTAAGTTCGTTTGGATTATTTTTTTCTTCTGTTATTTCTTTAATAGCAACTTTTACCAATTTAATGAAATTTAATAAATTATCATTCTGCTTCAGATCTAGGTTTAGTAAATCTACCATAAAAAATTTAATTTTATCAGATTCTGATTTATCAGTTACACAAGTTATCCAACGATCATCCAATTTCATAACTAAAATTACATTTTTATCAGTAATAATAGAATCAATAGAATTTAATATAGAAACGATGTCTTTTTTTATGTCGTTAATAGCGATAACTGGAACATCTAATTTTTTGTAACTATTAAATTTAGAAAGTTTTTCTATTTCACTTCCAATTAAATTATTTCCAGAATCAGAAATATCTTTTTCTTCGTTTGAGCCTTCTAAAATATTGTTTTGAGATTTACTCTTACGCAGATCTATAATAAATTTTTTCCATGGGCTATCAGTATTTCCAAACAAATCTTGAGAGATTTTTTGATTATTAATATCAAAAGTAGGATCTGTTTTTTCTCGTAAAGCATCTACTATGATTAAACCATTTTTTAAAGCATTATAACCAGAAAGGGCAATAATTTCAGGGTTTTCTTTTATATCTACTTGATATTGAATAATATCTGAATTATTTTCCTCTTGAGTATTAGTATTACTACTGTTTATTTTTGATGTATATATATTGCCTATAACTATACTTGATAGAACAGTCAAAAATACAATTTTATTTTTAACACCTATTTTCATATGTTTTTCCTTACACAATTTAAGTTGATTTTAAATCTAATATATTTAGTATAAACTGAGATCTAAAAAGTACAACTGGTCAACTACCCACGACTAAAGTATGTGGGCTTGTAGTTGGCAAATACACCACGTTAAGCTAGTTGACAGCGTCTCTACGGATGTTTTCCGCAGCGAGTTTATCGGCAAGGTCAACGTATCCACATGCACGACAACAGAAATTATCCCTTAAAGATCTGTTTTCTTTGGCAACATATCCGCACTGGATACATGTTCGGGAAGTATTTTTAGGATCTACCAGCATAACAGGAATACCAGCAAGATCTGCTTTGTATTGAATAAATTGTCTAAGCTGATAAAAACTCCATGAGCTATGTTGACGACGTTGTGCTTTCCTAACCGTTTTCTCCATACGCTTGCAGATACCCTTAAGATTTTCAAGGGCGATACCGCACTGGAGTGCCTTAGCTTTTTCAACAAGCTTCTTTGCTATAGAGTGGTTAACATCTCGAGCAAATAATTTCTCTTTTTTCGAACGCTTTTAAAGTAACCGCTTTGTTGATTTAGTGTTCTTCTTCTGAAGTTTTGTTCTAATGCGTGCCAATCGTTTTCGCATTCCATTAACTTTTGCTCCAGAAAAAACTTGGCCTGTGCTATCTACAGCAATATTTACAATGTCTAGATCGACGCCAATGAAATCTTTGGGTTCTATTTGCTTTTGTTCTATTGTATCAACTACAAGTAAAAGATAGAAAGTATTATTTTGTAGAATAATATCTGCTTGTTCGTGTATATAATTACCTTCTAGATCTTATTATACTTATAAGTATAACCGCATTCCTCTTACTACTCAAGCAGTAGGCTTCTTACGAATTTCATCGTGAATTTAACAAATAAAATACTTTATTATAAAGTTAAAAATTATATTTTATTTTGTCTTTATTATATTTAATTAAAACATTAACAATTGTTGAATAAAAGTATGCTTTTATTATATAATAAATCAAATTATGCAAACAAAAAACAAATTATTAAAATAAAGGTAAAAAAAATGAATATAATAGTATATTTATTAGGGGCATTAGCACTAGCATCAATATGGTTAATGTTTAAATACAATAAGTTAGTGCATTTAAAAGCTTTATTAGATGAAGCATGGAGTGGTATAGATGTACAACTTAAAAGAAGATCAGATTTGATACCTAACTTAGTTGAAACTGTAAAGGGTTATAGTACTCACGAAAAATCGGTATTTGAAAATGTAGCAAAGTTTAGATCAGCTGCAATAAATTCCAGAAATATTGAAGAAAAAATTAATGCAGAAGCAGGCTTAAGTCGAGCTTTAAGATCTCTTTTTGCAGTTGCTGAAAGTTATCCAGAACTTAAAGCAAATCAAAATTTCTTAAGCCTACAGGGCGAATTGAGTTCAATAGAAAATGAACTTCAACTAGCAAGAAGATATTATAATGGTACTGCCAGAAACTATAATACAGTTGTAAGAAAGTTTCCTGATAATATCGTTGCTAGTTTAACTGGTTTTAAAGTTGCACCTTATTTTGAAGTAACTACCACTGAAGAAAGAGAAAATCCGAAAGTTAAATTTTAAAGTTAAGATTTTTTGTGCCTTGTTTCATGCACGAACTCACGTTCATCATGATTACGACCGTACTGTACATCATTGTCTTCAATATCGTAATCTTTAGTTTGATAAAGAAGAGCATTATCCAAAATATTTTGGTTTTTTTGTGAGATATTCTCTGGAGTATTTGAATTTTTATTTATTTTTTTCTTTTTCATCTCAGATCTCCTTAATTATTTAATTCTTATTTTTTATATTTGAATTAAATTATAACAAAATTTGGATAAAAATTTAAAGAAAAATATCTTAAGGTGTAATAATCTTTATTAATTTAAATAGTTTATGATATCTTAAAAATGATAATTATTAATCAAAATTTAAAGAAAACATTTAAATCTATGGCAAATTATATATCAAAATGTAAGATAAGTAATTTAATTAAAGTTTTAATATTATCAAACTTTTTTAATAATATTAATGCGCTAAATGATTATATCGAGCTATTTAAAGTTAATATAAAAATAAATCAAGATCGAACTATAGATGTCAAAGAGAATATATCTTATGTATTTCAAGAAGATATTAAAAGACATGGTATAAGGCGTGAATTTCCTACTAAATATTACGATAGAGCAGGTAATAATTATAACGTATCATTTAATGTACTTTGTATATTAAGGGATAACTCTCAAGAATCTTATAAAGTTATAAACTATAGAAATGGAAAACAAATATTTATAGGTAATGCTGAAAAATTTATAACCCCCGGCTTACATATTTATACTATTAATTATAAGACAGATAATCAGCTTGGATTTTTTAAAGATCATGATGAACTATATTTCAATGCTATAGGTACCGGTTGGGCGGTACCCATTAAAAAAGTAATAGTCAAAATACAATTACCTGAAAATCTAATGAAAGATCTTTTGAACAACTCTTTATCAAAAGACAAATTAGCTTTTGAGGCTGCTACAGGTTATTTTGATACACAGGAAAGGAATTATAAAGCTTATTTAAATAATAAAGGCAAGTTAATTTTTGAAACAACTAAGATTTTATTACCTAATCAAGGTATAACTGTAGCTGTAGGTTGGCCTAAGAATTATATAAAAGAGCCTACAGCTTATGAAAAATTAAAACGTTTTTTGTCTGATAATATTTATTTAATACTTTTATTAGTAGGATTAGTAAATTTGCTAGCTTACTATATTAGAAACTTGATAAAAATTAAATCTAAAAAGAAAAAGGGTACTATAATCCCATTATTTTATCCACCTAAAGATCTACTGCCATCGGCAGTAAGATATATAGATAAGTTTGGATTTGATTCAAAAGCTTTTGCTGCTGAAATAGTTAATATGGCCGTACATGGATTACTTAAAATCGGGTATAAAAAAAACTTATTATCTCAAACTTATACTATTTACAAAAATTCTAAACTTCCCCAAAATATAATTAAAGAGCACCAAGTTTTACTTGATATATTGTTTAATAAAAATGATGAAATCCAGCTTATACCTAATAATGGATCTATTATTACCCGTGCTATAAATAACTTAAATGGATATTTAGAAACTTTATATGGAAATAAATATTTTGATTATCATACCGATACATCAACCACTGCTATATTAATAAGCTCCTTATTTGTGATCAGTTCCTTATGGTTTAATATAACTATAATATCTATAATTTTAATATTTGGTTACCTAGCGATAATATCGATATTTTACTATCTTTTAAAATCATATAGTCCTGAAGGACAAAAGTTATTTGAGGATATTCAAGGATTTAAACAGTTTCTTACAGTAACCGAATCAGAAAGGTTCAAAATAATTGGAACTCCACCTGATAGGACACCTGAGTTATTTGAAAAATACTTGCCTTATGCAATTGCTTTAGGAGTGGAAAAAGAATGGTCAAAACAATTTGCACCTATATTTGATAAATTAAAAAATTATCAACCTAATTGGATTGCCGGTCCCCTAGATTTTCATAATATAAATAATATAACGAACTTTTCTTATGGGTTAAGTAACTCTTTAAATTCATCGATATTAACTTCATCAAATATTCCTGCATCTACAAGGCCTCCTGGATCTAATACTGGTTTAGGCGGTGGAAGTCGATCAGGCGGTGGCGGTGGAGGCGGCGGTGGTGGTGCTTGGTAAAGATTTTCTAAATCGATAATATGAGCAGGACTAAACAAATTAGGTTCTAGGTTGCAAAGAAATGCTTTCAAAAGATCAATAAATAAAATAAAAGATCCAATAATCATTGGATCTTTAAATGAAAGTATCAGATAAATTAAATTCTAAAATTTTAAGCTATATAATTTTGATTTTCCCACATTACCAAATTCAATGCTCCATTAATAACAAATTTTTTATCTTCATAAGATAGCAATTCATCAAATATAGATTTTTCATTCATATCTATAGTTTTTAAATTTGATATAGAAAATACGTTATTATATAAGCCTAATAAAATTAACATCATACTTATTGTATTTATAATTCTTTTCATATAAACCCCTTTTTAATAAAGCTATTTATATTAATTATACATATAGAATAATAAATGTCAATTTTTATTAATTGTAATTCAATCTTGATAAAAACTTTGTCTTTTTATTTTATATTTATCAAATATTTTCTTATTTATCACTAGATCTATTAACAAATAATTATAGTTATTAAATAGTTATTTGCACAAAATTTAGAATAAGTTTATCTTTAATATAAAATTATAAATCTTAAACAAGTCTAATTATCTAAATGAGTCAAATGAATAAAATAAGATATATATTTGCAATATTAATTTTGAATTTAGTTACAAGTAATTTACTTACTATGAATAAACATGATTTAGAATATATAGATATGAATAAAGATTGTATTCTATATACTTTACCTTATGATATACTATTTAAGATCTTCAATAAATTATTAGGAAAAATAAGTAAAATTGACGATATTTATGAATTTTGCAAAAAGTTTGATGATAAAAAATTGCCAAATATATTAAAATCTCTTCGTTTAACTTGTAAATTATTTAATGTCTCCGTTCAGCAACATACCAAAATATTTGATAATAAATTAACTATATTAAAAGAAATATTTACCAAAGAATATAGATCTTTATCAAAAGAAGAACTTGACTGTCAACTATTAAGCATATTAGATGCTCATTATCCAATACCAATAGACATAGAAAAATGTATCAAATTAATTATTCTGGGTGCCAATATAAATATTAAAGACAAGTATGGAAGTACAACCTTAATACAAGCAATACACCACGGGCATACAGATATAGTTAGATTATTACTCTTATGTAATACAGGAAAAGGTATTATTGATTTAAATATCCAAGCGGATCATGGCTTGACGGCTTTAATTGAAGCCTGTTGTCGAGGGAAAATAGAGATTGTTAGATTACTACTTTTATGTAATACAGCAAAAGAGCCTATCAATTTATATATTAAATACAAAGTTGAATGTGTCTCTCCTTATGGTGATATAATAAATGATGGATACCGTGATGCCTTTGACGTTGCAAAATACTATGGCCGTTCTGATATTCTTTCATTACTAAGGCAATACTCAAAAACCAAAAATATTGATTAAAGTATTTCTTATAATCTAAAGATGGTAGCTTAAATTAACGTTTTAGATATACGAATTTATTGCTAAAAATATTTTGAGGCAAATTATAGTAGATACAAGTAAAAAATAAAGGACTAATTATTAGTCCTTTATTTTTTAAGTTTAATTAATATCTTAAAATACTAGCAACATGATCATGATCTTTAAGTTGTCCATCTTTGACAAAAACAACTTTTCCATCTCGAGCTAAGACCTCATCAATTAGATCGTCTACAATATCAGTCTCTACTAAAGGTACATTATGATCATATAAAACTATAAACTCATTATTATCTTTATTAATAGAACCAGGAACACTATAATTATCTTCTATTAATAGTGTATCGATTCTGCCTTCTATAGCTTTATGCCAAGTATCTTTTAAACCTGACGAGAATTTAAGATCTCCTATAGCTTCGTTAAACAGTTTTAGAATTTTTTCAGTTTCATTATTTAAATCTTCTTTAATAATTTTTTCAACTGAATTTTTAATTTCTTCAATTGTAGAATTAGAAAAATCTCCTTCTACTTGACCTACTATTAAATTTTTATGCTTAGTAACTTCCTGAAAGTAAGCGCGATTCTTTTCTGTACCTAATATAATTAAAGGTCCATTATTACTCAGATAAGGTGCAAGGAGATTATCAAGTTGTCTAAGAAATTCTTTATCAAATTGAGTTAAATAAGTAGAATCTTTGTATCCAGTACCTACAGCAAGTAATTCACGATCACTAGTTACATCATAATTTAACTGAAATGGAAAGCCTTTCATGTTTTCTTGCATTTCTTGAGAATCTATAATCTCATCTATATAGCCTAAAGTTGCTTTAAAAAGACGAGCTGGTTTTTTACTTATAGATAAAATCCAATAAAGCTTTGATCTATTTAAAGCTCCTAAAAGTTCTCTAATCTCAAACTGTCTATTAATACATACTTTTTCTTCAACTTTGAAAGGTAAGTCATAAGCAATGGCAATATCCTTATTAACAAAAAAAGCAATTCCGTCTAAAGTTTTTGAAAAATCTATTTGCTCTGCTAATTCATTAAGAGAATTAATCAAAGTGCTAACATCTCTTTTATCAAATTCCTTAAGTAGCATGTTAGTAGCTTGATTTACTAAATCCTTTACTTTTATAGGATCTTTTAATCTATCAGGTATTGTTCTATGAGTAGGTGCTATAATAGTTATAGATGGATAAGACCTATATTTTTTTAAAATTTTTATATCATCACGGGTCATAAACTTCCCCTTTTAATTCAGTTTAAATATTTTTATCTTAAGTTATAATAATATTAATATAACAAGATTCTAACTTTAAAATCTATGATTTAAGAGATAATTCTATAAATTCAATTAATTGCACTCTACTTAATTCTTGGCTTCTACTACCAATCAGTTTCCCATCTTTAAAAAATAAAAATTCTGGAACTACACCTATATTATAATTCTTAGTAAGTTCTCTATTTTTAAGGATATCTACTTTATAAAACTTCATTTTATCTTTATATTTATAAGCAATTGCTCCAATGGTTTTTTTCATAGATTTACATAAAGAACATAAGGGAGAATAAAATTCTATTAATACTGGCTCTCTTTTATTAATAATTTCATCTAACTGCTTTTGCGACGCGATTGATTCTATTTTTAGAATATCTTCTTGTACAGGATAATAAGAATTTTGTTTAACTATCTTTTTTAATTCTGGGCTCATATCAAGATCTGATAAAAATTTTACAGCATTGGCTGCTGCTTTAGTCGCATCACCAGATGCCGTGCTTGCTTGTTTATAAATTCTATCGCATACATTACCTGCCGCATAAATGCCCTTAATATTTGTCTCTTGTGTTAAACTATCATGATTAATATATCCATCAGGATCTAAATTTAATTGATCTTTAAATACTGATGAATTAGGATCAAATCCTATTGATAAAAATACCCAATTTGTTTTAACAATAGATTTTTCACCAGTTTTAGTATCTATTATATTAACACCTGTTAATTTATTACCATCTCCTTCAAAACTTTCTATATCTTTATTAAATAAAATCTTAACATGAGGTAAATCTTTGATTTTTTTGTACATATCATGTATTGCTCGAACTTTTTCAGACCGTAAAATCAAAGTTATCTCTTTTGCATAAGGAGCAAGTTGCAATATACGTTCAACGGCTGAATCACCTCCACCTATCACTACTGCATGTTGATCTTTAATTAAATGAGCATCACAAAGAGGACAAGATAATATTCCTTTAATCCAATATTTATCTTCATTTTTAACTCCTAATCTTTTCGGGGTTGCTCCTGTTGCTATAACTAATGACAATGCATAGTAGTAACGATTTGGATCTTCTTGAGAGTGCAATTTAAATGGCCAAGTAGAAAAATCTACTTCTTTTATAGTGTCATTAACTAAGTAAGTTCCAAAGCTCTTTGCTTGGTGCTCTAAATTATTCATGATATTAAGACCACTATCTTTATTAACACAAGGCCAATTCTCAACTAATATTCCATCTTTTAATTGACCCAATGGAGTAGGACCATGAAAAACTACCGTATGTAATCCAGAGCGAGCTCCGTAAATTCCCGCACTTAACCCTGCTGGACCGGTTCCTAAGACAGCCAATGGAATGATATTGATTTTGTCTTTTATTAAATTTAAATCATAGGAGCAATCTGCTAAATGATTACTAAAATTTAATAAACATAAAAACATAAATACCTTTGAAAAGTTATTTTCCATTAAAATTCCCCCTAAAAAATTAATAACTTATTTATTAATTTTTAATATTTGATTTACAAAATAATATAAATTAAGTTATAAATATTTAAAAATTATAAACTCTTTAAATACTTAAACTATAATGTCTCAACTTATTATTCAATCAATGTTATCTATTTTTACATATTTTATCTGCAATTACATTTTAATAAAAATTTTAATAAAAAATCACTTTCTTTTTAAACAAAATTTATTTTCAATGTGTATATCTTTAATATTAGTATTATTTCGATCTATATTCTTGCTTTATCCAATAATACCTATATTTGAAATTTATATACTCAAGCCTATTTATTATATAATTTATAACTTTTTACCTTCAACACTCAATATTTTTATAATAAAAAATATCGATGCTATACCTTTAATTGTATCTAATATATTAATTACCGTTATATTTGTTTACCATACTTTAGCTCAAATATTTTTAATAGATAGTAAGAAAATAGTCCGTATACTTTTTGCTAATATTGTATCTTATTTAATTACAATAATGAGTAGCTTACTAACTCATAAATTTATAGAAAAATTTATTGTTTTTTAAATATAGGAGAAATTATAATCTAATAACATTTAAGGCTATAAAAAATAAAAAGGTAAGAAAATGAAAATATTAATATATTTATCTATTATTACTCTAACTTTTAGTTTAAGTAATTGTATGCAAAAGAGTGAACAAGATATTTTACATGATAAATTATGTGCCTTTGCCTCAATGAATGCTGATAAGATAAAGGAGATATTAGAATCCAGAGAAACTTTTGATATAAACTATAAGTGTTCTAATAATGATACTCCATTACATATAGCAGTTAAGACAGGTCAAGTGAAAATAATAGATTTAATCCTTAATTATAACATTAAAAGCTGGTACAATTTTTTTGGTTTAGGTCTTTACTATCCAGCAGATATTAATGTACAAAATAATCAAGGAAATACTCCTTTACATGAAGCTGCAAAAGCAACTACCATTAAGTTTGTTACTTCTGCTCAACATTTATTAGATAACTCTCATCATGATATAGATGTAAATATAAAAAATAATGAAGAAAACACAGCTTTACACGTATTAGTAAAATCTTTTTTTGAAAGAAAAAAATCTCAATCTCAAGAGTTGATTGATAAGAAAATTAAATTAATTAATAAATTAATAGAAAAAGGGGCACAAATAGATTTGAAAGATAAAACGGGCAATACAGCTCTACATTTGGCACTTAAGACTTGTAATGTAGAGATGTTAGATACTTTAGTCCGCGGTATGCAAAATCAAAGGATGTGTATAAACCTAAATGTTCAAAATAATAATGATGAAACCCCTTTACATATAGCTGCTAGATACTGTAAGGTTAACGCTAAAGACATAGTAAACTTACTTTTAAATTATGGAGCAGATGTCAATATATATAATATTCTTTCTTTAAGACCTCTTGATGTTGCCATACTTAAGGATAATAAAGAAGTAGTAGAAGCTATACTTTATAATCAGGGACAAGTGTCTAATCTTAATATAAATGAGCAAATAGGTGAAAATATAACCATAGAGAAGGAATATAAACACATATTCTCTGGTGGAGAAACTGCTCTACATTTAGCTACTTATATTGGTAATCAGTATATAATAAATTTATTGCTCAATGCAGGAATTGACAGAACCATAAGAAATAATGAGGGTCTCACAGCAGAAGATATTACTAAAAAAAAACATAGCTATCTTATTCATTCCTTACAATCTTTCAGTGCAACTTTACCCGCTCTTTCAAGTAAATAATCTAAATTTTAATCAATTTTTTATCATAAGACTTATTAAGTCTTATGATAAAATTAATTCAGGAGTACCATCTTCAGAAATGTTGATCATACTGATAATTTTGTGATCCTCACGATCAAGTAATTGTATCATTTTATCAAGTGATTTTATTAATATATCCTTCCAAATGAAATCTATATGTTTAGGATCATAATCATCAACTAAAACTCTTGCTTGTTTTAAATTGGGAGTTGGGCTAAAGACTCTTTTTGAAAATAAAGGTATTTGTTTTTCTTCATTTTTTGAACTGTAGTATAAACCTTGAGGATCAAGGACTTGTGTTAGATCTCCTTCAGAATAAAAAAGATATACTTTTTTAAAGATAACATTGGAGACATAATTCTCAGTAGCTTTTTGCACAGGAGTTGCTAATAAAATTAATCTATCGATAAAAAATTCATTATCTTGATATTCTTGAACAATCTCGGTTAATAATAAAGCAACATTACCACCATGGCTATGGCAAATTAAATTAATAGATTCATTAGGATCTTTTAAAGAAAGTTTTAAAGACTTTAATTCTCTATATAAATCAAGCGCTGCTAATTTGCGAGCATTAAAACTCAATTTCCCAGACCAGCCAAAAGTATAGAAAGAATCTATTGAAAATATTGGAGAATTTTGACTTAATAAATGAATCATACGACCATGAGCGTATGATTTATTTAGAGCATGTGCGGTATTCATTCCTAAAGGAATATCAAACATACGGACTAAATGAGATAAACCTGGAAATAAAGTTCCATGTACTAAAACATTCAAGGCGTTAATATTGTATACATAAAAACATAATAAAAATATAAAAAATTTATTTTTAAACATAATAGACCTTAAACCCTTACTCTTTATAAATAGTATTTACTTAATATTACTTATATTTTAACCTACAGAACACTATATTTCAAAAGCTTAAAATAAAAAATTTTATAATATTTGATACTTTAATAGTATTTAGCATAGAATTACTTAAATATTATCAAAACAAGGAGAATAAATGAAAATTAAAGTTCAATCAAATATCGAGCTATACGTAAAAGATATTGGCAAAGGTCAACCCATTTTGTTTATACATGGTTGGCCTTTTAATCATACACAATATGAATATCAGTTTAATCGATTTCTTGAATTAGGATATCGTTGTATAGCAGTAGATATGCGGGGAGCAGGAAAATCAGATGCACCATGGGAAGCATTAAGTAGTAAAAATACGCTATATACTTATGATACATTTGCTGATGATATAAAGAAAGTAATAGATGATCTTGAGCTTAAAAATATAATATTAGTAGGTTTTTCAATTGGTGGAGCCATGGTCTTACATTATTTGGCAAAATATAGTTGTTATCAGGTTTCTAAAGCTCTACTTTTAGGAGCAGCCGCTCCGTTGTTTACTAAAAGAGAAGATTTTAATTTTCCTTCATTTGATAAAGCTAGTGTAGATAAGTTAGTAGAAGATATTAAATATGATCGACCAAAAGCGGTAGCTGATTTTGCAAATAATGTTTTTCATAAAGAAGTAAGTTTGCCATTTAGAGACTGGATACAACAAATGTGTATGTCCATGGATGCTAATGCAACTATAAAATGGCTGATAAGCTTACGAGATTTTGATTTAAGATCAGATATGTCTAAAGTTAATGTACCAACTGCAATATTTCATGGTAAAAATGACAAGATATGTCCTTTTGAATTAGGTCAGACTTTACATAAAAATATTAAGTCTTCAAAGTTAGTTATTTTTGAAGAAAGTGGTCATGGCCTCTGGCACGATGAACTTGAAAAATTTAATACAGAATTTATAAATTTTATTAAACAATAAAAAATCCCCTAATAGGGGATTTTTTTATTTAAAGCAATGTTTACATGCTTCTGCACATTCATTACAAGCTTTGATACACTGTAAAACTAAATCTATACATAATACAGTTCGATTTTTACACTGATTGATTACTTGGTTACAGGCATCGATACATTTTTTACATTTTTCTATACTATTTCTAATTTCCTCATTATCCATATAAGCGAGGGCTTTAATAGAAATGTCAATATGATTCTGACATGCTTCTATAGAATCGTGACAGGCTTTTGTGGTTTTTCCAATTTGCTCTCCACAATCCTCATAACTTCTTATACTACACATATCTATAAGCTTTTGGCATTCGTCAATACACTTTTCACATTTATCTACACAATTTTTACATGCTTGTATATGATCTTGCATTATACTATTTTTATCTGACATAATTACTCCTTAAAGTTAATAATTTTAACTTATTCTAAATAAACTTGAATAGACTAATCTATACTTAAATTAAATCTAGACAAACAGATTAACTTTTTACAATAATATAAATTAAAGGCTTATATTTTATAAGTAATTAATACAATTTAATGAAGATATAATTAAAGTAAAATAAAAATATTTATTTTTTTTAATGAATTATTATTGACTTTTTGATATTAATTATTTTATATTTAACTTAATAATAAACTAAGGTAAATATTATGAAAAATAAAATTCTAATATTATTAATTATAACTGCAAATTATGCAAATCTATGTCATTCTCAATCAGATCTACTGCGAGGATATGTGCATAATCAAATTCATGAATCAAGTATTCCTGAATATAAAGAGTTTAATGAAAAAATAAAAAAACTTTTTCAAATACAAAATCACAGCAATGTTCAACAAAAAGAAAGTATGATTAAAGATATTAGAAATTTTGGTAATAATTTAATTGAGAAATTAAATCGTCAGTTAAATGACTCTAAATTAGATTTAACCAAAAGTGAAAGAAAGACGATAGCAGAAGTTATAGAAAAAATAAAAGAAAAGTTAAAGAAACTAGTAAAAAAAATATAAAGTTTTAATTTTAGGAATTAAAATGGATAACAAAGATAATAAAAAAATTAATAATAATCTTAATGATATCAATCAAGACAGAGCTGAGTGGAATAAAGAGTGGTCTCTTGAAAAACAAACAGAAGGTCTTGATAAAAAAGCTGTAGAAAAACAAGAAAGGATAGGAAAATCCTTAGAAAACGAAAAAAAAGAAGGGAAAGAAAATGGCAGACAACAAAAACAAAAATCTTAACAATAATAACACAAATAACGGTAACTTAAACTCAGATAAATATTCAAAACAAGGTAGTTCCTATAGCAACCAAAATGGTTCTTCTGAAAAAGGTGCTCAAGGTTCTAACTATCAAGGTAACGAAAATCAAAATCGTTCCCAAGGTACTTCTTATGGTAAACAAGGATCTAGTTCCTCTTCTAGAGAAGGGTTAAACGAAGATCGTTCAAACCAAAGTGGTTCTTATTCAAGAGGAACTTCTTCAAACGAAGAAATGTAATTTAAGTAGATTAGTTTTACTTAGATAAAAATATAATCTAATTACTATTAATTAGATTAAGCTGGAGATTATTGTCTTATAATTCTCCAGCTATTTTATTTTCAAATATACAATGAATACTTATTAATTTTTAAAAATTTAACAATTTGAAAAATATATCGATTGAGACATAAGACGTTGACAAATACCTACTATTTCTTATACTTATAGGCAAGTTAGGACTAATTTAATTAGTTATTGCTTTTTTAATTTGATAGTTTCTTAGATAGTCTATCAATAATGCAAGAAAATAAACAATTCAATCTCTTAATTGAAGGAGTTAAAATGAAGAGATTAAACTGTAAAACACTAATGATGTCACTTAGCTTACTTTTACCATTAAGCAACATGTCTCAAGCAAGCCAAGTTGAAGGTAACGATTCTCAGGTAGAAGAATCTCTAGAAAATGCATGCGGATGCGGTGGATCAAGACCAAATGCTCAACCAAGACCTAGACCAAATAATCCACAATCACAAAAACCTATCACTAAAGATCAAGAACAAGATCAAGTAGAAGAAGATAAAGATAGATCTTTATCAGAAGAATTAGATAAAGCAATAAATCATATAAGATACTTTATGCAAAATCTATCTGAAAAAGAATCTCAAGAATTAGATGCACTAAAATCTAAATTACAAGATATAGAAGATAAAACAGAAGAGTACTTAGAAAAAGTATATGCAGAACATGCTGATCTAATATCTAAATACACTGAACTTTTCAAAACTACAAAAGACAAATGTCTTTTAGAGATTGCTTCTGTTTGCAATCAATAGAATTTTAATGGGCTTGTATAAAAACAAGCCCATTTTTATAGATTGTTAAAAATTACTTTAAAATCAGAAGATGATAGTGGCTTAGGGCCAATTAGTTTTATATCAGAGAAATATTTCATTTGATCTTGCGTTGCTATTCCGTCTAGTAAAGCATAATTTCCTTCCAAGATCTTATAAAAATTTACTAAAGTTTTATTTAAATTTTCATCCCTATACTTTTCTGAAATTAATTCAAAGTCTAATTTTCTAAGAACATTCTCTATCATATGGCAATGCATAGCTCCGGCGTATAAGATAGATATTTTTGAGTTTGTTAATAGTAAATCAAGAAGCATTTTATAATCAGCCATGTCAATAATAAAAAGCTTATTAAATTCACTCCAAAAATCTTTATATTCTATGCTTTTGGGTGGAAAAAGAATAAATTCACAAAATTCTGAATTTTTATTTGGTTCAATATTCTTATCATAGAAATCTTTTAATCGATTACGAAAATTTCTTAAAGTCCATAACATGTAATATTTATGCTTAATATTTATATTATCTAAATTTTCTATATATTTTTCATGATTAGGTAAAATATCTGAACAAAGTTTTTCTATACATCTTATGAAACTTTTATAATCATCTGGTAAATTAGAGTAATAATTAAATAATCCACGCCATGTGTCAACATAATTTAAATTAATTTTATTGAGACCATTTACAAATAGTTTAAGTAATGGAAATTGCAAAAAAGTATTAAATATTGAATTTTTTATAAAATATTTATGTATATTTTCGCTTGATTCCCAAAAAAGAGTTATTTCGTTATTTGATATAGTATTTAACTTTGTTAAAGATCTAAGAAAAGTTTTTTCACAACCTAGAATTTTACAATTTCTAAATTTAGTTAATCTTACTTTTGGATCTACTTCTTTTACTTTATCATAACTGATATGATAATCAGATATTAAAAATATAGATTTTTTATCCGGTGATCTAAGATGTTTAATAGAGCAAGGGTAACTAAACACTGTATTAGCAAAATTAAATATTAAAAACCAAATAAATCTAAAAATTTTTTTCATCATCTATTTCCCCCTAATTTTTATTAAGACTAATATTAGCTTAAATCATTATCCTAAAATTTATAAATAAAAATATATTTAAAAGAGATTTGCTAAATTATTGTTATTATTATAGAATATAAAATTAAAATGTTATCATTTTTTTATTATTATTATGATCAAAATTAAAGAACAGATATTATTTTTAGTATATATTTCATTAATTGCTTTACTTTTAACCTTTAGTTTATTGAATATTATTTCCTATAGTTACATATACTTAGCTATTTTTCTTGAAATAATTTATATTTCGATGGTTGCAATAAAGGAACTATATCATAACAAAGTTATTTCAACAGAATTATTTTTAATTATTGCCTCTATAATTGGCATAACAGGTCATGAATATAAAACTATTTCTATTATATTACTCATAATGCTCATAGCAAAGTTAGTTGAAAGCATTATAGAAATGAAAACTGAAGATGCAATTGAAAGTTTAGTTAAATTAACTCCAAAAGAAGTTACAGTCTTAATTGATTCTAAAGAGAAAATAATAAATATAAATGAAGTACTCCAAGGTATGGTAATCACAGTTAAATCTGGAGGATTAATACCAGTAGACGGTATTATAATTGATGGTATAGCTCAAATTAATGAGGCTGCTTTAACAGGCGAAAGTACTTTAAAAGATAAAAGTAAAAATGATAAGGTTTATGCAAGTACTTTTATTGAAAACGGTAATATAAAACTAAAAGTAGAAAAAGTCGGCACCGATACTTTATTTGGAAAAATTAAAGAAAAAATAGAGATTGCTCAAGAATCTAAAGCAAAGATATCAACTATTACAAATAAAATAGCTTCTATAGTGGTTCCAGCTATGCTAATTTTTGTGATAATTGTATGGTTATTTACGCGCGATATAAAGTTAATTATAACTATTTTGGTATTTGGCTCTCCAATAGAATTAACACTAATAACTCCCCTTGCAATTATATCAGCAGTAACAGCTGCATTTAGAAATGGTGTTCTTATAAAAGGAGGAATTTTTTTAGAAGAATTAGCAAAAATCGATACAATTATATTTGATAAGACTGGAACACTAACATTAGGTCAACCTGAAGTTTCTGATATTCATTCATTTTCAGATAAACATACAGTTAAAGAAATACTAGAAGTAGCGTCAATGGCTGAAAAATTGTCTAGTCATCCTATTTCAAAGGCTGTATTAAAAGAAGCTGAGGCTTGGAATATAGAAGTTTTAAGTCCTGATAAATTTGAGCTAGTATCTGGTCATGGTATTAATATTAATCATAATAATAGAAACTGTTTTATTGGAAATAAACATTTTGTTGAATCACCCGAATACGGAAATATAAAATTTGAGGATAAAGTATGTCAAAACCACTTATCAACAACGGTATTTTATGTTGGATGTGATAATAATATCTATGGAAAAATTTGTATATCAGACAAAATTAGACCTGAAGCTAAATATACCATAGAGCAATTAAAAAAGTTAAATATACTCAATTTTTATATAATAAGTGGTGATAATCAAGAAATAACAAAACAAGTAGCGCAAGAACTCAAAATAGATAATGCTTTTGGAGATATGTTTCCTGATCAAAAAATAGAAAAAATCAAGCAATTGCAACAAAAAGGTCATAAAGTTTTAATGGTAGGAGATGGAATCAATGATGCTCCTTCGCTTAAACAAGCAAATGTAGGAATTGCCTTGGGGCAGATGGCTATGGAACCAGCGATAGAGGCAGCAGATATAGTATTAATGAACAATGACCTAACAAAAATTTTATTTATTTATAAATTATCTAAACAAACATTTCGAATTATTAAACAAAATTTATTTATAGGCTTTGCCTTGGTTCATATAATCGGAATAATATTAGCTTTTTGCAAGTTGATATCTCCTATACAAGCAGCTCTATTTCATGCTGTTCCCGATTTAGCAATTTTAATAAATTCAATAAGATTGATTAATTTTAAATGTGATTCATAGAGTTTTCTTTCACTAGAGATTTATCATATATATCGCTAAAAAGTTCTCTTACATTATTAGTTATATTTTCTATTTCTACAGGTAATGTTATTTTTTCTTCAGATAGGTATAATCTGTTTAATATATAGACTATTTCTTCCAAATAAAACATAGAAACTCTATCTTCTAGTTTTTTATATTCCTTGAATTTCTCAATTAAAAAGTTCTTATCGATTCTATTACTGGATTTTAACATGCATAGACAACGAAGTCTTAATGTGCTATCTTGACTTTGATATAAATCAAGCTGATTTTCACTATCTAGCAAATGTTTTTCGTAGAGATTTATAAAACTCTCTAATTCTATTTGACTAAAGCATGCATATAATTCCGTTGTCCTAAAGATTAAGTCAGCAACTAAATTTAATAAAGTTATATCTGTTTTGACAAATTCTTTAATAATTTCACTTATTTTTATCCAATCAATTGGATCTTTAGTATATTCTATATTAGATTCTATGTAATAAAGTATAATACTTAATTTTAAAAGGTTCTTTGCGTTTTCAGAATCAGGTAATATATTATAAACCGATCTTATATTTGTAAAGCGGGTTCCATCTATGTCAAAGTTAGAAAATAAATTAGATAATAAATCAAAATCTTTAAAAAATAAGCATATTTTTATCAATAAATAGTAAGCAGAATAATTATCTTTATCTTGTTTTAATGTAGCTAAATAATAGTTTTTTAATTTCAACACTTTATCGTGAAAAATTACAAAAAAAGACCAATTAAAAGAAGATAGCCTTTCTATTAAATATAAGGTAGGATTCAAGTTAAACATTACTTGATTGCAAGAATGCAAATCTTCTTTTAATAGTTTAAGCTCATCCTTAGTTAGAAGATTTATTTCTTCTTCATATTCTTCTTGATCACTATATTCATTCTCTATTACTAAATTGTCATGTGTATCCTTTTCACAATAACTCTCTAAGGTATTTATTACATCTAAAGCACTTAAAATATCATTTAAACTATGAGAACTAATTATATTAATAAATGATTGTTTAAGATTATATGGCATATCGATTGATTCTATTGCTCTAATTTTTTCTAAGAAATCTATTAATTCTCCTATGCTAATTTTTTTAAAAACAATTTCTAATGGTTGCTCTGTATTTAAATTTTTGTAATGATCTAATATTTTTTTTCCAGCCAAATATTTTAAGCTATTAATATATTTACAGCTATTAGTAGTTTCTACAAAGACTTCATCTTTTTGCATAGGATATAAGGATAAACCTATAAAAATACTCAAAACCCTCAGGATATAATTGATAAAACTATTTCTATTAAGCATATCTTTAACCTCTAAATACTAAATTATATTTTTATATATTTATATATTGTAACTGAATTATTTAAAATATCAATAAAGATGCCATATTGAAAATATAATAATTTTTTAATTTTAATAAGAAAAATATTTATATTGAGATAATATAAAAATGTACCCCATTTTTAATAATTAAAAGACTAGTATATACTAAAGGTAAGATATGGAGGAAATTATCAATGGTAGAAATAAATAAAATCAATAAGATTACAAATAAAGTTATAATAAGTCTAATAATTCTGGGCATTAATTTTAATCTAAGTTCAGGTTTTTTTTCTTGTATAGACAAAATTAAAAATACAAGTTCTAATCTGGTTTCAAAAATATTTAACTTTGGACAGGAAAAACTAGACGAAAAAAATGAGGATTTTATCAAAGGTATGATCAATCGGTTTAAGATGAATAACTTTAATATAAATATTTTCAAAATGAATAATCATAGTCTTCAAAAATTTGGACAAAACAATGCATTTGTTTCATTTAGTAATGCCTATTTTAGTAAATCATTTTTAGATAAATTATCTCAAGACCAAAAAGAATTTTTAATAGCACATGAACTTATGCACATTAAAAATCAACATACATTAAAAATGATAGCAGTAACCTCAGGTTGTGCATTAACAACAGGACTCTTAAGCTATTATATTTCAAAATATATTGATAAAAATTATTTAAAGACTTATAAAAATAAACTTCCTAAAAAATTTCAAAATCTATTGAGCTCAAATTTGGTACTTAGTCCTGGATTACTAGCAATGTCAGCATTTACCTTGACATGCTACTCAAGATTTAATGAAAAACAAGCCGATAGAGATGCTGCTTTAAATTTAGGAGATATAAAAGGAGGAGTTAAACTCTTAGAATTGTTTAAGTCAAATCATAACAAGCCTAGCAATAGACTTTTTAACTATGTAAATAGTTGGTTTGGTACTCATCCTTCATCAAATGAGCGTATAGAATTACTTAAAAAGTTAAAAATAAATACTTAAAATTAACATAAAAATATTTTTATTGACAAAAGGAACTAGCTAAGTATTCTGAAACTTAGACTAATAATTATGTTATATGTTTATTTTAATTCAATTTAATAATAGGATAAGAATGAAATACAAAATACTATTAATTTTAAGTATATTAAATATCGATTTGATTTCTATGAAAGAGCAAAGTATAACAAATGATTTAGAACATCAAGCGGCTTTATTTCAGACATCAGAAAAAATATTTTTTCAATCATTCTTAGTAGAAATTAATCAAATAAAGGAATTTATAAATACTCAAGAACTATATTTAGATTCTGATGAGATTGCCAATTCTTTACAAAAAGTCTCAGATTTACTTACAGATAAACAAATTTTAAAGATAATTTGCTCAAAGACTGATAAGTCATCCATTTTTTATGAATTACTTATGATGGCTTGTAAACATAATCATTATAATTTAGTCAAATCTTTAATTACCAATGGAGTTAATATAGAAGAAGAGATTTATGAAGAAGCTTGTAAAATAGCAAAAAAATATAATGTTTATCAACCTACAGATAAAAACGTAATACAAAGTACGGTAGCAGATTGGATAGAACTTTGGAGGTTTACGAATAAATTACTTTATTTAAATGACCGTACAATGCAAGTGCCAATATTAGGTTGGTTGTCTAAAAATACATTATAAAAAGAATTGTAAATCAAGTTAATTTTACGGTAAATATATAACATAACAGTCTATAATCAGTAATTTATAAGTTAAATTAAGTTATTTAAAATATTGTATCCGTATTAATATTTCCTATTTCAGAATTCATAGAGTTGCTTTATAAATTAAAATAACATAAAGTGAGCTTTATATAATATTAGTAAAGAGAAAAGTATAATATTATTTATACTGATCTCTTTAATTTATTCATTATTTAATTAATAATAATAACCATCATAATAATAATTGTTATCGTAATAATACGGGCTAGTATAGCCACCATAATAAGCATAAGGTAATCCTAGTCCCAGACCTAATCCTAATCCTAAGCCTGTACCATAACCGTAACCACCTCTACCATATCCTCTTCCATATCCGCCATAACCATAGCCTCCTCTACCATATCCACCATGGCCATATCCTCCACGGCCGTATCCGCCCATATGGCCACCACCCATGTGTCCACTACCGCCATGGCCGCCGCCGCCACGCGATATAATAGCTGTATTGACAAACCCTGTAACCATTAGTAGTGCAAGCATAATATTTCTTAATCTCATTATTCACCTCCGTTTATTAATTTATAGAAAATTAATAGAACTTTACAAAATCAACGTAAGTAAAGTCCTATTAATTATTAAAATTAGATAATTTATTACCGGTATTTTTAGTCTATATAATGTATATCTGCTAACTCTGGATAATATTTTAATAAAGTAGACTTTCTAATAATAGCAGCTTTGACTTTCTTAGATCCTGATGGCATATACTTATCTATGGATTCAAGATCAACTTTATTCCAGCTCAAATTTGCTCCTTTATTTATCAAGTAGGGAGTAAAGTTTTTTGTTCCCTCCGGAAGAAGCGCTAGACTCATATCTATGAGTATACCGGTCTGTTGTAGCCCGCTACCTCTTATCACATCGATATCTACTGTTTGATTTTCACGCAATCCTAGTACAGAATCGTCTACTTTAGTAGAATTATTCGAATATTTATATAAAATAGTCTCTTTAATCAAAATAGGTTGTATAGCTTCATTGGTTAAAGTTAATTTATTAAATTTTCTTATATTACTTATATCAGAATCTTGCTTTGAAGTTCTTTTAACCTTTTCTATTACGAATCCTCCTAAAGGAGATCCTAAGGAATACTTATAACCTAAAAAAACCGTTAGATCTTCTGTTCCTAAATTTTTTTCTTTAATTAGATTCTCTAATTGAGAAGTTATATCTATAGAGGGAGTTTGAGTTCCTATTATTATTTTCTTCAAAAGTAATACTTTATCATTTAAATTTATAGCAGGCTCGATAACAAGACTATCATTTTTTACTACTTGAAAATCTTTCTTAGTAGTATTTGCTCCATTTTCTGAATTATAGGATATTTCTACTTTTAAGTTTGATCCAGTATTATTTTTTAAAGTTAGCTTATTAGCACCTAACTTTCCTATTTCTACAGTATGTCCTAGAGCAACACTATTCACTTGACTAAATTGAAGTATATTTACAATTAATATCATGGAAAACATGTAAAACAAAAACTTATTATACATTTTCATAATTCTTTCCCCTATAATTTTATGATCACTATTATACTTGCCTGCTCTTAATTCTATTATAGTATTATTTTACATTATAATATTAAATAATTTCAATAATTATATTTAATGGTGTTTACAAATTATCTAATATGATTTATAATTTTATAAAAGTAAATAATTTAATTAATTAAGGTGATAATTATGAAAGTTTTAAATAAAAGACATGTCTTAAATTTATTTTTGGCATTTTTATGCTTTAATATAAGTTATTCGGCATACAGTATGTTATTAGATACAGAAAGTAAAAAAACAACTTTATCTGATTATCTATTAAATAATCAAGTGAAATATAGTGCAAATACTGAAACTGTAGATTTAAAAGACTTAAGACTATCTGATGTAAAGGGTATATCTAAAGTTAAGGTTAAAGATTCGGAACTAAATTCTGAACTTATAGATCTAAAAGATATAAATAGGTGTTCTTTAATGATATCTAATAATTTATTAGTTATAATAGATAAGGATATTAAGGATTTAAAAAACTTGTATTGTTTAGATTTATGCTCTAATAAAATTAACAGTTTACCTGAAGAGTTTCAACATTTAATTTTTCTTGAAATATTAAATTTATCTAATAATAAAATTTATGCATTTCCTGCTGTAATTACTACACTTAATAGTCTAAAAATTCTCAATTTAAGTAATAATCTTTTAGAAAGTTTACCAGATTCAATATCAGATCTAAAAAATTTAGAAAAGTTAGATTTAAGCTATAATAAAATTAAAGAACTTCCTAAAAAGTTCTTCGAATTAGAAAGTCTACAAGAGTTATTATTATCTAATAACAAAATAAGTAAACTATCTAAAAAAACTAAATTTTTAATTAACTTAAGAATTCTAGATTTAGATAGTAACAATCTAGAGACAATAAAAAATTTAGATCAGCTTTCTAAATTGCAAGTTCTGGTTCTATCAAATAATAATTTGCAAAAAATAGATGATCTTCAAGGTCTTAGTAATTTAGTAGTCCTTATTCTTAAAAATAATAAAATTACTTCTATAGATTGTATATTAAACTTAAATAACCTAGAATGCATTGATCTAGAAAACAACTATATATCTACTATATCTCAAGATATTAATATTTTATCTAAGTTAAGAGAATTAAATTTAGCTTATAATAAAATTGAAGAAATGCCAGCTCTTAATTTTACTGAACTTACCCTATTAGATATAAGTAATAATCAATTAAAAAATTTAGACTTGCTTAATTTAATTAAACTTGAATCTCTTATTTTAAAAAACAATCAATTTAAAGTATGGCCCTCAAATTTAAAGTTATTAAAAAAATTGAGAACTTTAGATATGAGTTTTAATGAATTAGATAATATTCCTAAAGACGTAGAGACTTTAAAGAAGATAATGCAGATGAATTTTATTGGCAATAAGATTAAAAGTATACATTGCAATTTAAGAAATTTAAAAAATTTAAATTATATATACCTTTTGAGTAACCCTATTTCTAAATTATTATTTTATATGTTTAATCAAGATTCGCAAAAAGATCAGGAGAAACTAAAACAAGAATTTAGAGATACCTTTACTGTTCTTTATAATTTATATCAAAAAAAGATATTACATTTTTATTTTTTTGATGATCTTCCCTTGGAAGAAATTGAGAAATTGCCTATAGAAATTAGAAATATAATTTTAGGATATTTCTGTGATTTATTTTAATTAATATCCTTATGTTATATTAAAAAAATTAATGTTCACTTTTTTACCAAACTTTGGTCAAATAGTGTCTTGAAAACTTTTTTAAAATAAGAGTATTTTTGATATAATTGACTTGTTCAATATTTTTATATTGCCTTCAAATTTAAATTAAAACTCCCTCTTCAAGAGGGAGTCTAAAATAATAAATTATACTACTTTTTCTGACAGTGTTGATGTAAGATGTCACACCAATGATCAGATCCATTTTCACAAAGATATTTAGCCTTATTACAATCGTAGTTAATAGTATAATGTTTTGGGACAATTACAAAACCACCACCATTGTTACTATTAATAATGGTAGTTATATTTATAATTGTTAAAGATAAAATTAATAACTTCTTAATCATATTTTCTCCTTAAAGTTACATTTTTAATTTTATATACTCAATTATTTCTTTATTTCCTAAAGTTTGAGCAATATCTAATGCTGTATTTCCAAAATTATCTTGAATATCTAAGTTAGCTCTAGCATTAATAATCGTTTTAGCTATTTTATTACGGGAATTTAAAATAGCTAACATTAGAGCTGTTAGACCATGACTATTCTTTATATCTAGATTAACTTTGGCATCAGTAAGCAAATTAACTATATTTAGATTATTAGATAGAACTGCGATCATTAAAGGAGTATTGCCTAAAATATTTTCTTTAATATTTAAATTAGCTCTTTCTCTTATAAGATCTTTAACTTTATCTATACTACCAATAGTTATAGCCCATATTATATTATGAGAGGCAGTTTTTTCAATTTGACCTTGTTCTTTATCAACTTCCATGGATAACAAGCAATTATTCGAAAAACTGATAGATAATGACAAAATTATAAAATTTAATCTTTTTCTCATTATAATATTTTTTCCTAAAAATTATTTATTTTTAAGTATATATTATTAAAAATACAAAAAAATCAAGTAGGAAATCAATATTAATGCAAATAGGAAAATATTTAAGTGATATAATTAATTAAAAAGTTTCACCAGTTTGAAGTTTCCAAAGACGGGCATAAATTCCATTACGTTCTATAAGTTCATCGTGTTTTCCGGTTTCTATAATTGTTCCATTATCAAGAACAAAAATTTTATCGGCATTTCTTATAGTTGATAATCTATGAGCAATAATTATAGTAGTATGATCTTCTTCTATTGCCTCAAGAGATATTTGAATTGCTCTTTCTGTTTCATTATCAAGAGCAGAAGTAGCTTCATCAAATACAAAAATAGGAGCATTTTTTAATATAGCTCTTGCAATAGAAAGTCTCTGTTTTTGTCCACCTGATAATTGTAGACCCGATTGAGAAACTATGGTATTAAATTGTTCTGGTAAAGCCATAATAAAATTATAAGCCTGAGCCATTTTTGCTGCTTTAACTACTCTTTCAAGTGTAGCATTAGTTTGCCCATAAGCAATATTATCATAGATAGTTCCGGGCACTAGGAATAACTCTTGACTAACAAGTGATATTGTTTCTCTTAAACTTTTTTTAGTAACAGAGTTAATATCAGTTCCATCTATTAAGATTTTGCCTTGGGATATATCATAAAACCTAAGAAGTAGCTTAACAATAGTACTTTTACCAGATCCAGTTGAGCCTACAAAAGCAATGGTTTGGCCTGGTAAAATTTCAATATATAGATCTTTGAATATCTCTTTTCCATTAGGATAGGTAAAGGATAAAGAATCAAATATAATATGACCTTTAATATTGGTTGGTACTAATTCTTGATTTACTGTTAAATCTGTTATTTCAACAGGTACCTCTGCAATATCAAGTATTCTTCTTCCTGAGGTCATAGCTCTTTCATAAAGATCTACTAACCAAGCAAGATCAGCAAAAGGCCAAAGTAATCTTTGAGTTAAAAAAACCAATATGCTATAAGATCCAACTGCTAAAGTTCCATCAAGTACATATAAGCCACCTAAAACTAAAGTAACAATATAAGAACCCATAATTGCTATTCTAATTATAGGACTAAAAATAGAGTTAAATATAATAGAAATTTTATTAGCGTTACGATATGAGTCACTTGCTTGCTCTATGTTTTTACTTTCAAACTCTTCTGCTGTATAGGCCTTAATTGTAACAAGACCCAATATATTATGTGTAATTAAAGAAGATATTTTTCCTGCTGCTTGACGAGCTTTAAAGTAAGCTTTCTTTAATTGATTTTGAAAATATGAAGTAATGAACAGTATAATAGGCATAGAAGAAAAGGCAAACAAAGAAATCGTTGGAGAAATGTAAAAGAAAATAGCACTTACAGTTAAAGTGCTTACTAATAACTTTATTATATCATTGGCTCCATCATTAAAAAATTGTTCAAGAAGATTTATATCGTCGACCAAGATATTTAATAAGTTTCCTACACTTTTATCTTCAAAGTACCCTATTTCAAGAGATTGTAAATGATTATAAGTATTAACTCTAATATTATGCTGTATATCTTGAGCTATTTTACGCCATAAAAAAGAATGTACTAGTTCTGTTAGAGATTCCAAAATATAAGTAATAGCAGTTATAATACCCAAGGTAATAATTTGTGAACGTGGATTTAAAATGCCAAAATTAGATAAGAAAGAGGCTTCTTGATTCACTACTATATCTACCGCCATACCTATCAATAAATCGGGAAAAACATCGATTATCTTATTTATAGCAGAAAAAATAGATGCTATAAATAAAGTAAATTTATTAATTTGGGCATAATTTATAATTCTTCTTAAAGTATTCATTCGTTGATGAACCTAATAGTTACTTCATAATAATTAGACGTAATATTATGATAATATAAATATTATAGAAAGTGCAACTCAAATAACAAATATAATTCTTATTTCTTTTCATCCAAGAAAATTTGATGTTCAAGTCTTATAATTTCATGTGCTTGTTCTTTATCAAGCCAAGCTCTAAAATGAGTAGTTTTACCTTTTTCCAATTCTTTATATGCTTGAAAGAAATGTTTAATTTCATCTCTTAAATGTTCGTTAACCTGATTTAAATTATGAACATAGTTATAATAAGGATCATTTTCAGCAACTGCTATAATTTTATAATCACGTCCTTTTTCATCCTCTATATCTAAAGCACCTACAGGTCGAGCTTTTAATATGCAACCAGAAAAAGTAGGTTGTTTTATTAAAACAAGAACATCAAGAGGATCTCCATCTTCTGATCTAGTTTGAGGAATAAATCCATAATCAGTTGGATAAAAAAATGGAGAATGTAAAACACGATCAAGTACAATCGCATCAATATCTTCTTTATATTCATATTTATTATTAGAACCCCGAGGGATTTCTATAATAACATTTACACTTTCTGGAAAATTTTTACCAATTTTAATATGAGAAAGATTCATAAAGCAACACCTAAATTAAATTAAAAGTAAATTATAAAAAACTATATTCTTGAATTTTAATTAAAAAAACATTGAGATAATAATTATATTATTTTATCAAAAATTTATCTACAAGAATTTATAATATATGATAAAATAAGAATATAACTTAAATAATTAACAATTCAGTTTAGAAAGAGTCTAATGAGTAACTTATCAGGATTCATACTTATTAATAAACCTAAGGACATAACATCTTTTCAAGTTATAAGATATCTTAAAAAATTTTTACCTAAAAATACTAAAATAGGTCATGCGGGGACTTTAGACCCTTTTGCCACAGGTTTGATGATAATAGCAATATCAAGAGAATATACAAAAAAAATTAGTATGTTTCTCAATTCAGATAAAGAGTATATAGCAACTGCTCAATTAGGAATATTAACAGATACATTAGATCTTACTGGCTCAATTATAAAAGAATGTGATCATGCGATTACTCAAGATTCTATTCAAAATTCTATTGAAGAGTTAAAAGATAATTATGTACAAATCCCTCCTATTTATTCTGCTCTTAAATATCAGGGAAAAGCTTTATATAAATTAGCAAGAAATAAAAAATTATCAGAGCAAGATCTAAATAAAATATCTCAAAATAAAAAACGTGAGGTAAAAATATATAGTATAGATATATTAGAGTTTAATGATCCTTATTTAAAAATCAAAACTCAAGTCTCTCATGGAACTTATATTAGATCTCTTGTAAATGATATTGCACAAATGGCTGGTACTGTAGCAACTACTCAAGAATTAATGAGAACTAAAATAGATAACTATTCTCTTGATCAGGCACTTGAGCTTGAAAAAATCAAAGATGCAGAAATGATAGAGAAAAATTTGTTAAAAATTTAGTATCTATATCTTTATTATCTATTAAAGAATGCATAAAGCCACATTACCGCTACCGCGGCAGATATTCTTATAATAAATGGTAATCTCATTGCGAATAATTATTAAAGCGGTATTGCCTGCATTATCTTTGATTCCTATACTAGCTTTGGCTTGGATTAACATTTTGATAATTTTGAAATTGTTATTGGTGTAATGAAACCATTAAAGCTATTCTACCATAATCATCTGTAGCATTTTAAAAAGACATTTATATAAATTATTATATAAAGTGAAAGTCGATAATTTAACGAAAGCATACTTTGAGCAGTATAGTAGTATAAATTTTAGCATTCTTAAAGACATAGGCATTTAAAGCAGAGAGGTATTAGTAAATAATAAGTCATATTTGATATTTAATATGTTTAAGTTCATATTAAATTAATTAATATTAATTTTATAATTTATTTATTAAACTGAAATTAATAAAATATTAATTAAATTGTAAAAATAACTATCATAAGAAATAAAAAATCTTTATTAATGGTTATTATATTTTGAGAGATTATGATTTTAAAAAAATTACCAATATATATAAGCTCCTTTAAAGATATGATAGAGGGCAATTGTTTATATATAGATAAAACAAAATATATTTACGATCTTTTTATAAGAAAAAATCTTAATAATGAATTAAATATAATTGCTGCAAAAAAATATATTTGCTCATATTCCATATACTTTAACTGCTAAAGATCTCAAAGAAAAAGATTATCATATTCTAATTCAGTTTATCTTAAGTGTACTTTCTGGTAATGCTCAATCTGAGACTATTACTAATACCGGTAGAATTGACTTAATTTTAGAGACTAAGAATATTATCTATATCTTTGAATTTAAAGTTAATCAATCAGTTCAAATTGCTCTTCAACAAATAAAAGATAAAAAGTATTATCATAAGTTTTTAGATAAAAATAAAAAGATAGTACTTGTTGGCCTAAATTTTAATAATCTAGATAGTAATCTTGAATTTATATCAGAAGAAATTCATTAAATTTTATTAAATAATGCGAACTCAATATAAGCTAGATAGCAAAAGCTGATATTAATCTAAACTTATATTTATTTTGTCAATTTGAATTTTTTTATAAATTAATATTAAAAATATTGCGTATAATGTCTGTTAAATGTTATATTTATAATAAAAATATCTATGGGAGAAAGTAATGAAGCTAACCAAGAAGGGATCTTTTATCCCAAAAGTTATAACTAGGAAGATAAAAGCTAATCTTAATGTAAGATCAGCTGGATCTGAACAAGTAAGAAATCACGAAGTATCAAAAAGTACCGGTCGTTTTTTTGGACAAAAATGGTATCCTACTCGCGATAAGTAATTTAAAAGGCCTCACTTTTGAGTATTTGAGCAATATCTATATCTTTAGTTCTTCTAATTGGAACTATGGTGACTAGTAAACTTATAACAATTACTCCAAGTAAAATAAACAAAGCTATTTTTATATTCATAAGTGCAGGCAAATAATTAACGTAGTAAGCGTCAGGTACTTTTATTAATTGATGATGATCAATAATATAACTGATAAGCCAAGCTGCTAAAATACCGATTATAGAAGCACTAAGAGTTAGTATAAACGAAATAAATATAAAAATTAATCTTATAGAACTATTTTTCATGCCATGTGCCTTAAGTAAAGCTATATCCTTTCTTTTATGAGTAATTAACATAAATAATAAAGAAATGATATTCATAGTAGCTATAAGTGTAATTAATAGCAAAATAACTACCATTGCAAGCTTTTCAAGAGCTAAAGCTGAAACAATTGCTGGATACAGATCTTTCCATGAGAAAACTTCTAATTTTAATCTATTTCTTAAAAGGTCTATTACATTTTTATTATCTTTAAAATCTTTATGTAACTTGATATTTACCCCTGTAGCGCCATGCTGAAAAATGTCTTGAAACAAATCTAAAGAACTTATAATAATATGTTCATCAAATTCATTTATACCGGTTTTAAATATACCCATTATTTTTACAGGTTCAGAATGTAATGTTATATTGTTATTATCTATTTCTTGATCTGGATATAATAAATCTATAGTATCCCCCACGTTAACTAAAAGTTGTTGTGATAAAGTTTGACCTATAAATATATGTTTATATTTTAATAATTTTGGCCAACTTTTTATATCTTTATAAGTACACAACATCATATCTTTCAACCCACTAACTAAAGGTTCATTTTTTGGGTCTATTCCTTTTATCATACCTAAAGTGTGTATATTTTTGTTTTTTTGATTAGATTTCAATATAATTTGTCCAATAGAAAAAGGACTTGCTGCTTTTATATATTTTTTGAATTCGTTCATAAGTACTGGTTTCAGTTTATCAAAATTAATCTCTCTTGATCTGGTATTGATAATGACATCAGAATGAATGCCTTGTAATTTCTTACATGTAGCCTTCTCAAATCCATTCATAATAGCGCATATCAAAGTTAATGCAAAAACACTAATTAAAATACTTAAAAAGCATACTTTGGCCATAGAAGAAATCGATCTCTCTTCTTTAAGATTGCCCAAATATTTAAGGGCTAAAGATAATTCAAAAGACATATATCAGACTCTATTAAATAAAATATTATATTACTATAGATAATAGGATAAAACTTATTAATTATAAATCAACTAATTAAATAGGTAATTTTTATTAGAGTTATATGTTTATATGTTTCAAAATATTTGTTTTGGCTTATATAAAGTTTAAAGGACTTAATCTTTCATTGACGTGATTATAAAGCTACTATAGATTATATGCAATTTATTAACAAGAAATCAAAAACTTTAAGGAAGAAAATGCATATTAAAAAAATTCTGGCTTTATTGTGTGTTTTTAATTGTTTTTACATTTTAACTCAAGATGATTGGTCTGTTTGGGGAGATAATCCTGTTCTTTATCCAAAAGATGTATTTTATCCTAATAATCTTGAAGAAGTTATATCTATAATTAAAAAAGCAAACCTTGATAATCATAAAGTTAAAGCAATAGGATCATGTCATTCATGGAGTAACTTAATTAATACTAATGGATATATTATAAATACTGATAAGTTAGATAAGATATTATATGTAGACAGAGATAATAAAAAAGTGAAGGTGGAATGTGGTATTAAATTAAAAGATCTTTTTAGTTTTTTAGCACAAGAAAATCTATCTTTACCTAATCAAGGATTTATTGCCGAACAAAGTATAGTTGGTGCTATTTCTACTGGTACTCATGGAACTGGTCATACAGGAGTACTTTCTGATTTTATTTCTGAATTTGAAGTTATTGATTCTCAAGGCAATTTTTATAAAGTAACTAAAGATACTAACTCAGATTGGATACCTTTTTTACGTATAGGTCTAGGTGCTCTTAGTTTTATATATTCAGTAACTATTGAATGTGATAATTTGTTTATATTAAATCATAAGAGAGTTTTATCAACTTGGCAGGAGGCTATGGATAATTATAAATCTAATTATCAAAATAATGATTATTATATGTTTATGGCTCATCCTACCTCAGATATGGTTTTGAACTTTTTTTGGAATAAAACAGATAGTGTTACAAAAAGGCGATTTATTTATGATATTCCGGAAAATATAGTGACTAATGCTTTTTTATCAAGAGCTGCAGTAAGATCTTTAAAGTATGCCCCTCAAGTTGGAAGTAGGCTTATAGAGCTATGGTTATTTGGTATGCAGAAAGATTCTCATAATCAGTATAGCTATTTAAGTTTATCGCCTTTAAAGGATCCTATTTCTGTTGAATATTATATTGAAGTTGAATTTGGTGTACATATTGATGATTTTAAAATTGCAATAGATAAATTCAAAGAACTTTATAACTCTTATGAAAATCAAGGTTATAATTTAACTGCTTTATTAACCTGCAGATTTAGTCCAGGTTTTGATAAATCGTTTTTGAGCATGTCTTATAAAAGAGATACTGCTTATATAACTATCAATATAATTAATTATTTTGATAAATACTTGGAATTTTTTAATAAACTTGAGCAGATGCTAGAACCTTATTTACCAAGACCGCATTGGGGCAAATTTCATCTATTAAACAAAGAAAAAATATGTAATTTATATGGCCAAGAAACTTTTGATCGATTTAATGATATTAGAGATAAATTGGATCCTAATAGAATGTTTTCTAATGATTTTATAGAACGTTGCTTTGGTTAGTAACTTTTAATATTATTTATTTTGAGCTTTTGTTATTAATATATAAAAAAGTTATAATTAATATGAGTATATTTAACTAAAGTAAAGGGAAAAATGGAGTTAAAAGAAATATTAGAATCCGGCATAAAGCAGATTTTGGAATCAATTTTAGATATCAAAAAATATATTATATCACTATACAATAAAACGCAAGCGAGTTCTACTCCTAATAGAAGTGAAAACTTAAATGAACTGTTTACAGCGCTTGCTAAAGCTCAAGGGGAAATGAAGATAGCCAATGAATTATGTGAAAATCCTTATTTTAAATCTAAATATGCCAATTTAGCAGAAATCGTTAAGGCATCAAGACCAGCTTTGAGTAAAAACGGTTTATCAGTTATACAGCAGATATTAAGCGATGATGAAGGCCGAATGCTCTTATGTACTATTTTATCGCATGCCTCTGGTCAATGGATAGAAAGTAGAGTGAGAATTATACCTCCTAAAAATGATGTTCAATCTATTGGATCTTATATGACTTACTTAAAGCGTTATTCTTATGCATCAATTGTAGGAGTAGTAACCTCAGATGAGGATGATGACGGCGAAAGAGCTGTTGCTGATATGAGAAATTCTTATTTAAAGAATTTAAAGCAAAATCCTTAGAAATTTTTATTATATTGCTATCTTATTAGTTTGGGCTATTATTATCTTTAATTTTAGCATTATATCTACTACCCTTGACTGTTTTTTTGCTATTTGTATAATTATATATAATTAATGCTGATTTTTATTAAATAATAAAAAGGTTAAAAATGTCAAAAATAATAAAATTTATAAGTTTAATATTATCATGCTTTGCATCTTTTAATATAATATGCATGGAAAGTTTAGAATCAGGAATTTTAACTATTGATAAAGAGTTGTTAATATCAACTTTTATTCAAGAAGGTGTTAGAAGAAGTTGGAGTAATATTTTTGATTTTTATAATGAAAAAAATGACAAAGAATTTGATAGATTCATTTGTATGCTCCGTAGAACTTGTAAAAATTTTAATGAAGTGTTTAAAAATTTATATGACGATCCTTATAATATTGAACTTATAGAGAAATATAAAGAAGAGCAATTTCAAGCTTTATTTAATCTATTGAAAAATGAATCTGAAAAGGAACATAAAAGTGCTTGTGATGATGAGCTTAATGAAAAGAGCTTGACTGTTCAATTAGAAGGAATTTTAAAATCTTATCTATTAGCCAAAGAGGACTTAATAAAATGTATTAAATTAATTATGGCCGGCGCAGATGTTAATATTAAAAGCCCTATTTATAAAGATACTTTACTGTTTAGGTGTTGCGGACACAGGGATAATACTTCTTTAGTAAAAATACTTATATTATTAGGTGCACATGTTAATTTAAGTAGAAGCGCTGGAGTTACTGCTTTAATGAGAGCGTCTCAAAATGGAGCTGTTGGTATTGTTAAGTTATTAATTAATGCGGGTGCTGATATTAATGCTTACAATATGGCATCCAAAAATGCTTTGATGCATGCTTGTGACTTAAGTGCATTAGATACTGATGCCGTTGCTAAGTTATTGATTGATGAAGGAATTGATCTTTATCATAGAGATAACTTTGGTAGATTTGCCAGAGATATAGCTGTTACAAATCGTCGTATGATCATAGTTAATTTAATAGATAATGCATTAAGAGAGATCAATAAAAAAGATGTTATTTAATTTATCAAAATCAGATATATTAAAAAAAGAGCTAGTATTTATACTAGCTCTTTTTTTAATTAAATTCCGGAGCTGAAGGTTCTGTTTGTTTTTTTATATAATTATCAATTAATTGAACTATCTTATTATGTTTATTGGATAAAGCAATATCTTTAGCAGTTTTTCCAAAACGATTAATTAAATTAACATTTGCTTTATGTTCAAGAAGCATTGCTAAGATATTAGGATAATTGTTCCTTGCAGCATACATGAGCGGAGTATAGCTTAATGAAGTATCTTGAGTATCTATTACTGAATTATATTGAAGTAGCAATCTTACAATTTCTTCATAACCATGTTTGGATGCATAGTTCAGAGCATTACAATTTAAAGTATGAGAATAAATATCGGGATTAGCTTTATTATCAAGAAGCAACTTGACTAGATTTATATTATTTTTTTCTACTGCAATTATTAAAGCAGTTTTGCCATGAATATTTTGTTCATTTACATTTGCTTGATAAGTAAGAAGCAATTTTACAATTTCTTCATTGCCTTTTTCGACTGCTTTCATTAGTGGTGTATATTTAAGAGAAGCAGTTTGTGTGTTAACTATTGATTCATTATCAAGAAGTAATTTAACTAGTTCTAAATTGTTATTTTCAATTGCTATGAATAAAGCTATTTCTTCATCTTTATTTTTTATATTAATTTCTGTTTTACGCTTAATAAGTTCATTTGCTAATTCAATATTTCCATTTTGACAAGCATACATTAAAGGTGTAAAGCCATTTAAATCTTGTACATTTATGTTTTTTGAATAGCATATTATAAGCTTGACAAAATTGACTAAATTAATTTTTTTGCTAATCAAAAATAGTATATCTTTGAGCAGATTATCGTTTCCCAGTAGTATCATAGTTACTAATTGGGTTTCTATTTCCTTTGAATAATTGTCATCTTTTTCTATTTTATTTAATACTTTATTTGCTTCATTTAAGTTTAAGTTTTCGTTTTTATAATATTTCTTTAAACGTTTTTTAGTTTTTTTAACTATATCTTTTATAAATAGTTTAAAGTCATGATTTACTAAGTGTAAATTCTTAAGAGAAACAGTGGTATATTCGATAATTTGAAAAATATTGTTACAACTTTTGATGTAAGGTATTATAACTTTTTTTAATATTCTTAGCTTTATTTCATTAGGCATATATTCTATATAATTTTTTGGAGCTTGCTCCATAGAAAGTATTTTGCTATTGCATATCAAAATTGTTGTCATACTTAAAAATAATATCAATATTTTTATCATATTATCCTAATTTATATTTTTAATTATTAATAAAAATTAGACACCGAGCTCTATACTAATTTATTTTATATAATTAAACAAGATTATGTATAAAATTACCGACTTTTTTAATATATTTTTTTAGCTGCAAGGTTTTTAATGTTAGTGCTGAGGAGATTTTTAATGAAGAGGAAAGTAAATTTAACTGATGATTATCTAATTCATTAGATATAAATTTTTATTTTAAGTTTGGTTTTCATAGTTTTATCTATGTTGATTTTTTACTATCAATCAGTTTTATTATTGTATCAAATTTAGATTTTAATTCTGAATTATCATAGCATGTCTCGCTTTGTTGAAGAGCTATATTTTTTGCGGTATGACCCCAGTAGTTTTCTATAGTAGTATTGGCATTTTTATCAAGAAGTAATCTGACTATATCTATACATCCATAGTATGATGCATACATTAATGCAGTCCAATTTTTTTCACTTACTTGATTAACATCACTCCCTGCTTCTATTAATAATTTTGCAATGTCTATTTTATCATTCATGATTGCTTGTATTAATGGTGTATAGCCAGTATTTAAAAAGGTGAGTGAAAGATTTAAATCTGCTTTGTTTGCAATAAGTATCTCTACTATGTCTTTGTGGCCTTCGCAAGTAGCATGATTTAAGGCTGTATAACCATCTTGATCTTGTATATTAATCTCTGCTCCATAACTTATTAAGTCAATAACCAATTTGCTATATCCTTCTTGACAGGCTTTCATTAATGCTGTTTGTCCCTCGCGATCTTTGGCGTTTATATCCGCATGATTATCAATAAGCAATTTTACTAGACTTTCATCATTATTATTAGTTGCGCATATTAATGGAGTAACTTCTTCAAAACCATATTTAATATTAATATTTGTTCCTTTACTTAAAAAGATAGATATTAATGAATGAAAATCAGGATTTGTTATTATTTTTATTATTGCAGGCTGCTTGTACGGACTACTAAGAAGTATATTAGGATTGGCGCCTTTTTCAAGTAATTTAACTATTTTTATTATATTTTTTTGACTATAGTTTTCTTGTAGTACTTGTCTTAATTTAAATGAATATCTTATATCTCTTATTTTCTGCAATAGACTATATTCTGTCGTTGAGTGGCTTTCAATCATAGATATAACTAAATTTTTATTAATTATTAAAAATATTAGTAGTAATATAGTTATTTTTTTCATTTATTGATTGTTTAAAAGTTGTAAAATATTTTATTACTTTTAAAAGTATGTTTTTTTTATGGTCAAGTCAATATTTTAATTAGCCAATTTAATTAATGATATAATTTGTAAAATTTATACTAATTTTATAAGGCAATTAATATTAAATTTGCAATAAAATCATAATAGATTTAAACTTATATATACTAAAATGGTTAATAAATTTTTAGTAAATTATTTTAATAATAATACAGTAATAATAATTGGAAAAATAATTTTAAGAAAGGTCTTTTGATATGGCGGAGAAAAATACGTCACAAGCAGCTCAGAATTCTAGTAATGATCAATCTAAAAAATACAGTCAAACTTTAAATTTACCTAAAACAGATTTTCCTATTCGTGCAAATAATGCAATAACTGATATAGAACTGATTAAAAGATGGGAAGAAGAAGATTTATTTAGTATATCTTTTAATCATAATAAAGGTAAAAAAAAGTTTGTTTTACATGACGGTCCTCCTTATGCAAATGGCAATATTCATCTTGGTGGAGCTTATAATAAAGTTTTAAAAGATATAACATGTAAAATTAGACGTATGTCTGGATATCATGTACCGGTGACACCTGGCTGGGATTGCCATGGGCTACCTATAGAACAAAAAGTGACTAAAGAGAACCCGGGACTTGATAAAGTTGAATTGAAAAAAGCGTGTAGAGCTTATGCAACTCATTGGATCGATATCCAAAGAAATTCTTTTAAATCATTAGGTGTGCTTATGGATTGGGCACGACCTTATATTACCATGTCCTTTAAATATGAATCAACTATTGTAAGAGCTCTTAAGATTCTTGTTCAAGAAGATTTAATAGAACGCAAAAATAAAACAGTACCTTGGTGTCCTCAATGTCAAACAGTTTTAGCATCAGCAGAAATCGAATATCATAATAGAAAAGATCCATCTATTTATGTTCTTTTTAATATCGATGAAGTTGATTCAAGAAAATTATTTGGTATAGATCAAAAAATTAATTTAGTAATCTGGACAACTACTCCTTGGACTCTGCCTCTTAATAGAGCTGTAATTGCTCATCCTGATGCTGAATATGTATTACTTGAAGTTAATAATCAATTTTTAGTAGTTGGTGCAAAAGTTAAAGATAAGTTATTAAGTACTTTAGGGGTGAATGCTAAAGAAATTAAAACTTTTAATTCTGGATTTTTTAAAGGATTAAAAGTTAATCATCCTTTTATAGATATTAAAGTTCCTGTTATCTTTGATGATTCTGTGGGTCTTGATGAAGGAACTGCGTTTGTTCATTGTGCTCCTGGATGTGGTCCTATTGATTATGAAATCGGAGTTAAAAATAATTTAGAGATATATTCACCAATATCTCCAGATGGACGATATACAACTGATATTGAGCTTAAAGATTTAGTTAATATGCCTGTTCAAGATGGTCAGATTTGGGTTATAAAAAAGTTACAAGAGCTTAATAAGTTACTATATAAAACAACTATTAATCATAGCTACCCGCACTGTTGGCGTTGTAGAGGCGGATTAATATTTAGAGCTACACCTCAATGGTTCTTTGATTTAAATAAAGAGAACATCAAAGATAAAGCGTTAAAAGCTATACAAAAGATTAATTTTATACCTGAAAATGGACGTAATTTTTTAAAAGCTACTGTTGAAAATAGATGGGAATGGTGTATATCAAGACAAAGAACTTGGGGAGTCTGTATACCTGCTTTAATATGTAAACATTGTTCTTATGGATTTTTAGACGTAAGTGTAATGGAAAAAGTAGAAAAGGGTATAGAGAAAGAGGGAATAGAATATTGGGATAAAGTAACCGTTGAGCAATTAACAGAAAATAAAATCGTATGTCCTAATTGTAAACATCAAGACTTTGAAAAAGAAAAAGATATTTTAGATGTATGGTTTGACTCTGGAGTGAGTCATTATGCAGTGCTTTATGATAATCCTGAATTGTCTTTTCCTGCTGATTTATATCTTGAAGGTGTAGATCAACATAGAGGATGGTTCCAAAGTTCTTTATTAACAAGCTTGGTTGTTGAAAAAGAACCAGCAATGAAAAATATTATGACTCATGGATTTATAGTAGACTCCAAAGGCCAAAAAATGTCCAAATCTCTTGGTAATGTTGTACTTCCTGAAGATATAATTAAGAAAATTGGGACTGATGGCTTAAGATTATGGGTAGCAAGTATAGGTCCTGATAGTGATCCTATAGTTTCTGATGTATTGCTTCAAAATGTTTCAGAGGTATATCGTAAGGTAAGAAATACTTGTCGATTCTTATTATCTAATTTATATGATTTTGATATAGAAAAAGATGCAGTTGCTATAGATAAATTAATGCCTATAGATCATTATGCAATGGAAGAGTTGGAGCGTTTTAATACTAAAATGATTCAAAATTATTTTGAATATAATTTTACTGGAGTTTTTCATGGTCTTGCTCAATATTTTCCTGTAGAGTTAAGTGCATTTTATTTAGATATAGTTAAAGATAGGCTATATGTTGAAAAATTTGATAGTTTTGAAAGAAGATCAGCTCAAACTGTTTTATGGTATATATTAGATACTGTAACTAAGCTTATGGCGCCTATAATGTCATTTACAGCTGAACTTATTTCTGATCATTATCAATATAATAAAGAGCAATCCATACATTTACAATCTTTTGTAGATCCTGTTAAATTGCATAAATTAGTTTATCCAGACTCTGCTGTAGTGGCTGATAAAGAGCTGTTTTCTGATTTGAATAATGATATTCAAGAGCATTTTAAATGTAATACAGAAAATGCTATTAAATGGTCGGAATTGAAAGATATAAGATCTCTGATATTAAAAGCAATTGAAATTCAAAGAGAGAAAGGGTTGATTAAGCATTCTCTAGAGGCTAAAGTGACTCTATTTATTGACTTAGACCATTATAAAGAAGTAAAAGAATTGTTTGAGGATATTGAAAATAGAGGATTCTGTTTATCTCAATTTTTAAGAGAGTTTTTGATAGTTTCTCAAGTAGAACTTTTATCAAAATCTTTAGATAAAGTTTTAGAAAATGGTTTAAATATAAAAGTAGAACAAGCAAATGGGGTTAAATGTCCTAGATGCTGGCAATGGAATTGCGATAATAATCCTGAAAATTTATGTAATAGATGTTATTTAGTTCTTAATAGATAAAAAAAGGGCAGTGCTTCAAACACTGCCCTTTTTTTAAGATATTGCTTGAGAAATATTATTAATAAATTGATTTATATCTTTTACGTATTTTCTATATTCTGCTAGATTAAGATCTTGTAAATAGCTATATTTCTTTTTAATTTTACTATTTACATTAGTATCTTTTTGAGGATCTTTGATTACAGATTCGGATATATTAAGACCATGATATTTAGCTTTTTCTGCATTTACTTGTTTATTTTTTTCAAGATTAAGTACATTATACAAATTATTATTTATATCTTTGATAGTTTCGCTGTTTTTTAAGGCTGCTTTCAACTCTTTTACTTCATCTGCATCTGTTACTTTTTTGCCAGGTTCGACTTTGATTTTTTTCAAAGCTTGCCAAATATCTTTTATCTTAATTTGATCTAAATATGTTTTTAAGTTTTTAATAGGTTCTTTTTGTTTATCACCTATAGATTTATTAACAGTTGGCGATATAGGGCTTGTTTTAAGATAGTTACTTAAGCCTTGGTTAATATCTTTTAATTTCAATTTTTCTTTTTTTGGTTCTTGATCTTCTTGACCTGGTTGTTTTGGCTTTTCGATTTCTATTTCTTCTTTTGCATTTGATAGCAACTTGCCTAATTCTTTTATGTTTATTATGCTTTCTATTTTCTTAGATTCATCTGAATTTGATTTTTTTTCTTTATTGTCAGATTTTTCTCCGACTTTTTCAGTAGGTTTTTTATTCTGATCTTTTTTATCAGAAACTCCACCTTTTTTCTCAGGAGCTTTTCCACCGCTTGGTTTTTTATCAGAATCCGATTTTTGATCTAGTTTTGGAATAGTAAAATCATTTTTTTGAGGCTCTGGTCTATGTTGAGGAGTAAACGGTCTTGCTTGGTATTTTTTTTGATTTTCTTGAGCTAAATGACGATAAAATTCTTGATATTCTTCGTCTTTTGGATATTTAAACTGATCTCTTGCTGATGGAGTTACTCGTATTGGTTTTTTAGATTCTACTAAGATTTTCTTTTGTTGTTCTTCATATGCTTTTACTTTTGCAAGCTCTTCTGGTTTATGTTTTTCTAATAGTTTTTTAATATCTGATAAAATATTAAATATAGAGTTTGATAGCTCTAATTTTATATTATTAAAGGCGTCTATTGAAGCTTGTTCCAAATTTTGTTGAATTGCTATTTGATCTTTTATAGTTCGATCTATTAGAGCTTTTTCTTTTGGATCTTTTAAAGTATCATATGCATTTTGAATAAAACTAAAACTTAAACGAGCTTGTTTGATCCTTTTTTCTATTTCTTTTTCAGTTAGTCCTTCTTGTTTTAGACTTTCTCTTAATATTTCTGGTTGATAGTTAGATTTTAAATTATTGTAAGTTGTGTCTATTTCTTCTAATGTAGCATTAATTGGTAATTCTAAAGCTTCATAAGGGTTTTCCAAATCATCAAGACTTACTTCATTAGTTTCTATATTAGGTTCATTTTTTAGTAAAATCTTGTAAATATTTTCAAGATTCTTATATAAATTACTAAAGTCTGGCTCTAACAAATGTCTTGATATCTCAGGATCAAGTGATATATGTAAAAGATAGGTCAATTCATTTAATTCTTGACTTAATCTTTCAATAGAGTTGCTCATATATTGACTCATACTAACTTTTTGTCTAAAGCTTGATAAATACTTTATTGTATCTTGAATCATTTGAATTATGTCTTTGGTATTTTCAATAGGCTTAATTTCTGGTTTTTGTACAATAGGAGCTTCTATTTTTGCTGGTTTTTCGTTATTAGCATTTCCATTAGTCTCCTCATTCTGTTTATCTATCCAATTAAAAATATCATCAGGATTAGAAGGATCAAGTCCTTCTTCGACCATCATCTTTTCCATCTCTTTTCCAAGTTGTGTTAAAAACTCTTGTTCTTCGGGTGGTAAATTGTTTATTGCTGAAAGAAACTGTTCTAGTTCTTTTGCGTCTTCTTCGCTTAAATTGAGAGCTTTTAAATCTTCATCACTTAAAGCAGGAGAACTATCAACGGCTTTAACAGGGATATAAAAAATGGTATTTATGATGAACATTATAAGGTATAAAATATGTTTGATTTTTGAATATTTCATATTTTCTTTCCTTTATACTTAAACAAGTGAAATATAATTATTTTATTTATATATTATATTGATATATCTATGATAAATATGTCTATTTTTAATTTTAGTTTATCTAGACGCCAAAGTCAACTTAAGGGATTTCTTTTGCTAGAAATATCTATAACTATTGTTATGGTTATGGTGATAAGTCTTTATCTATTTAAATGGTATAGTATGGTTATTAACAATCATACATTATTTATTAAGAAATCTAATGCTTTAATGATGGCTTCTAATGTTATAGAGAAGATAAGATCGGATAAGAAGATTAATAAACTCACTTATAATGAGGGAGATTTTGATATTGATGTAAAATTAGAGAAAGTAAAACAATTAAACAATTTTTATTGGTTAAAAGTAACTGTGGGCTTTAATAATAATTTAGAGCATATAATTTTTAAAACCGGTCTAATTTTATGATTTAACATTGGTTATGAAAAGAGCTTTTACTTTAATTGAAACTTTAATTTATATTTGGGCAATAATGCTTCTGAGTTTAGTATTTATAAGTATGATGGACTATTACTTGAATTTGAGATTAAGTATTATCAATATTCATTCTGAAGTTGAAATAATAGTAGGCTTTAAATTATTACTTGAAGATGTTAAAAATGTTTCAAGTTATAATGAAGATCTTAAGCTTATTGAAGAAAATAGCTTGATTTTTAAGCATAAAAATAATTATTATCAATGGGTTGTGATATCTGGTAGGCTATATAAAATTATTGGGAAACGCTTTCAAAATAAAAATTGGGTTAAAAGAAGATCTAACTTAGTAGCTCAAAATATCAAGTCTCTTAAATTTGATTTTGTTAAAGATCTTAATAATAAGATTATCGGGATTAATGTATTTCTTGAGAGTGTTAAAAATAAAAAATATTATGGTTTTGTTTGTTTAAATAATGGTATTGTAATTTGATTATAGTTAATTTAATAATTTTATTAATATTTTTTTATAACTATATTTTTTTAATTTTCGATCAAAACAGATTTATAAATTTGACTATTTCAAGATTAGTAAAAGCTAAGGCTAATTATTATGAACTTGAAGGTTGGCTTTACTATGCAATTAGTTTTTATAAAACTAATTTTAATTCTATAAATTTACCTTATAGTAATAAATTATATCATGAAAAAGATTTAAATAGTTATATTATTTTAGAAATTTATGATGATTTAAATGATAAAGAAAAACTTATTATTAAAGTTTCTAGATATATAAATAGTCTATTTAAGGATCAAATGGTTTGTGACTTGAAGAGTATAAAAAATAAATTTGAGATTCAAAATATATTTTTGAATGATAAAAATTGCAATTTGTAACTTTGTTTAATTTTTTCTATATTATTTAGAATAAAGTTATAGTATAGGTATTTATAAATTGCTAATTATATGTCATAATTAATAAGCAAATTATTAATTATTATTCAGGAGGCATGAATGAAAGTATTTTTACTTAAAGATATAGAAAAAGTTGGAATGGCTGGAGAAATAGTAAAAGTTTCAGAAGGTTTTGCTCGTAATTATTTAATTGCTGCTAAATTAGCGGTTGAAGTTACTGATAAGAATGTCAAAGCTTTTTCAAATAGACTTAAGGTAATTGAAAAAAGACAAGAAGTTATTGAATCTAAGAGTTCTATGCTTGCGGAAAAGGTAAAAAACACAGAGATTATAGTTAAGCGTAAGACTCATGATGATGGTAAGTTATATGGATCTATAAGTGCAAGCGAATTGGTAGATCTATTAGCTCTTAAAGGTATTAATGTATCTAAAAATCAAGTTGAGCTTGATAAGGCTATAAAATCTAAAGGTAACTATGATGTAACTGTAAAGTTATCATCAAAACTAAAGCCTGCATTTAAGTTAAAAGTTGTTGAAGAAAAATAAGGTAAATTTATATGCAAAAGAAAATTTTGCAAGATCGAGCTTCAGCTATTGCTGAGAAAATGCTTGGGCGAACTTTACCATGTAGTATAGAGGCAGAGAGATCTGTTTTAGGCTCGCTGTTGCTTTATGATGGACAGTTTCAATTAATATCAGAGTTTTTGATCTCTAATGATTTTTATTTGCCTTCAAACAAAATTATTTATGAAGCAATGACCGAGCTTGCAAAAAGAAATCAACGTATTGATTTGATAACTTTGCAGGATGAGCTTGAAAAGACTGGTAAGTTAAATGAAATAGGAGGAGTGGTATATCTTCTATCTTTGCAGGAAGATATACCTGCTATAGGTCTTATTGAGCAACATGCAAGGCTTATAAAAGAAAAAGCTGTATTAAGAGATTTAATATCTTCTGCTACTCAAATTATATCTAATTGTTATTCTCAAAATGATAAAGATATAGATGCTGTTCTTGATGATGCTGAGCGTGTAATTTTTAATATATCTCAAAAAAGAGTTCAGCAAAGTTTTGTTCAATTAAATATCTGGCTGAAAAAGACATTTAAACATTTATCAGACATTAGATCTCATAAGGGGTTGACTGGGATTCCTACCGGGTATAAAAAATTAAACGATATGACTTCAGGATTTCAGAATGGAGATTTTGTAGTATTAGCCGCACGACCTTCTATGGGTAAAACCGCTTTGGCATTAAGTTTTGCCAGAAATGCATTTGTAAGTGATTTAAGTGTTGGTTTTTTTTCTTTAGAAATGTCTGCTGAGCAGTTAATTTTACGTCTCTTGTCATCTGAATCTGGTGTTTCGCATCATAAAATTAGAAATGCTATGGTTAATTCTGATGAATGGATTTCTTTGACGCATGTTGCTGCTAAATTGGCCAATTCTAAATTGTTTATTGATGATACTGCTATGCAAAGTATAATGGATATAAGAACTAAGGCGCGTAAACTTAAGATGGAACATGGTTTAAATTTTTTGGTAATCGATTATTTGCAGCTAATTCATGGGCAGCAGAAATACGAAAATAGGCATCAAGAAGTTTCTGCTATATCACGTTCATTAAAAGCTCTAGCTAAAGAGCTTAATATACCAATAGTTGCTTTGTCCCAGTTGTCAAGAGCGGTTGATAGTAGAGTGGATAAGCGCCCTATGTTATCTGATTTAAGAGAATCAGGAGCAATAGAGCAAGATGCTGATGTTATCTTGTTTTTATATAGAGATAAAGTCTATAATCCTGATACAGAAGATCCTAATATGGCAGAGCTTATTATAGGAAAGCAAAGAAATGGGCCTACTGGCATTGTGTATTTAAATTATCAGAATGATCTTACTTTATTTCAAGATCCCGAGTAATTAGAGAGATTAAGGTGCGAGTAATAGGAATAGATTTAGGATTTGTAACCACAGGTTTTAGTATTGTTGAAAAACGAGAAGGTAAGATTTTTTTACTTGACTCCGGGTTGCTTTCTATGTCTTCTTCTCAGTCTGTATCTTATCGTATTGGTTGCTTTTATGATTTTTTTGATCAAAAGTTAATCGAAGGACAAATTCAAGTTATATCTTTAGAGACGCCTTTTTTAGGTAAGAATGTTCAATCATTTTTAAAGTTAGGATATTTAAGAGGATTATTATACTTGCTTGCTAATAAGCATAATCTTGATATTTTAGAATTTTCGCCTCGAGAGGTTAAATTATCTATTACTGGTTTTGGCGGAGCAGAGAAAGATCAAATAGCGCGTGTTCTTATGCGCCTTTTTCCGGGTCTTCAGATGCCTAAGAAGTTGGATTTGACTGATGCTATGGCTGTTTCATTATGTGGTCTTTGGAACAGTTCTTTTAAAAAATAATATCTTTTATATCTTTTTTATTATATTATTATGACGCATAATTTTTATTAATATTTATATATAATTATGTGAGTGAGGGTGGGTTGTCCTAAAAGTATCTTTATACGAAACCCACCCTCACTCTAATTTTGCAATTAATTATATCTTTATTTTGAAGGATTTGATTCTTGATAAAGTTTGTTATATATGCTTAAGTTTTTAACTTTATAAGATTGAATTATATAATATCAAATTTAAGAATAATTTCTGATTGGCTGGTCTGATAAATTGAGTTTTAATGAGGAGTAGAAGTTCAAACATTATATGAAATATATAAAAAAAACCATCGCATTGAAGAAATCAATGCGATGGAAAAAAGGAGAGTAGTAATGAAGCCTAATTAAATTAATATAAGTAATATTAAATACTTATATTAATAGTATGGACGAAATTGAAAAAAAGTCAAATTATTTTTTAAAAAATAAGTATATAGAAGGGGTTTTTTCGAATTCTTGTTACCCATAGTAAATAATAATTGCCAATCTAAGATGAAAATAAAGATAATTTGAGGAGTAAAAACTCCAATACTTCAGAGGTCAAGTTCGATATATTGACAAGATAAATTTTTATTATTAAGTGTATTATCTATAAAAGAGCGACCCGGAGATGTAACAAAAGTCTGAGAAGCAATAGTAGGAATAAATGAAAGTATGGCATTAAATTTCTCAGAATCAAAATCTGAAAAAAAATCATCGATTAAAAGTATAGTGTTTTTTGCGTTATCCTTATTTTTATTAGATAAGGAAATCTGAGCTAATTTTAAAAGCATTAAAATCATCTTTTGCTGTCCACGCGAGGAGAAAGTACGAGAATATTTGTCTTGAAAAATAATCTTAAAATCGTCAAGATGTGTGCCAAAAAGGGTCTTTTTCCTATTAAGTTCATCTTGAAGTATTGAAGGATATAACTCAATAAATTCTTGAAAATTTTGTGCATGAGCAATAAGAGAATAAGGTTGAGCGTATTGATATTTAATATCTAGATTGCAACTAACTTCTCTTGAATTGTCAGATAGATTGATAGTATCAAAGATTATTTTAGCTTGTTTGCCTATATTTTCAAGAGCTTGAATGCGCAGTTTTTGAATAGTCTTAGAAAGATCGAACAACTTTTCAGACCAAAGATTATAAGATTCTTTATCGAATTTAGAAAACAGCAAAGCATTTCTATTTTCCAATACTCTTTTATATTTAGAAATTAAAGAGATATAACTTGAATCATTGAACATGATAGTCTGATCTATAAAATTTCTTCTTAAAAGTGGTCCATCTTGAATTAATTTCAAATCATCAGCAGTAACGGTTACAACTTTAAAAATATTATAAATATCTTTAAATGAAGAGATCGGTTTTTGATTCAATTTAACGATACGCTTTAGGTTATTTAAAGTAAAAACTATTTGAAGATTATCAGTATCGGTATGATTATCAATAAAAGAAGAAACATGAGAAATGCTAGTACCAATAGAAAAATATTCTGCGTCAAAAAGAGCTAATTCAACTGGTAAATGAGTGCGAAAAGAGCGCAAGTAAGATGAATAATGAAGGGCCTCTAATATAGAGCTCTTACCGCTACCATTAGGCCCTGTAATAAAAATAATGTCATTTTCAATCCCAAAAGTAAAAGTTTGAGAATCAAAACATCTAAAATTCTTTAATTTAAGAGAAGTTACTTTCACGACTACAATAATTAGTTAATAGAAGGTGAAACTGGCATTACCAAGTAAGTTATCCTATTTTGATCATTCTCATGTTCAAAAATTATAGGACTTAAACTACTTTTTAGATAAAACTGAATTTGCTCATTATTAAAGGCTTGAAGGCCATTTAAGAGATATGGAGCAAAAAACTTAATATCTACTTTTAAAGGTAAAGCTTGAGTAAGCGAAATCTGCTCATCAAGTGAACCTACCTCTTTGTTATTAATAGCAACTTTTAAAAGTTTATCTTCAAAGTAAAAAGAAGTTGGAACAAATTGTCCTGATAATAAACAGGCCGAGCGCTTTAAAGTCTTCAAAAACATTGATCTATCAATTGAAGCTGGGTAGAATGTAGATTTATCCAAAATTGTTTGATAGTGTGGAAATTGATCGGCAAGTAATTTAGTAAAAAAGTTAAATAATTCACCTGAAAAAACAAGTTGATTAGAACAGATTCCAAGAAATATATTTTTATCTTGTGAAGTTTCTAAAATCTTTTTAAGTTCATAAACGGCCCGTCTTGGTAAAAGCCAAGATTTGTTTCCTTGATATTTGGTATTAAAAGAACATATTTGAGCAAGTGAATGTCCATCTGTTGTAGTCATAAAAAGTGAATTATCTTTTATTTCTAAAAATAAACCATTTAAAGCAGGATTAGCATTATTTTGCGGAATTAAAAATACTACACTTTCAAGCATGCTTAAAAGAACGTTAGCATCAAGATGCATAAGATTTTCTATTCTTTCAGGAAAAGCAGGAAACTCTTCAGCTTCTTTAATATTTAAAGAAAGGCTAAATGAGCTAGATTGTAAATTAAGTTGTTGCTTTGTTAATGAACAGTAAATAGGGCCTTGCAGTTCTTTTACTACATCAAAAATTCTTCTTCCTGGAACTAAAAAGGATTCAGGTTCTCCAAAAGAACTTTCAATTAAAGAACAACTAGATTGTAGACTAATTTCTAAATCAGTACTTTTAAGTATGAGTTCTTTGTGACCAACTTGAAAAAGTATAGAAGAAGTGGCATCAATTGCAGTACGCTTCGAGCAAATTGGTTGCATAGAAGAAAGTAAACTTAAAAGAGACTTTTGATCGATAGTAAATTTTTTTTCCATGATATTATTCAGAAGTATTAAAGTTTAAAATTTTAAAATATTTATAATAAATATTATTATATAGTATACCAAAATAAAAAAATTATGGAAAACAAATTAAACTAATTATGAAAGTAGATTATTGAAATGTACAAAAACAAAGCACATTATTTTCTAAATATCATATTAATAGTTGAAACTTTGCTTTTAACACAAAATTCAATTTTGTCGATAAGTTTAATTAATGTCAAGAAACTTTAAAAAGAGATTTTAGTTTAATAAGAAGTTTTTAAATATGAATAATATAAAAAAGATATTAAATGTAATTTTATTATGTTGCTGTTTATTTAATTTATCTATATCTATGCATAATAAGATATCAAAAGAAAGCTACGTTTCAGAAATAAATATAACAGATATGCCTGAAAATGTTATTCAAGCAGTCTTAATTGAATGTTTCAAAACTATAACTAATCAACATGATAATGTATTTCAACCATTTCAAGGGTATAAAAGATTTTTATGCCAAATCAGTTTGGTTAATAGATACTTTAAAGTATTAATTGATTTGGTATTAAAAGAAGAAACTTATAAAAATATCGTAGCTCAACATTTTTCTTATAAAGAGCTTTTATTAAATTCTGAAGATAGAAATTTTCAATTAAAAGAAATACTAAAATCAAAATTAGAGTTAGAGGAACAAGCAGCTAGGCTAATAATATCAGGTGCTAATATTAATTTTGATATAGATTCATTAAATAGATTATCTCCTTTAATGAGAGTAATAATTACAGGTAATTTTAAAAACTTAGTTGATTTGTTAATAATTTATAATAAAGATCTTAATTTTCAAGATTCAAAAGGTTTAACAGCTTTAATGCATGCTGTTCGTCTTAATAAAAGAGATATAGTTAAGAAATTGATAAAGAATCAGGCAGACGTTAATATTTTAAACAATAAAGGCAAAAGTGCTTTAGCAATTGCTTTAAGCAAATTTGATGTAGATGTTAATATTGTTAGAGATTTGATTAAAAGTGGTTCAAATGTAAATTTATACGATTTTGTAAAATATTTAATAATCAAGCATAAAGAACAAAGTTCTATATATCCCTTGTATGACATGTTTACTAAAAAAGCAGAATTAATCATAAAAAACCTACCGAATTTCAATTACACAGACTGTAATGGAAATACGCCCTTAATGATTTCATATTTATATGGACATATCAAGATATTTAAACTTTTACTTTTGTATGGAGCAAATCTAGAAGTAAAAAATATTTATGGTCAAACGATTAAATATTTAGCAATTGCATATAATAATAGATATATCTTAAATATGATCGAATCATATTATGATATAAAAGAAAGATTGATGTTCATAATCAAAAATAGCTGCATATTTGATTGTTGGGATAGAACAAATCATTTTATACTTAGCGCGGTAAATTTTCAAAACATTTATTTCAATAGTAAAGACCTAATCTTATTATCAAGGGAAATTGCAAAGGAAGTTTTTTCTTTTGATAAGATTGATTTACCTAAAGATATGCTTAACAATTATCTTAAAAATATTATTATGAATACTGATATTTATAATAAGGCTGAGGAAGAAGCAGCCAGTCTAATAATAGCAGGAGCTGATCCTTTAATATGTATTGATAAAAATATTGTTCATTATCCAAATTTAATTAATTTGGTAATTGAGCATATAATAGTTCAAAATGAAATTATCAGTCCACTTGAAAATATAGATAAAATTATAAATCTGTTCAAAAGCAATCAGTATTTAAGTCAACATTTAAGAATGAAAGCAGAAAAGATAGCTAAAGAATATTTTGCGTCTGACTTAATAAGCTTAACCCCCACAGAATTAAGAAATAAGGTAAAAGATTTTAATAAAAATGTTACTGAAGAACAAATAGCAAAAGTGATAATACTAGGTGCGTTCAATAAGCATTTAATATTATTTATGATTGCCAGAACAGGTCGTTTTGAAAACTTAATTAGGCTTTTGGCTCAATATCAAATAGATCTTAATTGCAGAAATAATCTAAGAAAAAATGCTTTAGAAATAGCCATTGAGAATAATCAGATTACTATTGTTAAAGAACTTTTGAAATTTGGAGCTGATCCTAATAGTTTCAATCATAGAGGTGGAACTCTATTAATGTTAGCAATTATATATAAAAAAAATGATATTGTAAGAATTCTTCTAGATTTTGGAGCAAATATAAACTACTTGTATAGTTATGGAACATGTGTGTTATTAAGTTGTGTATACGCAGGTTATATAGATACTTTAAAGTTTTTAATAAAAAGAGGAGCGGATATAGAGTTAAAAGATCAATGTAATAATAACTGTCTAATGAATATACTCAATAATTATGATTCCCCTTGGTTATTTGATTTAGAATTAAAAGAAACAAACCAATTAAAGAAAGACATTTTAATATGTATAGTTAAGATATTTCTTGATAATAATATTAATCTTAACATAAAAAACAATCAAAATAAAACAGCGCGAGATATAGCTCTAGAAAAAGGACTTAATGAGGTAATAGAGCTGATTGATGATAAGACAGTTGGTGATTTTTTATACTAATTTTTACAACATAAGGGCAACTTGAAAATTTTATTTGTATGTGTATAATTATTATAGGAATTAATATTTTACATTACTAAATAAATTAATTTACCAGATATAAATAAAATGATTGAATTTTTGCTAGTTAAAGAGATGTAAATGAAAATCAAAATTTTAAACCTATATATATTAATATGTATATTAATTGGTATATTTATACCAATAGCATCAATGGAAATGGAATTAGAAGGTTCCTTAAAACGAAAAAGAGAAGAAAGTCAAAAAAGAGTTAATAAAAAAATAAAACAAGTTCAAGATCTTCCTAATCTTCCTATTGAGATAAAACTTTATATTATCAATCTAGCTATACAGAATATAGTTGAGGCTAACTTTCATTTAGATCCACTAAAAGGGGTTAATAATTTTATAGGTCAAATTAGGCTTGTAAATGGAGAATTTAATAGTCTTTATAATGAGCTTATAAATAATGCTAAGAAAAAAGCAAAAGATTATTTTGCCAAAGAATATGATAAATGGGATCAAAATGAATTAAATAATAGACTCAATTATCTTTTGACTTATTATTATCAACAAACTCTTATTGCTAAAAGTCTAATTAATATGGCCAATAGCAATATTCCTATAGCCAATATAGGATATCTTTTAGGCTTAAATTGGACATATGAGGAGCAGATGGAAGCTTTAAGACATAATTCTGAAGGAAATTTTGGTCCATTAATAGAGATAGAAATTGCAAAACTGGTAATAGCAGGTGCTAATCCTAATATTAGTTTGGTTCTTAATAATTCTACAGAAATTATATCTCCCTTGGCTTTAATTGCTAAAACGTCAATGTTTACTAATTTAATTAAAATACTTGTAACATACGGAGCTAATATTGATTTTCAAGATGAAAATGGCGAAACTCCATTAATGCATGCTGCAAGGAATGGCAAGAAAGAAATTGTAAATATTTTAATTTCTTTAAAAGCAGATGTTAATATTTTAGACAATCAAGGGTTTACTGCATTAACTAACACGTTAGTTTGCAATAATAATTTAGATATAGCTAATATACTAATTTCCCATGGAGCTGATGTTAATATTGTTAAAGAGGGATTTCCATCTACTTTGATTGTAGTAGCAGACAGTGAAGATAATTTATACAATCAAGTCGAATTTTTACTTAATCATGGAGCTAATATCGATTTTCAAGATGTCGATGGCAATACTGCATTAATATATGCAGTTCAACAGAATTTAGAAGACATAGTTAGGCTACTTATTGCTTATAATGCAGATCCTAATCTAACCAATGAAGAGGGCCTAAGTGCTATAGACTTTGCTTTAAATAACCAAAATATAATAAATATTATCGAAAATATAATACAGTGAAATTTAAAATTTTTATATTGTTAATAATCGGAGTTTCTGTGCCAATATTATCTATGGAGCAAAATTGTCACAAAAGAAAGAGGATTGAAGAATCAGAAGATATTGAAAGAAATATAGAGCCACGTCTTGAGTTATCAGAATTATTAGAATTACCTGCTGAAATTAAAGTAAATATTCTATTTCAAGGTATATTAAGTATAATTCAGCATAATGCTTCTAAAAAAGATGGGATTTTTAAACCGTTTGATGGTATTAAAGAATTTCTAGATGCTTCCTCTTTAATTAATAAAGAATTTGCAGCGCTCAAAAGAGAATCTAAAGATACATTATTAAATGGTGCCAAAAAAGTTGCAAAACAGATTTTTGCTTCTGGATTTCTTAATAGCGCTCAAGAAGAATTAGATAATCAGCTTAAGGAAATTTTAGAAAGCGAATATAGTCAAGAAAATGAAATCAAGTTAGCTCAATTAATTATTGCTGGAGCTAATGTTAATTTGAATATTATTCTTGATATCAATGAAGGAAAAAATCATAAGACTTGTCCTTTAATAGAGATTATTAAAAGTGATCACTATTATTGTTTAATTGATTTATTGATATTGTATGGCGCTGATGTTAATTTTAAAGATACTGATGATTATACTGCTATACGGCATGTAATTGAGCTTGAAAGAGATGAAACTATTATAGAAAAATTAATAGAAAGTAAAGCAGAGATTAATGACGATACTCTAGAATCAGCAATTTTTAAAGAAAGTTTAAGTGTAGATACTTTAGAAAGGATTCTAGAAACCGAAATAAGTAATGATAGAATTAATAAAATGTTTATCAAACTACTTAAAGAAGCTATAGAAATCGAAGAAGATAATTATTTAGAAAAGTTAGAACTGTTAATCGAATATGGAGCTGATATTGATATTAAAGATGAAGAGGATACACCAAGTTTGCATATACCTCTTTGGTTTAGTAATGAATTTGAATATAGAAAAGAAGATATTATCAAGCTGTTACTTAAGTATGGCGCTAATATAGATGCTAGAGATAATGTTAATCTTACTATAAGAGATATAGCTTTAGAAAATAATGATACTGATTTAATAGACTTATTGGATGAATATATCAAAATTGAAGAGCATTTAAATCATATAATTCAGTGCAATGATATACTTGCGGCTTTAATCAATTCTTATCAATTTATAAATTCTTACAAATTTAACAATTTTAATAAAGAATCTTTAATAAAGATAGCCAAAAGGTTGATGAAACTTCATTTTGCTCAAGAAGAAAGCAAGTTAACAAAATTACAGCTAAATCAGGAACTTAATAAACAGTTAGAGGACTACACTAATAATTATGTACAAATTATCAAACTAGTTCTTGCAGGAGCAAAATCTAATATTTTAAATTTAACTATAATTCCTAAATGTTTATCTGATTATTATTTATTAACATATTATTATGGTAACTACTTTACTGCTCAAGAAAAAATCTGTTTTCTTATAAGCGCAGTAAAAAGAGGCGATAGAGATATGACAAAAATATTACTAGATAATGGTGCTGATATTGAATGTCGCGATGCTTATGATAGAACACCTCTATTAATGGCAATAGATCAATGTGATATTGACTTAGTAAAATTGTTACTAGAAAATAAAGCTAATTATAACGCAAGTCAAGGACGTAAACGTAGTGATCGAGGACAGACTGCTCTGATGAAAGCTTATAACCTTAAACGAAAAGATATAGTACGTCTATTATTAGATTACAAAGCAAGTTTTTAATAAATTAACCTCTAATTAAGACTTAGTTTTACTAACAGTTGTATAAGTAGAAAAAGAATTTTAAATATACAAAGCAGATAAATAAGAAAGGTTTAAGTGCTATAGATTTTGCTTTAGAAAGATAAATGTAATTGGTTAAGATCGTGGATGGGATTTTTTATAATCTTTTATAATGTCATCCACTAAAGAACTATTGCCTTGATTTAAATTAAGAGATTTAGTTTTATTAATTAGTTTATAATTACTAGTAAATGAATTTTTAATAGATAAAGCAGCTTGATAAGATAGCCTAAAAATCTTTTGCAAACCAAAATCATTATTATTTTTAAGATAAGTATTAAACATCAACTTTATGTCTTCTAAGTTGTTTTTTATCCGAAATTTTCTTTTTAATTTGCAATTTAAATTATTTTTACTTTTATTTATTGATAATTTTATATAATCAAAATTAATATATATATCGTTTTTCTCTAGTTTAATCAAAGTTTTTGCAGGAATATTTAATACAGTAGTTAGATAGAATATTAAGAAATTTCTTAGTTCTAAAGAACTTATCTTTTGATTTCTAAATTTTAAAATAAATTTACTAATTACGAAATCTTGAAATTTGCTATCAAATTGAGGCTCATAAATTCTACCATGAAAATTTATAGAATAATTTTTCAGTAAAAATAAGGCAAAAGATTTAATAGAAAAGTACTTTCTCTTAATGGTACTAGAACTTAGATTTTTGATTTTTAAAAAGTTTATAAACTCTGAGAAATCTTTTTTAGATAAATTATTAATATTACTTTTATTAACAAAACCTAAAAATTGTTCTGTATCTTTTAAATAAAGAGAAAGAGTAATTGGTGAATATCTTTGAGTATCTTTTAAAAAGATATTAAATTTTTTTAAGATTTCTTCGATATTTTCTTTAATAACCATTACTCAATCTCTATTAACTAATAAGATTTAGCAACTAATATATCATTATGACTATCTAAGTCACAATTAAAACATTTTTTAAATTCTTTATCTTCAAGGACACATCTTATTGTCCCTTTTGCTTGTTTTACTAGATTTTCACATTCTTCACGTTTACACCATCCTGTTTGATAAAATCCGCCTGTATTTTCCAAATCTGAAACGAATTCAGAAAGTTTAGCTTTTTTAAACCAAAGACGATTACGTTTCTCAAGTGCTCTATTGAACATTTCTCTTTGAATAAACTCTAATCTAGCTTTAATGGTATTGATTATATTATCAAGGTCTACTGATTCTTTATTAGAAGATAATCTATCTACAATTATTGCAGAATTATTCTCAATATCACGAGCGCCAATTTCAATTCTTAAAGGGACACCTTTTAGTTCCCATCTATAAAATTTAGCACCTGGACTTGCTTGATTATCATCATCAACTATAACTCTGATATCTAAATCTTTAAGATTTTGAGAGATTTTATTTGCAGTTTCTATTACTGCTTGTGAAGTCTCTTTATTTTTAATAATAGGAACTATAACAACTTGAGTTGGAGAAATCTTTGGAGGTAATATTAGACCTTTTTGATCTCCATGTACCATAACAATAGCACCTATTAGTCTAGTAGTTATACCCCAACTGGTTAAATATGGATAAGCCAATTTGCCTTCTTTATCCTGAAATACTATTTCAAATGATTTAGCAAAATTTTGAGAAAGTAAGTGAGAAGTCCCCATTTGAAGAGCTTTTCCATCTTGCATTAATGATTCTACAGTCAAAGTAATATCAGCACCTGCAAAACGTTCACTATCAGGTTTTTTAGCAGCAACTACTGGTATTGCTAGATAATTTTCTATTAAATCCTTATACTCATTAAGCATTAAATTAGCTTCTTCTTGAGCTTCTTGATAAGTAGCATGTGCTGTATGGCCTTCTTGCCATAGAAATTCAGTTGTTCTTAAAAATGGCCTTGTTCTCAATTCCCAACGAACTACGTTTGCCCAATGATTTATCTTTAAAGGTAAATCTCTCCAAGACTTTATCCATTTAGAGAACATGTAGTGTATAATAGTTTCTGATGTAGGTCTTATTACTAAAGGTTCTTCAAGTGGTTTTGACCCAGCAATAGTAACAACAGCAACTTCAGGAGCAAAACCTTCAATATGTTTTTCTTCTCTTTTTAGAAAAGATTCAGGTATCAATAAGGGAAATGAAGCATTTTGATGACCTGTTTTTTTAATTTTTTTATCTAAAATATCTCTAATATTTTCCCAAATAGCATAACCATAAGGCCTGATTACTATACATCCTCTTACTGGTGATAGATCTGCTAATTCAGAAGCATAGACTATTTCTTGGTACCATTGAGGAAAATCTAATTTAATATCCGGCAATTTATTATTCATACTTTTCTCGTTTTGTTAATTAAACTAAAGGTAAAGTTATTCCTGTTTGTTTCATATATTTACCTTTACGGTCTGCATAAGATATTTGACAAGGTTCTTGAGCCTGAAAGAAAAGAACTTGTGCAATACCTTCATTTGCATAAATCTTTGCAGGTAAAGGAGTAGTATTTGAAATTTCTAAAGTTACATAACCTTCCCATTCAGGTTCAAAAGGGGTAACATTAACTATAATACCACAACGAGCATAAGTAGACTTACCTAAACAGATAGTTAAAACATCTCTTGGTATCTTAAAATGCTCTATACTGCGCGCAAGAGCAAAAGAATTTGGAGGTACAATGCAAACATCGGTGGTCACTGAGACAAAAGAGTTATCTTGAAAGTTCTTTGGATCTACAACGGCATTTAAAACATTAGTAAAAATTTTAAACTCATTTGATACACGTATATCATATCCATAGCTTGATAAACCATAACTAATTATGTTTTTGTCAGAATTTTCAATTTGTTTTACCTGAGAATCCACAAATGGCTCTATCATTTTATGTTCAATTGCCATTTGGCGTATCCATTTGTCACACTTTATACTCATAAGTCCCCTAAAATACAATACTTATATACAATAGTTTTAAAATAAATTATAACTTTTATTCAAAATAAGTCGAGTTTGGTATATAAGTTTTCTCATGAGAAAACTTATAGTATAATATATTTAGATTAAAAATAAACTAATGCTTATTAAAAACTGAGACTAAACTATAATTATAAAGGCCATAAAAAAATGAAAATTAAAATAGTAATGCTCATCTTAAGTCTTACCTTAAGTAACATATTTTCTATGCAAAAAGATGAACAAGAAAGTGAGTTGATAGAAGCCGCTTTTAACAATTCTATAGAAGTTATAGAACGTCTATTAAAGCAAGGTGTGGATGTTAATGAAAAAAATAAATCTGGCAATACAGCACTAATGATAGCAGCTGCAAATGGCAATACAGAAATACTAGGAATGCTTATTTATATGGCAAAAGCTAACGTTAATATTCAAGATTGTTATGGAAATACTCCTTTGATGTGGGCAGTTGTAAAGGGATATACAGAAATAGTTAATATCCTTATTAATGCAAATGCTGATGTTAATATTCAAAATCATGAGGGAAGGACTGCTTTAATATATGCAGTGGGAGAAGAGAATAAAGATATAGTAAAAATTTTGGTTAAAGCTAATGCTGATCTAAATATTAAGGATCATAAAGACAAAACTGCTTTAATATACGCTAAGGAAAGAAATAGAGAAGATATAGCAAATTTTTTAATACTTACCACTCTTGCAAAAATAGTTGAATGTTTAGGGGGAACCACACTGTAATTTAATCTTAAAATTTGAAAAATATTTTCGAATAAAAAATCTCTTTAAAATTGGTCTTTATTTAAAAGACCAATTTTAATTTTGAAGATTAGAAGGTTTGCGTATTTTAAATCTTTTATAATTGAAATTCTATATTTTAAATTTATTGCAAAAAATGAATAAAATCTTTATAATTTATTAATAATAGTAAAATTTTATAATATTTGTACTATAATAAAATTAAGTAAATTTTTTATCAGAAAGTGTTATCATGAAAATTAAATTTAAATTATTAGGAACTCTGTTACTAATGAGTGTTTTTAGTAAAATTATGTCTATGGAAATGGAAGAAGATTCTCGTAAGAGAAAAAGAGATCAGGAATCAGAAGAACTCATTAGAAATATAAGATCTCGTATAGAGCTATCTGATTTGCCGCCTGAGGTTAGACTTCATATTTTAAATCAAGGAATATTGAGTATAATTAAACATAATGCTCAACAAGAAAATGGTGTTTTCCATCCATTAAAGGGCGTTAAGGATTTTATAGATCCTATACTTCAATTAAATACAGAGTATAGAAGCCTTAAAGATGATTTATTGAAAAATACTGCCAAAATGGTAAAGCAAGTTTTTGCTCCTGAGTTTAGCAATAATAGTCAAGAAGAACAGGTTAACTTAGATAATGAACTTAAAGCTATTTTAGAAGGCGAATATAATCAAGAAAATGAAATCAGAGCTGCCCAATTATTAATCGCAGGCGCTAATCCTACTTTAATAATTGACTTTGATACATCTGACCCTGAAAGGGTATACTCTCATAGATTACCTATTATAGCTATGATTTCAATGACTGGAAAATTTAGTAATTTAATTCCATTATTAAAAGCAAAAAGAGTAGATTTAGATAAAAAGTATACAGCTCATGGTAATCCTTTAGTAGGAGCAATTGAGAATAAACAATTGCATGTAGCAAAATTGCTTCTTGAAAATGGAGCAAATCCTAATGTTCAAGTTATAGAAGATGAAACACCATTAATGGTAGCAATCCGTAATTTAGATATCGATGCTGTAGAATTATTACTTGGATTAACAGAAATAAACTTAAATTTAAAAAATGAACAAGGCGAAACAGCCCAAGATATTGCCATAGAGGAAAAAGATGAAAATGAGGATGAAGAAGATCAGGAGCTTCTTGATATGATTATTAAATTAATTAAAGAAAAGAAAAATAAAAATGAATAAGACAAGTAGATTTAAGTTTTTATTAAGTATATTGATATTAGTTGATATAACTTTACCATTATTTTCTATGGAAGAAGACTCTCATAAAAGAAAAAGAGAGGAAGAACAACAAGAAGTCATTAGAAATATAAGATCTCGTATAGAGCTATCTGATTTACCTCTTGAAGTTAGACTTCATATTATAAATCAAGGAATATTAAGTATAATTAAACATAATGCTCAACAAGAAAATGGTATTTTTGATCCATTAAAAGAAGTCAAAGAATTTATATCTTCTGTTTCTCTGATTAATCGAGAATATAATAGTTTTAAAAATGAATTCTTAAAAAATGCCAGAAAACTTGCAAAGCAAGTTTTTGCTCCTGAGTTTAGTAATAATAGTCAAGAAGAACAGGTTAACTTAGATAATGAACTTAAAGCTATTTTAGAAGGTGAATATAATCAAGAAAATGAAATCAAAGCTGCTAAATTAATTATTGCTGGTGCTAGCCCGAATGTAATGATTGAAATAAAAACATCAACAGGAATTTATCAAGTTCCTATAATCCTGGCAATTTCATTTATTGGTAAATTTAAAAATTTAATTGATTTATTAGCAAGATATAAGGCTAATTTTAATTATCAACTTAAAAATGGCAATACGGCTTTAATTAATTCTATTATTTTAGGTTATGATGATATATCAAAAATGCTTATAGATAATGGTGCTGATGTTAATATTAAAAATAAAGAAGGTAATACAGCTTTGATGCTTGCAATAATAAGAAATAGATTAGATATTGTTAAAGAACTTATTTTCCATGGTGCTGATGTTAATGCAAGAGGACTAGAAAATAATACGGCTTTGATGCTTGCAATTACTTTTGAACGGATACCTATTATATATACTCTTATTGATCATGGTGCAGAAATAAATGTTGCTAATGATGAAGGATTAACTCCTAGAGAAATTGCAAATCAACTTAAATTAGATTCAATAGTAGAATTAATAGATAGTAAAGTAGAGAAATGAAAAATTATAAATTATTAGTAGTTTTTTTATTAATATGCTCATCTGCATATATCTATTGTGGTAAAGAAAAAGATACTGAAGAGAATATATCAGAAAACTTTCAAAATCAATGTATTTTTTTTGAAGGAAAAGAAAAATTAAATATCGTGTTAAAGAATTTGAAAGATATTATTTTAAACAATACTATATTTAATCCTTTAAACGGTATTAAAGAATATATAGATTCTATTGCTGATCAAGAGATATATAAAAAATCATTAATAGAGACAGCAAAGATTTTTTCTAGAAAGCACTTTATACAGGAAAAAATTAACTCTGATTTAAAAAAAATTTTAGAAAACTATAGTCCTGAAAATGAAATTATAGCGGCTATGTTGATTATAGAAGGAGCAGATCCTAATATATCTGTTAATTTTAAAGTCGGTACTCAAAATTATACATTACCTGTGATAATAATGATTTCGATAACAAATAAATTTAAGAAATTAGTTCCTTTACTTGCTAGTTATGGAGCAGATCTGAATTATAAACTTGAAAATAATGGTAATGCTTTAAAAAACTCTATAATACTTGGTTATGATGATATATCAAAAATGCTTATAGATAATGGAGCTGACCTTAATATTAAGGATAAAGAAGGAAATACTCCCTTGATGGTTGCGGTAATAAGAAACAAAGAAAATATTGTTAAAGAACTTATTTCTCATGGCGCGGATGTTAATGTTAAAGGAGAAAAAGGCTATACTGCTTTGATGTGGGCGGTAAATTTGAAAAGAACAACTATTATTAAAGACATTATTGAAAGCGGAGCTAATGTTTCTATAATTAATGATCAAGGTTTAACTGCCAGAGATATAGCTTTTGAAAAAGGTTATTTAGATATCTATGATATCATTTTTCAAGTGTACTTAGCTAAATTAGTTGATAAAATTTAGTTTAATACTATTTTAAAATTATTATAGTTGATTCTCTTTATAGAATTTTATTATAATTTTTATAGGAGGATAAAAATATGAGACATATAGTACTAGTCAGTTTATCGATTTTAATATTTTTTAAAAGCAATATTAGTTCTAATATAGATGAATTACCAATAGAGTTAAAAAATAAAATTTTATTTATAACATCTAATTCAGCAGATTTGAAAAGTGCTTTACAGAATTATTTTAAAGTTGGATTAATAAATAAAGATTTTCATGGTATAGTTCAAGATCAAACAAATATCGATATTCTTATCTCCACTTATTTTAAGGATAAAAAGATTAGCTCTTCATCAATGCTTAGAGAGTGGATAAAGACTGCTCCTTCTATCAAGAACCAAGATGTAATTAAGAAAATAGTAATTGCTCTAAGAAAAATCAATATAGATATTGATAAGAAAGATGTAAAAGGCAATACACGATTAATTAAAGCTGTTAATCATAAAACTCCAGTACTAGTAAAAGAGCTTTTAGTGGCAGGAGCTAATCCTAATGTACCTGATAAAGACCAATGGACTCCGCTAATTTTTGCAGTGCATAATAAAGATTTGGATTCTACAAAAAGTCTTCTATCTTATAATGCTAAGACAGATATGCAAGATAATTACGGTTACACGGCTTTAATGTGGGCTTCTCAACAAAATCAGCCTCTTATAGTGAAGGAAATCTTAAAGTATAAGGTTGATTTGAATCTAAAAAATAAAAACGGTGATACAGCATTAATAATTGCCTCATGGTTGGGACATAAATCAATTGTAGAACTTTTACTCAATAGTAATGAGGTTGATATAAATTTACAAAATGGGTTAGGCAATACAGCCTTAATGTTAGCAATAGAGAATAATCATAAAGATATAGTAAGACTTTTACTGAAAAATCATGCTAATATAAGTATTCATAATAAAAAATTTGAAACTGCTTTTGATATTGCCCAAAGAAAAGGATATAAAGATTTTCAAAACTTGTTATTGAAAATTAAAAAACAATAGAAAGTTCATTATAAATCTGGTATATTTCTGGAAAATATTATTATAAATTATCAGATACCAGGATGTATAATGAAGAAAGTCATTTTTCTGTTGATTTTATCTATTTTAACAACAAATTTAATTTCTATGGATAGATGCTTAATCAACGACTACTTAGAAGAAAAACAAGAAGATGATTTTATTGCTATTTGTGTTGGAGATACAGACGAAACATTGTCCAAAAATCAAGAAATACCTGACTTTAAAGAAGAGGATTTTGTTAACGTTTCTGTTTCTGATCAAGAGCAAGATTTAGACAGCGATTGGATATTATGCAAAAATAAAGAAATTATCACCTTTCATGAACTACCTGATAAGATTATATTAACCGTATTATATAATCTTTACTCAAAAGATTTAAGAAACATAATCCTAGGATTAAAAAATTTAAAGCAAGTTAATAAGTTATTATATAATTTGATTAATAATAATATAGGCGATATTCTTTTAAATAATATTAATAATCTTCTAAAATCTAGTTTGACTTTGAATTATAATATACTAGTAGATTGGTCTTGCTTAATGCCTAAAATAAAAAATTTAAATTTAGTTATATTAATTACTAATTTGTTAAAATTATTAGATATAAAAAATAATGTCTATAAGCGTACATTATTGATATATGCAATTATAGGTCAGCAAGAAGAAAGTGTGATAAATACGATTATTGATATCTTGGGTGAATCAGAAATTAATGAACCGGATGCTCATAAACAAACTCCTCTTATGTATGCTTGTCGGTTAGGTTTGGTAAATATAGTAAAAATACTTTTAGAAGAGAATGCGGATATTAATGCTGTTGATAATAAAAAGCAAACTGCTTTGATGATTGCGCAGAAACAAGGTCATAAAAACATTGAAAAGCTCTTTTTAAATAATTAATTTATTGCTAAAGTCATGAGATACCTCTTTTTTATTATTCTTTTTAGTATCAATTTATTATCAATGAATAAGATAGTAGTTTATGAAGATTATACTCCTGTGAGAAAGGCTAAGAAAGCGATTCAACAACCTAATCATAAAGCTTTTAGTTTTACTTCATTTACTTCAGATATTGCAACTTTAAAAAGTATTATCAATTTTAATAAATTAAAACTTTATAAGAAGATACCAATTAAACTATCTCATGGAGATAGAGTCGCTTTTAAAGAAAATCCTAATTTTAATAATTTACCAAGCTCAATTAAATTGTTAATTTTTTCTCTTATAGAGATTAAAAGCTTTACAGAAATGTTAAAACAAATTTCATGTTTATTTAGAACAAATTTTGAACTAATGAACATTATAAATGGCAATTACTATTATATCATTAATGTTATGGTGAAAAATTATGTTCAAAATCTAAATTGTAAAGAAAAGAACAATATACTTGGTCAATGGATAAATTTAATGCCTAAATTGGAAAGTAGAAAAAAAATATTAAACTCTATTCAATATGCTTTAAAATTAAATGGTATTGATGTAAATAAAGATATTGATTTATTAATTGCTATTAAAAAAGCAACTGTTGAAAAAACTTTAAAATCTTATAATACGGTTAAGCTTTTATTAGATAAAAATGCCAACGTTAATGCTCAAGATAGTATTGGAAATACATGTTTAATTTGGGCAACTTATTGTCAAAATAGTATGTTAGTAAAATTGTTGCTTGATTATCAAGCAGATCCTAACATAAAAAATAAAGCAAGAGATAGTGCTTTAATAATTGCTTTAAAGCAAGGTAATTCCGATATAGTAAAGTTGCTTCTTAATAATAATGCAGATATCACAATTAGAGATGCTAATGGCACTTCTGCTATAGAACTTGCCAAAAATATACTTTTAAACGAATAATGAAGCTGAATAAAAAAAAATTTATAATAACTGCTATAATTTTTTTTAATTTCTATAATTGTTATGGTCAACATAATGTCTTTTCTTTATTGCCAGCAGAATTGAAAGTAAGAATTTTGTGTTGTAACATAAAAAACATAATAAAAAGTAACAACAAATTTAGTCCACTTAATAAAGTAAATATCTTTTTAAATATAATAGCTCAGGTCGATAAAGATTTAAATTCAATAGTACAATATATAAGAAGTCAAGATATAGTTAAAAAAATTGTATCTAAAGTATGGGCAAAAAAAGAAAGAACTTTAGATAAATCTGAACTTAATAGTAGATTAAAATGTATTTTAGAAGATAAGTATAATCAGGAAAAAGAAGAAACAGCAGCACAATTAATAATAGCAGGAGCAGATCCTAATTTAATGATTGATCAAGACTGTTATATATCAATATTGATATTTATTGCTATAAAAGGATCATTTAAAAATTTAATTAACTTATTAATAGATTATGGAGCAGATATTAATGTTGTAGATTCTAAAGGAATGAATGCTTTAATGATATCCGCTTTTTATAATTATGAAGATATAGTTGAAGTATTACTAGAGACTAAAATAGATATTAATGCTCAAGAACCTTATTATCAAAAAACTGCTCTAATGCTTGCTGTGCAGCAAAATAACGAAAATATAGTAAATTTATTAATTAAAAAAAGAGCTAATACTAATATTCAAAATAAATATGGTAATACAGCTTTAATAGAAGCTGTTTATAGTAATAATATAAATTTAATATCATTACTTTTAGCAAATGGAGCAAGTTTTGAAATTAAAAATTGTTGCGGGAAGACTGCTTATGATATTGCTTTTGAAAGAAATCAACTGGAAACAGTAGAACTTATGCGTCAAACTTGTAAATTAACTCTGTGTTTAATTTTTTAAAATGATAATTATTTAAAAATCTGATAGTTTTATCTTATAATATAAACAAATCGTTTTTTATTAAGGGGATAAAAATGAAGACTAATTTTATTTTTTTAAATATCTTGATCTTTACTTTACACCTAAATCTTTTCTCAATGAAGTCTCTATCTACTATAAAGTGTCCTTTATTAGAAAATTTTTTAGAAAGTGGAGTTAGAGAAATTATCAGATGTAATTCAATTTTAAACCCTTTGAGAAATATAGATATATTTTGGCATCGCACTTTATCAAGTAATCCAGATATTAAAGGTTTAGAGTACTATTTAACCATATTGACTTTAAAATTAACACGAGATTACTTTTGTCCTGAATTAAAAAGGCTATCTGAGAAGCAGTTAGATCAAAAATTAGAAAACTTCTTAGTTAAAATTCTAAAAAATCCAAAAAAATATAAAAGTGATTATGATACAGATATTGCTAAATTAATAATAGCAGGAGCAAATCCTAATTTAGTTGTAAATATAAATTGTGAAAAATTTCAATTTAAAGGTACTTTATTAATGCTGATTGCTCAAGGTAAGATATCAAAAAATTTAATTAATTTGTTAATAAGTTATGGAGTAGATATTGATTTTCAAGATGATCAGGGTAAAACTGCTTTAATGTTAGCTATTGAATATAGAAATTATGATATGGCTAGAATATTAATAAAGGGCGGTGCTAGCGTTAATAGTCAAGATGATGCTGGAAATTCTGCTTTAAGTTATATGGCCATGTTTAGTAGAAAAAAATTACTAAAGCTTTTGATAAATAATGGAGCAAATGTAAATATAATTAATAAAAACCAAAGAACTCCCTTGATGCTTTCAGTTATGAATAATAAAAAGAACAAGGGAATAATAAGAAAACTTGTCAAATATGGAGCAAATATTAACTTCGCTGATCAGTCTGGAGAATCTCCTTTAACCTATGCAGAAAAGTTAGGAAATACAAAAATTAAAGATTTATTGTTAAATCAAAATATCTAAATATTAATAGACAGTTAAAGGGTCCATTAAAATGAAAAATAAGTCCATAACTTTAATTATATTAATCTTAAATTTTTATATACAAATTTTTGCACAACTTGTTCAAGAAAGCATTAGTCAAGAACAATTAAATTTAGAGAGTGAAGGTGATAATACATACTGTGCTTCAGTAAAAAAAAATAACTGGAAAGAAAAAGAAGAAAAACTTATAACAACTGTAAAAAATAATAGTCTATTTAATCCATTAAGAAATTTTGCGCAAATTTTAAATTTAAGTTCAAATAATAAAATAAATAATCAATTGATAAGTTTAGTAGAAAAAGTAGCAAAAGAATATTTTGCTTATGAATTTAAAGATTTATCTTTAGAGGAGCTTGATCAAAGGCTTGAACAAACTTTGAGATATATCTTAAATAATAAATATGATTATTGTTTAGAGCATGATAAAATTTTAGCCAAATTAATAATATCAGGTGCAGCACCTAATATTTTAATTAATTTTAAGCTTTATGATAAAGAAACAAATAATGAAATTATTGTATGCAAAAGAAACTTATTAATGATAATAGCTGAATCAAGATTATTTATTAATTTGATGCCTTTGCTTATAGAATATGGTATAAATGTTAATTGTAAAGATAATCTTAAGAGAAATGCTTTAATGTTAGCTATAATAAATAATAATAGTGATATAGCTGAATTTATTATACTAAATACTGGTATAGATATAAATGCATCAGATAAGTTAGATCGTACTGCACTGATGTATGCAGCTTGCAATGGTAATATAAAAATATTAAAACTTCTTATAAAAAAATGGGCAAAAATTAATAACGTTGATTGTAAAAATAAATCTGCCTTGATGAGTGCCATCTCTAAAAATAATAAAAGATGTGTCAATGCTCTTCTTGAATCAGGAGCTGATATCCATGAAAAAAATATATTTGGTGAGTCATCTATAATTATTGCTTGTCGTAAAAATAATTTGGAAATAGTTGATATTCTTCTTAAATATGAACCCAACATAGATGATCAAGATAATGAAGGTAATACTGCCTTAATGTACGCTGTTAAATCAGGTAATAAGGGTATTGTAGAATTGCTTGCTAAAAGAGGAGCCAATCTAAAACTTATTAACTTGGAAGATGATTCTGCTTTAACAATAGCAATTAAAGAAGGACAAGAAGAAATAGTAGAGCTTCTAATAAACCTAGAAAAATCTGAATTATCTTTTTGCTTAATTTTAGCTTCCTATTTAAATAATTTAAATGTAGCTAAAAAACTTATCCAAGAAGGTGCTGATAATAATTATAGAGATATATCAGGAAACAGAGCCTTAGATTATGCTCTTAAAAATAACAATAGAGAATTAGTAAAGATGCTTTTAAAATAAAAAATTATTAATAATATTTAATCAAGAGTAATTATATGAACTTAAAAATTAGAAATCTATTTTATTTTACTTTATGTTTGATTAATATAATTAATACAAATACTATATTGAGTATGGCTAATTTTAAAAGGATAGCTAGGATTTTTAAAAAAAATACTACTCAAAGGGTTTCCTTTGATAATACTTTATTAGGCATATTACCGGATGAACTTATTCTATTAATTTTTCAAAAGGGATTGATTTCAGTTCTGAATTCCTGTTCAACAAATATTTCACAAAAAGAAATTCTTGTTGAGGTAAATCAATATATTTTACTATGGCGATTATTTGATAAGAATTTTTCTAATTATAAAGAAGATGTCATTAAAATGGCAAATAAATATATAAAAGATTTTATACTCAAAAATAAATTGCTAGAAATTCTTGAAAGTGATATTGAAAAAGATTTTAAGGATAAAGAAGAAGAAATTATTGAATTAATAAAAAAAGGAGCATGTGTAAATCAAAGAGATAAATATGGCAATACTCCATTAATAGTTTTGGCAATGAGGGGAAGTGAAAAATCTGTGAAATATCTTATAGAAAATAAAGCTGATATTAACGATAAAGACATTCTGGGCCAAACAGTTCTAATGTGGTCAATATCAAGAAATTTTCAAGAGGTTGTAAGTTTACTCATTTCTTATAATGTTGATATTAATACTCAAGATATTGATGGCAATACTCCTTTAATGGTTGCTACTTACTCTGGTTATATGGATATAATTAAGTTACTTTTTAAAAACAAAGTAAATATTAATCATAAAAATAAACATAAAGAAAGCGCATTAATAATAGCAATATCTGAAAATAAAGAGGACATTGCGCGCATTCTTATTGAACATCAAGATATAGAAATAAATATTCAAGATATTGAAGGTAATACACCATTAATAATGGCTGTCCTAGTTGGCAATATAAATATAGCCAAGCGTCTTCTTGAAATTAATGCTCTAGTAAACTTAAAAAATTTCAAGAACCAAACTGCTTTAACGATTGCCTGTCAAAGAGGGCATGCAAATTTAGTGAATCTATTACTTGAGTATAATGCTGATATTAATGCTCAAGATGAGCAAGGTTATAATGCTCTAATGATTGCTATTATCTTGAAGTTTAATGATATTGCCAAGCAACTGATATTATCAAGAGCAAATTTGTCTCTTGAAGATAATGATGGTAATACTGCAAGAGATTTGGCCTCTATTTATGAAAATAATGAGATAGTAGAATTAATAGATGCAAGAATAAAATCTTGTTTTTGTCTACTTTATTGAATTTAAGAAGAGGTATTTATCCTCTTCTTATTTAGTTCTTCTGTTTTTGAGTCTATCAATTTTACTATTTGCTCATTGCCTAATCTTCTAGCAATATCTCGCGCTGTATGATTTTTTTTATTTTTGATGGTAATCTTTGCCCCTTTATCAAGAAGAAGTTTTACAATATCACTATTTGAATCATTTTCAGCAGCCCACATTAGAGCCGTTCTTTTGCTTCTACTTTGCGCATTAATATTTGCCTTATAATTCAACAATTTATTAACCAGATCTTCTTTGCCTTGATAGGCAGCCATCATCAGTGAAGTAATTCCATACTTATTTGTTATATTTGGATTAGCTCCATAAAGCATTAATAAATCTAATAGATTCTTAAATTCTCCAGATTTGGTAATCATAATTAATATTGGAAGATTCTCAATATACTTTTTGCTAAAAGGACCGCTATAATGAACTGTCATATTGGGATTGGCTCCCAATATTATTAATTTTGCTGCCTTAATCTCATTTTGGTGAGTATAATGACCCTCTAAAATATTTTTAAGTAACTGATTAAGTTGCTCTTTAGTTAACTTTTTTTCCGGCCAATGTAAAGAAGAAGCTTTTAATAGCTCTTTTGCTATTAATTTTGCTTTTGAAATTAGATTAGATTTAGATAAATAAAGTTCTTTGTTTGTTAATAATAATGAATTTATATATTCATCTATTGATTTTAAAGGATGTAAGAAATCATTATTGATAATATTTTTTCTAATAATATTTTTCATATTTTCTTTTATAGTGTCAATATTTATAATATTATTAGCTGACTTTGATAAATTAGTTTTTACATCTTTATTTATGCTTAATATATTTTGAGATAAATTCATTAAAATGAGATAACTAAGTAATTTTAATTTATTTTTCATAATTATGCCCTCAATTTAAATTTAAATTATATTTAAGCATAATATTTCTTTATTAAAAATAGCTAGTTATAACTAGCTATTTTTAATATTTTATAAAGTTATTCTAAGGCTATTTTTTAAAATAGTTCCATTGATTATCTATTATTAAATCTAAAGCAGATTTTCCCAATTTGTTTTTTAGATTAATTGCTGCTTGATGATCCATTAAAATGTATGCAATTTCTTTATGTTTATGTGTAATTGCCCAAATTAAAGCTGTATTTCCTGTAATATCTTGTGCATTTATATCTAAATCTTCAAACTTCAAAAGTAATTCTACTAAAGGCTTATAGCCTAAAGCAGCTGCAATAATAAGAGGGGTCATATTATTTTCATATTTAATATTATAATTAGCACCACATCTTATTAAATATTCTACAATAGTTTCATTTAAATTTTTTACTGCTATATTTAATGCCATATTTATAATTTGAGTATAATTTTGATGTCCTTTTAAGCTTTCTATTAATATTTTAAGTGCATCAATACAATTATGTTTTATAGATAAAGGAATGGCATAAGTTAAATTTCTTTTATCATAGCTAAGTTCATGTAAAAATTTCATTGAGTTAATCTTATTATTTTGAATAGCAGTAAGGTAAGGAGTTTGATTGTTATTGTTTTTTATTTGATAATCAGCATTTTTTTCTAAAAGAATCTTTATAATATCTATATTTCCTTTAAATGCTGCTATATGTAAAGCAGTATTACCATCATTATTTTTATGATTTATACTAACTTCATGTCTAAGTAAAAGCTTTACAATTTCTATATTTTCGGTATCTACTGCTAAAATAAGTGGAGTATTTCCATTTTGGTCTACACAGTTTATAAGAGCTCCGTGGTTCAATAAAATATCAACAATTTCTGATCTTGAATTTAAAATTGCTCTGATTAAGGGATGCTCAAAATTTACATTAGCTTTATATTCAATGAGTTTATATATAATATCTAATCTATTATAAAATATTGCTAATGCTATTAGATTAGGATTTGCATTAGCCCTTAATAATAGTTCTGCAATTTCGTTGTTATCATGACCTATTGCATAACTTAAAGCATACAGATTGCAAGAACTTAAAATATTAGGATCTGCTTTCGCGTTTAAAAGTAGCTTGACAATGTCTAAATTATTAAGCCTACTAGCAATAATAAGTGCGGTATTTCCTACAGCATTTTGTAAATTTAAATTGATATTTTCCTGTTTAAGCAGAATTTCAATTATATCTATATGATGGTTTGTAACTGCCCACATTAGTACAGTTTCACCAAAAGAATTTTGAGTATTTATATCTACTCCATCTTCGATTAAATTCAAAACTTGCTCTTTATTATTAAATCTCATAGCTTTAATAAATTGAATTTGCTTATCATTTAAGCTTTTATCAGATTCTATAATTAAGTTTATTATATCTTCATTATTGGTTATATACAGACAGTTTTGACCGTTTTTATCATTAATATTTGGGTTAGCTCCATTGTCTAGTAAAATCTTAACAGTTTCAATTTGGTTATTAATAATAGCTATCATTAAAGGAGTATTACCCTCAATATCTTGTTGATTGACATTTGCTTTATATTTTAATAATAAATTAACTAAATTAATGTCTCCTAATTTCGCTGCTAGAAGTAAGGCAGTAACTCCCTCTAACGTACTACATGCATTAGGGTCAACATTTGAAGCCAATAATATCTTTACCGACTCAATATCATGAATATTGTGCAGTAATGGGGTGAAGCCTCTTTTATTTTTACTATTAATGCAATTAGAGTATTTTAACTTTTCTAATAATAATTTTAATATGTCACATTTATTAATTGTTAAATGTAAAATTGTATTGTCCTCATGATCTTTTAGATCGTATTGACATTTAGCTTCTAATAGTATTTTAATTACATTTTTATAGCTTTGTTGGATTGCTAGCATTAAAGCGGTTTTGCCTTTGACATTTTGAATATCAAAATTTGATTTGCAAGTTATTAATTTATTTATTATTTCTTCTTGAACATTTTTTTCAATGCCATGCATTAATGGAGTATTTCCTTTATTACATTGTATATCTATTTCTGCACCATTTTCTAATAAGAAATCTATAATGTTTATTCTTTCATATTCAACTGATATATGTAAAGCAGTTAAGCCTTTTGAATTAGTACTATTTATATCTACACCATTCTTAATAAATTCATTTAATAGTAATATAACATCTTGATCATTGTCTATATAATTTATAACTGCTTGAATAGGATTAAGACTTACCTCGTCCTCAATAGCATGATTAATGCCTACATTAATCAATATTTTCAAAAAATTGATATAATTTTTTGATAAGCATCTAAAGAAAATAGTATTTTCTATAGCTTGATCTGATTCTTTATATTTTAAATTGAGATCTATACCAGAAAGTTTTAAAGCATTGGTAATATCATATATTAATTGAGAATCCTTCATTTGAGGAACTAAATTCTCCCATTCAAGTAATATATTTTTACTATCTTTATATTTTCGTACATATAATTTAATCAAATGATTAATACAATCACTATCTTTTGCTATTAATTTGAATTTTCTATTTATACAAGTCAGATTAAGTAAATTTTTAATGAGATCTTTTAAATTTTGAGCTTCTACTACATAACTGATTATATATTGCTGGAGCTCATTGGATATACTGTTTAATCCTAAGGATTCATCTATATCCATATAATCCATACTATTTAATATAGTAGTTATTCCAAAAATCATTAATATTAGTAATTTTTTTAAATTCATTTTGTCCTTAATTCTTAATTTTCTTTATGAAATCTATTTTATATATTTATAGTTTATATTAAAAGCATTATATGTCAATAATTTCTTTTTGAAAATATTAAACTAGGATTAAGAATATCTTAAATTTTATACAAAAAAAAGACCTAACTTAAAGTTAGGTCTTTTTGAAAAGTTAATAATAACTTTTAATTAAAATCTTCTTCTTGGGCCACTATTGTTGCCGAAGCCATTTCTGTTTCCGCCATCTCTTGAAAATCTAGATGGTCTTGGAGCAGATTCGTCTCTTTCACGAGCTTCATTAACACGCAATTGTTTGCCTTCTATCTTTCTTTCATTCATATTAGAGATAGCTGCTTGGGCTTCTTGAGTATCCGGCATTTCTACAAACGCAAATCCTCTAGGTTCGCCTGAGAGTCTATCTTTTATAATTCTTACAGATTTAACATTACCAAATTCTTCAAATGCAGTTCTTAGCATTTCTTCTGTGACTGTGTGAGCAATATTTGCTACGTAAATATTAACGGCGTTCCTTTTATTGTAGAAAGTTTTACATATAACTTTGCTTTTTTTCAAAAGCTTTTTAATTAACTTATAATCAATAATATTTTGATAACTAAGCTAATCAAATTTAAGTATACTATATATTTTAAATAAATCCAATTAAATTTTTATTAATTTTTAAATTAGAGATGTTTATAAATAGTAGACATTCTTTTTTATGCTTGTATAATTGAAATGCTTATCCAATAATAAGTGTATTTATTGATATAAAAGTGTATTAAATTAGTTCTCATATATACTTAAAATAAAAATTGTCTAAAAATATTTAGGAAATCATGATAAAACCCTTGAAAATTTTATATATAATATTTGTAATGATTTGTTATCTTCCACTTGCTTCAATGAGAACCAAAATTACAAAAGTTAATAGTAAGACAGTTGATCAAACTGTACCTCTATCAGCTCTTCCTAATGAGTTATTACTTGAAGTCTTGAGAAATAAATTAAGAATGATTATCAAAAGTAATAATTGTTTTAATCCGTTAAACAATGTAGAAAGATTCTTTTTTAAAATTTTAAATATTGATAAAAGATTTAGAGATTTGAGAAATGAATTAAAAACAAAAAATGTTGCAAGAAATTTAGCAAAGGAATACTTTGCTCCAAAAATAATCAACGAGAAAATGTCAGTCTCTCTAGAGCAACTGAATGAAGAGCTTAAACATATACTTGAGCGCCCATATAATTATGAGAATGAGCAAGAAGCAGCACGATTAATTATTGCAGGAGCTAATCCTAATTTATTTATTTCATACTATAATAATATTCTCCAAGAAGTAGAGCTTGTACCAATTTTAACTTTTATTAGTAAAACTGGTCAATTTTTAAATTTAATTGACATCTTAATAGATTATGGTGCAGATATTGAATATAAAAATAAAAATGGAAATAATGCTCTGATGTTTGCAGCTTGGTCAAATCATGATCATATAGTAAAACTTTTATTAAAAAGAGGAGCTAATATTAACGCAATAAATAATTATCAATACTCAGCATTACTAGGTCTTTTTTGTTCTATAGATTCAACTAATATGTTAAATATTTTTAAAATGGGTAAAGCAGACTTTGCTTTAAAAGATCCTGAAGGTAACTACAATGTGCTTATGCTTGCTATATTTGATAATTGCAAAAAATCTGTGGAGTTTATTGTTAGTCAGAACTTAGTTGATATTGATGAACAAGATTCTAAAGGGTTTACAGCCTTAATGTATGCTGCTCAATCAGGGTATTATAATATTGTTGAAATGTTAATCCAATACAAAGCCAATGTTAATCTAAAAAATAAAGATGGTTTAACTGCCAAAGATTTAGCATTTAAAGAGGGATATTATAATATAGTTTTATTATTTAGATCATAGAATTGTTATTGACTATTTTATTAATATTATTGTATTTTATGTTATCAATAATCAGTAAACTAGTAGGAGGTTAAACCGAATGATGAATAAAATATTCTATTTAATATTATCTATTTCATTTTTCAATAATATTCTTTCCGGAAAAGATAAAGTTATTCCAAGAAATCATACTATTTCGATTAAATCTAGCTTGCTTAAAATATTAAATAAAGAAGATTTATCAAATCAAGATATTCAAGAAAGCATTAACTTGATTATTTTAGGGGCTGATGTTGATAGTAAAGATAAAAATGGCAATACGCTTTTGATGCTTTCTGCCTATCTGGGAGATTTAGAAGCAGTAAAAAGACTTTATAAAATGCAATCTGATATTAATATACAGAATAATACTGGCCAAACGGCTTTGATTAATGCTGTTATAAGTAATAATATTAATGTAATGCATTTCTTACTCAATAAAAATGCTAAATTAGAATTATCAGATGAGCATGGATATACAGCTTTAATGTATGCAATAGAAACAGAAAATAAAGAGCTTATAAGAATGATATTGGAAAAAGGAGCTGATATTAATTGTGAGAATAAAGACAAAGAAACTCCTGTAATTATAGCTGCTCGAAATGGTAATGAATATGCTGTAGAGCTGCTAATTTCGTTTAACTGTGATATAAATGCTAGAAATAGCGAAGGTCTTACAGCTTTAATATGGGCTGCAGCGTTAGGCAATATAGAAATAGTTAATATGCTTTTAAATGCAGGTGCCGATCATAGTATTAAAGATGTTGAAGGAAATACAGCTTTTAAAATAGCAACTTTAAATGGCCATAAGAATCTCATAGAATTTTTTAAAAAACTTTTTTAATTTGAATTTTATTATATTATATTTTATAAAATTTTATATTAGTTTAAATTAGGGTTAAGTTAAAAGAGCCAAGCTTTAGAGTAAATATAATCCTAATTTAAATAAAAATCTTAAAATTTTATTTATGTTAATTTGAAAAAGTTGCCATATTTATTAAAAAAATCAATAACAATATGTTTATATCTAAGCATACGTTCCACGGAATTTGTATCTCCATTACCTAATGTCACTATTAGTGACAGTTTTTAAAGGTAACTGTTGTAAGCAGTTCCGTTTAATATTAATAGTTACAATTTGTTTTAATATCAATAGTAATTAAAATTTCACTATTGATACACCCCATTGTATTTTATGACTATTAGTGTATAATATTAATATAATCAGTATTTAAATCTAAATTATTAAAGGCAAAAAATGAACAAATTGAAACATTTATATATATTATTATTATTAGTTCTATTTTTTAATAATAATATTATCTCTATGGGACAACCAGATTATATGAAAGTTGAACAAGAGTCTCCATTGTTAAGACTCCCTAATGAACTTATTGTAAATATTATCAATCAAGTTATTTTGCCACAGGTTAAAGAAGCTATTAATAATAGTTGGAATAATATATTTAGTGAGCCTAAATCGATAAAAATTAATCTTCAAGATGATCTCCAAGGTCTTAGATGTACTTCTGTGCATTTGTATGATTTAATTAATGATAATTTCAATTCACCATCTTTAAAAAATTATTTAAATCAATTAGTAAAAGATTTAAAACAAAAACAATTTGATGAATTGTTTGAAGCATTAAAACATCAATCTATTGAACAATATAAAGGCTTACCTAAAGATCAACTTAATGAAGCTTTAATTAAGATATTGAAGAAACCTATAATCTTAGTGCATGAAGAAGATTTAAAAACCGTAGTTAAATTAATACTTGCAGGCGGTACTTATGTTAATGATAAAAATTTTTATGGTTATACAGCTTTAATGAAGTCATCACGTCATGGATATAAAGAGATAGTAAAAATACTAATAAAAGTAGATGCTGATATTAATGTTCAAAATAAATTTGGCAGTACAGCTTTAATGATGGCATCTGAATTTGATTATAAAGAGATAGTAGAATTACTTATTGAATCAAAAGTAGATATCAATATTAAAGATTATGATGGCTATACAGCTTTAATGCTGGCATCTGGAAATGGTCATAAATATATAGTAGAAATGTTAATAAAAGCAGGTGCTAATGTTGATGCTAAAAACAATGATGGCAATACAGCCCTAATGATAGCATCTGAAAAAGGTTATAAAGATATAGTTGAGATATTAAAAGAAGCAGAATCTAAATAAAAATTAAGAAGGCCTAGGAAATAAAAGCTAGGCCTTTAAAAGACATGAATATTAAAGTAAAAAAACAAAATATATCAAATATAATAAAAATATTATATTTAAAAGAATTATGAATATAAGAGCAAGAAGTTAAAGATTAATGAAATAATATTAAAAATTAATAAAAATGTTCTTAAATTTAGAAATAAGAAAGATAATTTTTGTGCGAAATTTTTTATTTTTTATAAAAAAAAGTAAATTTCGTGAAATTGTGTAGTCTTAACCTTGTGATGTCTGTTGTGAGTATTAGCTTATAATTATTATAAAAATAAATTAGAAAAAGAAAATAGATCTGATATTTGAATCAGATCTATTTATTAAAATTATTTCTTATGATTTCCTCAATATTTCAGATCTTTTAACAGCCCGATAAATTAATATACAGGTTATAACAGAATGTAAATAGTAAATACTATAATATATTCCTATATTATAGTATCATGACAAAAATGATCCAATATTAAATATAATGATAAATCCTATTCTTTCCATAGCCTTAAAAATATATCTAAGATTATCAGGCGCCTTATCTAAATATTCTAAATTTATACTGGGTATAAATTTATCTGCATATAAAAAAGTATAAAAATAACAACAAGTAGCTGTTATACTTAATATTGTAGGAAAAATAATGCTTAAATGGAACTCTAATCTACTAACTAGAATTCCACTACCATTATTACCATGAACAAAAGCTCTAGCTATCCACTTGCCATTACTAATTTTCTTGATAGCAATATAATTTTATTATGCTCAATAGATAATTGTAGTTGTTCAAAAGATTTGAACGATTCATAATAATGCAGGAGCTTTAGGATACATTAAATAATCTAAGAAATGATCTTGAGAAAATTATAGACGAAGAAGTAGAAAAAGAAGTAAAAGAATAAAATAGATAAGTAGAACATTTATATAAATCATTGCTTTTTGTCTATTATAATGTACAATATAATATATAAAGATATACACTAAAGACCTTTACAAAATATACAAAGCTCCAGAATTTATTGAATGGATTAAGAATGAGACTTTAAAATCTCAATTACAAATAGATCAAAGAATCTCTAATATAACGACAATGGTTATTTCGGAGATCATAAAGATGTGGGCAACGGTATTTTTGAGTTACGTTGGGTAAATGGCAGAAGAGTGTATTATACTTATATTGCTGAACTAGATATTCTATTACTTATAGGAGGTAATAAAAATGGACAAGACAAAGACATTAAAAAAGCAGAAACCATCGTCAAAAAATATCTTAATTTATAAAGTAAAGCCTGATATAAAGTCTGAACCTTATGAAGTTGGAGAAATAGTTTTACAAGAAGGATTTCTTGGTAAAGCTATAGCTGAATGCCTAATAAATAATGACCCAGAGGGTGTGCTTGAAGTTATTAGCATATTTATCGATCTATTAAATAAATCACAATTAGCTAAAGATGCAGGTATGAATCGCTCAAGTTTATATCGTGCCTTAAAAGGAAATCCTACTATTAAAACAGTAGCTAAAGTACTTCATAGTGCAGTTTCGTCTAATAAATAATCTTAGTTATTTTCTCTCCATTAATAGGTGATAGACTAGATTTATGACAACGTTTGAATCTTGTAATCACAATCATAATTAATATAAATAAAAACATTTAAGGGACAAAATGTTTAAAAATTTTATAATTACTAGCTTAAAAATTTTATTTATTATTACTACGATTAAAGTTGGGGTATTTGCCTTAACTTTAGATACAATTCCAATGTATTACTTTAAAAAAAGTATTATTAATTTTTTACCTAATTTAGTTACTACCTTTTATTATGTAATATATGTAAGTGTATTTATATACATTATTACTTTAATTATAAAAAATAACATTGGTAAGTAATAATAGGATAATAAAAGTGTATAAGAAATATTTTGATTTTATAAATAACAAAGCTTTGCAAAGTTTTATTAATATCTTAGCAGCTTTATCGTTAATAGTTTGGGGATTAATACTTTTAATTGATACTAATAATCCAATAATCTATAAAGCAGATCCTTTATTAGATCAAATAAGATTATTAATTTTTGTATCTAGTGTTACCTGGATAGGTATAAAGATCATTAAGAAAAATTTATTATGATAAATAATATTATAACATATATCAAGATAGCTCTGGCCACTATATTTCATATTTTGTGGCAGCTTGTCAAAGCTATATACTGTCTTCTTTTCCCACCAGTATGGATATTTTTTATACTAAGATGGATTATTAGAGAACTTCGATGTTGTTGTTGTAATAATAATTATAAAGACAACATGTGAAAGATAAAGAAGCACCCTCCTAGGCTTTTGTGCTAGTATATTTTAAGTATTATACTAATTAGTACAATCAAATTCATTTAGGGGGACAAATGAAAAAAAAATATCATGTTTGGGTGGAATATTCTCTAATAGCAATAGCTATTCTTATATTTTTATATAATTATGATAGTAATACAATTAATAAGATATGTAACCATATAGCAAGACATTGGTTCTATTTATTAAGCTTGTGGAGTATTAATGTTACTATTAAAGATTTAGATGACAAACAAGAAAAATTAATTAGTGATAAAGATGATCTTGAATATGCTATAGAAGAATTGGAAAATAGAATTATAGTATTAGAATCTAAATTAAATAATAAACAGAGGGATTAATCCCTCTGTTTATTTTCTTCATAAGTAATTACTTTATCTAAATTTCTTACAGCAGTTTGTGCTTGCTTAACATTACCTGAAAGAGCACTACTTATATAACTTCCATAATATTTTCTAAAAGTAGGTGATTTTATAGCTATTTGTAGAACCCTATTTGCTTCACCTAAAGGTAATGTTGCACCAGCTTAGGTAAGAGGGGTCTAATTTATCGACCCCTTTAAATATTAGATTATTACAGACTCAAATGAATTAATACTTAAAAATTTAACCAACTTTAGACTAGTGACTAAATAATAGTTATAAAGATAAAGAAGTAAACCCCCTAGGCTTTTGTGCTAGCGTATTTTAGGTATTATACTAATTAATATAATCACATTCATTTAGGGGGACAAATGGAAACAGAAAAAAAATATTATGGTTTTATGACTAAAAAACAATATATTATTTTGAGTGTAGTGATATATGCAGCTATAGCTTTATATTTGGGCTCAGAGTTTTTAAATTCACTGAGCCTAGATTCTATACAAATATTACAAACCATAGGATGGTTAATTTTAGCAAAAATAATTAATTTATCTTATTGGATAATTGTATTAGGTATAATTACTTATGTTATAACAACAATTATCAGAAAAAATCTATTTTCTAAGTAAGTCTTTCAGTATATCTTTACCACCTACACCTAAAGCTCCAATGCCTGCTCCCACTGGCCCGCCAGCTAACCATCCAGCACCAGCACCCAGTAATGGAGCTCCAAAATTACCTATCAATTTTCCACTCCCCGCAAGTGCAGCTGTAACCCATGGATCTTGACCAGGAGGAGTAGGTTTTGCTAAATCTTCTCTGAATTTTTCCGAGATTTTGTCTAATTTTTTTTCCATTCTAGCATCAACTTGTTCTATTAAATCTAAGGGAGGGATACCTTTATTAGAATTCATAACATCTTTTAATGCTTCGTTATATGATAAAGCTATATTACTTAATCTTTTTAAATTTGCTATTACTCTTGCGCGACCCTGAGGTGATTGACTTAAATTTGGAATAGTTTGCAGAAATTGTTCTATTTCATAGTTAGAAACTCTACCGCCAAAATAAGTCTTTGCATCTCTTAAAAAGTTTGCTGCTATTTTCTGAAATTCTTGCGATTCTGGGCTTTTTAAATTAGAAATATCCATACCAATATTTGAAAGAAATTCTAAATAACCTGGACTATTTAATTTTCCGCTTTTATCTAATTCTTCCATTCTTCCTAAGTCATGCAATTGTTCTCTTGCTGCTTTAACTCTATCCAAAATCTCTTTACGCTCAGCTTTAGTATCTTTAAAAGCCTCTCTACGCTCTCTAATAGCTTCAGCACGCTCTCTTGTAGATTCTTTTTTTTCAAATTGCTCACGTTGCTGAATCATTTTTTCTATTTTTAATCTTTGATCTGGAGTTATTCTAGGATTTTTCAATACTTCTTGCAAAGATTTCATAGGTTGTACTTGTGGTATATTTTCTAATGGCGCATTTCCTGATGCTTCACTTAAAGGTGTACCTTGTTGAGCAACAGGTTCTCCTCTAATAGCAGATAATACTTGATCTAATCCTGTATTTCCAGCAGATCCAAGATAATTTTTAAGCACAACAGATTGTAAAGATTCAGGAAGTCCTTGTAGCTGTGAAGCATCTTGTGGAGATATTCCTAATGCTTGTAATCCTGACGCCGTATTCTGCATCTGTCGTTGTCCAGCTTGTTCTTGATGCTGCTGCTTTAAAAGTTGATTAAGTGTACTTGCGTCAAGACCGCCTAAAGATTGAGCTTGCTGGGAATTTAAGTGGGGAAATAAAGCCTGTAGACCTTGCTGTCTTTGTTGCATTTGCTGTTGTTGCTGTTTATTGGTAATAAGATTCTGCACCAAGGCTTGTAATCCCTGGCTTAGTCCAGATCCTAATCCAGCTCCTATATTACCTCCTAATGAGGTTTCATTAATAACTTGTGGCATTTTAACTTCCTCCAAATAATTTTAATAGAGCCATTAAACCTCCTCCAGTAGATCCAGTTGCTCCACCTAATAATAATGGCAAAATAGTTCCTAGTCCCTGACTTAATCCACTTCCAGTAGATTCTAAGAATCCAGGTTGTCTAGGAAAATATACATTCTCAAAGGATGGTTGGGTAGCTAGTCCAAGCAAACTACTTAATGTATTTTGATTCATGTTTTGTTGTTGTATTCCATACTGACTTCTCAATCCAGCTAATCCCTGTTCTAGTCCGGAAGCAGCATTGCCTAAAGCTCCTTGAAAAGCAGAGGAATTTTGTCCTCCTCCCATAGCTGTAAATCTTTCTGCAAGACTAGGTACAGTTTGTGTAGTAAACTGATTACGAGCTTGTTGTTCTATAGGCGCAAATCCTTGATCAGCTCCGGTTCTAGGATTCTGCAATAAAGATAATATCTGTTGTATTGATTGATTCTGTAATTGCTGCTGTGGTTGAGTTAAGCGTTGAAATTGTTGTGTTCTAGCGGGAGTTCCGCCCAATATATCTGAAAGTGCCATAATAATCCCTATTCTTTTTCTTTTTTCTTCTTTTTGCTGTCACTGATATTAAGCCCTTTAGCTACTGCGGCTTTTTTACTGGTTATTTTTTCGCCACCGTTCTTATTTTTAGTAAGTTCACCACGAGATAGTTCATCTAATTGCTTTGCAACTTCTCTTCTATCTCTTTCGGTATATCTTTTTTTAGGTTTTGTAGATTTTCTTCTAAATGGTACTTTTCTAGCCATGATTTTCTCCTCATTAACTTTGTATATATTCTAAAATAACATAACAAACATTAAAACTAGATCTATTTGATATAGTAGTAATATTAACGTTAGTATTATCAATGCTTATCTCTATATTAGTGGCTCCAGAAACAGATGCATAAGGTATAGGTATATAATTAAGTCCTGTAGTATCTGACGCAGTAGCATATATCTTTGTAAATGTTGTAGCGCTTGTACAAGTGATACCATGTGCAACAGATATGGTTGTAGTGTTGGGTAAAGCCCCAAAGTTAATAACCTTTCTGTAAACAGGTCTTTGGGTTGGCGTGGTAGAACTTAAAGAATTTAAGTTGGGGTTGGGAAACCATTGTTGACTTGTAATCATCTCAAATTCATTAGTATACTGCGCAGTTTCTTTAACGTTAATAACGTTAGACATAAGATTAAGATTTTGGTACATACGCACTAGTATTTCTTTTAATTCTGGTGATAAATTACTAGCATAAATAATACTAGGATCCCAGATATTCGTAGTAGGTACATAAGCACCAAATTGTGATGATGACGCCATTATTGCAACCTCGAATCTGTAGCTTGTGTATGTAATAAAATACCTTCTAAAATAAATGGAGACCAAGCACTAGCCATATTAGAGATCTGATCATTACTCATATAAATATATATCTGAATGCATTCACCATAAGTCTGAAAATATATAGTGTGCCATAACCTTTCTTGATATTGCTCTAAAGGATAATATCTTGGATTATATGGAGAAGTTTCTAAAATATTATTACCAAGAATAGAATTTGTAGCTATACCTTCACCGATCATAGATATATTAGTTGAAGAAGGAGAGTAATCTACCGTTACTTGACCATCACTTGTTTTTTCTACACCAAAATCTATCTTAGCTAAATAAACATTTCTTGATTGATTAACATATGGATTCCACTGCTTGCTTCTAATTCTTATATTAGATACTCGCGCTAAAGTTCCTCCACCTAAATATGATCCAGATATATCAGGAGCTTTTAAGATAATATTATTAGCATCTGTAACTGCATAAACTTGATATATAGTATTATTTGCTGATAGGCCCACTGCATTTTCTAATGCAACATAATCTGACACATTTAAATTGTGATTAATAACATTTAAATCAACATAACCTACTCCCAAAGTAGCGCTAGGTATTGTCATATTAATAACTGCCATAGATGGAGCATTTCTTGTTATATTGGGATCAAGTGTAACCACAAAACCATTGGGCGTGCCTGCTAATATTACTCTTTGTTGTGCTTCTCTTAAGCCACTTATCCAAGTAAAATTTGCTTCCTGCCAAGTAATATTACTAGTTGCCCATACACTATCAAGTTGCTGCTCAAAATAACCAAAAACAGTAAAACAATCATCATTTATTGCCCAAGAACCATTTTGATAATTATATACAAGAACTTGATTAGGAAAGTTCTGAGTATTTGTAGTACTATTATTCATATAAGACCAATAAACAGTTTCCTGTTGATAATCTCTTATGCCACATGTTCTTGCTTGTTCATCATTTTCTACTTTAAAATCAAATATAATATTAGGTATCTTGCTATCGATACGTTGAACGTTTGAACCATTACAAGCGTGTACACCAGTATTTCCAATAGTTAATATATTAGTATCAAATGGAACTGTAGAGAATGTAGATTGCGATCCCAGCTCTGTATTTAATTTCTGCCAAACGAATGGAAGTACTTCATTTCCAGTATATGCTAATTCCCATGTGGATCGCTCAAAATAGACAATTAATCTATCTTTGATGAATTCAGCACTAATAATCTCTTCTTCTGTTGTAGCGTCTATAAATCCTGCTCCATCAGCAACCTGTCCGCCAGTAGTCTGATTAGGCTCTAGCCATGCATTTGTTGCAAAAGGGCTTCCATTATGTGAATATCTACATCTGTTTTTATAGTTAGTATAGGTAGTTCCATCAGTCTCAATTGTATCTAGTAAAATTAATCTATTCTTAAAAGGTAAAATAATTCTGGCAGTTTGAACAAAATTACCAGCAGTTAAAAATACTGTTACTGCACTTTATTTCCGCTTAAGACAATATTTTCAGAGCAAGGAAAAAGGGTGTGAATAATGTAAGTCATTTACTATTTTTTAGTATCGACCTCTTCATGTCTGTAATCTACTCATTACAGACATCACAAGGTTAAGACTACACAATTTCAAGAAATTTGCTTTTTTTTGTAAAAAAATAAAAAATTTAGCACAAAAATTATCTTTCTTATTTCTAAATTTAAGAACATTTTTATTAATTTTTCATATATTTTCATTAATCTTTAATTTCTTGCTTTTATATTCATAATTCTTTTAAATATAATATTTTTATTATATTTGATATATTTTGTTTCTTTACTTTAATATTAATGTCTTTTAAAGACTCAACTTTTATTTCCTAGGTCTTCTTAATTTTTATTTAGATCCTGCTTCTTTTAATATCTCAACTATATCTTTATAACCTTTTTCAGATGCTATCATTAAAGCTGTATTGCCTTCATAATCTTTAGAATTAACATTAGCACCTTCATTTATTAATATTTTTACTATATCTTTATGACCTTTTTTAGATGCTACCATTAAAGCTGTATCATTATTAAACGTACTTTTAGCATCAATATCAGCACCTTTATCTATTAATAGCTCTACTATATCTTTATGTCCATTGCTAGATGCAAGCATTAAAGCCGTAAAGCCGTATTCATTTTTAGTATTAATACTAGCACCTTTATCTATTAATATTTGAACTATATCTTTATGATCATTTATAGATGCCCGCATTAAAGCTGTAAAGCCATTGTTATTTTTAGTATTAATACTAGCGCCTGATTTTATTAATATTTCTACTACCTCTTTATATCCCCCATAAGAAGCCTTCATTAAAGCTGTATTGCCACCATATTGACTTTTAGAATTAACATCAACACCTGCTAATATTAATTTAACTGTTACTTTGAAATATTCTTTAGATTTAGGATCTTTATTTAATATATTAATAAAGGCTCTATTGAGATCTTCAGTTGATAAACCTTGGACTTTATATTCTTCAATAGATTTAATTTTTAAATTTTCAAAGAGTTCATCAAAACGTTTTGATTTTAACTCTTTTATTAATTGATTTAAATAATTTTTTAAAGATGGTGATTTTGAAGCAACATTCAATACATCTTTAAATTGTTGAGATACAAGAGCTATTTCTTGTAAATTGATTTTCTTTGGTTGTTGAAATATATCATTCCACTTATTAATAGTTTCTTTAACTTGTTGTATCACAGTTTCATTGATAATAGCTATCATAAGTTCTGCAGGTAGACTTAATAATTGAGACTCTTGTTCAGTTACCATATAATCTTGATTTTCCATTGAGATTATATTATTCATAAATAGAATTGATAACAATATTATATATAGATGTTTTATTTTATTCATTTTATCCTTTAATAATTTATTTTAAATAATTAATATTTTTAAATAAATTATATACTAATTGAAAATAAAAATCAATTTACTTAAACTCTATAAATTTGAGACAAAGAAAAAGACCTATAAACATTTAAACCAAAAGATTAGGTTATATGGAGAAAATCAAAAATTAATCTTAAGTAATTTAAAACTTTCAAGTACAACTATAAATTTAAACCTCGTTATCAAATACCAGATGTATCACTCAGCTAAATAATATAGCATAAAAATAAATTTTAATGTATAATATTCTAATATTTTAAATATATGTCCTTGATAAGGACAATAAAATATAATTCAATTATATATCTATCATAGGGGCAATAAATGCAATATCCCAAAATACAAACCTTATGGAAGCGCCATCTTAATGGTCCGCATAGGGGTAAAATTATAGAAGGTTCTTACTCTGAAAAAGAGTTTGAAAATATAGTCCATTGGAGTATCAGTGAAAAAATTGACGGCACTAATGTTCGCATAAATTATGATCCAATTAGTAATCAGATTACATTTAAAGGTAAAAGTGATGATTCAAAACTTCCGCCTATTCTTGAGGAATATCTTCGTTCACATTTTACTCTTGAACTTATGCAATCAGCATTTGCTAATCAAGACCATATAACACTATATGGCGAAGGATTCGGCGGTAATATACAAGCTGCAGGACCCTTTTATAAAAAAGAAGCAGGTTTCATACTCTTTGATGCAAAAGTAGGCCAAGTGTGGTTAGAAAGAGATGCTATTGAAAAACTTGCAACTAAACTTCAAATACCTTCAGCTCCAGAGTTAGGAGTAATGACTAAAGAGGAAGTAATTAATTTTGTTAAATCTAAACCAAAGAGCATCGTGTCCCAGCAGCCTTATCAAATGGAAGGCATTATTGCTAGATCAAAGCCATTAATATTCCATCCGGATGGACATCCTATAATGTGGAAACTTAAAGTACGCGATTTTGACGTTTAAGCTTTTTATACCAGTATATTTATATATACTGGTATTTTTTCATTGATACCTGTTAAGTAAAAATTAAATTTTTATTGCTTTTACAATAATCAATATTATGATATAAATATTTAAATATATTAAAAAATATCTCAGATATAAAAATATTGTTGCTTTTAAAATATATTAATATTTAAAGATAACAAAATTTAATTTAATCTTAAAATATTAATTTATATTAAAAAGGATCTTAAATCTTAAAATTATGACTCTTATTTTTCAAACAAAGAACTTTATTTTTTGTCTATTATTTTTATTCTAAATTTAAAATACTAACCACCCGAATACTTATCAATTAATTCTAATGTTTTTAAGTCTCGAAGCCTTAGCTTTATCTAAAGCAGACTTTCCTGATTTTTATTGTATAAGTTGCTGACTGCTTTTGAGATCAATCGCAAATTATTTAATTCACAAGGCAATTTATTAAAGTCGTCTTTAAAAGTAAAAATATTATTATAGCTGCTAATGTAATTTTTAATTGCTTGCTTAAATACTAACAGTTCATCTTTATAAAATTGAATCAATATCAGATTTATAGTATAGTGATAATAAGATTAAACTTATACATTTCTTTATAATTTTTTATATTTTCTTGATTTTAAATTGTTTATATATTAGTTAGTTTTTGTAACTTGATTAAGAATAATCTCAACTATATCATTACATCCACGATTTTGAGCAAAAGATAAAGCCGTATTTTCAAAATTATCTTTAAAATAAATGTTAGCACCTAAATTTAATAACATTTGAACTATACTTTTATTACAATTTCTACAAGCAAACATTAAGGCTGTTTCTCCATGTAAATTCTGAAGATTAATGTTATTTGGATACCGAAGTAGTAATTTGATTATCTCACTATCGTTCATTAAACAAGCAAGCATCAATGGAGTATAATTTAACTTATTTACAGCATTAGTTTTAGCATTATGCTTAATTAAAATTTTAAGCATCTCAATATTGATATTACGTAAAGCCCAAAAGATCGCACTATCTCCTTCTTTATCTTGAATATTTATATCTGCTTTATGTTTAATTAATAAATATGCTAATTCTATATTATTATAGTAAACAGCATGCATCAAAGCTGTCCACCCATAAGAATTTTGATAATCTATATCGATATTATGTTCAATAAATAAATGTACAAGATCTTTAGCATTTATTTTTATAGAGTAAATTAGAGGAGAGTCTTTCTGTTGATTAAAGTATATGTTATTAAATTTTGCTCCTCGTAGTACAAAAATTCTTGCTATATATTCATTTCCAAATTGAATAGCATATTTCAGAGCACTATATTTAAGGTTATTTACAAAATTTATATCTGCACCATAATCTATTAACAAATTTATTAAGTTCATAAATTTATTAGTCTTAGCAATTAATATTAATGGAGTTATAATCTCCTGATTTACTATCATACGCAAATTAGGATTAGCCTTTGCTATTATTAACTTTGCTACTTTTTTTTCTATATCTTCATTAGCATTTATATAGAAATTTAACAAAATACATCTTAGATGCATATCTAATTCTTCTCTTTCTAACTTAGATTCTTCAGGAGCAAAATGAACTTTAGCTATTTCTTGGGGTAAGTTTAATTCAAGAAACATATTCTTTAATAATTGTAAATTTTTATCACTTTCTTTTTTATTAAGAAAATCTTTTGCATCTTTAATGGCATAAAATATATTACTATTTTTTACTTTTAACTCTACTGATTTATAAAGACTAATTTCTAATTCATTTACTAATTTACTTAAATTTTTATCTTTTTTCATAGAATTAAGAGTATAAAAAGTAAAATTAAAAATTATACTTAAAAAAAATAGTGATAAATATCTAATTTTTGTCATAGACTCTTATAATTAATGCTATTATGCTTTATTCATAATGATTATGACATAAAACTATGTAAGTAAGTCAAGTATAAATTAGTTTTTAAGATAATAAACAAATCCAGCTTGCATTATCCTTTAACAATTGAGCAATTTTTTTATGATTATCATCCGAATATTCCCTGGCTATCAACTCTGCTGTCAATTTTTCATTATTCTTTATTCTAGTATTAGCACCAGAATCTAACAATAACTTAATTATATTGTAATTTCCTATTCTTGTTGCTTCAATTAAAGCAGTATCTCCATGCAAATTTTGATCATTAATACTTACATGAAAATCAATAAGTAGTTTAACCATACGGTAATTGCCAGCATTAACAACTATCATTAATAGTGTATCAAAACCAAAACCATAGATTCTATCATTTACATTTGCTCCTTTTTCGCATAAAAATTGAGCAAGATTGTAGAAATCATTTTGGCAAGCTGTTATTAGAGCGCTACGGTTATTATAGTGTGAATTAATATTTATATCAGTAGAATCTAGTAATAATTCTACCATGTCTTTTCTATCGTTTTCAACAGCAATATGTAAATAGTCAGAGTCTTTTAAAGATTTCTTATTATGAGCGATGAGAAATTTTGCCACATCAATCCTATTATGTTTAATGGCACTTCCCAATGGAGAAGTTCCCCATGGATCAAGGCTATACATATCTGCATTATTATTAATTAGCAATTTTACTATTTCCAACAGTCCTCTTTTACATGCTATTGTTAAAGCATTTTCTCCCAAGTTATTTTTTAAATTAACGTTTATACCATTTTTGATAAATATTTCAGCTATTTCTTTTACTAAGTTCTTATCTAAAAATACATTCTTCAACAAAATGATCAAAGAATTATTGCCTTGTTTATCCTGTAAATTAATATCTACACCATAGTTCAATAATAATTCTATGGTCTCCTTTTGTCCTTTATGAACAGCCATAATTAAAGGGTGTTGCCCTTTATTATTTATAGTTTCAATATTAGTGCTATAAATTAATATAACTTTTAAAAGATTTATAAGATTATAATTATCCTTATTTTTCCGTATTAAATAGAATATAATATGTTCATTATTAATCTTCAAATTTAACTTTAAAGCTAAAATTATCAATTTAGCAGCCTTTAGTTCTTGATCTTTCAACTCCTCTTTATCTTTTGATAAATCAAAAGATAATATATCAAGTAATTGGTTCTTTAAATCATCTTCATCCTTAATATCTATATCTTGAGTAAAATGTTCTATAGCTATCTTTTTAGATTTTGATATTAAATCAGGAATTAAAGTTCTAAATGTTCTATTTATTTTAAATATTAAATTTAAATAAATTTTAATATCTTTAAATGGATTAAAAATATCATTATTCAATATTGTTGTTTTCAAATTTTGAGCAAGAATGTGTAATTTTAACTCATCAGGTAGATCTTGTAAGTCCTTTTGACAAGAATTTATGCAAAAAGTTGCTATGCAAAGAGATAGTAATAAAGATAATCTAAAAATTTTCGTATTTTTCATATTAATCCATAATTGAGAATTGAGATGATACATAATTATAATATAAATATACTATATACTATAAGAGTGTAAATATTTTATTTATATATTTTGGAATATACATTTGGAAATATTTTAATTATTATTTATATTATTTTATCATTGGCTTTTTATTACTATTAGTATATAATTATTAAAAAATACTATATTAAATATAAATTATAAGGATAAAAAAATGAATAAAATAAAACATCTATATATAATATTATTATCAGTTCTATTTATAAATAATAATTTTGTCTCCATGGGTAAACCAAATTATATTGCAACTGAACAAGAGTCGCAATTATTAAGTCTACCTGCAGAACTTATGACAAATATTGTCAATGAAACTGTAGTACAACAACTCAAAGAAACTATTAATGAGTGGAATGATATATTTCAGGACCCTAAAATTAATTTACAAAATATAGCTCTTGTATCTCTACAATTTAAAGATGTATTGAATGTTGCTTTAAAATTACCATCTTTAAAAAATTACTTAAATCAATTAGTAAAAGATTTAAAATCAAAACGTTTTGACGAGCTCTTTGAAGATTTAAGACATCAATCTATTGAACAATATAAAGGCTTACCTAAAGATAAACTCAATCAAGCTTTAACTAAGATATTAAATAAAGCAGCGATATCTAAAGAAGGTTTCAAAGTAGTAATGCAATTAATATTAGCAGGTGCTAATGTTAATACTACAGATAATAGTGGCAATACAGCTTTAATGGAGGCATCTAAAAAGGATTATAAAGATATAGTTGAGATGTTAATAAAAACAGGCGCTAACGTTAATGCTACAGCTAATGATGGCAATACAGCTTTAATGTGGGCATCTAAAAATGGTTATAAAGATGTATTAGAAATATTAATCAATGCAGGTGCTGATGTTAATGCTAAAACTATATATGGATTTACAGCTTTAATATGGTCATCTAGAAATGGCCATAAAGATATAGTAGAAATGCTAATAAAAGCAGGTGCTAACGTTAATGCTAAAACTATATATGGCAATACAGCTTTAATAGAGGCATCTAAAAATGGTCATAAAGATATAGTAAAAATATTAATAAAAGAATGTTAATAAAATCAGATGCTAAAAATCAATATGGCAGTACAGCTTTAATGCGGGCATCTATAAATGGTCATAAAGAAGTAGTAGAAATGTTAAATAATAACAAAAGGTTGGTTTCTTATTCTTGTATATTATCGTAGTTTATAAAAAAGCTTTTTAGTAAAAAGAAGTAGTTTAAACTACTTCTTTTTAACTTAATACTAAATCTATTCAGCTTGATATTCTATTTGAAGCTTATTAACTTTACTTATAAAGTTATTTAGATTACTTCTGATAATATGCCAAAAAACATCTACTAGTACTATACTAATTTTTTTTAGAAACATCTGTAGCATTTGAACTTTATTTCAATTAGTGTATAATATTTAAAAATATTAATTATTTAAAATAAATTATTAAAGGATAAAATGAATAAAATAAAACATGTATATATAATATTGTTATCTATTCTATTTATGAATAATATAATCTCCATGGAAAATCAAGATTATATTGCAAGTGAACAAGAGACTCAATTATTAAGTCTACCTGCAGAACTTATGACAGCTATTATCAATGAAACTGTAATACAACAAGTTAAAGAAACTATTAATGAGTGGAATGATATCTTTCAACAACCAAAGAAAATCAATTTACAAGACACAGCTCTTGCATCTCAACAATTTAAAGATGTGTTGAATGTTGCTTTAAAATCACCATCTTTAAAAAATTACATAAATGATTTAAAATCAAAACATTTTGATGAACTCTTTGAAGATTTAAAACATCAATCTATTGAAGAATATAGAGATTTATCAACTGAAGATCTTAATAAAAATTTATTTAATATATTAAATAAAGAAACAATATCTAAAGAAGATTTCAAAGTAGCAGTTAAATTAATACTTGCAGGTGCTGATGTTGATACTAAAAACAATGAAGACAATACAGCTTTAATGTTGGCATCTATTTATGGTTATAAAGAAATAGTAGAGATATTAATAAAAGCAGGTGCTGATGTTAATACTAAAAATTACTACGGCTATACAGCTTTAATAGAGTCGTCTAGCAATGGTCATAAAGAGATAGTAGAAATGTTAATAAAAGCAGGTACCAATGTTGATGCTAAAAACAATGATGGCTATACAGCTTTAATGTGGGCATCTAAAAATGGTTATAAAGAGATAGTTGAGTTGTTAATCAAAGCAGGTGCTGATGTTGATGCTAAAAGTAAATATTGCGGCTATACAGCTTTAATGCTTGCATCTGAAAAAGGACATAAAGAAATAGTAGAAATATTACTCCAAGCAGGTACCAATGTTGATACTAAAAACAATGAGGACGATACAGCTTTAATATTCGCATCTATTTATGGTTATAAAGAAATAGTAGAGATATTAATAAAAGCAGGTACCAATATTGAGGCTAAAAACAATGATGGCTATACAGCTTTAATGTGGGCATCTAAAGAAGGTCATAAAGATATAGTAGAAATACTACAATCTTTAGAAAATTAATCATATAGTTGCTTTATTTTCTTAAGCATTAAAATTAAAAATTATATTAAATCTATCAAGACCTAAATTTACATTTAGGTCTTTTTTTGAGCATAGATTCTCATTGATGAACTTAAATATTTAAAAGCTCGAGAGCATAAAGGTTTATCTAGATAAATAGGAATTAAATTTTAGAGTTTTTCTTATTAAGTTTTGCGACTGAATCGATCAATTTAACTATATTCATATTTTTATAATCTAATGCAAGAGATCTTGCTGTTTTTCCCCATTTATCTTTAGCATTAATATCAACTCCGTTTTCAATCAAAATTCTTGCTATATTTTCATTGCCATGTATAGCTGCTAACATAAGTGTAGTTTTATTATATCGATCTTTAACAAAAACATCTGCTCCTTTGTCAATAAGCAACTTTATTATATTATAGTTATTACGTGATAAAGCAGCTTGTATTATACTTTCTTGGAATATATCTGTAGCATTAACATCTGCTCCTCTATTGATAAGCAATTTTGCAATATCCTCTTTGTTCATAGCTATTGCAAGTCTTAAGGGAGTTTTTCCATTAATATCTTTAATATTAATATTAGCTTTAAAATCTAATAATACATTAATTAAATTAACAAATTTTCCCGTTTGTGCTATAAAGATCAGTAGTGGTATACGTGTAAGTTTTTCTAATATTTTGACGTTAATAATCATGTTAGGATTAGCTCCTGCTATTATCAATTTAGCAGCTTCTTTTTCTTTTTCTTGATTATAATTATCCTCAAGTATGTTTTTTAATTTTTCATCAAGTTGCTTTTGCGTCAATTTTGATTCTTCATTAGCAAACCATTCCTTTGCATATTCACTGGCCTCTTGCTTCAACCTTACTTTATCTTGTGTAATTATGACGTTTAGATCCTTACTAGTTAATGACATTTCCCTTAAGAATTCATTTATACCATTTAATGGATGGAATAAATGATTATGTTTTATAATATCTTCTATTTTGGATTTTATAATCTTAAGTTTAATTTCCATAGGCAATTCTAAGAAGTTATTACCATTAAGATTTAGATTGCATTCTATTACATTACCATTAAATATATTGATTAAACATAATGTTTTTAATATAATAAGTATTTTTTTCATAATCTTTATTTTCTCCATTTTTATTCAGTTTAAGATACTAAACAAGTACTTCTATTATCTATATCTTTAAGGAGTTCTAATATTCTCCTTCTCGTTCTAGGATCTCTTGTATTTGAATTTAAAGACCATACAGTATCTCCAAATTGATCTTTGGCGTTTATCTCTGCTTTATGTCTTATAAGTGATTTTATTATGTCTAAATTACCTTTTAAAATAGCATACATTAAAGGCGTTCTTCCCCATTTGCCGGCAGTATTAATATCAGCACCATGACTGATAAGAGATTCTACCATGTGCCTATTGCCTACTTCTATTGCTTTAATTAAAGGAGTTTCCATCCTTAAATCTATAATATTGACTTGTGCTTTTTGAGTTAACAATAGGTCAACTATTGATTCATTATTTTTTTCTATAGCAATCATTAAAGCAGACTTTTGATCATAATTTATTTCATTTATATTATTAATATGAATTTTTATTAGTTCTTCTGCTACATTTTTATTATTTTTAATGGCAAGCATTAAAATATTATTATTTTCCTTATCTTGGTAATCAAGATCAACTTTAAAGTCTAATAATAAATAAGGAAGTTGATTCCATGAAGGCTCTTTTAACAGTTTAACAAAAGCTGGTATAGTTTTATTTTTAAAGTTTATCATTATGTTAGGATCAGCACCTGCTATTATTAATTTAGCCGCCTCTCTCTCTTTTAATTCACTATAATCTCCTTCTAAAATATTCTTAAGCTTATTATTCAGCTCTTCTTTAGATAAATTGATAAAATCTGAGGCAAAATATTTTCTAATAAATTTGTTTATATCATTTTTTATTTCATCTCTTAAATTAAAAAATCCTTTATCTATTGATATTAAACTTTTAAATCCCTCTTTAACACCACGAAATGGATTAAAAACTACATTCTCTTTAACAATAGATTGCAAAAATTTTTCAGCTATATGTAGCTTTAACTCAGGAGGTAAAGTATTAATAAGCAGGGTCTCTTTATTCGGCTTTTGTTCTAATTCAGATTGCGAATAAATATTTAAAGATATACTTATTAACAAGGATATAACTTTCTTATTCATGATCTTATTAATCCCTTATCTTTAATTTATAAATATTAACTATTTTATTATTATTATAAACAATTATTATATCAAACTGTAATAGTAATTTAAAAAAAGTTGTATAAAAGAATTTAAAGATAAAACATGAACCTAAAATTAATTTACAAGAAATAAACTTTGTTCAAAGATTTATTGAATGAGGTCTTAAGAAATCAATCTAAAGAAGAACATCAAGCAAAAAGGATTAAACCTTGGTTATGCCAGGATTGTTTCTTAAGATTATATAAATAAAGCATCCTTTATGTAGAAGATCAAAATACTATAAATTAAAATTCAGAAATGTCATTAATATTTATGACATATTTATTTTATGAAGTAATTCTGGAGATGTGGATTTTATTTTTCAATTAGTGTATAATATTAAAATAATTAATTTTTTAAATCGAACAATTTAGGATAAAAAATGAATAAAATGAAACATGTATATATAATATTATTATCAATTCTATTTATGAATAATAATATTGTCTCAATGGAAAATCAAGATTATATGGAAATTGAACAAGATTCTCAATTATTAAGTCTACCTGCAGAACTTATGACAGCCATTATCAATGAAACTGTAATACAACCAGTCAAAGAGACTATTAATAAGTGGAATAATATATTTCAAGAACCAGAGAAAATTAATTTACAAAGTATAGCTCTTGTGTCTCAACAATTTAAAAATGTATTGAATGCTGCTTTAAAATCACCATCTTTAAAAAATTACTTAAATCAATTAGTAAAAGATTTAAAATTAAAACGTTTCGATGAACTCTTTGAAAATTTAAAACATCAATCTATAGAACAATATAAAGGTTTATCAACTGAAGACCTTAATAAAAATTTATTTAATATATTAAAAGAACGAGAAACATCTAAAGAAGATTTCAAAGTAGCAGTTAAATTAATATTAGCAGGCGCTGATGGTAATACTAAAAATGACTATTGCTATACAGCTTTAATGATAGCATCTAAAAAAGGTTATAAAGAGATAGTTCAAATATTAATAAAATCAGACGCTGATCTTGATACTAGGGATGGTGCGGGATTGACAGTTTTAATATTGGCATCTATAGGAGGTCATAAAGATATAGTAAAAATATTACTTCAAGCAGGCGCTGATGTTAATGCTAAAGATAACAATGGTTATACAGCTTTAATGTTCGGATCTGGAAATGGTCATAAAGAAATAGTTGAGTTGTTAATAAAAACGGGCGCTAACGTTAATGCTAAAACTACATATGGTAATACAGCTTTAATGTTGGCATCTGAAAAAGGACGTAAAGAAATAGTTGAAATATTATTCCAAGCAGGTGCTGATATTAATGCTAAAACTGCATATGGATTTACAGCTTTAATGATGGCATCTATAGAAGGACGTAAAGAAATAGTTGAAATATTACTCCAAGCAGGCGCCGATCTTAATGCTAAAAATAACAATGGTGAAACAGCTTTAATGATAACATCTAAAAAAGGTCATAAAGAAATAGTTGAGATGTTAATAAAAGCAGGATCTAAATAAAAATTAAGAAGGTCTAGGATTTTACCCAGACCTTTTTTTATTATTACTTGCAAAGCAATGGATAGCTTAAATATGCTACTGCTATTCCTATCACTAAAATATCCTTTTTTCTCTTAAAAAATTTGATATTGCAAAAGATAGTTTAGTTCCTAAAAAGCTTTGCATTGTATTACCTATAAAGAATTTCCTATAAGGTGAAAAGTAAGCATCTAATTCAGTTCTATGATTTATTGCATGATCAGCAATATACATACCTAGAGCAGCAGACCATGGTAATCCAGAAGCTGTACCTGCATAATATATGTTAGAATTATGTTTATCAGGCCCTCCTATGGGCATAATATCTTTACTCAATCCTATCATTCCAGGCCACATATATTCATATTCTATATTGGTATGAGGAAATTTATTCTTAAAGTACTTAGTTAATTTATTAAATACTATCTTGTTATCAAAGCTTCTATTTTTAGAATAATTATATAAGAAACTTGATCCTCCTAGCAATAATCTATTTTCACCAGTTATTCTATAATACTGATATATTAAATCAGTATCCCAAACCATGTAACGTTTATTTGGAAAAATAGATTTTATTTGTTCTTCATCTAAGACCTTAGAAACAAGTAAAAAAGTTTGAGCATGGTAAACTTGATGATTTAGATTTGACAAGTTAGGCATAAATTTATCTAAAGCTAATACTATATAATCAGCAGAAACCGAACCAAATTGAGTAGATACACCTTTAGAATTTACTTTAATGACCGGACTATCTTCAAATATCAAAACACCTTGATTTGATAGATTTTCTTTCATTGCCTGACAATAATCAAATGGCTGAATACCAAAAGAGCCTCCATAAGATACTCCTCCTTGATATTTTTCAGATTTTACAGCAAGTGATAAATTTTTGTCGTTGTATAATACTGTATCATATCCAAGTTTAACTCTATTTTCAAATTCTTCTTTTATTCTAATATCAAACCTTTTTTTATTATTGGCTAATACTAATGTATCTTGTTCTTGATAATCACAACTGATAGAAAAATCTTCTATATTACTTTTTATTAGATTGACTCCGGAAAGCGAAAATTTCCATAATTGAGAAGCTGCTTCTTGGCCATATATAGCTGTCAAATCTGTTAAAGAAAGCTCTGAGTCAGGTGTTATAAAACCAGAATTTATTCCACTTGCTCCTGCTCCACAGTAATTTTTTTCAACAATTACCACGGACAAACCTTTATTAAGAAAAGCTTGCGCTGCGCTTAATCCAGTCATTCCTCCACCTACTATGACTACATTAGTTTTTATAGATCCTGAAAGAGAAGGGAACGTCTTAAGCTTAAGAGTCCATAACGGATAGGGCAAAGGACATAGATTAATATCCATTTATTATCTCCACTAAAAAGGAAGTGAATATTACAATTGCTTTTAAATTAAATTTTATTAAGAAATTAAACCATGAGGATCGATAAAATATTTAACTGGCTCTCCTTTATCAAATTTTTTGTAAGCTTCAGGAGCTTCATCTAAAGAAATTATCTTTACATTGAGTTCCTTAGCAATCTCACATTTTTCATTTAATATAGTCTCCATGAGCTTTCTATGGTATTTCATAACCGGAGTTTGTCCCATACTTACACTAAGAGCTTTTGCCCAGCAGTCTCCAAACTTTAATTTATAAATACCTCTTTTCTCTTCTTCATTGCGAGCACCTGCATCTTCATTGACATAAACTCCAGGGATACTTATAAACCCGCCAGCTCGAGCGAGCTCTATTATAGAGTCAATTACGACGGTAGGATCATTTTCATGCATCTTATTGCCATAACCAACAGCTTCAAAACCAACACAATCGATTGCAACATCTACTTCAGATTTATCTAAAATCTTCTCAACTTCTCTTTTCAAATCTTGCTCGTTTGATAAAAAAGTCAAATCTACTGTGTCATAACCATTTACTTTTGCAAGTTTTAAACGCTCTTTATTGACATCGCCAACAATAATTTTAGCAGCACCTAATATTTTACATGAAAGAGCACAAGCCAGTCCCACTGGACCTGCTCCTGCTATATATACTTTAGACCCTACTTCAACACATGCATTATAAGCAGCATGAAATCCTGTTGGAAATACATCGGTTATTAAAGCTAAATCTTTTATTTTATCAGAAGATAAAATTTGTTCTGGAAGTTTAAGTAAATTAAAATCAGCATAGGGAACCATAATATATTCAGCTTGTCCCCCTTGCCAATCACCCATATTTGCATAACCGTAAGCAGCTCCATAACCGGTTTTATTAGTAGTCAGACAAACATTAACTTTTTGTTCTTTACAATTTCTACAACGACCGCAGGCCACATTAAATGGTACAGAAACCAAATCTCCTTCTTTTAGAAACTCAACATCTTTACCAAGTTCAATTACTTGTCCAGTAATTTCATGACCAAAACTTGTCCCTGCTGGAACTGCAGCTCGACCATGATACATATGCAAATCACTTCCACAAATTCCACTTAATACTACTTTTAAGATAACTCCGTGTTCAATACTTTTACCTTTGATTTCCATCTTAGGATATCCAATATCTTTTACTTCTACCTGGCCGGGCTTAACATATACAACCGCTCTATTTTTGCTCATCAAACTCTCCTATAAATTATTAAAGACTCACTATACGTTTTCTTTCAAAATCTAATATTTTTTCCAATTCTTCTATCATTTCATCAATTATAATATTAAGTGGAATTAAAAAATTTAAATTTTCAATTTCTTTTTTTAAGATATTCTGAAAGATTTTTTTTAATCTTTGTAAGTTATCTAATCTTTCGACTGCATAAGTGCTGGTATATTTATAAACATATTCTGTTAAATAATGTAATAAATCATATAAGAATTCTATGCCTAGATTCTTATAACATAGTATTAATTCACTCTCTACTTCTATATAATCCTCTATATCTTTATTTTTGATTTTATAAAATATTTTATCGACTTTATAGTCAAGAATATGATTTCTTAATTTTGCAAGCATTTTAGTTTTAGGATTTGCATGATATAGTAATAGTTGATCTATATAAATAATTTTATTTGATTGACTATAATAATTATTAAGTTTGATAAAAATATTGTGTATATTCTCGTTAAACTCATCTTTTTCAAATAAGAAGTGCATAAAAGCAAATATTTTGTCTTCATCAAAATTTTTTATAAAATATACTCCATAGATATATTCAAGTATTTTATCTATATCTAAATAATAGTCACTTCTTATTAAATTCAAAGCTGATAATTTATCATTTTTGTTAAATAATTCGATAAGCAATATACCTTTGTTTTTTGTATCTTCGTGAATATCTATGTTATTTTGATCAATTGCTTCTATATTTTCAAATATTGGAGTTAATTCTCCTATGATTACTGCAATTATATCTTGAAATAGTTTAATCTTTTTTTTAATTTTATTTATATTACTAAGAATTTTATTATATTCTTTGATATCTTGTGTATAATAGGCATTTTGAGACAAATGTTGAAAAGTTTCATAAGCAGATTTAAAATCAGCTATATGTTTGCTAAAATAATTTGTCAGTTCATTATAAAATTCCAAATCTTTGTCACTTTTTATTAAAAAAATTACTATATCTAATGTTTCATCTTCTTCTTCAACTTCTTTGACAATTAGTTTTTTTAATATGGAAAATTTAATCTCCTTACATATTTTATTATATATTATTGAAGATTTATTTAGTTTATACTCTTGTACAATTTTATTTAAAAAAATACCCGAATTTTGTAAATTGCTAAACATTGCATAATAAATTAATTTATATATCATTTCTTCTGGTATATTTTTTTCTAGCAAATCAGATTCCATAGCATTAAATGCGTAATCTATACCCTCATTTAAATTTTTGTTGCATACATTTAGAGCATGTTTGGCAAAATATACACTAGTAATTTCTTTCAAACTGCATACTTCTTGAGAATATGTAATTTGAAAGAAATTTATAAGGCATATAAAATAAAATAATCTATGTAACATTTTTCATAACCTTAACAGTGATATTATTATTCTATTATTTTGCCTTCCTTTAAAAGTTGAGTATTTTTCTTTCCTACATATAAAGCTGCAAAAAACCAAATAAAATTAAGTCCAAATCCAAATAATGTTCCATAAAGCATTAGATCGGATACACTGTACTTAAAAGTATTAGTTACTTGAGCTCCTGCTAATTTGGCAAACCGACTACCAAAAGTATCTATCCAACCTTTTGATTTAAATTTAGCATCTTTACTGGTCGGTATATACATTATTTCTTTGGTTGGATTATTAACTGCATAACCCATACCTTTTACTATAACCATAATTGCAAACGTTAACCATAAAAGAGAACTTGGATTGGAAGAACCTAGTAATAGGTAATATATTAACATTAGGCTTAGAGCTATAAAAAATGATATTGGATATATAAGAAGAGCAATACGGGTTCCATACTTTTGTAAAATCTTACTTGTCCCTAAAAAAGCTATCAAAAATGATACAGCATTGATGCTCATACCATAAATAGATTGGAATCTAGCAAATCCTAAAACAGAACAATAAGCTTCATTGCAACTTGCCTGATTTTTCATTTGATATTCTATTATTTGAGCAATAGCCTCATAAGCTGTAGATATTATTAAAACTCCTATTAAGTAAGGCCTTGTTAATAAAAGCCAGATACCAGAGAAAAACCCTTCTAAAAATCCCTCCTTCTTTTTTTCAGTTTTAGCAGCTTCTTTATTACCTACAAGATTTTGAGCAGGTATTACTTGCATAAAATATCGTACAATAGGAATTATCAAAGATACAAGTATCGTTGCACAAAGTAATATTGGCCATAGAGATCCAATTTTATCAGAAAAAAATAGCATTCCGGCACCAGCTATAGCTGCTATTTGAGCAAAAGAAATCACAATAGGAAACCCTTCCTTTGCTGATTCAGAAGTAGTAATACTATTGGTAAAAGACCAAAATAAAGCAGATGCCAGTGACCCAAAACTTTCTACAGCAAAATAACTTGCCCAACCTGCAAAAGCAAGTATTTCTTTTCCTAGAATTTGAGCTCCATAATGATCATTAATAAATAAAATAATTGTTAATAAAGCAAATATTACGGCATAGAAAGAGCATATTATGTAAAAAAGTTGATGCTTTTTAAATATATCAATTAACTTTGAATAAATTAGAACTAATACTAGTACAACAAAAGGAGAAAGAGTTTTTGCAATAGGTTGAAAAAGTGTACCTTGATTAAAAGCCCATCCTAAACTTTCAGGAAAAGCTACTTTAAAAAATATAGTATCCTTTAATACCCTTAATGCCCAATATGCTCCAATAATTAACATAAAAATTAGAGCTAAAAGGCTAAATTTCTTAACATCTTCTTTATTCATTTTAGGATAGAAATAATGAATTAGCATATTAAACATATAATCTCCTTATACTTAAAATCATAATTTTAATATAATAGCAAAAACAATATTTAACTTTAAAGTAACTATTTTTTAGCTTGAATTTGTTTTTTATTTTGTTAGAATAGAATGGTAAACAGTAGAAGAAAATCGGGCCCAAACTTTTTTAGTTTATAATAGTAAAATATATCTAAAATCTAGTATTAGAAGGGACAATAATATGAAAAAATTATTATTCTCAGTTTTAGTGGCTTTTAACTTACAACAAGCTAATTTATGGTCCGTAGAAACAGATAATAAAAAGTTAAGAAATATAGAAAAAATATTAAATTTAACTATTAAATCTGATCAAATATCTGAATCTTTTAAAGCAATGACTGCTCAAATATTAGGTTCTGTAGAACAAAAAGAAGACGAGTACTCTAAAAAGCTTCTTAATTTGCAACAAGATTATCTAAATAATATTTTAGAAGAGTTCAAATCTGATAAGTTTGTTAGTAAGATTGCTCAAGTTTATGATAATATCTATACCGAACAAGAAGTTGAAGAAATTTTAAATTTTTATAATTCTCCAGTTGGTAAAAAAACAATAGAAAAGATGCCTGAAGTTACAGTTGCAACTAGTGAAGCAGTTACTGATATTATGAGAAATAGTTTAAATAATTTTATAAGTAAAGTTAATGAGCTTCAGATAGAATATCAAGCTAAATAGATTTAATATTAAGTTAAAAAAGAACTAGTTTAAACTAGTTCTTTTTTTTTGTAATAGATTTGTATCTTTTCTTTATATATCTGTAGCATTAACATTATCATCTGATTTTATTAGCATTTCTACTATTTCTTTATGATCGTATCTCGAGGCAAGCATTAAAGCTGTAAAGCCGTATTCATTTTTAGCATTAGTACTAGCGCCTTTATCTATTAATAGCCCTACTATCTCTTTATGTCCTCTTGCAGACGCAATCATTAAAGAAGTATAGCCATACTTGTTTTTAATATTAACATTAGCACCTGCTTGGAGTAATATTTCTACTATATTTTTATAACCATTTGTAGATGCAAACATTAAAGCTGTAGAGCTATATCTATTTTTAGCATTAACACTAGCACCTTTATCTATTAATATTTGAACTATCTCTTTATGGCCATTTCTAGATGCTATCATTAAAGCGGTTATACTATCTTTATCCGTAGTATCAAGATCAGCTCCTGTTTTGATTAATATTTGAACTATCTCTTTATGGCCATTTCTAGATGCTATCATTAAAGCTGTTATACTATCTTTATCCGTAGTATCAAGATCAGCTCCTGTTTTGATTAATATTTGAACTATCTCTTTATAACCTTTTTTAGATGCTATCATTAAAGCTGTCAATCTATTTTTATCTCTAGCATTAACATCAGTACCTGCAAGTATTAATTTAACTGCTTCCTTAAGATTTTCTTTAGATGCTTTTTCTTGATTCAATATTTCAGTTAAAGCTTGATTGAGATCTTCAGTCGATAAACCTTTATATTCTTCAATAAATTTAATTTTTAAATCTTCAAAGAGTTCATCAAAACGTTTTGATTTTAAATCTTTTACTAACTGATTTAAATAGTTTTTTAAAGATGGTGATTTTAAAGCAACATTCAATACACCTTTAAATTGTTGAGACACAAGAGCTATACTTTGTAAATTAATTTTAGGTTCTTGAAATATATCATTCCACTCATTAATAGTTTCTTTGAGTTGTTGTATTACAGTTTCATTGATAATAGCTGTCCTAACTTCTGCAGGTAAATTTAATAATTGCGACTCTTGTTCATTTGTAATATAATCTTGATTTTCCATGGAGATTATATTATTATTCATAAATAGAACTGATAATAATATTATATATAGATGTTTTATTTTGTTCACTTTTTATCCTTTAATAATTTATTTTAAATATCAACTATATTAAATATTATACACTAATTGAAATAAAGCTCAAATATTTGTTCTAATACAGATATTTATAAAAAGAATGAGCATATTACTAGTAGGCATTTTTTTGAAATATTTGTGAAAAGTAATCTAAATAACTTTATAAATAAGGTTAATAAACTTCAAATATAATATTAAGCTGAATAGATTTAGTATTAAGTTTGAAAAGAACTGCTAGTTCTTTTTAAGTTATAGGCCTATATTTTTCTTTTTTGCTAAATAGAGTGCGGTTTGTCCTAATATGTTTTTTAAATTAACATTTGCTCCATATTTTACTAGAAGTCTAGCGATTTCTTCTTTATTGTTTAATATAGCCAATATTAAAGCTGTATGACCCTCATTATCTTGAGCATCTACTTCTATATTAGGCAAATTCAAAATAAATTTAATTACTTCTTGATTTGATTCAAGAATTGCTATCATTAATGGTGTTGCATTGTGTCTATATTTATATTTGATATTGTAATTTACACCATAATCTATTAACATCTTTATCAAAGTTACATCACCATTTCTTATTGCTGCCCTTAATATTTCCTCTTTATAGTATCCTCTTATATTTAGCTCTTTTGCTAAATTAAGTAGGATGTTAATAATATCTTTTTTATTATGCTTTGTAGCTTGAACTAATCCTTTGATTATATCTTTGATTTTATTTTCATTATCTTGATATGAATTTATTATAAGCTTTACAACTGTGATTTGATCATTTGTTATTGCTATTTCTAAAGCTGATAAGCCTTTAGGATCTAAGAGATAGGTATTTGCTCCTGCTTTTAATAAAATATTTACAATATATGTGTATCCTTTTTTGGCTGCTATCATTAGAGATGTTTCATTATTAATATTTTTATGATCTATATCTATTACTTTAGATTTTATTAGATCTTCAACTATAATATAATTGTTCTTTGTAACCGCAATTAAAAGTGGAGTTTCTTGATATACATTTTCTATATTAAGATCAGCACCTTTATTAATAAGAATATACGCAAGATCAGTATATCCATAAAATATTGCTATATGTAATGAAGTATTTCCCATTATATTTTTTAAATTTATGTTTATGTCTGAAGTTTGCAATAACATGTTAATTATATTGTGCTTTTGCTTATATACCGCATTCATTAATATTGTATTTAAGCTTTCATCACAAGCATTAGGATTAACACCAGATTCTATAAATAATTTTAATATTTCCTTACAATCAAACTCTATAATTGCCACTATTGCTTTGTAAGCATCTGCTCCAAATTCTAATAATAATCTCGCTAGCTCTTTATTTGAATGATAAATTGTGTGTATTAGAGGGTTTATACTTTTTTTATTTTCTATATCAGGTTGGGCACCTTTATTTAATAGTTTATTTGCTATTTCTATGTTATTAATATGGCATGCAATAATTAAACTGTTATTCCCTTGTAGATTTTGAGTGTTTACATCTATATTTTCTAAATTTAATAAAAGATCTATTATAACTTTATATCTATTGCAAATAGCCCATATAAGTGGGGTATCTCCATTACAATTCTGAGTATTAGGATTAACTGCTTGTTTTATTATGTCCATGACTATATCCGGTCTATTATAGTACATAGCTTTTAGTAGATTGATTTGTTTTTCATTTAAGCTCTTATCAGATTCTATAATAAGTTCTGCAATTTCAGGGTTTTGAACTAAATAGAGACAGTTTTCTGCTCTTTTATTAATTATTCTCGGATTAGCTCCATATAATAATAGTAATCTAATAACTTCTTTAAAGTTTGATAAACTTGCATTGATTAGTGCTGTATTGCCATTTGAATCTTGAGTATCAAAATTTACATTATTTTCATAAAGTATTTTAATTACTTCTAAATTTTCTAGACCTGCAGCTATCATTAAGGGAGTATAGCCATATATATTTTGACTATTTATATTAATTCCTTTCATTATAAGCATATTTATCAATTCTATATTGTTAAAGCAAATTGCTTTAAATAAAGGATTATTTTTTTCTATGTCTTTTTGGTTAACATTCAAATTGGGAATTTCTGATAATATTTCTATAATTTTTCTGTCATTTTCAGATCGATTTTCGGCAATAAGATGTAAAAGATTTTCTTGATTATTATTTATAGCATTATAATTAGCGTTTGCATCAAGTAAAATCTTTAAAACTTTAAAGAGTCCTTTTTTTGCTGCTCTCATTAGAGCTGTATAGCCATAATCATCTTTTAAATCAATATCCGCACCATAATTTATCAACATTTTAATGACTTTTTTGGAAGCATTTTGCCGTACTGCTCTTATCAATGGTGTAGCACCTTTATAAGAACTTTCATTAACATAGGCTTCATTTTTTAAAAGAAATTCCAATGCTTTAATGTTAGACATCTCAGCAGCAATATGTAAAGCCGTATAACCATACAAGTCATTTTTATAGTTAACCTTTGCTCCTTTTTCTATAAGTTTAATTAAAAGAGCAATATCTGTATTATTTTTGTCTTCTACTGCTTTCATTAATATTGTTAAACCGTTTATTTCTATATTGGGATTTGCTCCAAAATCTAATAATATTAGAGCATTATTAAAGTTTTTATCATCTATTGCTTTTGATAAAGCATTATATTCATAGTATTCATTTTCTTCTTTATCTTTATTTAAATAATATTTTTTATCAAGATCCATTCCGTGATTCTTCAGAATTTGCGTAATAATACTTAAAAATTTTATATCTTTTATTTTAATTGATAGTTCTTGCCATTCTTCGATAACTTTATCTCTATGTTCTTGTTTACTATTAAAATAATCTTTTATTACCTGATTTATTATAGAATAAGATTCATCTTCAAGTTCAAAAACTATTTTTCTAAAGTTTGAATTTACATGAGTAATATTTATAAGTTCTTTAATCATGTCAGGCAGATTATCTATACCTAATACAAAGCTTATTATATGTTGCTTAATTTCATAAGGCATTGTATCTAATTGCATTCCATTTAAATTTTTTATCAAAATTAGTAAAATGATTAAATTTATCTTTTTCAATTTTACCCTTTTTTATTATTAAATTTATAGTACAATAACTAGACATAACCTATTTATAGTAGAAAGCTTTAAAAATGACTCGAAAATCTTTTATTTATTTTTTAATTTTTATAATAAATTTAAATTTTATATTTATTCATCCTATGCAAATTAATTCTGTTAAATCTCATAATTTAAAAATATGTCATATTCTGTGGCCCTTTATAGAAATAATATTTAAAGGCAGAGATAAATATAAAGATTTTTGTTATGAGGAGGAATTAAAAACTATTGTACAACATGTTATATATAAATTAATCGAATATGCTAATAACAATTTATCTGAATTGAATACTAACTTAATCGATAAAGAAAACCCAAAATTATTAGAAATTCCCGAATGTTTGATTAAAGATATCACAAAAGGAATAAAAGCTGATCTTTACTCTTGTATTAGATATCAAAATCAATCTAATACCGTAAAAAAAATTCTTGAATATAATTTGCATAATAAAATTTGCAAGTTACCTGTAATTAAATATTTAAAAAGAAACCTAAAGGGTCATTCTTTAAAATGTATCATTATACATATTCCACTTTCTACTATGTCTGATATTGTTATAGAAGATCTAAAAAATCTTATTTTAATAAAAAACTATTCTAAAAATGACATTCTTATTAAAGATATATGTTTATTAATCAAAAGTAGATTAAATACAAATGACTCTATTTTTAATTGCGTAAGCCCTGAAACCGTTTTAAAATTATATCAATTATTTAAAGTTTCCTTTATTTCAGTTGATTTTAAAGATACAGATCATAATGATTTTATAAGAGATTTGATTTTTACAGAAATTACCCAAATTCTTACTCAAGATCATTTATTAAAGAAAAGAACACAAGAATATAATACTACTATTCAACCTCAAGATATTATAATGGACATCTATAAGCTTTTTTTTAAACAATATTTCTTGTATATAGAAGATACTGATGAAAGTAATTCTGACTTATAAATCTACTTTTATTTTTGCCGGTTTTTTGCTATTAATATTATCGCTTAAACATAACTTTATAAACTTATTTACCTTTTTTATATATTCACTCATTTTAAAAAATATGGGATCAAAGTGACGCCTTGCATTACAAATCCATAATCTTTTAAATCCTTTGGCTCCATTATATATTGATCTTACAGCCTCTTCTGGAGCTTTATCATCATTGGTACATCCTATAATAAATACCGGCTTTTTAATATATTTAATTGCCTCTTCAGGATATATTGGCTGCATGTAAGTATTAATTTGAGTTGAATCAATATTGGCAAGACTTTTTAATATAGTTTTTATAGCACTTTGTACATAAGGACTATATGCATAACTTTTTAATATATTAGAACCAGGCATTCCTATTTCATAACCAAAGATACTGAATTTTATCTTACCTAAGCTACGCTCAAGCAGTTTATCAGAAGATTCAAAAGGACAATCTAATATCATCGCATTACATAAATCTTTTTCAATAGAACCTGCGATTATGCTAGCAACAGCTCCCATGGAAAAACCATATATAATTATTGGCAAATTCTTTAGATCAGGATCATTCTTTATAAATTTCACTGCACCTAAAATATCATAAGCCTCATTTCTTCCAAAAGTACAACATTGATCTTTAGCATCTTGACCATGAGCTCTAAAATCAAATGCCATAGTATTATAATCTTTAAAAATAACATGTAAAAAGCTAATATCAAATTTATCACACATAAAACCATGACATATAAGTATAGTTGCCTTTGCTCTTGGCCTTTTTACTATAATTCCATTTCTTAATATTTTATTATCAGAATCTACATTTTCTCTTGATAAAAATTGAACTTTTTCTTCAATACTGTTCAAATCTTTTATAGAAAGTAAATATATTTCTTTATACACTACAATTACTAAAGCCAATAAAGAAATAATCCTTAATTTCATAGATTGCCGACTCCCTTCTATTTAGCTTTTAATCAAACATATTTAATATATTCTATTTAGTATATTAATTAAGCATATTTAATTATATAATTTTTAAATATGAATTTATATTACCATTTGTTTTATAATAATTTCAATATTTTATAGGAATAAATAGAAAGATACTTTATAATATAAAAAGGATGTAGGTATTTAATACCTACATCCTTTTTGCTTATTGTGTTAAAAAACAAGTATATAAAAAATAAAAACTAAGATAATGTTAGTAATTAGGCATTCCAATTCATTATTAGGTCTGTCAAAAGTCTAACGCCAAAACCGGTTGCTCCATCTCTTAAGTAACTCATACCAGGTACACCAAATGAGACTCCTGCTGTATCAATATGAGCCCAAGGTACATCGTTAACAAAATTCTTCAAAAAGAAAGCAGCTGTTATTGCTCCTGATTTATATCTTGCATTACCTGTATTTGATATATCTGCTATGTCAGATATTATTGCTTGATGATAATCTTCATCCATTGGCAATCTCCAAAGTCGATCACCAGATCTTCTTGAAGATTCTTTTAATTTCTTTGACAGATCATCATTAGGACTTAAAAGACCTGCATAGAAGGGCCCAAGAAAATAAGCACACGCACCAGTAAGAGTTGCTAAATCTACTATTGCATCTAATTTGTAATTTGCCACAGCATATGATAATGCATCTGCAAGTATTAATCTGCCTTCGGCATCGGTATTCAGTACTTCAGCTGTTTTTCCATTATAAAATTTTACTATGTCACCTGGTTTTAATGCTGAGCCGCTTGGCATGTTTTCTGACATAGGAGCTAGAGCTACAACATTAATTTTTGGCTTAAGTTGTGCAATTACTTCCATTACCGAAAGCACTATTGCTGCTCCCGCCATATCATCTTTCATGGTTTCCATGGCATTTGCAGGTTTTAGACTCAATCCACCTGAATCAAATGTTATACCCTTTCCAACAATAGCGATAGTTGGAGCATATTCAGGTTCATATTTATATTCTAGTATAGCTAATCTGCAATCTTCAACAGAACCTCTTGATACTCCTGCAAGACCTCCCATTCCCATTTGAATGATTTCTTCTTCATTAAATATTTTATAAGATAGATTATATTCTTTTGCTATCTCTTGAGCTTTACTGGCAAATATTGTAGGTGTAAACTGAGAAGGAGGCATATCACACCAGTATCTTGATTTGTTTATAGCATGCCCTATTACTATACCCTGATTTATGCCATCTTCTACTTCTATTTGATTATTTTCATTTACAGATACAAATAAATCAAAATCCCACTTTAATTTTCTGTCAGGATTTGTTATAAATTTATCAAAATGATAAGCAGATTTATGTAATATAGTAGAAGTTTCTTGTGCTAGTTTTTTATAAGATAAATCTATTAATACAGGATCTGGCAACGAAAAGCCTATACTATTTAGTTTATGACTTTGCGCAACTCTTACCAATCTCCCTACTGCTCTTCTGTAAGTTTCTACATTTAGAGATTTTCTGTCTAAATCTCCTAATCCTAAAAGAATTATATATACCGGTTTATTATGGTATACTCCATTTAGAACTAGAACACTTTCAGCTTTTCCTGAAAATCCTCGGTTTTTTATCGTTGCCTCAAGCGGTCCGTATATTTGCTCTGATAATTTACTTAATTTTGAAAAATCAAAATCATGTTCCAAAAAATATGCATAAGCATCTAAATCAAGTTCTAATATATCCTGATTTGTTACATTTATATTTCTCATCAAACTCCTTTGCTTATTCTTTTAATGTTAAAGAGTATAAAACTTGTAGATCTTAATTTTACTAGATTTTTTATCATATGGAAACTTCTATCATAAAATTTACTCAAATAACACAAATTCGATATAGAAATTTAAGAGGTAACTTGATAAGATCAAACTTTATATAAAGCTTTCTTAAAACGTCTCAGATTAAACTAAAAATCCTTTCAGTATTGTGTTTGATTATTTTTATGATAACAAGAAAATATGTAACACTGTTTGGACAAAAAATCTAATTACCCTATTCTAATATATCAGATTGTAATATAAGGTTCGGCAAACTAGCGATAGCGTGCGGCCGAACCTTATATTACACCTAATTTAAGATAAATTAATAAAAATTATGCGTCTTAATAAGATAATAAAATTATTCAAAACAAAAGAAAAACTCTTAACACAAATAAAAAATTATTGATTTTTATTCGTAATATAAATTAAAATAGTAATATAAATCTCGAAGAACTAATATTATAAATAATGAAATCATCAAGAAAGGATATAATGAAAAAAATAATTATTTTATCAGCGTTTTTATCATTACTTATTAACGCAACAATTTTTTCAATAGAACCAGAACACAGTAACTATTTAAAAGATGCTGAACAGTTCTTAAGTCAAGCTAAAGAAACCGGCACCAAATGGTTTGAATCTGCCAAACAAAAAGGCGGTCAATGGATAGATCAAATACATAAAGATGTTGTATCAGCACAACAAACTTTATCTGATCACTTAAAAAAAGCAGAAGATCTTTATAATAGAATAAAAAGTGGCGTAATAAACAAAGTTGACGCATGTACTGCTATAAGAGGATTAGAAGTAGCTATAACTCCTATCAAGAAAACTTTAGATACAGCAAAAGAACTTTATCAACAAAAATTAAAAGCCTTACTTGAAACTCAAAAAACACTTGAAGAAAATGAACATGCTTATAATTCAATTGCCCAAAAACTTAATCAATCAAAACAAGAATGTAAATTATAATTTTGATTGATTACAAGTTAATTTAATAATAAAAAAAGAGACTAATAATTACGTTAGTCTCTTTTTTTATTATAATTGCTTGATTTTTATTCATATTATAAATTAAAATTAAATAAAAATAATATAGATAAATAAATCAAAATTTTTTGGAGGTAATAAAAAGTGAATTTTTCAAAGAAAATATTTTTTATTCTAATAGCTCTATTAGGATATTCAGATCAAACATTTGCTCAAGCAGCAAATAATTTAGATCTTAATACTCTTATCAATCAATTGATAAATAAATCCAAAAACAAAGAACTATCTTTATCAGATATTCCAGGATTTTCTAACTTTGCTCCGTATGTACCTTCTTCAGTATACAACTTTTTAAAAGATTTAAAATTAACAAATCTAAAGGCTCAGCCTTATAAATCTACCGATGAATTAATAAGTGCAGAAACTAATATTGAAGGTATAGAAGCTCAAATAAGAATCATATTAGGAGCAAATCCATCAAGCCAAGCCTCCAATACATCAAGTCCAAATCATACAACAAATACTTCTAGCACCTATATCGGATATATAGAGAATATCATATCTGAAACCGAGGCTTACGTAACTAAAATTGCAAAAGACATAGTATCTCAATTATCAGCAATAAAATTAGGCCTAGTTATAGAACTTCCTAAGGGCTTTCAATTTGCACAACTTAATCCAGATTTAAAATTTTTAGACTCAGTAAGATTAGAAGATGGCGCTCTTGCCCTAGGAACCAACTTTAACGATCCAACTTATGGTGATATAAAAGCAGGATTAACACTTATTGCAAAGGCACAATTAGAAGAACCTTTTCTTACAGCAAATAACTTTATAAAAAATGCTACAAACGGAGCTTATGGATTACCACAAACAGAATTTGAATTAAGAGGAAATATATTACCTGGAGTATCAGGAACATCTATAGGCAGAACAGTTCCAGGAAGGATAACTTTTCAATCCTCTAATAAACCATTAATAGAATTTGATAACATGAACTTTAAGCTTATAGTATTACCTCCTACTAAAGAACTCAAATATGGAAGTGGCTTGTCTTTAGGATTATCCGGTGGACTAAAATTACTTCTTAATAATATGTACAGCAATCTCAGTCCTTTAGATTTTGAAGCATTTTTCAATATAGACACTTCATTAAAAGCTTCTTTAAGTGCAACTATGAGTGGATTATTAGATCTAAAACCCGTAGGTTTGCCATTTACATTTGGAAATGTAACTATTAATCAAGACTTTAATATACAGAATATGCAAAACCTTAATCTCAAAAATCTAGTCTTAGCAGGACAAGCCAATTTTGGGCCAGCAAATCAACAAAGTAAATTAATTTCTACAATTGATCTTAACTTTAATGAAAATAACACAAATATCTTTACCTATGGTACTTTAGAACCTGCAACTCCAGGTAGAAATGCTTTGTCTTTATCAGATATACTAAATTTATCAACCACAGCTTACACTCAACTTAAATCTGGAGAAAGTCAATTTAAAGCTAATATACCTGAACTTGCAATCAAGCATGCAGAATTTTTCTTCTCACCATCTAATATAATATATGGCAATAAAACTTTACCAGGAGGATTAACAATAGACACCTCTTTAGATATATTTGGCGGGACTGCAAATGTAGTATTCAAGCTAGATCAAACTGGATTTGATGCAACCGGTTATATAGTATCAGAAATAGATTTAGGATTAGTAAAGATTTTAGGAGCTTCTGAATCCAAAACCTGTCAAAGTGCTGACCTATGTAACATAGCATGCAATGGTCAACCAACAATTAAAACACAAAATATCTTATTTCCTAACGAACTTAAAAATACTATTACTAATAATTTTACTCTAGACAGTAATCATATACCACAATTATTGCAAAATCGTCCAGATTACTCTAAAGCAACAGGCGGCCTAGTTAACATATTTTTCCACCCTCCAACTGATGTAGCTATGCTTATTAACGCAAAAATTAGCGCTGATGCAGGTCCTGATCTAGGGGTAATTAACAGCGATGCTTGCATAAATGCAACAAGTAGCGGTATATTTGCGTACTTCCAACAAAAAGTACTTGGTGTTTTAGATACTCAGTTTAGTTTGCATGCAAAAGATTATCAAACACCTAACAAGCAATGGTATATCTGCGGCAAAGCAACACCAGCAACAGAAAATTTACTTGTATCACTAATTGCCAAAAGAATAGATCAAGCCAAACAACAAGCATTAAGTAAAATTAATGATGCACAAAACAAAGTAAGCAATGCTCAAGCTGCATATAATAAAGCACTTAATAATGCACAAAGCAAAGTAAGTGATGCCCAAGCAGCATACAATAAAGCACTTAATGCAGCAAAAGCTAAAATTAGTCAAGCTGCTGATAGCATACAACGTGATTTAGATAAAGCAAAAAAGGCGTGTGGTAGTTAAAATTAAATAAATAGTGGAGAAAAATATGAAAAAATTATTAATAACCAGTTTATTATTGATTAGCAGTTTAACATTTAATTTACAAAGTCTTGATTGGGGGGATATAGGCGACGCCTTTAAAAATGCTGCTAATAAAGTAGGTGATGCTTTCAAAACTGCTGCAGAAAAAGTAGGTGAAGGATTTAAAATCGCAGGTGAAAAAATAGCAGACTGCAGTAAAGTCGTAGGTTTAGGAACTGCCTGGGTTTCTACAAAAGCAAGTAGTGGCGTCATGGAAGCTTTTCAAAAAAGTAGTGAAGCAGTTGCTTTTGAATCAGCAAAGGCAACTTTAAAGGCCGTTCAAACGGGTGGCGAATATGTTGCTTTTGAATCAGCAAAAGGAGTCCTAGAAGCTACAAAAAAAACAGTTAGCGGTACTCTTGATTTTGCCAATACAATTCAGAAAAACATAATGGGTAACATCAAAATACAATGCTTTAGATTTTTAGGAACTCTTGATAATGTTCAACTTGAATTTCAAGCAAATGTTCTTGGAAAGAATATATATATTAAAGAAGCTTTTAAAGCCAAAAACTTAGATGATCTGACTAATCAGATTTATAATAGAATAATGAACACATTTAATTTAAGTATTTAAATAAACCAATTTAATAAATTATAGGAGAATAAATGAAAATATCAAAAAAATACTTTTTAATGAGTATAACTATTTTGGGTTTAAATATAAACTCAAACTATTTAAAAGCTCAATTAAAGTCAGATATAGATAAAATATCTAATAAAGAACTTCCAAAAGCCAAAGTTAGCAATATAAAACAAAAAACTTTTGAAAAATTTGTTCAAGTCCCTTCACAATTACCAGGTTTATCAAAAGAGACATCAGATAAACTAATAAAAAAAGTTAACGATATATGGCAAGAGGAAGGACATAGACAAAATATAGGTAAAATAGTCGTCAAAGAAAAGCTAAATAAAGAGGATATAGAAAAGCTTATAAATCATATCAAGAAAGAAAAAGAATTAGTAAGATCAAAAATACAAAGAATAGTTCAACATGTTAATCAATCAATTGAAAAAGAACTAAAAGAACATTTGAGCGATACTGTAAGTGAAGTTGAATTAAATGCAACAATTGAAAGCTTAAAACTCGATCCTGAAGAAGAAATAAATAAAGAATTACATGAGCATGATAATCTTATAGAACAAATAGAAGAAATTCTAGAGGATTTAAGCAAAGAGTATAGTAATAAAAATTATCTTTCAACTCATAATAAAGAATCTGATAAACTTAATGATTTTGATTATCTAGATTAATAAACGATAGAGGTTATAGTAATGAAAATCTTTAAAAATTTAACTATAAAAATTATATCTTTAATACTGATCAGTCCAGGTTTGTATTCAGTATCTATTGAAGAAAGCTTAAAGCAAGCCGAATCCGCTTCTAAGCAAGAAGCTCTTTCGCTATCTGATGTACCACAATTTAAAGCTTATACTTCATATATACCAGCTCAAATACTAGATTTTTTATCTAAATTACAATTAAAAAATATAACAGTAGGTTTTGATTCATCTGCAAAAACCGGAGTCATAAACGCCGAAACTAATGTTGCTGGACAAAAAAGTGTTATTAGACTTATAGTAGGACCTTCAGGAACAATAGATAAAAACCAATTGTCTCAAAGTCTTCAGGCCGCTGCTGAAAAGTTCCAAAGAAGCAATGTATCAGAAATTAAAAAATATCCACAAGCTCAAAATTGGAATCAAGCAGGTCTAACTTACTTTAATGGTCCGCTATCCAAAGTTGGATTAATCAAAAATAAAGATCAAAATCAACAAGATACAACACAGACCGAAAATAAAACCGATAATGAAAAAGCAGCTGAAGTAGCAGCTCAAACGCTTGAAAATAAAGAAAAACAAGAAGTAGAACAAAAAGAAGCAATAAGCAAAACCCAAAAAGCTTTAGACGCTATCAAAAGTGGAGCTCAAGGATTACTTGGCAAACTTGCTGATTTTCAAGTCGGAATTGTTATTGCACTTCCACAAGGCTTTAGCTTTGGTCAAATTAGTCAAGATCTACAATTTCTAGATGCTATAAAAGCAAATGAAACTGCCATTGGCTTAGGAAATGGTTTTTATGATCCAATATACGGTATGATGCCTCCAGGACTTTCAGTTGTTGCAAAAATAGGATTAACTGAACCTTTCACAACAATTAATAACTTTGTAACTAAAGTATCTAGAGGAACAGTAAATCTTAAAGATACTCCACTTGAGTTAAGAGGAAATATCAATAGATCTATTGGAGGATCTTCTTTAGGTCTAGAATTACCAGGACAAATAGGATTCAATTTGGGAGGCAAAAAATTTATAGAAACCGATAAACTTACTTTACAAGTAATACTATTACCATCTCCAGAAGGTACAGGCACATCTGGTGTTTCTTTTGGCTTATCAGGTGGATTGACACTATATTTAAATGCAATAGATAGCAAATTAAGCCCCCTTGATTTTAAAGCTTTATTTTCAATAGACTCATCTGCATCAGCTATATTAATTGGATCTATGAATGGATTACTTGACTTAAGTCCTATAAAGCTACCACTTAAATTTGGAAACGTTACATTACAAGGTGGTCTAAATCCTGAAAATGTTGAAACTTTAGGAATATCGGATATAGGTATGGCAGGAGAATTAGATTTTGGACCACAAGATGCTCAAACTAAAATTCAAGCAGCTTTTGATGTAAGATTATCTGGACAACAAAGTAATATACTTGCCTATGGAGAACTTCAACCAACGGGATCTAGAAAAAGTGCTCTTGCATTATCAGATATTCTAAATCTAGCAATAAAAGCATATTCACATCTTGGAGGATCAGCAGATAAGTTTAAATCTTCTATACCAGAGCTTGGCATAAAACAAGCTAAATTCTATTTTTCACCGGCAAACGTGTTTTTTGCAAATAAAGTTTGGCCCGCAGGCTTATCAATCGATGCTGCTCTTGATCTATTTGGATCAACTGCTAGCGTAGAATTTAATATAAATTCAAATGGATTTGATGGAACTGGTTATCTTTCACCAGTAACTTTAGGACCTGTTAAAATAACTGGTGCAGGAAAATCTAAAACTTGTTCAGATGTAGATATGTGTTTAGTTCCATGCGGTGGTACAACAAACTATAATACAAAACCAATATTAAAACCCGGAGTAGTAAGAGATCCTAAAGCTCCTAGCTTTAAATTAGATGCTCAAAGTGCACCACAATCAGTAGCATCTAGAACAGATTACTCAAAAGAACAAGGAGCTATATTGAATCTATACTACTATCCACCAACAAACATAGGTCTATTTTTAAGCGCCGATGTTATTGTTAATTTAGGAAAACTAGGGACAATTAACGCTGATGCTTGTATGAAATTATCAACATCTGGAATTTATCTACATTTTTCTGAAAATGTCTTTAACGTACTAGAAACTGACTTTACTTTAAATGCAAAAGACTTTAAACAACCTAAAGAATGGTATGTATGCGCTAAAATGAAGCAGTCTGCAATAAATATATTATATGATAAAATACATCAATTTACCTTATCATCAAAGAAAGATGTTGATAATGCACTTACAGATGCACAAAATAAAGTAAAAGATGCACAAAAAACATTTAATAATGCAATGAATACAGCCCAATCAGCACTAAAAACTGCTCAAGATTATACTGACAAATTGCAAAAAGATATCGATAAAGCTAAACGTCAATGCGGGCTATAGGAGAAAAAATGAAAAAATTATTGATACTTACAAGTATTTTATTAATAAGTAATAACATAAATTGCGGTATTTGGGATAGCATAAAAAACGCAGCTGGAAAAGTAGGCGGAGCAATAGAAAAAGGAGCAGCAGCCGTAGGTAAAGAAGCAAAAAACCTAGCCGGGCAAGTTAAAGATATAGCTCAAAATATAGGAGATCAAGTTGTTTCATGTTCACAACTTGCAGGTTATGGAACTGGATGGGCTGCCTCTAAAGCTGGGTTAGGAGTTGCACAAGCAGCAGTATCGGCTGCTCAACATGGAACTGATTATGCGGCTTTTGAGTCATCTAAATTAGCCCTAAAAACTACTCAGGATACAGCAAAAGGGGTTTTAACTCTTGCTGATGCTTTTGCTGAAGGTGTACAAAAAGGATTTAATATAGAATGTATTAGATTCTTAGGCGCAATTGAAGGACTAGAATTTGAATTGGATGCTCATCTTTTTGGACAAACTATAAAAATACGTGAGAAAGTAGACTTTACAAACGTCGAACAGTTTGCAAAAAAGATATTTAACATATTAAAAGACAAAGCTGCTCAAATTAGTAACAAATTTAAGTAATAGTTAACAACTAGTAAATAATGATAACAAATATCATTATTTACTAGTTTAATTAGATTATTATTAAAAATGAGGATAAAAATGAAGTATGATAATTTAATAGCTGCTTGTAATTACTGCATTTTATTATGTAAATCAGCAGTAGAAAATTGTAGAGATTGCCAATCACAATGCAATAATAATATATGTGAAAATAAGAATAAGGCAGAAGATTGTGCTGTATCAGCTCAAAATACCGTAGACGCTTTTCAAAGTTGTATACATGAATGTAATATAGCCTTAGAAGATAAATCATTAAATGAGCATGAAAAGCAAGTCATCACTAAATGCAAAGATACATGTAAAGAAACTATGGATCGCTCTGAACAAAGTATAGAAAAGATCCTTGATCAAGATGCTGAAGGGTGTTTATGGGCAATTGATAATTTTAACAGTTGCATAATGGCTTGCGATGAAACTATAGAGACTTTAAGTAAAAATAAATAATCATATAAAATTTATAAAAGTGGAAGTATAACACCCGTATTTACTTTCACTTTATTATTTCTAAAATTTATAATTTAAATTTACTCTTAGATTAAATTTGATAGAATAGTAATAAAAGTTAAATTATTTCAATATCAAAAATTAATAGAATTTATGAAACAAAATCTAGAACTTCCATTTAAATTAGATAAAAAAGAACTACAAGTAATAGATCAGAGAATAAAAGAATTCCAAGAATTAGGCAAAGAAGACACAACTCAATGGTTTAGCGAACTATGCTTCTGTTTATTAACTGCTAATGCACAAGCAAAACGTGCTATAGAAATACAAAACTACTTAGGCACTGAAGGCTTTATTAATAAAACTCAAGAAGAAATCGCCTTAGTCATAAAATCATTTGGACATAGATTCCATAATACAAAAGCAAAATATATAGTTCTTGCAAGAAAATATATTGATATAAAAGATATATTAAAGGATTATAAAAATGGCAAAGAAGCTAGAGAATTTTTAGTAAAAAATATAACTGGTCTTGGATATAAAGAAGCTTCACATTTTTTAAGAAATGTGGGATATAATGATGTAGCTATAATAGATCGCCATATAATAAGATTTCTATATCAATATCATTATATAGATCAATTGCCCAAAATAATTACTAAAAAAATATATCTAGAATTAGAAGATATACTTACAAAATTTGGTATCCTTCTTGATAAACTTGATCTAATGATATGGTACCACATGACAGGCACAGTTCTAAAATAATTATCTATTTAATTTAAATTCTTATTAAATTATTTTTCTATATTTATGCTGATGCAAAAATTAAAAATATGTGCCAAAAATATTGATATCCTATTACAAAATTATCATATTAGCTCTTTAAGCTATGCATATTACCAAAAGTTTAAAAATGTTTTAAAATTATTTAAGTAATAATCTTTGTATAAGTTCCATGTTTGCAATTTTTAAGATTAAATTTTATGATAATAATATTGAAAATATAGCAATACAATCATCATGTGAAGTTAAAGAAAAATCATGAGATACGCTCTACTCTTATTATTAAATATGAATAAGGAAGTTTTGCTGCTAAAGCGCTGTAATACAACCTTTGGAAACGAACAATACTCAATGTCAGGTGGAAAAGTTGAAGCAAATGAAACTGCAAGACAAGCTATTATTCGCCAAGCCTTTGAAGAACTGAATATCAAAATTAAATCTGAAAATTTGGAATTTGTTCATCTCCTATTCCGTAAGGGTAATGATAATATTATTTTTGACGCTGGATGTTTTAAAGCAACTAAATGGGAAGGTTCCCTAAAAAATCAAGAACCCGAAAAGTGTAGCAAAATAAACTGGTTTAAATTAGATAATTTGCCTGAAAATATTTTGACAGCACATAAACAAATTATAGAACTGGTTCAAAAAAATACTTATTATTCTGAACATGGTTTTGTCGATTAATTATATTTATGAAGATCTTGAAATAAATTATAATATGCTAGTATCTCAATTTGATAAATCATTATTTAAGTTATATAATAATATCTTTGGCCGAAGACTTAAAGTAATCTTCAATTTTCTATTAATTTTATTCATAATGACTACAAATATTTGTTCTCAAATTCCACTCATTTTTACTTCAAAAAGACTTAAATTCGAAAAAGTAAATAAAGATCATAAATTTCACTTATCGAAAATTTTATCTAATGAAAAAGTGCAAGAAGCATATAATACAGGTGACAAAGAAAGTTTTACGAATATAGAATCACAATTTTCTATAATTGAAGCTCAATGGCAAAAATATGGATATGGCTTGTACATTCTTTTTAACAATGAAACATTTGATTTTATAGGATTCGCAGGTTATCATACTGTTACTATAGACAAGGAAGGTAATGTTGATTGCTTTAATAACAACAAATCTAATGATTTGGAACTATATATTATCCTAATGCCTCAATATTGGCGTCAAGGATACGGTTTTGAAGCAGTAAGTAAACTATGTGAAATTGCTTTTAAACACTCGTCATTTACAAGTATTATTGCCTATATTGAACCCAAAAATTATGCTTCTATAGCCTTAATTGAAAAATTTAATTGCAAAAAAGAGAAAAAGGTTATATATAATAATAAACCTCATATTTTATATAGGATTTATAAATCATAAAGGTAATTAATTGGGTTTTATTATGATTAACAGAAAAATTGAAATTACTTTAGAAATAGTAAAAAAGTTTATCAATGAACAATTTACGCAATAGTCGCATTTATTATTAAACAGGTTATACCTGGCAATCATGACAATAGAACAGCTAATGAAATATCCATAAAATTCCTATGACTATAGTTATGGGAAAAACTACGAGTTATTATCCCTCGCAATTGGTAAATTTATAAATGAATTGATGGAGAAAGTACAAGTAATATTGTAAAATCTAATTTAGACTTAAAATTATTAGCAGTTCAATTAGCCGATTTTTTAAAAGAATCACATGCTCTAAATAACATCGACGTTCCAATAGCTAATCTTCATAATTTCTATAAATATTTATTTAATAAACCTTCAATATCTGTTTTTTTATTTATATACGCCAAATCTAAAGCAGTATTACCACATTTATTTTTCAAATTTAAATCAATAGGACTCTTACAATTCTCACTCTCAAGCAAAATTCTAACAATCTCTAAATGTCCATAAAATGCAGCTTCCATTAAAGCCGTATATCCGTTTTCATCTTGAATATTTAAATCAATTGGCTCTTTACCAGTATACTCAAGTAAAGCTTTAACTAACCCTAAATAACCCTTCATAGAAACCATCATTAAAGTTGTAATTCCATATTTATTTTGCATATTAATATTAGCACCAGCAATTATCAAGTTTACACATTTTCTTAGATAATTTTTATCCAAATTACTCTTATTTAAAATATTTAATAATTTTTTATCAAGTTCTTGTTTTGATAATTTATTATATTTTTCTAATTTTATAGAATCAAATTCTAAAGTCTTATGCATAGATAAAACATTATTTATAATTAAATTTAAAATTAATAAAATTAAAGAACACTTTAATTTCTTCATTTCTTACTCCTCTATTTAAATTTAATATAATAATTTGAAAAATCTAGCTTTTAGTTCTATTAAAACAATCAACCAAAAATCCTAAAATATAACAAGTTAAAGAAACTAAAAGAGCATCAATTTCAGCGGAAAATAACATATTTTTCTTTAAAAATAAAAGGGTTAAAAAAGTAATTAAGCCGCCAAAAAAACTTAGATAAGCAGCTGTTTTGCTAAATCTAATTTTGTTCTTTTGAGTAGGATCTGCATAAAAATATAAAGCTAATAAAGAAATTAAAATAGAAGATATAGGAACTGAGTAGCTATCAATTAATACTTGAATAATATCACTAAAATTAAAAGCTAAAATAATACCAATTATGCCTACTAAAAACATAACAACTTTAGATAATATTAATTGATTTGAAGAACTTAATTTAGGTAAATCAAAATCTTTAACAATATTAGAACTAATTGCACATAAAACTCCATTAGCAGTCGAAATAATTGCAGCCAATACTCCGTAGGTAACTAATACTACAACTAAAGAATCATATTGACGATCAAAAAGAGTTATTAAAGCATTTGAAGTAATACCGATATCAAAACCAAGCATTCTTGACTTTATTCCAAAATATAGTGGTACCAAAGCAAAAAATAGTAAAAATACAGAAGCAAATAATGCAGAAACTTTTGCTAGTTTACCATTTTTAGATGCAAAGAATACTTGCGCTAAATCTTGCTCTATTAAAGAATATAAAGCTGGAATAATAGCAATACCTACTATTTCTTGTAATTTAATATCTCTTAAAAATATAGGATTAGTCCACCCAAATTTAAAAACAGACAAAGTCTGACTAAAATTAAATATAAGATCAAGAACAAATAATGATAAAAAGACCAGAATAATTAAACTGAGTTGTATAATATCACTTTGAACAATAGCTTTAAACCCTCCAAGCATTGCATAAACTATAATCAAAAACCAAAGACCAATAAATAAAATGGGATTATATAAATTTAAAGAAACTAATAAACACTTTGATCCAATAATTTGAGCTGCAAAAATACCGGTCAGTGATAAAATAGAAGTTAAAGAAGCCATCTTTCTTAAAAATTTAGAATCATAATAAACTTCAAAAAGTTGAGCAATAGTATCTACATTAAATGCCCTCAATTTAGATGCAATACCAAAACCTAATAACATAAATCCTAAACATATTCCAAAGACATAAAATAATCCATAGTAACCAAATTTATAAGCTTGATCAGAAATACCAAGAATAAAGCCGCCACCTAATTGGGTTGCTATTAAAGAAATAGAAATTTGAAAAAATCCTAAATTTCTTCCAGCTAAAAAGTAATCTTCAACAGATTTAACAGACTTTGAAACAAAAAAGGATATAGATATATAAATTATACATAAGATAAAAAATAGAGAAAAAAATAATGTAGCATCCATCCAAATTACTCAAATTTATAAAATTATTACAAGTTCTTATGGTATAAAGTTAACAAAAAATAACAAAACAGTAAATATTCATTTTATATTGATAATAAATTACAAAATATAATAAAATATAATTAATCAATAATTACAGTAAATTTAGAAAGAAAAACATGAGAAAAGAATTTATAGATAAACTTAGCGAAATATTAGTAGAAATGAATATCTTAAAAGTGGAGGATCTTTTTGCAATACATAAAGAGTTTCAATCAAGAGCAGATATAAGTTTTGAATATTTTTTATTAGAAGAAGGATTAGTCGATAGATCAGATTTATTACAAGCTCTTTCTAGATATTATGAAGTTCCTGCAATAGACGTAGTCGGTGAAATATTTGATCATCATGATGTAAGATTAATACCAGAAGAAGTTATGGTTAAACATTTTTTTATACCCTATAAACGAGAAAATGATAATCTAACGGTAGTTGCTGCAAACCCCGGAGATCCTCATTTACCTGTAGTAATAGGAAAATATGTAACACATAATATAGAATTTGCCGTAGGTTTAGCACAAGATATTATAGATACAGTAAGAGAATATTATGATAAATCGATTACATATCAACCAAATAGTATACAGGCATCGCCTATGGAACGTAGTCAACAAGAGGTTCATCCATTAGAAGATAGAGTTGTACAAGAAGATCATAACGAAGAAATACCTTTAATAATTGAAGAAACTATAGATGACTACGAAGGCAAATAATTTATAAATATTAACTTAATCAATACTTAAAGATACATCATAAATATTTTTATCTTCAAGTTCTGTTTTATTTTTAGCTTTCCCAGTTGTTATTTTATTAAGGAGTTTATAAGCTAAATAAGTTGCTACACAAGTACCACTAATTTTTAATAACGTATAATTATTATGCTCCTCTAGACTTTGAACTTCCTCATTATTGGTTATATCAGCTAATTTTAAAACATTTTGTTTTTCTTCCTCAAGCGTATCACTAGGCAAGTTTTGTACTATCTCCTCATTTGATGTAGTAGAAGATCCTAAACTACTCTGTTCATCTTGGACATCAAATCTTCCATCAAGTGCACTTTGAGTTTCATCATTATTAGTTATATTAGCTAATTTTAAAGCATTTTGTTGTTCTTCTTCTTTAAGCATATTATTAAGTAAATTTTGAATCTCCTCATGATTAGCTAAGCTAGCCAATCTTAAAAAAGTATCATATTCATTTTTATTTTTAATATGTAAATCTATGGCAGCTTTATCATTTGAGCATGTACTTAACAACTCAATAACGCCCATATAACCCCTTGCAGTTGCTTTCATCAAAGCGGTTTCTTTTGTTTTAATAGTTTTAAGATTCAAATCAATAGGAGATGTCACATTAGGACATGCAAGAAGAAGTTTAACAATTTCTTTATTTCCAATCACCGCTGCACTAATTAAAGCAGTATAACCATGATTATCTTGAAGATTTAAATCAATCAAATCTTTTTTATTATTTAACAAAGATTCAACGATTGTCTCTTTTCCTTTCTTTACCGCTATCATTAATATATTAATACCACAATCACTTTGAGTATTAATATTAGCTCCTTCATTTATCAATCTCATAGCTTCATTTAAATCTTCATCTTTAAAAATAGATATTTGAGAGTGATAATTGTGCCTATTATCAAACAATTCCAAATCTAATTCTTCTTGATCTCTTTGCTCTTCTAGCCTACATCTGTTTAGTACACTTACTAATTGTTGATTTAACTGATTTTGAACATTTTTATCTATCACCTGTGCTTCTGTTTTGCTCATAGAAATACTATAATTTATAAATAAGGAGAAAAATAAAATTCTCATACAATAACTTCTTATTTTATTTATTTTATCCATTAGTTGTTATCCTCTTACAGATTAAGGTTTTACATAATATTTAACATAAATTTTGTTCATTAACTTGATATACAAGCTCCTTTTCACTATCTTTTATTCTGTGTTCTTTAGATTTTTTATTTCTTATTTTATCAATAACAAAAATTACTGTTCCAGAAATACCTATTGCTATAGTTGATTTAAATAAAGTTTGCTTATTGTACGTTAATTTAGAATTAGTATCTTTAGGCAAAGAAGACCGGTTTAGATCTTTAATAGCAGTAATATTTTTTTTATGTTCAAGAAGTAATCTTATTACTTCATTATGTCGTTTATTAGCAGCATACATTAATGGGGTCCAACCCTTGTTATCTTGAACATCAATATCTATACCTTCACAAGCAAGCAAAGTCTTGACTATATTTATATTACCTACATCACATGCTCTGATTAAAGCTGTTACTCCATAATTATTTTTAGAATTAACATCAATACCCTTGTCTAATAAATCTTGTATTATATTCTCTAAATTTTGAAAACATGCTTGCATCAATATATTTTCTTGATTTTCATATTTAATATTAACATCAGGATCGTATTGCAAAATCAATTCTGCTACATCTCTATAACCTTTATAAACAGCATACATTAATGCAGTATAACCATTATTATCTATAACATTAACATCTATATTATCATAGGACAAAATTAATTGTGCAACTTTAAGTTTGCCAAATTTTAAAGCATAAATTAAAGGCGTACTATTAAAGCGATCTTTAATATTAATATCAACACCCAAATTTACTAACAAGCTAATTAAACTAGTATATTTACTCGTTTTGACTATATAAAACAAAATCTTCTTACACTTATAACCTGCACTGTAAGCTTCAGGTATTAATTGAGCAAGAGTTTCTTCAGTTGTTTCTATATTAGGTTTTTCTAATAAATTAAAAATCTCTTCTTTATAATCTCTTTCAGATTCTTGATCTTGCATTGATAAAGCAAAAGAAAATGTGCTTGCAAGATATATAAAAATTAAAAGTTTATTAATATTCATTTATTTACTTCCAAATTTGTAAAATATTGATTAGAAGAGTTCATTTTATCTTTAATATTAATTTTCCCTTTTCTCAATTTGTTCCTTTTATCACGTTTAATAAAGTAAATAGTAGATCCTAATATAGAAAGCGCCAGCCCTGCTTTAATTATAGTCTTTTTATTTTGATCTATATCAAAATTACACTTTAACTTATCAAAATCAAATGGTAAAAATTTTTTAAATTTAGCTTTCTTAATTAAATTAATTATAGCCTGCCTATTCCATCTATAACTACTTTTAGCATAATCTAAAGCAGTACGTCCGAAATCATCTTTAAGATGAATGTTTATATCTTTATGTTTTAAAAGTACTTGAACTATTTCCAATCTACCAAAATCACAAACATACATTAAGAAAGTTTTACCTTCTTCATCTTGAGCATTAATATTAGCACCTTTTTTTAACAATAAATTTACCATATTTGTAAAATCTCCTTGAAATATAGTAGATGCATGTATTAAAGCGGTTTTAGAATCATTATCTCTTGCATTAATATTAGCTCCAGAATCCAATAATAATTTTACTATTTCTATATCGTTCTTTCTCACTGCTAACATTAAAGGAGTAAGCCCTTGATTATCTCTAACATCAATTTTAGCACCATGCTCAATAAGGACTTTCACTATAGCTATATAATTTCTCACAACAGCTTTTGTTAAAACCGTTTCTCCATTATTGTCAATAGCATTAACATCTATACTTCTAGAGTTTAAAAGCATACTAATTATATTAAAATATCCCTTATCGATTGCTCGCATTAAAGCAGTTTTGCCATATTGATCCTTAAAATTAACATCTATACCTTGATCTAATAACAATTTGACTATATTTTCTTGCCCTTTATCACAAGCTCTAATTAATAGACACTCATTGTTAAAATAATCATCACTTAAATGAGTACTATATTTTAATAATTTTCGAATTATATAAACATTACCTTGTTCAAAAGCATAACTTAAAGCAGTACAGCCTTCATTATCTATAATATCTATCTCTAAATTTTTATTTCTTAATAAAGTTTTAACTATATTATTCTTATTTCTTATAACTGCATGAATTAAAGCAGTTTTCCCCTTATCATCTTTTAAGTTAACATCTATATCATAATTTAATAATAATTCAGCTATCTCATTACTTGTTTTAATAGCATTAATTAAAATAGGCTCATTATTATACTTGATATTACAATCAACTTTATAACCCAAAAGAATTTTTAACAATTCAATATTTTTATTAATTAAGGCTTTAATCAACGGAGTAATAAATCTGTTATTTTTAATATTTACATCAGCTCCATAACTTAATAAAAGTCTTACAATACCACAATTTCCTTTATCAATAGCATGCATTAATGCCGTATTTCCATCATTGTCTTGCAGATCTATATTTATATTCTTATTCATTAAAAGAATTAGTACTACATCAATATGTCCACCTTGAACCGCGCGAATTAAAGCAGTTTGACCACAAAGATCTCTAAAGTTAATATCTAATTCTTGATTTAATAATAATTTTACTACAGACTTGGATCCTATACAACAAGCTCTTATCAAAAGATGTTTATCTATATGAGGCTTACGCTTTAGCAACATCTTAACTGCCTTTTCATCACCTTTTTCAACAGCATAAGTTAAAGCAGAAAATCCCATTTTATCTATAATATCAATATCTATATCTTTATTTTTCAACAAATTTTTGATTAAACTTTTTTGATTTTTGATAATTGCCCACATCAAAGATGTCTTGCCATCAGAATCTCTTAAATTAAGATCTATACTATAATTTAATAACAAATTTAATAAATCAATCAGTCTATCTTCAGCGGACTTAATAGCCATAATCAAAATAGGATCTCCTTTATACTTTGCATTACAATCAGCTCCATAATCTAAAAGCAATTTTACAATTTTAAGATTTTGATTAGATATAGCATAAAAAAGGGCTGTTTTGCCTTGAATATCAGAAATATTTATCAAAGAACCGCGTTCTAATAAAAAGTGTACTAAATTCGCGCTACCGTCACGAACCGCCTTAATCAAAACAGTACTACCAGATCTATCCTGAATATTAAGATTTATATTCTCAAAACTTAAAAGCTTTTGAATAGAATTTATTTTATATGAATCAACCGCATAAAATAAGGCAGTTTTCCCATCGTAATCTTGATAATTTATATCAAAAATATTTAACCTTACTAATGCATCTATTAAATCTAAGATATCTTCTGATTGCACAATATACCTTAAAAATATATTACAATTAACACCTTTATCTCGTGCTTCTAAAATCAAATTAGCAACCTTCTTTCTTTTTTGATAACAATTAGCTTCGTTGTTTAATATATCTTTTATACTATTTTTAAAATAATCCTCATAAGTAAGAGCTATTGCCCAAGGTCTACTGATACTTATACTCATAGGCAAAATTAAATTAAATATATTCAATAAAAATATTAAACTGAGAAATCGTTTCATGATTTTCCTGAAAAATTAGATTGAGTTGAATTTTTTAAATATTGGCAGTTGGTCTTGCTTTTAACTTGTTTATCTCTTGTTTTATTATTTTTTCTCTTTTTAATAATATAGACTGTTGAACCAATTAAAAATAAAGATCCGCCAATTAATGCTTGTTGTTGTTTTTTATTTAGATTGCTAAATCGACATTTAACATCATCTTTAATACTTGATAAGGTAGATAGGGTCCATTTTTTTAAATTAGACTTTAGATAATCAAAGGCTGTTTTTCCTGATTTATCTTTAATATAAATATTAATATCTTTATATAGAAATAATTTTTTTATAGCTTTTAAATCAGACAAAATACAAGCATGTATTAATGCAGTTTTCCCTTGATCGTCTTGGATATTAACATCTATATTTTCTTGTTTTAATATTAAATCTATTAAATTAGAATTAAAATTTTTGATTAAAAGGGTACATCCTTGATTATCTTGAGCATTAAGATTAGGATTTCTATTTAATAATAATTTTATAATTTCTTTTTCTTGATCAGAGAGATTAGACAGACAATAATCGGTTTTATAAGCATGCATTAATGCCGTTTCGCCATTATTATCAGTAGCATTAACATCAAGTCTATTATAAGTTAACAATAATTTAATAAGCTCAATATCTTTATAACTAACAGCTCTAATTAAAAGAGGAATTCCAAATTCATTTCTTACATTAATATCAGCCATATAATCTAATAGAGCCTTAATAATAGGCAAATATCCTCTATTACTAATAGCAAGAAACAAAAGTGATTGTCCCCATAAATCTTGAATATTTAAATTAGGCTTTTTACCCAATAATAAATTTACTATTTTTAACTTAGCAGCAAAAGACATATTAGCATTTAAAGTATAAGCTAAAGCACTTTTACCATTATTATCAATAACATCGATATCTATATCCTTATGACGTAATAATAACTTAATCAAATCTTCATCATTTCGTTCAATAGCTATCATTAAAGGCGTCCTGCCGGAATTATCAATAGCGCTATTTATATCAATCCCTAATTTTAATAAAGTTTTGACATATTCAAAACGATTGGAAGTTTCTAATGCGATACAAAAAGCAGTTTTACTTCGGTTATTTTTGATATTAATATCAGCTCCGGCTTTTAACAATAAATTAAAAATTTCTTTGGAATCACTTTTAATTGCCTGCATTAACAAAGTATCTTGAAGATTATTTTGTAAATTAACATCCAATCCCTGATCTAATAACTTTTTTATCAACTCACTATTACCTAATCTAACTTCAGTAAAAATAGAATCAACATTATGTTGAACATTATTTAATAAAAGTAGTTCCCTAATACTAAGATTACCTGCTTTAAGCACATAATTTAAGGCGTTATTTCCCTTATAGTCTTGATGATGTACATCTGTCCCTTGAGCAATAAGCATCCTAACAACATCCCAATATTTCTTTTTGGATGCTATTATTAAAGGACTACGATTATACTTATCTTTAACATTAATATCTGGTTTATACTCTAATATCATTTGAGCAAGCTGTTCATCATTATGCCTCAATGCGATCATCAAAGCATTTTCGCCAACTGAATTTCTAGTATTAATAGCCGCCCCATCTATAATTAAGCTTCTTATTAAATCAGGTTGATAAATAACATTTCCTAACGCAACTTTAAGCTTTTGAGTAGAAATATACCATTTTGAATAATCTTTTATGAATTTTATTAAATCTAATTTAAAGTATTCTATAAAATTACGTGTTACTGTATTCAAACGAGATATAGATTTTATAAAATTATTAATCAGAGGCAAGAAATTCTCAGTATTATTATCAATAATATACTCAATAACTTTTTTAATGATAATCAACTTAATTTCAGAGGGAAGAGATGAAAAATAACTTTTATCAACTATTTCATTTCCATCAGCGTCAACTAAATAAGAAGTATATTCACCTGAATCATCCCTAGAAACGATTTTATATAGATCCTCTCCAATCTTTATTCTAAAATTATTTGAGCAAATTAGCTGGGATTGCATTGATAAAATTATATTATTAAAAGCAATAAACAATAAACATGATATTATTTTAAGATATAACCTTTCTGTATTTAATATAAATTTTGTCATTATTATTGGTATTTTCTTTATTATTTTCTAGCTCATTATCAAGTTTATCTTGATGAGTTTGAGAAGTTTCTTTGCTATATTTAATTTTATTAACAATATAAATTGTAACACTTACCAATAAAAATGCTATACCAATTTCATTAGAATATAATATGTTGGGACTATTATTTGATGAAATATGTCCAATTTTATAACGAGGACCATTACGATAAAGATATTTTAAAATAGTTTTCCCACCTATATTCCAAATCTTAATTTTTGTGCTCCCTATTTGAAAAACAACCGATTTATTTTTATAATCTTTAAAAGAAAGCCATTCTTTTAAAACTTTATTAGACAACTCTATAGGAATTTCGAATTTATTATAATAATTTCTTAAGATAACTCTTTTTTGATCAATAATATTTATTATATCTCTATCATTGAGTATAGAATTAAATAGTTGACAAACTAAATTAAGATTTTTTAATTCTTTTACTGATTGATAAAAACTAAATATATTATCTGAATTTATAATATAAGAATTTACTAATAGTTTAAAAATATTCAAAAGCAACTCATCGGATAAATTTGATATTAAAAATCTATTTTCTATTACTTGACTTTCGACCAAATTATCAGACATAGAAAAAATATTATTGGATAAATAAAAAAGCCACAAAAATACTATTGTTATTTTATGATTCATACCATCTCTCTTAACTTAGCTTGAAGCTACTTAAAACAAAATCTTATTTATTTAATTCACATTTAGGCTTAACAACTTTATTAAGATGGTCATCTTTCTTATCTTTTTTATAATTTTTTATATTCAATTTATAAGCAATAAAAGCAGAAACAGTACTTAATCCTGTATAAGCTAATAATTTATTAAAGAAAGATGATGACTTAATAGATTTTTTTGTATCAATATTACTTTTAGAGACTATTTTATCAAATTGTTCAACCGTCAATGGACAAGCCGATATCCTCAATCTAATTGGCTTATTAAATTTCTTCATAAATTTACGAATAAAATTATTATTACTAGTATATATAAAGCGTAATAGTTTTTTACTTATATAATATTTTGATTCTTCTTGATCAGAACAATTAACACAAGATAAAGCTTCATTTGTCTCTGATAATTGTTCTAATTTTTCATCTTCTTTTGAAAAAGAAGCTATAACTCTTTGACCATCTTCTGTAAAAAATACTTCTTTATCTGAATCATAATCAGCTTTTTTGTTGTTTTTCTGCTCTCTTTTATATGCTTTATCAGCATGACGCCACATTTTATAATTATCCATAGAATACAATTCAAAAGAAAAGTAAATAATATTAAATACTAAAAAAATTAAAGCCCAAAACATATTTCTACTCCTAAAAATTAAATTTAAATCTATTCTTTAGTATATTACTATAGACTTAATGACATAAATAATATATTTATTAAGAATATGACTTAATTGACCTATAATGTTACTTAAATTTTTAGGAAATATAACATGAAAAAATTTTACAAGCACCTTTTAATATTGATAACTATTTTGAACTTTTTTTACCAAATATATTCATTTGACAGAAGTTTTTTTTATCGTGCTTCTTCTTTTTGGGATGAACCACGGTTTGATAGAAATTGGCTAACAACTATTAATACTCAAATTGCTGGTGGTACTACATCATGCTCCAGAAACGGTTGTAGCGACAAAGTACCTTTATTCGGATTATATGGCCCTGAAAGCTTACTAATAGGCCAAGATTATAGAAAGATTATGTTTACTGGATACTTTGATATATTTGAAGTTAACTTAAATATCTATCAAAATTTTACTAATGGTCTTTTCTTACATGTTCATGTTCCGGCTGTTTCTGCGCAAATATTTCCTGATAGTTGTAAAGAATATAATAGAGATTGTTCTTTATTCTCACGATTTAAGCAAAGAGATCTAATTATGCTAAAAGATTCTCTAAAAGGTTGTGACTTAAGTTTAAGATCAATAAGAAATCGAGGATTTTCGGATACTAGTGTATTTTTAGGATGGACTATAAATTACGAAGATACTAATTATCTTGATTATATAGACGGAGCTTTTCAATTAGGAGCTCTATTTCCTACAGGTAAAAAAAAGAATCCTAATCTAGTATTTGATATTCCTTTTGGATATGGAGGCCATTATGGAATAACATGGTTAATAGATATAGCCATAGGAGGATACGATTGGTTAACTTTTGGTATTCATAATGATGGAGTAGGATTTTTTGACACAACACAATGTATATCAATAAGAACTCAAGAAAGTAAAACTGGAATTATAAGACTAGAAAAAGCAATAACCAAAATAAAATCTGGTCCAGTTTATAGAACAGGCGCTTACATAAAAGCAGATCATGTTTGCTGGGGTCTTTCAATCCTTACTGGATTCAGCTTTGAACAGAAAGATAAAAGTAAAATTATTTGCCTAAATTCAGAATTAAGCAAAAATATAGCCAATAATGATGAAATCTTAAAAAAATGGAATAGATGGAATCTGAATATTTTAGCAGAATATGATTTTGCTAAATATAATAGATTATTTAATCCTTTTGTATCTATTCTTTATAATTACACCATCACCGGTAAAAGAATCTTTACCACTAATATGATCGGAGGATATTTCGGATTTAATATCGACTGGTGCTTTTAATAAGAACAGAACCTCTCTTAAAATGTCGCAACTCAAAGTAAATTTTTTAGTATTAATATTACCAAAAACTTCATTAAAATTTTTAAATATTGATTCTATTAAATTTATTAATTCCGTTTTATCATTATTATAACTAATATCCGATATAGATTTTAAATAATCATGACGTAACGATTTAATTTCTTTAAATAACACATTTACAAACTCTTCCTTCTGCTCCTGGGTAGTATAAATAGCTCTTACTAGATCTATTTTGTCCCATATCTTCATAGATTTAGAAGTAAGATTGCAATAATTATTCTTAGAAGAGATAATAAAACTATAAAAAATAACTAAATAAAATAAACAATTTCTTTTAAACATATTAATTCTACATACTAAATAAATTTATATATCACATTAAAAGAATTGCAAATTGTATTTAGCAAAGTCAATAATTATTAATAAATAATAAGTAAATGGATAAAAAAACAGATATCAAATAAATATAATATCCATTTGATATCTGCTAAATTTTTCGAAAAAATTTTTAAAAAGGAAGATCATCTTCAAAAGGCATCTCGTCTTTTGCTAGAATATCAGAAGCTTTGCTTCTTAAACTGTTATTTGAACGAGAACCAAATTGATTATCAAAAGAATCGCCTTGAGCATTATCACTTTGTTGATTAGAAGATCCTAAAAATACCACTTTCTCAGCCACAATTGAATGTCTTCTTTTAATTTGTCCTTCAGATTCCCACTGATCATATTTCAAGCGACCTTCAACCAAAACTGGACGGCCTTTTTCCAGATATTGTTTACAGCTTTCTGCTTGATTACCCCATACGTCTACATCTATATAACAAACCTCTTGTACTAAAGTTCCATTTTGTTTATTTTTAAATTGACGGTTAGACGCTATACTTAACTTACAAACTGCTTGACCTGAAGATTGTTGCTTATAATCTGGATCTCTAGTAAGATTACCAATTATAATAATTCTATTAAAACTTGCCATGTTAACACCTTTCTTTGTTTTTGTCTTTTTCAATAAAATTAGTACGAGCCATTTTAAAAAACTCTACTATTTTACTCATATGTTTATCATTATCATCTTTTATTATTTTCAATTTATTTAAAGATTCTTCAAGCTCTCTTTTAGAAGCTTTGACTAATGGAGAATTTTTTTCATTATTAGCTAATTGAATAATAGCTCTATATATCTCTTGTTGATTATGAGCTATACTTTCTATCATTTTAGAATTTTGATTTAAAATTATACCTAAAGTTTCAGCTATTTCTTGTTTAATTTGACCAATTGAACGTCTTCTTGATGGGGTTGATAAAAAATTATCTGAAAAACTGTAAAAAATTGCAATAACTGACAATATAAGACTAAAACTAATTAGTTTTCTAAGTTTAAATTTCATACTATAAACTCCTTAAAAGCTTGAAAAGAATAGTGCATTAGTGTTAATAAATTTAACACAGTAATAAAATACAAGAATATATAAAAAATATTATTTAAGATATCGCTATCTATTTTTAAGATAATCGAACTCAAAATAAAAATAACAAAAAGTATCTGAAAAAAAGTATTCAATTTGCCTAGAACACTAGGTTTAATTTTAAAATTTATTCTATATACGCAATTTAAAATTAATGACCCGGATATTAATATAAGTTCTTTAAATATTATAATCACAGTAAACCATGAAGGAATCAAAAATAGATTATTTTCTATAAATAAAAGACTTATATAACATGAAATCAGTAGTATCTTATCGGCCAACGGATCTAATAAAGTTCCTATATAACTTTCTTGATTTAAAATTCTTGCTAAAAATCCATCTAGAATATCTGTAAATGCAGCAAATAAAAATAATGTTATTGAAACATGCCAATTACCTGATAATATATTTTTTACAATAAATGGAGTAAAAAAAATTCTTGAAATAGTAAGTAAATTAGAAATATTTAAATACAATTTTAGCCTTTATCAATATACTTTTCACACTTTAAAATTAACATATAAATCTAAAAATGTCCAAAACTATGACCGAATATAATTTAATAATTCATCAATAGTTTTTGCAAAAGGGGTATGTGTAATTTCAAAAAAATTATCCTTAGTTATATCAATTACCATACCATTATCTGAAGTTATTAACATATTGCTATAAAGATTGGTCACCTGTCGTTTTCTAACTTCTTTTAGATCAGTATTTGGAACAAAAAAATGTGGCTCAATCGAATAAAATAATTGACCAGTTTTACTATTCCATATTTTTATACCATCATCAGAACAAGTAACTAGAAACTCTTTATTTGGACTTATTTGAACCATATTTATATAGTTTTCATGCACAAAATTATAAATACACTCGTGTGTATCTAAATCCCAAAATTTAGCAGTATTATCATAGGATCCAGTCAATAAATATCTCCCATCTCTACTAATAGAAATTGAAGTAATTATATTATCATGCTTAAAAGTTCCTTTAAGTTCTCCGGTTTCTATATCCCACATTTTTACTTTAAAATCATAAGAACCGGTAAAAATAAAGCCTTGATTTATACTTATTACTGAGATATTTTTCTCATGAGCTTCCCACTCGCTTAAAAATTCTTTTTTATTAATATCAAATAATTTAATTTTACCTTCTTTATCAGATATAACTAAAACATTATCTGATAATTCACAAATTCCTATAGTATCTTTAAAAGTGGTTTGAAAAAACGGTACAGGCAAATCACTTTCCTCTACTTCCTCAGCATTATCATAAGGAACTAACTCAGCTATAGTAGCATTGCTTTTTTTGTCCAAAATTATGACATGACCAGTATTAGTAATCAATATAATGAAATTATTATCAGGACTTATAAGCAAATTTTTCACTCTTTTATCACTAGAAAAACAAGATAGCTCATTTCCATCTAAAGACCAAAGCTTAATTTTATTATCTTTAGATGCTGTAGCTATAAAAGAATTATCATTACTGATTGCAATACTTGTTATACCACTATTATTATTAAAATTCTTTTTTTGTATTACTAAACCTGAATCTATTTCGTATAAAACAATAGTATCTTCACCCACAATCGTTACTATATATTTTTTATCATTACTAACAGTACTATAGGTAATATCTCTTATCTGTCTATTAACTGTTTGCTTAAGCTTAAATAACTTTTCAAAGTAATTCGATATTAAATTACTTTTGATAATCTCTGCTATTTCTTCAGGCATTATATTAATTAAAGAATCAGTTAAAATAACTTTGCCATCCAAAATATGTTTTATCAGAGCTTTGGCTGATGAATTTGATAAACAATCTGGAATAATTAATTTCTTTTCTATTACAGGAAGTTGATAATGTATTTTTTGTTTTTTCAAATCTGAACTAAGAGGATTATCCATACAAATTATATGGTTATTAATTGTAACTATAGCAGTCACTATTAAAAAATTTTTCAAAAAAGAGGACATAATATTTTCTCTGTATTTTTAATATTTTTATTATATTTTGATTACATTTAGAAATAATAATAGATTTTGTCTACTATCTATAATAGTACAATATTAATATTTTTTTGCAAATTTTATAATAAAGAATAAATTAATCTTATTTGTGATATCTAAATATAAAGAAATTAACTGTTACCTAAAATATTAATTTCTTCATCCACTAAATAAACTCGTTCAATATTAAGAGCTTTACCTGTATCTGTATCTATTTCTATAACTACACCACACATAACCATAGGACCTTCAGTTTCTACTGAAAACCTAACAGGCATTTGACTAATCATGGACTGTATAATAGGAGCTTTTTTCATTCCAATCATAGAATTTAAAGCTCCTACCATACCAAGATCTGTTATATAAGCTGTACCATTTTTTAATATACGAGAGTCAGCAGTTTGAATATGAGTATGAGTACCTACTACAGCACTGACTTTTCCATCAAGATAGTATCCTATAGCTTGTTTTTCAGCCGTGGCTTCTGCATGAAAATCAACTATAATTATATTAGTTTTACTTTTTAAATATGTCAGAATTGTATCAACAGTCTTAAACGGACAAGAAACTTGTTCACGCATAAAAGTTCTACCCTGCAGATTAATTACCCCGACAGTAAAATGACCACAAGTAAAAACAGTAGCTCCCGTACCGGGACATTCACTTGGAAAATTCGCTGGACGTAAAAGATCTCTATTTTCATTTAAATATTGATATATTTCATGCTTTGCCCAAATATGATTACCTGAAGTTACAATATCTACTTTATTATGCTTAAAAAAGTTCATACCTTTCAAAGTTATCCCTCTACCATCAGCTGCACTATTTTCTCCATTAACAATAATAGCATCTACCTGATATTTCTCTTTTAAGGTACCAATATGCTTTTGAAACATTTGACATCCACTAGAACCAACTACATCTCCAATTAAAAGTACTTTTATTTTACTCATTAAATTTTACCTAATTATACTAATATAAAAATTGTTTAAAAATCTAAATAGCCAAATTATTATTTAGCATATTCAATAGCACGTTTCTCTCTTATAACATTTACTTTAATTTGTCCCGGAAAACTCATCTCTTTTTCTATTTTATGAGCCACTTCTCGAGCTAATATCATTGCTTTTTCATCATCCAATATTTCTTCTTCAACAATAATTCTTACTTCTCTACCTGCTTGAAGAGCATACGCTTTTTTCACACCTTCAAAACCTTGACAGATTTCTTCTAATTTCTCAAGTCTTTTAATATAAGTTGATAGTGTCTCACGTCTGGCTCCTGGTCGAGAGGCAGATATAGTATCAGCTATCATAACTATAAGACTATAAATAGATATTGCTGGCACTTCTTCATGATGAGCCGCTATAGCATTTACTATGATAGGATCTTCGCCACATCTTTTTGCAATATCAGCACCAATTATCGCATGAGGACCTTCCACTTCTGCTGAAACAGCTTTTCCTATATCATGCAATAAACCGCCTCTTAACGCTAATTCAGGATGAGGAAGGCCTAATTCTTCAGCTATCATACGAGCAAATAAACCTACTTCTACACTATGAACTAATACATTTTGCGAAAAACTGGTTCTGAAATGTAATTTTCCAAGTAAAGATATAATTTCGGGCTTTATACCTTGCAAATTAAATTGCAAAACAGCATTTTTACCATACTCTTGTATTATTTCTTCGATCTCTTTTTCTGTTTGATGAACAGTTTCTTCAATCTTAGTAGGATTAATTCTACCATCACTAATTAATTTTTCTAATGAACGTCTGGCAACTTCTCTTCTTATTGGGTTAAATCCAGAAATAGTAATAATTTCAGGAGTTTCACCAATTACAAATTCCATGCCAGTTGCAAGCTCTAAAGATTTTATATTTCGGCCTTCTTTACCAATTATTCTGCCTTTCATTTCATCACTCGGTAAATGAATAACTCCAGAAGATGCAGGTGAAACTTGATCTGCAGTATAACGTTGCATAGCTGTAACTATAATATTAACAGCCTTTTCTTTTGCAAAATGACGAGCCTCTTCTTCAACCTTTTGAACATACTTTTCATTTGATAAGCGAACTTCATTTTCCAAAGAATCAAATAAAGCTTGACGCGCTTCATCTTTGCTCATACCACTTATAGATTCTAATTTAAGAATCAGTTCTTCATATAAGCTTTTTAACTTTTGTTCATTTGCTCTTTGAATATCCGCTGTACGAGAAACTGTACGCTCTTTTTGCTGGAGCTCTTTTCTCAAATCCTCAAGACGCTGATCTTTATTTTCTATAGCTTCATATTTAGAATTTAATTTAGCTTGAAATCTCTCAAGTTCTGCTCTTTCTTTTTTAATCTCTAAGTCAAATTCTGTTCTTTTTTTATACAGTTCATCTTTCAGCTTTATTAAAGCTTCTTTTTTTTCAGTTTCTATATCTCTTTTAACGCTTTCTAACTTCGCTTGTGCTTCCTCAATTAACCTTTGAGCAATAAAGCTCTTTTTATAACCATACATAAGCAACAACAATGCCACAACTATTAGCGCTGCGGCAACAAACATAAAAATTAAACTAAACATCGTCTCTTCTTCCTATACTTTAAAAAAATTAATTTAAAAACAAATTAATTACCTATAGACTACCAAAATATAAGAGAATTAAAACATTAAGAAATAAGATAAATAAAAATAGGAAATCAATATACCCTCCCGAAAGAATTTGGGGAGGGTTATTTAGAATTTTTCGATATTTAATTGAGCAGTTTCCATATCGATAAAACTAAGTAATTTGTCGCTATACTCTTGAAAATGCTCAATAGTCTCTTTAGCCTTTAAAGACCTACTTGCAAACTGAAGTGCAACAAGTATGCCGATTTTATTCAACTCAGTATCAGGATATTTTTTTATAATTTCTTTGATATATCCATCTACCAATTCTGCAGCACTAATGAGATGTTTTTCAGATTCGTCACTTACAAGAAAATAACTCTCTCCAAAAATTGAGATTTGATATTTTCTCAATTTATTATCATATATATTATTCATCTCTCTTCTTGTTTAACCTCAACGAGTCGATCGATATTTCTAATTAACTCATCAACTACTTCTTTTGTTAAAAATCTTTCTTGATTTAATTGATCAATACTTTGACTTTCTTGAAGTAGAGAATTTTCTGCTGATTCTAAGCGACTAATTAGCTCCTCTCTCTCTTTGATTAGCTGGGCATTAAGATTCTTTTCTTCTTTAAGTAACTCTAAAACATTAGCAATCTTTTTCTCAAGAACACTTAATACTTCAAGGGAATTAGGTATTTCCATATCGTCTTCTCCTTTTATTACAAGGGTTTATATTGAAGCTGAATTTAACCCTAACTCCCAGTCTTTGTCAAGATAAGAAAATAATATTAATTTATTTCTTAATTAAATTGTTAATTATTAATGGTTTACAAATTCAACAATTTGGCTAAATACTTGAGGATCATAAACTGCTATTTGACTAAGCATCTTACGGTTAATCTCAACATTTGCATTTTTCAAGTTATGAATTAGAATGTTATATTTAGTATTATTAGTTTCTGCTGCAGCTTTAATACGCATAATGAAAAGAGAACGCATATCTCTCTTTCTCATCTTTCTACCTTTAAAGGCAAAAGCCATTGCACGTAACAAAGTCTCTTTAGCACGTTTAAAAATATTTTTACGCTGTCCCCAAAAACCTTTTGTTTGTTTTAAAAGTTTTTTATGACGTTTTTTGGTCATTACCCCGCGTTTAATTCTAGTCATTTTTTATCCTGATATTGTGTATTGTACTTTTTGTTTTTAATATTTTTAATTAATATGGCAACAATGGCGCAATATGATTTATATCACACTTTGCTATATATAAATCAGTTCTCAAATTACGTTTTCTTTTTGCTGATTTTTTGGTCAACAAATGGCGACGAAATGGCCTTGCTGCTTTAATTAAACCATTACCAACTTTTTTAAAACGTTTTTTTGCACCTGAATGAGTTTTAACTTTAGGCATTTATAAATCCTTATTATCTTGATTGTCTTATTTTTATGTTAATTTATTTTTTTAAATAATAAACTCGTGACCATGAATTAGATGTTTTTGCATCTTTTTCTTGAACCAGTTTATTAAGACCTAACTGTTCAAAAGAATTATTAATTTTATCAAAAAACTCTAATCCTCGCTCATTTAACCCTACTGCTTCTCGACCTTTAAACATTAAGGTTATTTTTACATGTTTAAGATCTTTAAGAAACTGAGCTGCTTGATTAATTTTTGTTTGATAATCATGCTCTCCAATTTTAGGCCGGAGCTTAATTTCTTTAACCTGAATAGTTTTTTGGTGCTTTTTGGCATCTGCTATTTGTTTTTTCTTAGCATACAAGGCTTTGCCAAAATCTAAAATTTTAGCAACTGGATAACCTTCTCCACCCTGGTCTGCCATTAAAACTAAATCCAGACCCGCATCTAAAGCTAATTTTAATGCTTCTTTTTTAGACAAAACACCTAAATTTTTACCATCATAAGAGATAACTTGCATCTTATCAAAAAGAATTTTTTCATTAACAGCAGGTATTGATTTGCCATCTATCTTTGATTTCAATGTAATTGTGCTCCCTTTAATTATATATTACTGTTTTCATTTATATTTATATCTACTTTTCTTGATTCAAATATCTGTTCTATATTATTGCGAATCTTTTTATAAAAATCGGTATTAGCTTTTAAAAACTGACATACTTGGTCTCTACCTTGAGCTATTTTTTCACTCTCATAAGAAAACCAAGAGCCCGCTTGTTTAATCACTCCACATTGTAGAGCTGCATCTAATAAATCTAATTCTTTACTAATACCTTCATTAAAAATTAAATCGACTACCACTCTTTTAAAGGGAGGAGCCATCTTATTTTTAACTAACTTAACAGCTACTCTATTTCCAAAATTTACATCATCTTTTTTTAGAGTTTCTATTCTTCTAACTTCAATTCTTAAAGAAGCATAAAATTTTAATGCATTACCACCTGTTGTTGTCTCTTTATTTGCAAAAGCCATAGCATTAATATTTTGACGAACTTGGTTAATAAATATTAAAATAGTCTTTGATTTATGCACTATAGGCGTTAACTTTCTTAATGCTTGAGACATGAGACGCGCTTGTAGACCAATATGCGTATCTCCCATGTCGCCTTCTAACTCAGTCTTAGGAACTAAAGCAGCAACAGAGTCAATAACTATAACATCAATAGCTCCAGATCGCACTAACATCTCAGCAATATCAAGAGCTTGTTCGCCATAATCAGGCTGAGAAATTAGTAAATCATCAGTATTAATACCTATCTTTTTTGCATAAGATGGATCTAAAGCATGCTCTGCATCTATAAAAGCACATATACCGCCTTGCTTTTGAGCTTGAGCAACTACTTGAAGAGCTATTGTCGTTTTACCAGATGCTTCTGGACCAAAAATTTCAATAACTCTTCCTCTTGGCAACCCTTTTATGCCTATAGCATTATCTATCAAAAGAGAACCGGTTGAAATAGCTTCAACATCTAAAGCTGTACTTTGGCCCAAAAACATAACTGAACCTTTACCGTACTGCTTCTCTATTTGAGATAGAATTACGTCAAGAGCTTGTTTTTTTGAGTCACCTTCAACTTCTAAGTCTTTTCTTAACTTTTCTTTCATATCAAACTCTTTCATAAATAACATCAAAATTAAAATTAAATTCCAAAATCAAAAAATTTTAACAAATTGAAATATCAAAAATAATTATTTTACATATTTAATTTTAACAATTTATTAATAAAAGAGCAATAAGACAATTATTTTAAAGCCTTAATAGTTCTTTGTTCAATCTTATATCAGCTTTCTTCTGCCAATCAGTCAAAAGATCTTGAAAAATATTCTTTACTTGACTTTGAGACAATTGAGATTCAAGAGCATCTTTTTTAGAATCAAAATCTTTTTCATTAAATGGTTCAATTTCCTCAAGCTCAACAATATAACCTATATTTTCTGATAAGTGTTCAACTTTATCTTTAGATTGAATAAGTTCTACTAACAATGAGTTCGGAATATTTTTATCCTTAATTGCTTTATTACTGCTATTTAATTCTAATAAATCGGTTTTTTCTAATTTTGCATTAAATATTTTTGCCAATTCTTCTATGGTCTTATTTGATTTCAATATTTCATTTAGATCTTTTTTTATCAGATCTAATGCATTAGATCTATATATATCTTTAATCACACTGTCTTTTACTGCAGATAGATCAGGAATATAACTTTTGCTAATCGACTTAAGTTCTACAATATAACCTTGACCTTCATTTAAATAAAATGCTTTATCGTTTATTTTTGCCAAAGAAAATACCTTTTCTGAGCCCACACTGGCATCTTTTTTGACAGAATTAATTTCTGATTTGATTGCTTTTTTGTTTTTACAAAATTATCTAAAATTGCTACATTATCTCTTGATTGATTTAATACTCTTTTAGCATCATTTTTGAAATCTGTTTCGAATTTCTCTAATCTTAATTGCCTTTCAATATCAGATTTATCTTTTTCTAAATCCCTATCATTTTTTTCAGCAAAATCTTTAATATCTTGTTCAGAAATAGATATTTGATAAGAATCTGGATTAAATGACCATAAATTTACAGAACGAAATTCAGGTACTCTATAATTCTCTTTATTTAAGTCAAAATAGCTTTCAATTTCTGCTTGATTTAATTTTTCTGATTCTGATTTTTTAATATAATTATTAATATCTAACTCAAGAATATTAAATTTCTTTTTAGAGTAATGCTTAATGTATTGTTCTTTTAAAAGATCTTGAGGAATATAGGATAAAGATTGCAAAGAATCTACAAATAAATTACGTTCAATTATTTCTTTTAATAGCGCTTCAAAATCTTCTAAAGATGTTTGTTGGGCCTTTAATGCTTGAATTAAAGAACTAGTATTTAGTTTCCCATTTTCAAAAACATCATTGGGTATTATGTTTGAAAGATTATCTTTAACAAACTCATTATCTTGTAGTTTCTGAGTAATATAATCAGCTCCTATATTAAAACCTGAGTTTTCAGCAGCACTTTGAACTACTTTTTGCTGAATTAAATTTTCCAACGCCATTTTTTCTGGATTACTTTTTGCATCAATTCCCCATAGTGATAAAAGCATATCAGCTTGAGCACCATATATTTGCTTAATTTGATTTATAACATAGTATAAATATCTTGCTTGTCTTCTATAATCAGATACAGGAATTGCAAGATTATTAACCGAAGCTATGCCTTCAAAATTTTGCTTTAAAAAAACATTTTGTACAAATACTAATAAGGAAACTCCACCTATTATTGAAAATAAACCTAACCATATTATCAATTTAAAAGCTGTGGATTTCATTTGTTTTCTAAATGAGTTCATCATATCGGCTGCCTTTCAAATAATTTTTGATTTCTTATTTTTGTTTTTTCATTTTATCATACAGAAACAAATTTTTCTATTTCTATACATAACTGATTTATATATAAATCAAGATTTAATAAAGTCAAGTTTATTTCCTTAATATCTTTAATAAAACCTTTAGATAGATTTGATAAAATTAAATCAGCCTTTAAAGAACGCCAGAAGATCAATTGCCTCTTGGCATAAGCTCTAGTCTTTTGAGATATATCTTGTACTAAGTTATCAAAATCGTAATCATCAAATGAGCTATTATCTAAATATTTAATAATTTCAGGATATCCTATTAACTTTTTCTTCAATAAAAATTTCTTCCAATTATTATCTAAATTTTTTACTTCTTCTAACCATCCCAAATCAAACATTTTATAAGTTCGTTGATTAATAATGGAATAAAGCTCTTCTCTCTCTCTAGTTATATAGTAAAAAAGACATTCCCCAGGGCAATCAAATTTCGGTTTTAAATTTGATGGTTTAATGGAAGTAGTATTCCATAAATAAAGAGCTCTTTCTATTCTATATCGATCATTTGAATGTATTTCTTGTGCTCTTATTTCATCAACCTCTTTTAATCTATTATATAAATCCTGAGTACTAATATTAGAAAAATCTAGACCATTAGACGAATTATTTAAAATAGATATAGGAGGATAAAATATAGACTTAACATAAAAACTAGAACCTCCAACTATTATAGGCAAAATATTATTAGCCCATAAGTCTTTTAAAAGTTTTAGTAAAATTTCTCTAAATTCACTTGCAGTTAAATCCTTAGGTTGATCTATTATATCAAATAAATAATATCTCGAACCATATTGAACATCAGACAAATCAGGTTTAGCAGTCCCTATTGATAAAGGCTTATAAAATTGTCCAACATCAATATTAACAATTGCAGTTTTTAACGATATAGACTGAGCCAACTTTTCAGCAAAATCTGTTTTACCTACACCAGTAGGGCCAGACACAATAATAAATTTTTTATTTATCATAATCATAAATTAAAGAGCCCGATAAAAGCAGGCTCTTTTTTTAATGTCTTTTTGGTTTGTTATAATTAAATTACTTTTTCTTCTTCAATAATTGAATTACATTTTACTTGTTGCAATGAACATAGCGATCTTAATTGCTCCATAGTCTTTTCACGTGCTACGCTTTCTACTAAAGAGATTTCTTCTACTAAAAGAGTCTCTGTTTGTTGTAACAAATTCTTTTCACCAAAAGATAGCTCTTTATAAGAAGAGATATATCTTAAATCTCTATAGACTTCTAATAAATCCTGTAGATTGCCTGTACGTAATTTAAGTTGGTACTCCTTGTTGCGCTTATTCCAATTAGTAGCCGCAAATTCGTATTGATTAGCTTTTTTAACTGGCGTTTTTAGCAAGCTAAAAGCCTCTTTTATTTTTTCTAGAGAGCTTAACCCTCTCAAACCTATTGAGCTAACATTATTGGTAGGAACCAAAACTGTTACATCCTTATTTAAGAATGTTAATTCGTAAAATGTAACCTCTTCACTGGATATGCATTTTTTTATCAAGCGATTCACTTTTGCAACACCATGACCAGGATAAACAACTTTTTCATTTAAGCAGAACATATTTAATCCTTTTTTGATTATGTTCACCCAAAAAAAGCTTTTACCTTGAACATATCATATCAAATATATTAGATTTTTACTAGGATTTATAAAATATTTCTAGAATAAAATATATACTTTAGACTTTGCTTTAATTTATGGTATAATTATGTAAAATAATTTTATTATAAATTAAAAATATAACATAATGTCCAATTTGCCATTTAATTCTAGAAACAATAAATTTTTTATTTCTATATATTGGAATTTATTTGATTCCATAGTAACTCAAGCCTTATTAATTATACATAATATATTGCTACAAAAATTTATAGGAACTTATTTCCATGGATTATTTAGCATCACATTTTCTTTATTTTACTTATTTGTTATATTATTAAACTTGGGACTTGATTATTCTCTTGCCATATTTATAAAAGATATCGTTAAAGATAAACAAAGTTTATTACATTTCATAAAATATCAAATAGTGCCTCAAATAATTCTTATTTCTATCTTTTCTTTAATATCTAGCTTTATAGTTATTAAATACCAAAATATAATAAAGACTCCATTTAAAGATCTAATAAATCTAAATTTAATATTTACCGTAGCACTAACCTTCATATCTGAAAGTGTAAAAAAAACATTAAGAGCTTTTTTACAATTAGTACTCATGACAAAAACAACTGCTTTAGTAGAATCTATAGGAATGTATTTTTATATAGCAACAGTATGGACCTCTTATATTATTAACATAGATATAACTTTAGAATATTGTTGGCTAATTCTATTAATAATTTCTATTTTGCAAGTACTAATATTATCGTATAATCTTTATAAATATTATTCAAATCTTCAAAACAATAGTAAATATATTATCAGCTATGAATATCAAGAGTTGATTAAGATCAGAACTTTTAACTGGATCTTCCAAATGAGCGCTCAACTATTTAATTCAAATTTTTTCGTTCCTTTTTGTTCTTTATATTTAGATTTACATAAAGCTTCATATATTAAAATATATTGGTCTATAGCTCAATGGATTAACTCGATTATAAATAAAAATATTAACATATCTTTAGCTATCTCTTTTGCTAATTTTAAAGATAAATATTTTAATATATTTAAATATTTATCTTATATATTTTACCAAATACTTTATAGCATTATCATAATTTTATTAATAAATGTTAATAAAATAAAATTCTTTATAATGGATAATGACATGCAAAATCATTATATATATATAATGATATTTATAATATTTATAGAGCCCTTTTTTAATTTTTATGAAAAATTATTTATCTTAGAAAAAAGATCGATATCTTTTTCTATATTTACTGTAATTTATATAACAACAGCATTATTAATAAGCAAATATATGCTTAACTATTTTTCAATATCGATAATATTAGCAAGTATTATAATATTACGCTTATTTACAATAATATCCATGTCTGTAACTTTTCTTAATCAAAAAAATATATATCTAGACCTAAAGCCGCATTATAAAACAATTATATTTTCCCTTATACTTGCTCTTTTATATAAATTTTTATATTAAGTACAATTTATTTTTAAAAATTAAAAATAAAATATTGCTTTTTTAAAATAAAATAATATATATTTTTATAAATAATAAAAAAAAGGAGGGTATAATGAAAAAACTATATATAGGTATATTTTTAAGCGGTATGTTATTAAATAGCCAAATGGAAGCAGTAAATCAAGCAAAACCATATCCATCATTATGGCAAAGAATTAAAAATAATGCTCAAGGATCAAGAACATGGGCATCATCAAAATGGAACGGTTGGTTTAACAAATCTAATAAGCAAAACATTAGAAATCAAAGACCAGGCAATAACTACTATCAAAATGCTCCTCAAAGAATTTAAGCAAATACTGTAAAAAAAGATAAAAGGAACTATGTTAAAATAGTTCCTTTTATCTTTTTTTATCTAAAATTTGATATAAAATAAAAAATTGCTAAAAAAACTTGTATTACCAAAATAACTTAACTGATAATGTCAAAATCGATAATCTAAAACTTAATCAGTAAAACGATATATTTTAACTCAAATAATCAATAAATTTAACTTTTTATCAAAATATAAATTGAACTTATATTAGTCTTAATTTATCTTTGTTGTCCATATACTTATAAATATTTACCTTAAATTAACTTTCTTAAATTCTAGTCTTAAGAAAGTTGAGTCTATTACACTAAAAAAATCTTAGTTCATTATTGACATTTTTTCAAAAATCTTATATAAAATTATATAGAAATACAAATAACATTTTATCATTTTTGCATAAATAAATTAAGATAAAAGAAAGGAATAAATGGCAAAAATAATAGGTATAGATTTAGGAACAACAAATTCGGTTGTTGCAGTCATGGAAGGTGGCAGCCCAAAAGTTATTCCTAATCAAGAAGGAAGAAATACAACTCCATCAGTTATTGCTTTTACAAAAGATGGCAAAAGATTAGTAGGCGATTTGGCAAAAAGACAAGCAGTTACTAATCCAGAAAACACAATATATTCTGTAAAACGCTTTATAGGCCAAAAATATAGCTCTATATCTCAAGAGGCTAAACAGGTACCTTACACCGTAAAAAAAGGTGCAGATGATTCTTTAGTAATATTAGCTCAAGGAAAAGAACATACCCCTCAAGAAATATCAGCAGCTGTATTGATGAAATTAAAACAAGCGGCTGAAGATTATCTTGGACATAAAGTAACAGATGCTGTTATTACTGTTCCTGCTTATTTTAATGACGCTCAAAGGCAAGCAACTAAAGATGCTGGTAAAATAGCAGGACTTGAAGTAAAAAGAATTATCAACGAACCTACAGCAGCAGCTTTAGCATATGGACTTGATAAAAAAAACAAAGGAACTATAGCTGTTTTTGACTTCGGCGGTGGAACTTTTGATATTTCGATTTTAGAAATTAATGACGGAGTAATAGAAGTAAAATCAACAAATGGTGACACTTCTCTTGGTGGCGATGATGTTGATCAAAAAATCATTAACTATATAGCTCAAGAATTTAAGCAAGAGCAAAATATAGACTTAAAAGCTGATAAGATGGCTTTACAACGTCTAAAAGAAGCTGCAGAAAAAGCAAAAATTGAACTTTCAAGTATGCATGAAACAGAAATTAACTTGCCTTACATTACAGCAGACGTTTCAGGACCTAAGCATCTTGTTATGAAATTAACAAGAGCAAAATTAGAAGCACTTTGTAGCGATATATTTGACAGACTTTTAGTACCTTGCAAAAAAGCTATGCAAGATGCTGAGATTAATAAAAATCAAATAGATGAGGTGCTATTAGTTGGTGGGTCCACTCGAATTCCTAAAGTTCAACAGTTAGTTAAAGATTTCTTTGGCAAAGAGCCTAATAAATCAGTAAATCCTGATGAGGTTGTAGCATTAGGTGCTGCTGTTCAAGGTGCGGTTTTAGCAGGTGAAGTTACCGATGTACTCTTGCTTGATGTTACACCTTTATCACTTGGAATCGAAACTTTAGGCGGGATAGCAACTAAGATAATTGAAAGAAACACCACTATACCTACAAGAAAATCTCAAGTATTTAGTACTGCTGAAGACAATCAAACAGCAGTAGATATTCGTGTAGTTCAAGGTGAAAGAGAATTTGCAAAAGACAATAAACTTCTTGGTCAATTTAGATTAGAAGGCATTCCAGCAGCTCCTCGTGGAGTTCCTCAAGTAGAAGTTACTTTTGATATAGATGCAAATGGTATAGTTCATGTATCTGCAAAAGATAAGGCTACTAATAAAGAGCAAACAATAACTATTACTAACACTGGCGGTTTAAGCAAAGAAGACGTTGAACGAATGGTAAGAGAAGCTCAAGAGCATGAATCTGAAGATCGTAAAACAAAAGAATTGATTGAAAAACGTAATCGTTTAGACAGTCTTATTAATGACATTGAAAAGACATTAAAAGAGAATAAAGATAAATTAACAGAAGAAGATGTTAAATCTACTCAAGATGCAATAGAAAAAGCTAAAAATGCATTACAAGAACATCAGAATGACGAAACAGAATTGCAAAAAGCAACAGAAGAACTTCTTCAATCATCTCATAAAGTAGCAGAGATTTTGTATAAATCAGCACAACAAAATCAACCTGAAACTAGTCAAGATGATCAAGAACCAATAGAGCCAGAAATTAAGTAATTCTAAAAAGAGCGTACTAGTAGTACGCTCTTTTTATTTATATCTCTCTATTATATCTGCTATATCATATAAAGCTACATCTTGCGCTTTATCTCCTCTTTTGTTTTCAAGATAAGTATCAGCACCATAATTAAGTAAAAGTTCAACAATCTCTGAATATCCCTCTTCAGCTGCTTTGATAAGAGCGGTATCCCCCGAAAAATTTTGAATATTTATAGACTCTCTATACTTACTCAATAGCAACTCTACTATTTTCTTATTACCTGTCCATGATGCATATATCAAAGCCGTAGAGCCATCACATGATTTAGTATTAACACTAGCATTATGGTCAATAAGAATAGAAATAATATCTTCATATCCTAGCCATGCAGCAACTATTAAAGGAGTATTTCCATAGCTATCTTGAATATCAATATTAGCTCCTTTTTTTAATAATAATTTTATCAGATATTTAAATTCGGAAAATCGTACAGCAATAAATAATAGAGGTTCTTTTGTATCATTATATTCAACAATAATATCGGGATTACATCCTAAATTGATAAGTTTAATAAGCTTTGCTTTATCATATTTAATATCAGCATATTGAAATAATTTTTTTAAATTTTCGTTTAATTTAGTCTTAAAAAATTCACTACTTAAAATAGTATCAATTTCTGATTTTAGAAAATCTTTAAAAATTATAAAATGCTTACTAATTAAAAGAACATTTTTAAAGAGTATATCAAATTGCTCAAAAATTATTAAAGGTTCATTATCTAAAGATTCTTTATAAAGATCATATATAATATAATCTAATATTTTATTTTTCAATTCTTGAGTCAAATTAATTAACAAATTCTTCTCATTATACTCTTTAGCATCTTTGATATAGTCATAAGACATAGATCTAAGATCAAAAATCTTTAGCATTAATATCAATAATATTTTATATTTCACTTAAAGACCCTTTGTTCTTAAGTTTTTTATAATCATTAAGTAAACTTAATATATCTGCTTGTTCATAAACGGAAGCTATATAAAGAGAATCTCTTTGATATTTATCTTTAATATAAATATCAGCTCCACTTTTAAGAAGAAGATTTACAAGGGTTAGATTGCGCATTCTAATGGCAATCATTAAAGCAGTTTCTTGAAGTTCATTCTTTGCATTAATATCTACTTGATGCGAAATAAGATATTCAACAATATTATAATCTCCTTTAATAATAGCAGATATTAATGGTGTATATCCTCCTGTGCTACGTACATTAAGATTAGCTTGTTTATACAATAATAAATTTATTAATTTTTGAAATTTATCTTCTTGAACAATCATAACCAATATAGGTATATAATCATAAATTGGCATAATACAACTATGTGAATGTATACGCTCTTTTTTTACAAACAAATTGGGATTTGCTCCAGCCATAATTAACTTAGCAGCTTTGATTTCATCTTGAATATTGTAATCACCAATTATAATACTTGCTAACATTTCGTCTACATCAACTTGACGCTCTTGGCTATCAACAACTATATCATTGGCAAAAAATTGAAGATAAGTTTTAACTAGCTTATTGATCTTTTTGATTAGATCTTGCTTAAATCCTCTATATTTTTGGCATGTTAATAAAATATTTTTTAAATATAAAGATAACTCATTAAATACATCTAATATATTGTTTTCTAAAATAGTAATTTTAAGCCCTGATTTAAGTATTAACAATTGTAATTCATCTGGCAAAGAGAGAAGCATAGAGCTATTTGTTTCTTTATAACCAAAAGCCATAGAATTAAGGTTTATAAACAAGCTGATTACACATAAAATAGATATTATTTTTTTCATTGTTAAACTTGATTACTGATTATACTTTAATACTAATCAGTTCATTATAAAAAATAAAAAACAATAATTTCTAGGGTTAAAAAATAAGATTTAGATTTTTATTTTATCCTCAAGCCATTTAACTATAACTTTATGGCCATTTCTTCGTGCATAGTAAAGTGCTGTATATCCTTCATCATTAGCAATATCAATATCAGTATCAGGATTATTAATAAGCACTTTAACAATATTTTTTTCACCTTGATCTGAAGCTAAAATCAAAGGAGTATTTCCATAATCATCTTTGATATTAACATCGGTTCTTTTATCTTTGAGAAGCTCTCCTGATAATTCTTCATTACCTAGTCTAATAGCAAGAATTAATGGTGATATATTTTCGTTATTTTTTACGTTAATATCAATGGTAGATTCTTCTAATATACGTTTAATAATATCTATATTATTATATCTTATAGCTATCATTAAAACTGTGTCTCCGTTATTATTCTTAACATTAATATCTTCTAATTTCTTATTATAATAGTTTAGAAGAACATTAACTGAATTTGTATTGCTATACATTACTGCTAACATTAAAGCTGTATTTCCATCTTGATCTTTAGCATTAATATCAAAATTAGTAGATTCAAGCAAAAATTCAAGTAAACTCTGATCATGTTTTGCTGCATTTAGAAAAGCCTTTTTTATATCTAATTTTGGATCTTTCATAATAACTTTTACTATATTGTCATAACCATATTCATAAGCTTGAGATAAGGCAGTAAAACCAAAAACATCTATAGCATTAATATCTACTGCTGTATATTTTAAAAGCAAATTTAATAAATTTTCATAATTTTTTTCAGAAGATAAAATTAAGATATTCGTTCCTTGATCACTTTTAACATTAACATTAGCTCCTGATATAACAAGTTTTGCTAAATTTATTTCACTAAATTCTTCTTTATTATCATATTTCATTAGATCATACTTATTGAGTATACTCTTAAGATTACGATTTAGATCTTCTTGATTTAGATCGATTTTATCAGGAGCCAAATATTGACGAATAACTCTATTAACATCTTTTGACTTAGATATACGCCTAAAATCGTCATCAATTAAACACACTTTAGTCAAATATTTTATAATATTATCATAAGACTGGAAAATATTTTGATTTTTATTCAAAAATTTTATTATATTTAACATTAGTATTTTAATAAATTCATCTTTTTTATGTTCAAAATTAATCCCAGTATTTACCGTATCTAATGATTCCATTGAATAAATAAAGTTTATAAAAAATATATTAAATATTATTAAAACATATAAAATATATATAAATCTCATTCTTTTCTCCATTTTTATAAAGTTAAAAAGCAATCCCATCAAATTATTATTTCCATGATATAATAGAACAAATTTATTACTATTGACTATTTGCTTTAAAATATTTATTTGTATTAACAGTATATAACTATTTGAAAAATATTGTCAATTTTAAAACAAGATATTTATGCTTTAATACTACAATTGAATATTTCATATACTTAATTAGAATTAGAACATATATCATTGTTTGGAGAAAAAAATCAAAAAGTTAGCTGTGGCAAAACAATGTCTGACTGGAATATATTAAAAAGTGATAAATTACATTACTTATTTTAAAGATAATTATGTTAACAAATGTAAAATATTAAAACATATAACATGAAACAGATTCCTCTAATTTCCCATTATGATTGAAGTAATAATTATGTTCAAGAGCAAGCATTCGCGCCCTTTCACCAAAGTAATTTGATATATCAATATTGGCTCCTTGAGAAATAAGTAAATTAGCTATATCAATTTTATTACCTTTAAGAGCTAATATCAAAGCGGTATTTCCATACTTATCTTGAACATTAATGCTTTTACTATCTAGTTCAACAATAAGCTTAACTACAGCATAATTACTATAATCAACCGAATGCATCAAAATAGTTTTACCTTCTTTATCAAGAACGTCAAAGCTAGGTTTTTTACTAAGAATTAGTCTTATTATACCTTCATTATTACTTCTAATAGCATACGTCAAAGCAGTACGCCCATCTTCATCTTGAACATTAACATCAACATTTTTATCAAGAATAAAACTCACTATATCTTCACTATTTTCATATATAGCCCACATCAAAGCGGTTCTACCGTCTTTAGATTGCACATTAAGATTACATTTAGCATCAATCAATAATTTGACTACCTTTTTATTGTCTCTGAATATAGCTTTCATTAAAGCTGTATATCCCTCTTGTTCTTGTTGTATATCTAACATAGGGCTACTATCCAATAAAAGTTTAATAATACTTTCATCACAATCCTCACCAATAGCAATCATTAATGCTGTTTCTCCTAAACTGTTTATTGAATTGATAACAGAAGCATTATCTATTAATTTTTTAAGAAGAACTCTAATTAATTCTATATTTTTATTATATACAGCATACATCAATGCCGTATAACCAGCATTATCTTTTCTAGTAATATCTAAACAATAATCAAGTAAAATTTTAATAAATTCTTTATTATCTTTTTTATCTATTATAGATGACACATAAATTAGACTATCTTTGCCATTCTTATTTATTATATTAATATCGGCACCAAAGATAATAAGACATGTTATTTTTTTTAAAATATCATTTCTATGCTGTGTTAATAAATTATAGTCACTTATCATAGAACAAGTCAGCTCAGGAGTTTCTAAAATTTCTTTTAATTTTAAATTTATATTATTTAAAGAAATATAACCGTTAGAAGAGGAATAATATCTTCTGACAAATTCTTTGATTGGCACAATATTGCCACAAAATAAATTTCTCATTTCTTTATTAAGTAAATTAAAAGTTTTAAGAAAATGAGATAAATTATCAAACGCATGAAAGATATCTTCTTCATTCTTTAAAATTAGCTCAATAACTTTATAAAAAATATGAAGTTTAAGTTCTGAAGGTAAAGATAAAAAAGTATACTCCATATCTTTTGTTTCTTGTAAGTTTTCCATAGATAAAATATTATTTAAACTAAAAAATAAAATTACAATAAAAATAGTAAATTGCTTCATTTTTCTCCTAATTTATTCTTAAAATAGATTAATTTTTAATTATTAAATAATATAAAATAGATGTACAAGAAAATTAATCAATATCATTTAAAATTTTATTTATAATCAAAGAATAAACATATAAATTTTTTCTTTTTTGATGAAACATTACGATAACTATCAATTAAATTCACTATACTTTTATGACCTCGCTTATAAGCAATATCTCGAGCAGTATATCCTTGATTATCTTTTAAATTTATATCAGCTCCTTTATCAAGCAAAAGCTTTATTATATCGATTTTATTACTTGCAACAGCCCACATTAATGCGTTCCATTTATGCCCAAAATAAGATTGAATATCAACGTTAGGATTACAATAAAGAATATTTTCTACTATACTTTTATCCTTTCGTTCACGAATTGAATAAATTAAAGCAGTATTTCCATAAACATCTTGAGCATTAATATCGGGATTATAATCAAGAATAATTTTAATAGTATCTTGAGAAGAAAATTTAGTTACCCATATTAAAGCAGTACTACCATTATTACTTTTAAAATTTACATTAGCACCAAAAAGTATTAATCCTATTATTTTTCTTTCAATATTTAGGTTGTATAGTGAAGTTTCACTTGCATCTAAAATTTCTTTTAATTTATTGTCTAAATATTCTGAGTTATATCTATCTTGGCATAATATAGTAATTAATCTTTTATTTAATCTTATGAGATCATTTTTGAATCTTTTAAAATATTGATTTACTAAATAAATATTTTTTAAAAAATTAGATAAATTATCAAATAAAACAAAAACATCCTCATTTTCTCTTATAATTTTCTCAACCACCAATTCAAAGATATAAATTTTAAGCTCATCAGGCAAACAAGAAAATATAGATTCACTATCATCACTATAATTTTGCATAGATAAAATAAAATTACTAAATATAATAAAAATTAATGATAAAAAAATGCTTAATTTAACTGATATTCTCATTACAATACAAATTTTAAATTTATTTCATAATCAATATTTCTAATAACTAACTATACCAAAATATGTATAAAATTGCTCCAATAAGCAAATTGATATATAATTATAAATAATAAACAAATATAAATCAGTTAAGTATTAGGGAGCATAAATGCAAGTTACACTAGAAAAAATCGTTGCATTATGTAAAAGAAGAGGATTTGTATATCCTTGTGCAGAAATTTATGGCGGTCTTAATGGTGTTTACGATATGGGACCATTAGGCACAATGATCCGACAAAATATCAGAAAAGCTTGGATTAACTCATTAAATTCAACTGACTTAGATATTTTATTTATAGAAGGAGCTATCCTTGGACCTGAAGCTGTTTGGCAAGCGTCCGGGCATGTATCGAATTTTCAAGATCCAATGGTAGATTGCCTAATATGTAAACATAGATTTAGAGCTGATGAGATAGATATCGAAAAAGCCTGTTCAAGTTGTGGTAATAAAAACTGGACAGATGTTAGACAATTTAATTTAATGTTTAAAACTCACGTTGGAGCTTCCTTAGATAATTCTAAAGAAAATTCTATCGCTTACTTAAGACCGGAAACAGCACAATCTATATTTGTTAATTTTAAAAATATAATGTCATCAAATAGAGTAAAAATTCCATTTGGTGTTGCACAAATTGGTAAAGCATTTAGAAACGAAATTACTCCAAAACAGTTTCTATTTCGTGTTCGAGAATTTGAACAAATGGAAATTGAATGGTTTTGTAAAGAAGAAGATGCTCTTAAATTCTTTGAATTTTGGTGTAATACAAGACTCAATTTCTATTCAAATATAGGTATAAATAAAGACAAGATTACTCTAAGAAAACATGAAAAGGAAGAGCTCTCACATTACTCTAGTTGTACCTCTGATGTTGAGTACCAATTTCCCTTTGGCTCAAAAGAACTTGAAGGTATTGCCTATAGAGGAAACTTTGATTTAAATCAACATATGAAATTCTCTCATAAAGATCTATCTGTATTTGACGAAGCTACTAAAACTTCTTATGTTCCTCATGTTGTTGAATGTTCAGTAGGCACTGATCGTTTATTCTTAACTTTATTATTTGACGCATATAATGAAGAAATTGTAAATGAAAATGATACAAGAGTAGTTTTAAAGTTACATCCTTCAATTGCTCCTTATAAAGCAGCTTTTATGCCTTTAAGCAAACAGTTAAGTGAACAAACAAAGAAAATATATAAAGATATAAAAACTAAATACACTTGTGAATTTGATGAATCAGGCTCTATTGGCAAAAGATATAGAAGACAAGATGAAATTGGAACTCCTTTATGTTTTACCTATGACTTTGAAAGTTTAAATGATAATTGCATTACGGTCCGTAATAGAGATACAATGAAACAAGAACGTATATCAATAGATAGTATCGAAAATTATATTAAAGATAATTTGAAGATATAAAGATTAAAAATATTAGGATAAAAATGTCGATAGAATACCAGAGTTGTATAAAATATAAAAATAAGTTAAAAAGAAAGCTTAAAATATGAAGGGACTCTTAAACTGGGTAAGCAATCATGCTAACTCACCTAGTGGATCCTACATATTAAGTCTTTTGACTTTTACTGAAGGCTTTCTTCCTATTCCAACTAGTAGTCTATTGGCATTTTATTGCTTACATAATCGAAATAAATCTCTTTTTTATGCTTTATTAGTTACTATATCTTCATTTGTAGCCTCTTTAATCGGTTATGGAATAGGATATTTTTTTGGAAATACTGAAATATTCCAATACTCACTTAGCTATATAATCTCAAAAGAAACATTAGAGTGGATAGCTCAAAATTATCAAAACTACCAAACTTGGGCCATATTAATAGGATCCTTACTACCTTTTCCATTTAAGTTTCTTACACTAACTGCAGGATTCTTTAAAATTCCTTTTATACCATTTTTAATTCTTACATTTATAGGACGAGGAATCAGATTTTATGCAATTGCTATAAGTATTTATATATGGGGAGATGAAGTAACTCATTTCTTAAACAAATACTTTTATTATATTATTAATTTTATTAGAGCTCTATTATATTTATATTGCTTTATAACAATATTAAAATATTAAAATTTTAAAGTATATTAAGGAACCTAAATGTTTGTCTATAGACAAAGAACTTTTAGCAAAATAGTTATTTTTTCAATTATTTTAGCGATAATAATTGGCACTGCATTACTTAAATTACCAATATCTCAAAATATACCTGTACCTTTACTTGATTGTTTATTTACCGCTACTTCATCTATTTCTGTAACGGGGATATTAACTGTTCCATTTGATTCTTTTACCCTATTTGGGAAGATAATAATAGCATTATTAATACAAATTGGAGGAATAGGCTTAGTAACTCTTTATCTATTTCTATTTACCCTTTTTTCCTCTAAATTAGCAATAACTACCAAAATTATGGTGGGACAAATATTTGAGCTTGAATCTTTAAAAAATATTAAGCAAGTACTGAGTTTCATAATATTATTTACATTAACCTTAGAATCGATCGGAGCTTTAATAATATACTTTATTATTTCTTCAAATTATTCAACCAAAGAAGCTATTTTTCATTCTATATTTCATAGTATATCTTCTTTTTGTTCTGCAGGTTTAAGTAGTTTTGAAAATAATATGATAAATTTCCAACAAAATATACCAATGTTGTTAATTACAGGAATTTTGATATTAAGTGGAACTTTAGGATTTATAATGTGGTATGAACTATTTCTATATATTAAAAATAGAATTAACCATAAAAGATTATCTTTATCTTTAACAACAAAAGTTATATTAAGTACAACTACAGCTTTAATATTAGTAGCAACTTTACTATTAATAATGCTTGAGAGTTATAATTTTTTTGATTTTAAATCTTTTGGAATAACTTTATTAAATATGTTATTTAATGCAATATCTTATAGAAGCACTGGATTTACAACAATTAATCTTGAGCATGCTCAAATAGCAACAATATTTTTAATTTTAATATATGGATTTATAGGCTCATCACCCGGCTCAACAGGAGGAGGAATAAAAGTTACCACTTTTGCTATATTTATAGCAACTATAAGATCAGTAATTAAAAGTAGAACTTCTATAGAACTAAAGATGAGAAAAATCCCTCAAGATGAAATATTTAAAGCTCTTGCTATCTTATCTTTAAGTTTTTCTTGGATAATTTTCTGTACTTTTATATTATTGCTTACCGAAAAAGATAAGAATTTTTCTCAACTGTTTTTTGAGACTCTCTCTACATTTGCAACTTTAGGAGTTGCAACAGATACTACTCCTCAACTTAGCATATATGGCAAATTAATAGTTATTGCCAATATGATCGTAGGACGTATAGGCACACTAACAATATTGCTGGCATTTGAAAAAGGAAACGAAAAACCAGAATTAAAATACCCTGAAGAAAGAATTACAATAAATTAATTAAATTTAAAGGAGATCATGAAATTTTGCGTTATCGGTTTAGGTCGATTTGGCTATCAAGTAGCTACCACTTTAGCAGAAAATGGCATGGAAGTGATAGGAGTAGATAGTAATGAAACAATAATAGCCTCAATTAGAGATGAAATTACACAAGCAGTCTCTATGAGAATAAATGATGAAGACGATCTAAAAAGTATCGGTGCTGATGAAGCAGAAACTGTAATCGTTGCTATGGGCGAAAATTTTGCTCAATCGATATTAATTACTGCACTATTAAAACAAAAATTAAAAACTCCTACAGTCATTACAAGATCTATTAGTTTAATACACAGAGATATTCTTAGATTAATTGGTGCCGATCAAGTAATATTACCAGAACAAGAAGTAGGTCACCGATTAGCAGAAACATTGAGCTCTCCTTCGAAATACTATATAAAAGTTGCCAATAATTTTGGTATAAGTCAATTGTATGTACCAGATTATCTGGCTGAAAAAACAGTTAAAGAGATAGACTTAGAAAATAGATTTAATGTAAAATGCATAGGCATAAAAGTAAATGATAATGAAATCTTACCGCTTGAAGAAGATCATGTTGTTAAATCTGGAGATATATTAATAATCTCAGGCAATAATAAAGACCTTGCTCAAGTATCAAGATTATAGCTTACTTTAAATCAAGGGTTTTACGACCAATTACATAAGATTGGTCTTCATTACCATGAGAAAGAAAATGTAGTTCATTAGTACTCTCTGGCTTTGTTTTTATTATTCTATCTTGTGGAATATTAACGCTTAAAGAATTTGAATTCTCGTTTATATTCTCCTGATTGCTTTTAATATTTTGTATATGCTGACCATTTAAAAATACTTCAATGTGTCTTTTATCAATATTTCTTTTATTTTCTTCTTGAGATATAGTAATGTTAACAATATTTGAATAAATATTTGTTTGATTAGTTTTATTTTTACCAATTGCTTGAATTTTATATACTCCAGGTAAAAAGTCTGAAATTTTCACCTGCCATTTACCTCTTGAATTTACTATAACATTATCTATATTTTTATCATTAATTTTTAAGGTTAAAGTGCTATTTGCTCTAGCAATACCACTTATTATAAGACTATCTTGATTAGCATGTAAATTATTTTCAGGTTCAATAATCTCTGGAGCTATAGCACTTGAAGTATCTAGTACAAAATTTATATTTTTTGATATACCGTCATCCAGCGAATCATTAACTCTAAAGTTATGATTACCGTCAGATAAATCACTTAAATTATATTCCCAAACTCCTCTATCTGATATCTCGATAGTACCTAAAGGTCTATCATCAAGAAATATAGCTATTGAACTATCAGGTTGTCCTCGACCTGTAATTAATATATTATTATTAAATAAAGTAGAATTATTCTCAGGCGATATTATTTCAAGCTCAAACCTTCCTATATCTTGCTCTTGATTTGCAGAATAAAGATAAAGAATATTTGAAGTAAACTTAAGTTTACTAATCGGATCTATAGAAAAAGCATATATAGCATTTCTGTTTTGAGATAAATTATTTAACCGTACAGACCAATTACCTAAATAATCTGCAGTAACATTAGTATGCATATCATCATTTACAACGATATTAATAATACTTTTAGGATGAGCAGTTCCCTCAACTACCGCTTCTGGGGTTTCAAGCAAAGCATAAGGATCGGGACTTAAAATTACCGGGCTTCTAAACCCAATAAATGAAGAAGATATTTGAGCTATTTCATCAGGCGTCATATCAATACGTCCAAGTTGAGGAATCTCAGGCACAGTTGAGCCTTGAAATATACTTGCTTGAGCAACAATACCATTATTTATATCGGTAATTACTACTCCTGGTTGAGCCCCAGCTGGATTAAAATTTGTTGTATCTAAAACTCCATCTGTATTATACCGAGCTATTGCAAAATTATTGTAAAAAGAATCATTTAAAGCGCCTCCGCCAACTACAATATTGGCGTCTTGATCTAATACTATAGAATTAGCTCTTGCATCACTTTGAAATCCTGATGAATTAGAACCATTCTCTATATTAGTTATAACATACCCAGTAGGAGCATTAAAAGTTAAATCTAAAGAGCCATCTTGATTATATCTCAGTGTAAGAAAAGCTGCTGCTTCAGTTTCTATAATCGCACTTTGAACTTCTAGAGCAGTAAGAAGTGAAACTGTCGTTAAAGTATACCCACTAACCACAGTTTTAATATTACTAGAATCAGAAGTATCCAATACAAGATCAGTAGCAAATCCTGAGACATTAAGTCCTGCAGTTGTTTCAATTGTAGTTAATACTATGCCAGGTGTAAAAGGATTTATGGTTCCACCAGGATTAAAAGTAGAATCTAAAGTGCCATCATCATTATATCTAACAACAATAACATCATTTGTATCAACATTATTATCTCTTATAGATGCAGTGCCTACAACTATAATTTTTTCAACAGCGTCTATCGTTTCGGTTTTTATAGCAGAACCTGTTATATATGCAGAATAATCATCACTTAAGGTAGTAATAACAGCTCCAGGAAATCCCGAATTAAGACCCGTAGGGTTAAAAGTGGTATCTATGCTACCATCACTATTATATCTAATAACTAATATTTCTACTTCTGTATTAATATCTGCATAACCACCAATTAATATTCTATTGTGGCTATCTAGAGTAACTGAATTAGCTATATTAAGTAACCCACTAAAAGTTTCATTGGGATTAGCTGTAGCATTAGTAACTACAACACCTGCTTGACCTGAATTAAGGCCGGTAGGATTAAAAGTAGAATCAAGTATGCCGCTTTCTAAATATTTTACTATAGCAACTTCAGTACTAGCATTATTTGTATTATAGGTATAACCCGCCACTATTATATTATCATTTGCATCTAGCACTAATGATGTAGCGATATCACTTGAAGCAATGTTAGTCAAAGCAATTCCCGGCACACCCGAAATTAGGCCAGTTGGATTAAAAGTAGCATCTAAAGATCCATCTTCATTATAACGCGCTACTGCAAAATAATTCATAGTAGAACTTCCTGTAGTAGTTATCAAAGATTCTATTTGTTCTAAATAACCAGCTGCCACAATTCTATTTTGACTATCTATTGCAATACCATTAATTATACTATTACTTTGATCAATATTATTTGCTTGATTAGTACCTACTGATATAGCTGTAGTAACTATTCCAGGTTGGCCCCCTGTAGGATTAAATGTCATATCTAAAGTCCCATCGGCATTATATCTTGCTATTGCAAAATTAACGTTACTACCAAAGTTAGAACTATCAGCAGCATTATAAAATCCACCTGCCACTATCTTATTATTTTGATCTACGGTGATAGAATTTATATAGCAGTTATTTGAATTTAACGATAAATTTATACCAAAAACTAAAAATACCACAATGAATTTAGAAATCAAATTGTAAATCATTATCATTTCCCATTTAATTCTTATAAAATGGCTTCTTTATTTACAATATTAAGTATAAATAATTTACATTGTAAAAAGCGATAATTTTACTAATTAATTTTATAATTGAAATATATTTATCTATTGATATTTAAAAAAATAAAGGCTTGGTTTCATCCAAGCTCTTTTATTTAATAACTATGATAAAGGTTTTACATTGATACTATTGCTATTGGCAAAACACTATCTTCTTCACAACCAACACTTATAACTAAATTCTGGTTAATATAATTTTTATATTTATTTTTTAAATCTTCAAATAAATTAAATACCTGAGCAATTATATCAACTCCCTCTTCAAAACAGGACTGTAAATCTAAGTAAAATTCTTTAAATGCAACTCTTTCTTCTTCAGAATCAAAATTTTGGCAAAAATCTTGAATATTAAAAGATCTTAAACATCTTTTACTTTCTAAAGTATCACCATAAAAAGAAATAGAAACCTTTAGATTATCTATATTAACCAGGTCTTTATATCTATTTAATATAATTTTATGTTTTTGCATAACTTCAACTAATTTAATTAATATATCTTGAGACTTAATATTAAGCACTTGTATCAATTCTACAAAATCATTTCTTTCTTTTTCACTTAAAGAATCATAAAACTCTCTAACCTCAGAATCTTCTAAAGCTTTTTCTAAGCTAAAAATATTATCCTCATTAGCATTAAACTCTACTTCTACTAGTTCTTCATTATCTTTATCACAGTTTTGACTAGCAATAATATTTAATGATAAAGTAAAAAATAAAAAATAAATAAACAAATTTTTACATAACATTTCTTTAACTCCTTAGCATAAACATAAATGCAGTTAAATTATCATTAAAAATTAGAGAAGTCAAAACATCCTTAATAAAATTAAATCTAGTAAACGAATATTCTTATTATAACCATTTTTTTAATTTTTATAAATATGTTATAATATAGCTATAAAATAAAATAATATTACAGTTATAAAGAAATAATAAGATATATTTAGACAAATCAAGGAAGATATAAATGAATAGATATAAAATTTTAAGTATTATTCTATCATTATGGTGTTTCACCACAATGGCTATGGAAAAAAAAGAAGAACCAAATTTAAAAGAAAAAACCGGATTAAATATTGCTAAAGATCTTATAAAAGTTTACGATAGTGAACTATTAGAAACTAAATCAAGCACCAAGGCTTTCAATAAAATTGAGCAATATCTTGTAAATAAAAACTTACCTAAAGATCTTATTGAGTATATTTATTGCTTAATAAGTATCAACTTAAATAGAAATGATATTTTTTTCAAAGAAATATTCAAAAAGTATGCAGAATCACAAAACCTAGATTTGTTCTATAATTTATGTCCTCAGGCGCAATATATAATAGTTGTTAGGCTCTTAAATACTATGATACACTATGCACAACAGACTGCAACAGAACAAAAGCATATTTCAAGAGAAATAGAGCAACTTATTAGAGACATAATAAAATTAAACTCAAATAGAAACTTTGCAAACAAGCTATACGCTAAATTACTAAGTATTTACAAAAATTTATCTAAAGTTACAAATATAGATCCTAAAATTCTGACTTATTCATTAGTAATGAAAGATAAAATCTACTCATTAATAAGAGAATTAGAAAATAATTTACAAGATTATTTTAAAGATATAGATATTAATAAAGAGATGTTAAACTTTGAAAAAGAACTAATGAATATTGCTCAAGAAATAAACAAGCAAGCACGAAAAGCACTTGAAGAAGTACAACAAGAAGATATTATAAGTCAAATAATAGCTTATGAAGATAAAATGCTTGAATTGCTTCAAAATAAAAATAATGAAGAAGAATCTTATATTAAAAATGTAATTTTAAATTATTATAATAAATTTGGATCTATTTTTATATATAAGGCTTTTGATAAATTAAAAGAAGAATTAAATAAAAATTACGATCTAGATCATAAGTTAAGAGTTTACTTTACAAATCAAGTAGAAGAAATAATCAAAAGTATTATAGAAGCATAACTGCTAAATAAGAAAGAGATGGTACCATCTCTTTCTTATTTATAAAAAATTTATTTATCTATCAAACTCGATTAGAGATTCCCCAATCCGCTAAATTTGGATAAATTTCAGTTAATAACTTCATCCATAATCTACGCCGACTTACATACATAAGAAAATTATAACCTTTTTTATTCGCTATCTTAACTCCATCAGCTCCTGATAAAACTAATCTAATTCCTTCTTTATAAGTTTCAATATCTTTATCTTCTTCTAACTTTTCTAATATTATAGCTAACTTCGAATCAAGCTCATATGTAGTTAAATCTTTATAATTTGATTTAATCTCTTCTCTTAAATAGTTAAATCTTTCCTTTTTTAACTGAGATTTTATAGCTTCCAAATCCAGGGCATACTCTTGAAGCACATTCCTAAACTTCTTACATACAAGACGTAAATTAATCATTTTATTACTAAGGTCTTGATCAACTTTATACTTGTATATAAATCTATGCTCATAATTCAAATTTCTTACAAGCTGTCCTTCATAAAGAGCAAATATATCATTATAGCTATTAATATAAGATCTTATTAATTCAATAAAAAATAACTTTATTATCTCTTTATCCATTTTTTCAATTTCAGAAACTTGATCAATAGGTTCATTTATTCTATCATCATATGATTCATTTCCTTGATGGATCTCAGCCTTAGATTTACCTATCATAGGATAAACTGCTGTAAATATATTGATTAAAATTAAAAAACCTAATATCACTTTATATTTCATAATATTCCTTAAATTTATAAACTTCAAAAGATATAATATATCATAACAAATATCTATAAATTATTTAATATAATTATTATCTTACCTATTTTATTGTATTATCTCATATTTTTATTATACAAATATAAATAAAAAAATCAACTTTATTTAAAATAATAAAGTAAAACTACCCATTAAATCAATTAATTTAACTCAAAATCTAATTGATTCTATAACTCTTTGAATTATATTCCATAAGTAACCTAAATAACAAAAAGTAAGGGAAAGAATTTACATATCTTTCCCCTTATACAATCGTACTATCTCTTAATCTTTAACTTTTAAATTTCACTTTGAAGATTTACAGGAAAATTCAATAGTTCCCAGAACACCAAGGTGATCGGTCATTGTAGAAGTAAAGGTATCAATAATATCTGATTTTGCACTACTTATTGCAGATGGATTTAAAAGCCATACATAATCAAGTCGATCAGTTTCAGTTTCTGCTACCTTGTCCCCTTTCCAACTACTACTTTTTATTTTTTTTGAGCCATTTATATAGGTATCAAGAGCACCAGGAAATGTCTTAAGAAGTTCTTCATAATTCACTGTATCACGTAAACGACTTATATTAAAATCTCCTGCAAAAACTATTGGAGCATTTTTATCCTTTACAAATGAATAGATCTCTTTCTTTGCCTGATGAAGTTCCATATTAACAATGTCATCTGATGAAAGTTTATCAGGATCCTTTCCTTCACAACTTCTAGGATCGACTAATTTTAATTTTGCAAGCCAATTTTTTGCATTGGAAGCTAATTTTATATACCAGTCTTTTGATACTCCCGCTTGAAAATGGGCAGTAAACATATAAAAAGGACAACCATTAACCGATATTTCAGCACCCATAATACCTTTTCTTGCAAGTGCTTCTATCCCTGCCCAACAGCTAAAATCCTTCTGGAATTTTCTAATAATAGGATATTTACTTAATATAGCTAATCCTGAATCAACTCCACCACCAAAATAGGCATTTTGTCGTGTATCAAAAAATGCATGAGGATAAATATCTTTTACTTCCTTATAAAGCAGGTTACGTAATGCCTTTGAATCAAACGCTTCTTGAAATACAATAATATCTGGCTTTTCAGACATATCTTTAATTGTTTTTCCCATCAATGTAGCTCGAGAATTATTATTCCTCATGTTAACATCAATTTGTCCAAAAAAAACAGTTAGTAATGCTGTATTAAGAGTAAGAACTTTTACAGTATTTTTTTGCTCTATTGCTCCAAATGATTGACCGTTCCACATGATAATACTTATACAAACCAAAGATAATAATTTCCTTTTATACATAATGAATTCCTTTATTTTTTATTAAATAATGGTAATTTTTGCCAAATCTTAACAATATAATCATAACACATCGAATATTCAAATTGAAATACTTTCTTAAGTAATAATTTATATCAATACTTTCATAACAAATAGCAAGAATGGCTAAAATAAGAAAATAAAGTTAATAAGTAATAAAAAAAGACCTAGTTTAAGCCTAGGTCTTACAAAATTATATAATAATAAATTATCTACAAAATAAAAATTTAACCCTGGCAAGTTCCATTTCGCAACAGTTATACGAAGATTCTGTTAAAACTTTAATAGTTACTTTATTTTTTAATTCCGAAAATTTATTCACCAAATTCTTATGTTTATTGTATAGCTCAAACAATCTATTTAAACTATTTTGGGAATTGATTAATAAATTTTCAAATTTAAAATTTATATCCTTGTTTTTTCTCCTGTTTTGTCGAAAATCTCAGAAGAATTTTACATGGAGATTTTTTTATTTCAATTTTTTTAGGTCACAACTTGAGTTATTTAATAATTCATATCCACATTAAATTAAAATAAATATTGAAAATATAAAAATATTTATAATATAATATATTTATAATATAATATATTTATAAAAAGGAGAAGATCATGAAGACACTCAAATATTTATTAAGCTTAGCTCTAATTGTAGCAGTTTCTCAAGCACAAGGACAAGAAAATGATTTACTACTAGAGGGTAATTATACTTTTAAAGAAGAAGGTAACAAAGCTACTATAACTAAAACTCTGCCAAATGGTGGCTTTGAGCGTGCCAGAGGTGATGTAATCGATATTAAAAATAACAAAGTAGGCATAGAAGAAAATGACGTTTGTGCAGTAGTTACACCTGCAAAGAGTTCTTCATTAAAAGGTGACGTAATCTTATGTAAATCAGGAAAAGTTATTAAAATTGTATGCAAAAAAGAAGGCTCCAGTACAGGTACTCCGCCATGGTTAGATAAAGATAAACAAAACTACATTGGTAGTAGAACAAAAGAGTCTACATCTGGATTGGTAGGATCAAAAAGACGAGAATCTTACTATATGGATGCTTCTGATGCTAGGGGAGAATGTTTAGGAAAATAAGCTTTTTATTCTTAGACTTAGAGATAAAATTTTAAGTATCTATACTTAAACTTAGACATAATAGATATAGGTCTTAAAATAATAAAAATGAGAGCCGGATAATATTAATATAATTCTTAAATATTTAAGAATAAAATTATTTAGGCTCTCTAAATAGAAATATTATAGAAAATAAATTATATAGATTGTACTCTAATAATTGTCATAAGCTGTCTATGACCAGTCTTTTTTCTATATTTTTTACGTCTTTTAAATTTAAATACTACAATTTTAGGACCTTTGTCATGTTTAACTACAATAGCTTTTATGGTTGATTGTAAATAAGGTTGTCCTATCTCTACTTTGTTATCAACTTTTCTTAAAAGAACTGTATCAAAAGTTACGATCTCACCTTGCTGAGCATTTAATTTTTCAATAGCTATAGTTTTACCTTCAAGCGCTTGATATTGTTTTCCACCAGTTTTAAATATCGCATAATGATCAAACTGAGGCATAGTACTTATATTTTTTGCCATTTAAACACCTTTTAATCAAATTAATTAAAATTTTTAATTTTTAGATTTAAGTTATCTTAAGAATATTTATTAAGACTTTATGGTATATATTTTACCAAATTATTATTTTCTGTCTATTAAATTAATATTTATTAATAATCACTAATAATCTTAATATTTTTCAAAATAAGTAATATTTATTATAATATATTATATACTATACGTTTATTTATTATGATAAATTTTACTGTTATCTATTAATTTAAAATAGCAAATTAATAATAAAAAATCAAGTGCATTATCAAATTTTAATAAATGTTTTAGGACATAATAATTATATATTGCTATTGCTCAAGTTATAACTTTCTGGCAAAATATAGAATATAATAAAATAAGTAATAAAAATAAATCGGTCCATAATATTTTTAGGAGTTAAAAATGGCTGAAATTTCATTAGAATTAATAAAACAACTTCGCGAACGTACTGGCGTGGGCATGATGGATTGTAAAAAAGCCCTTGAAGAAACTAATTGTGACATTGAAAAAGCAATAGAAGTATTAAGAAAAAAAGGAGCAGCAATTGCTCAAAAGCGTTCTGGTAATGAAACCAGTGAAGGTCTTGTATATGCTTATATACATCCTGGATCTCGTATTGGTGTATTATTAGAAATCAACTGCGAAACAGATTTCGTTGCAAGAACAGAAGATATGGCAAAATTTGCATCTGATATTGCTATGCAAATTGCAGCTTTTAGACCAGTTTGTGTTTCCTCAGAAAATGTTGATCCAGAATTGATCGAAAAGGAAAAGAATGTCTATAGAGAACAATTAAAAGGCAAGCCTGCTAATATAATAGATCAAATTATTGAAGGCAAGTTAGAGAAATATTATACAGAAATTTGTCTACTGAATCAGCCTTTTATCAAAAATGATAAAATTACTGTATCAGACATGCTAAAAGACTTAATTGCTAAAATGGGTGAAAGCATAAAGATTAAGAGATTTGTAAGATATGAAATCGGTTCTTAATTTTATCAGAGATATAGTTTTTATAGTAAATTTTAAGTTAAGAAAATATTAATTATTTGATTAAAGGATAACTAATGAATATTGTTGAAGGTTCTAGTATTAAGCAGTTGGAAAAAGAAATAGAAAACCAGATGGACAAGCATATTAAGCACTTTGAAAAAGAAGTATCTAAATTAAGAACAGGACGTGCTCATCCCTCAATGGTAGAAGATATCAGAGTTTCTTGTTATGGAACTAACATGCCTATTAAGGAAATAGCTTCCATATCTGCCCAAGATGCTTCTTTATTAGTTATTCAACCTTGGGATAAATCTCTTTTAGATGACATAATTAAGGCTTTATCGATTAGTGATTTAAATATAAATCCACAATCTGATGGTGAAATTATAAGACTTAAAATACCTCCAATGAGTTCAAGTAGACGTGATGAGCTTGTAAAATCTTTACATCAAAAATTGGAATTTTCTAAAATAGCTATTAGAAATACTAGAAAAGATATACAAAATAAAATTAGAGAAGCAGAAAAATCTAAGGACATTTCTGAAGATTATTCAAAACGTTTGCAAGATATCTTGCAAAAAACTACAGATAAATTTATTAAATTAAGTGATGACTTAGCGATACAAAAAGAAGGTGAAATTAAGAATTTATAAAAAATAGCTTCACATTCTAAAAAAAATAAGCTATATTATTAGTAAGCTTATGAAATGTAAGTTAATAAGTTTACTAAATCTTATTTTTTCACCTGAACGCTAGCATTAGAACATAGAAAAATAAACAGGGTTGCTAGCTCAATTGGCAGAGCAACAGACTCTTAATCTGCAGGTTCTTGGTTCGATTCCAAGGCAGCCCACCAAAAAATGCAAGAGTGGCGAAATTGGCAGACGCGCTGGACTTAGGATCCAGTCCTTAACCGGGTGTGGGTTCAAGTCCCTCCTCTTGCACCAAAAAAGGGAGTAATGTAATGGTTCAAGGTGTTAATCTTTTTAATTTTAATATTTTTGAAAAAAAGCAAAATCATCATATTGCTAAAATAACACTTTATAATCAGTATATAAATGCTGTTTATAAAGAGGCACTTCAAGTGCAAAAAGAAGAAGCCAGTACTTATGGTTTTTTAAAGGGTACGGCCCCTCTTCATTATATAGAAAGTACTTATAAACCTAATATACTAGAACATCTAAAGAACTTATTTTTTACTCATTGTATTATGAACTTTCTTTGTCAATCACTTTATATAAATAAAGTTGTACTTGCAGGCGAACCTACCTTAATAGATATATCTTTAGATCCTGAAAATGATGCTGAATTTGTATTCGGGCTTTGGAAGATAACAGATAAACTTGACGAAAAGTGGAAAAAAATCAACTTAAGAGCTCCGGGACGAAAAAACTATAAAGATATAGATAGACAAGTTGAGACTTTTATAAAAGAAGAAGTAAAAACTGAAGAGTTTAATAGTAATACTATAGTCAAAGGTGATTGGGTAGGATTTGACATGCAATTAGTAAACTCTAAACAAGAACCTATTATTGACGGCTATAAAGATAATTTATGGGTAAAAATAAGTAATGAAGAAGGTGACAGAGAGTTACATGAGCTTTTCTTAGGCAAAAAGGTAGGGGATGTATTTTTAACCAAAAATTCATTTTTACAAGACTATATATCTAATGAATCAAATATAAAATATGCAATATTAGTATATATTAAAGCCTATGTACCTCACGAACATTTTTCTCTTGATCTTTTTAAAAATCACTTTCATTTAAAATCAATTAAAGATATTCATTCTAAATTTATAGAAGTTTTTTCTTTCAGAAACGATCTGTCGCAAAGAAGAGAAACTATAGAGGCCACTTTAAAACTTTTATTTAAACAGTATTATATACCATTACCTCAATATCTTCTTGAGAGACAAAAGCAGATTGTTTTATCAGCAGTACATGACAATCCAGATTACCATGTATATAAATCACAAAGAGATTTTAAAGATAAAATAAAGTTGCTTGCAGAAAAACAATTAAGAGAAACTATAATTATAGATGCAATTGCATATCAAGAAGGAATAAGTGTCAATGAAAAGGACATACTTTCTTATTTGAATTTAATGAATAGGCAAAGAACTAGAGAGTTTATATACTTTAAAATACCATCAACAAGATTTAATGGACAAGAAGTGCCTTTATCAAGTGAAATATTAAAGCAATATTGCTTAAGAGAAAAAACACTTAATTACATTATTAATTATTTAACAAAAAAAAATAGATAATAAAATATGGATCTTAAATTAACTCAAAAATTAGTTATTATAGGATCAGGTCCAGCGGCTCTAACGGCAGCTATCTATGCAAGTAGAGCTAATTTAGAGCCGCTAATAGTTAGAGGAAATGAGCCGGGCGGCCAATTAATGGGCACTAGTCATGTAGAGAACTGGCCTGGTGAAATTTCTATCTTAGGTCCTGCTCTTATAAACAAAATAGAAACACATGCAAAACATCTTGGTACTGAATTTTTAAACAGAGAAATAGTTAAAGTTGACTTTAACAATAAACCCTTTTCTTTAATTACTAACAAAAATGAAACTATTAAAGCAAATGCAGTAATTATAGCAACAGGTGCTAATCCAAAAAAACTTAACTGTAAAGGTGAAGAGACTTATTGGGGCAAAGGTGTAACAACTTGTGCAGTGTGCGATGGTGCTTTTTATAAAGATCAACCTGTTGTTATAGTAGGCGGTGGAGATTCAGCTGTAGAAAATGCAACTTTTATGACAAAATTTACAGATAAAGTAACATTAGTACATATATTAGATAAACTTACAGCCTCTCATGCTATGCAAAGTAAAATATTAAATGATAAACGTATTAATATAATATACAATAGCACAGTAGATGAAATTCTAGGTAATAACAATCATGTACAAGAAGTTATGATAAAAAATCAAAAAACTGGTCAAAAAGATATAATTAAAACTTCTGCTGTATTTATAGCAATCGGACTTACCCCAAACACAGAAATTTTTAAAGATCAAATAGAACTCAATAATTACGGATATATAGTCTTAAAAGAACATACAAAAACTTCAGTAGATGGAATCTTTGCAGCAGGAGATGTTGCTGACTCTAGATATAGACAAGCAATAACCTCAGCTGGTTCTGGTTGCGCTGCCAGTTTAGATGCTGAACATTATTTAGGAAGTTTATAGAATTTTGAAAAAAATATATTTGCATTTTTAGTTTTAGAGCAATTTATATAAATTAACATTATTGCATCTTTTTTCACTTATGATATAATTTCTATATCATAGATTTAAAGAAATTATATTAAAAACCGCTTGAATGGCGGAGATAGCTTGATAAATATTTTGAGTTACTCAAAAGTTCCCAAGAAGCACTGATCATTTAGATCTGAGCAGTTCAAATAATATAATAAAAATTTAAACCACAATAAGAATTAACAAGGAAATATTATGTCAATAACATTTAAACTGAAGCGCAAAAAAAGAAATAGAAAACACGGTTTCTTAAAACGTATGGCTACTCATGATGGACGTAAAATCGTTAAACGTAGAAGAGCAAGTGGAAGAAAACGTATCGCAGTTCATGCATAAAATAGCGAGTAAGATTTCTAAATTTCAACTAAAAGAAATCAAAGAGCTATTCAAAAAGTCTCATACTATTTATAAAGCTTCGGAGTGCGAAGTTAGAGTTGCGCCAAGAAAAAATTCTTTTGGCAAAATTCTTTTAGTCATTCCTAAAAAGGTAGGTTCTGCTCCGAAGCGAAATCTAATTCGTCGTCGAATAAAATCTATATTTTATCAAGAAAAACTTTATTTGCTACAGTATGATTTCATAATTTTATGCAGAAAAGATATACTAAAACTTAGTTTTGACGAACTTAAGAATTTACTTAATAATTTAACAAAAAAGTTAAATTAAATATTAAAATTATCTTTGAGCTTAAATCGCCAAAGTTTATCTTTAGCAACAGATATGCCAATACGAGGAGTAACTTCTATCAAATTATCTGAAATTACATACTCATCTGACTGATCAGCAATAAAAAATTCAGGATTAGAATTGGTCAAATCTAAAGAATCATGATCTTTGTTAATTAGAAATGCTTGTGTTACTTTAGCAGGTCCATTACATAGATTTTTAATATCGCTTTTATTTAAATTTTTATTATTCAATAATCTATTATTTATAATAATATCTAGTCCCTCAACAGGTATTACCGCTCTGATTAAAACTCCACCTGCTTGATGTTCTTGACTTCTTGCAACAATATTAAAACAAAAATGTATACCATAAGAAATATATACATAAGCATGACCCACGGGTCCAAACATTGATTGATTTCTTTGAGTTAAACCTATAAAACAATGACTAGCAGGATCATCTGAAGTATAAGCTTCAGTTTCTGATATAATTCCCACCAAACGTCGTCCATTAATAGTTCGAACTATTTTTTTACCTAACAGTTTCTTTGCCATTATAACTGTATCTTCTTGATAAAAAGATCGAGATAAAATTTTCATAATAACTTCTAAAAATTTGATAGGACAGTTTTGTTGAGGTTTGAACACCAAATTAGCTATTATAAGTTAAAATATAGCTATATGATATATTATATCATAATATAGAAATAATTTCAAAAAATAGAGGTTAAAAATGCAAGTTCAATATAATGATAATTTAAAAGAAAAGTGTTTAGTTGTACTTGCAGTTACATTAATTCATTCCTATGCATTAATTTATTTTAACAAATATATAAATTGGAACATCTACAAATTAGATAATAAAAATAACTATATATTACCTATATTGGATACAACACAAGATAAATCAAATAATCAAAACAGTTCAACACATAACATAAACAATCAAAATAAAAAATCATCTACCAAAAAGACTCAAATTTATAGTTCTATAACAAATATAAAGCCACAATTAACTCAAAATTCAATTACTAAACAAAAACTACCTACAAAACAAGAATTATTTAGCTTAGTGCAAAACATTTATATCAAAGATAAATCAAAAGAAACTAATCAAAATAGTTTTAGTTTAAATAATTGTCCTGAGCATTTAAAAGAGCACGTTAGTAAGCAAATAGAGGAACTAAGTACAATGGACTTTAAAAGCAAAGTATACCAAGCTCTTAATGAATCAGTTTTAAGAGCTCCCGAAATAATGTTAGATCTTAATGGTAATATTGAAAAAAATATTAATATTAAATTAAAAATGCTTAAGGACGGCAGTTTAAATATAACCAACTTTGAATCAACTAGTATCGAAAAAATAGATGATTACATAAAAAATATTTTACAAGATGCTGATTTGCCTAATATACCTAACAGACTAAACTTAGATCACTTTGAATTTAATAATATAATAGAAGTAAAAGCTAAAAAAGGTTATAGAGCATATAAGTTAAGACCTAATAGTAACGGACAATTAGGAAAATATCATTTATAAGCTACTGGTTCGTAACTTTTTATGCTGAACTTCTAGTAAAATACTAATTATTTTATCATCTTTAGATTCAATAGCAATATCAAGAGCAGTTTTACCATTTATATTTTCTAAAGTTATATCAGCATCATAATTTAATAAAAATTTAACCATATATTGTTTTCTCAGCCTTATAGCAATCATTAAAAGGCTATTTCCCTCTTTATCACAAGTATTAACTAAAGAATTATTAATATCTTTATCAAATAAATTTTTCAAATACCACCAATAATCATGTTTTAATAACTCTATTATAGCCTCATCTTGTTGCTTAATATTAATATATTTTAATAAAATATCAAAGATGTTATTATAAAGCGCTTTTGTTTTTTCTCTTTCTATCTCCTCCTGATTTGATGGATAAAAAGCAAAATTTTCAATATCCATTGCCGAAAATTTATTACTAAAAGAACATCGTTTAATACAAAGCAATTTATGCTCAAGACCTTTTAAAAGCTCTAATAAGACATTAGAAAGATCAGGACTATAATTCAAAAGCAATAATACCATTTCTTTATCTCCAGAAAAAACCGCCTTCATAATCGGAGTCTTATCAAAATTATCTTTAAAATTAATATCAGCACCTATTTCGATAAGAAATTTTACCAATCCTTTATTTCTTGAACTAACCGCAGCATGCAAGGGCGTATTTCCTTCAAATTGATAGTAATCCTCCGATTTATCATTACTTATATACTGAGCATTAATATCAATATTATAATAATTAATAATAAGTTCTATTAAGTCCTTAGAGTATCCTTCCATTATAGCTTCAATTAATTGATTTACAGATATGTTCTTGGAATAAAAAACACTATTTCTTGAATAACTATTATCATCGACAAAAATATTGAATTTCAAATAACACATCAATAAACTGACGTTATTATTTTTAATAGCATTGAAAATCAAATTTTCTTTTTCTTTTATATCTTTTTTAGATAGCAATTCCAAATATTCTTTTTTTAATTTATACTCTTCATTATCAAAATTCAGCAAAATTGCTATATCTTCTTGATTAATACGATACTTGTGGGCTAAATAGTTAACAAAAAAGGTATTATTTAAAAATAAATTTCTAAAATTGGCACTTATAGAAGTTAAAGTTAAAATAGTTTTTATGGATTGATAAAAACTTTGATTATCAATCATTTGCAAAATAATATGACTCTTAAGTTCTCCAGGCAATTCACTAATTCTATCCTCTTTAACTCCAGTTTTATCATTAAAAGAATAAATAGAAATATAACAGAAGTTAAAAAAATAAGAAATAATTACAAATAATCTTATAAAACTATACATTCGCTTTTATATCCCAGATAAATTTTATTTAAAAATATTTTTCTTACTGACTTAAGTATACCAAAATAAAAATAATTCCCAAGAAAAATTACAAAATATAATTTATTTGACAATTTATTAACAAAATGCTATTTTTGAGCTTATTTTTATAATTATTAACTAATACAACATTATGAGATTTAATCAAATATCTAACGTCAAAAATATATTTAATAAAGCTGGTGGTCAAGCATTACCTCAAAGTAACAAATTAGAATTAGCATCCATTTTATTAACTTCCTTTGTAGCAGATCAATATTACTCTACTGCTTCCAATCAAATAAAGCGTCTTATTGAATTAATTGACACTATTGATGATAAAAAGTTTATTGCAAAAGCAGCTATTTTTGCTCGTAATAAATTTGGAATGCGTAGCATTTGTCATATTCTTATTGGAGAACTCTTAAACAGAGTGAAAAACGAAGTTTGGTTAAAATATGCCATTTCAAAAGTAATTAATAGACCAGATGAGATTACCGAAATAACTGCTTATTACTTATCTTTATATAAAGATGTAAAGTATAAAAAGGGTTTGCCAGCTGCTTTGAGAAAGGGTATAAAATTAGCTTTAGATAAATTTGATAGTTATAAATTAGCAAAATACAAAAGCGAAAATAGAGAAATAAAGCTAGTTGATATTTTCAATTTAGTCCATCCAAAACCTAATAGTAATAATCAAAATCTATTCTCTCAACTTATAAAAGGCACTTTGAAATCAACGGAAACTTGGGAAGCTAAATTAAGTCAAGCCGGTCAAGCAGAGACTCAAGAAGAAGTAGATTCACTAAAAAAAGATGCTTGGATAGACTTAATAGAAAATAAAAAATTAGGTTATTTTGCTCTTTTGAGAAATTTAAGAAACATAATTATTCAAGCGCCCGAAGCTCTTGACAGTGCTCTTAGAATGTTAGTAAACGATGAACATATAAAAAGATCAAAAGTTTTACCATTTAGATTTATCACAGCTATTGATGAAATTTCAAAATTAATAAATCCTGAAAGCAGATTAGTGATTAATGCGCTTAATCAAGCGTTAGAAATATCTTTATCAAATGTTCCTGTTTTTAATGGTAGAACATTAGTTGCACTTGACGTTTCAGGTTCTATGACTGGAAAACCAATAGATATTGGGGCATTATTTGCAGCAGCATTAATTAAATCAAATAATTCTGATTTAATATTATTCAGTAATAATGCACAATATTTTGATTATGGCACTATATCAGACAGTTTATCTACAATAACAAATAAGATAAAATCTGGCGCTGTTTATTCTTCAACTAATTTTCATTCAATATTTTTAAAAGTAAAATCAGCATATAATAGAATAATTATTTTATCAGACATGCAAGCATGGGTAGGTAGTAATACACCAGCACAAGCATTGAGTAATTATAAAATCAAGTATAAATGCAACCCTTATATATATTCTATTGATTTAACAGGGTATGGAACTTTGCAATTTCCTGAAAAAAATATATACTGTATTGCAGGTTTTTCTGAAAAGATATTCGATCTAATGGTAACTTGCGAACAAGATCAAGCAGTTCTTATAGATAGAATCGAATCTATAGAATTATAAATATAAAAAAGTAAAGAAGAGATGCAATATCAGAGTTACTTCGTCCAGATCTTTGATAAATTTTTCTCTCTTCTTTAAATTTTATAAACTAAAGAGGAGATGTGATATTAAAGCTACTTCTTTTAAAAGTTCCACTTTGATAAACTTTCTCTCCTCTTTTATTAAAATTAAGCATTTTTAAAAATATATTGCTTTAAAAAGCATATTTATTGGTATATTAATTTTATTAATATATTAATCAAAACTATTATTAAAGTTAAAAATGCTTTTTATCTATTTATTACTAACAATTTCCGCATTAAGCTATACTTTTGCCTTTATGTTTTTAAGTGTAACATGGCCATTAGTATTTATATTTTTAATTCCAATATCTCATCTTATTGTTAACAAAAACTTGCTATCAAAAATCTCTTTCAAAGAAGGATTCTTTTGGGGAACAATAGCATTTTCCTTGCAGCCAATTGGAACATATTATTCTGTAATTAAAATGGCAGAAAATTATAAGATATTTGCTTTATTTATGGTTATATTTCTTATTATTTATCAAGCATTTTATAGTGGATTATGGATATTTACTGCCTCTAAAACAATTGATTTAATTAATTTAAAAGATAAAAACATATCTAAAATATTAAGTTTAGCCATAATTACTTGGATTTACTTTTGTTTTGTACAAAATTATATACTTTGGCCATTTGGAAGACTCGAAGGATTATTCCTATCAAGTCCCATTCTACCGCTTGCAATACAACCTAAGTTAATTTATATGTTACATTATATAAAAAAAGAACTCTTATTATTTTTCTTAATTTCATGTTCTTGTCTTCTTAGTTTAATATTTACTTACAAAAAAATTCTTTTTAAATTGACTATCTTTTTATTGGCTTTTAGTCCATTTATTATTAGCTCTTTAATATATTCATATAATAAGAAATACATAAGTAATTATAAAAAAGAATGGTTTAATAAAATTAGCTCTATATCTAAAGCATATTATAATCCTGGAAATAACAAAAAATCTGCTAAAGAAATAGCTCAAGAAATCAAAAGGTTAAAAGAGCAAAATAATTTAACTCAAATCATACTCTTTCCAGAATCAGCTTTCTTTCTGTGCGATTTAAATCAAGAAAGAAGTCTAATAAAATATTTAGATAAAGATATACATATAATTATTGGAGGTATTAGGAAAAAAAATGATAAAGTTTATAATACTTTATATCATATTTATGGTGGAAAAATAGAAAATATATTTAATAAAAGACACTCTATGCTTTTAACCGAAAGAGGGGTATTTAGAGAACTCAATATATTTAGTTATATAGATAAAATAGTACAAAAATCATACTTTCAATCAAGGCCAATTATAAAACCATCTAATAAAGAGCGCATGAGTTTTAATATAGATAGAAACTTACAACTAATACCATATATATGTTCAGAAGTATTTTTTAACAACTATCCTGATGATAATTTTCAAGATGATAGTACAATAATATCTTTATGTAACGATAGCTGGTTAGAGCCTTGTGCAAAATATATTCAAAATCTTATGGTACTTGCAAATAAATTTAAAGCTATTTACTGGAGAAGATATATAATTTATGTTGATTACTCTTCATCATATATATTTGACAAATTTGGCAACCAACATAAATTAATAAATATATAATCTATTTTTTTAATTTTTTATATTTTTTTAAAAACTTAACTATTTTTTTATGTTTACAATCTTTTGCTATATCTAAAATAGTTGTTCCAGAATTATCTTGAAGTTCACAATTAGCTTTCATATCAACCAATAATTCAACAATGTCTATACGTCCTCGCAATACAGCAAATGTTAAAGCAGACCAGCCAATTTTATCCACTAAATTAACATTAGCATTTCTTAGGATTAAAAGCTTTGCTACATCAAATCGTTCTTCAATCAAAGCTCTCATCAAAGCAGTTCTACCATAGTCATTTTGAGCATTAATATCGGCACCTTTTTGAATTATAAGATCAACAATTTCTATATATTCCTTTTCAATTGCCAAATCTAAAAAAGAATAACCACGGGAATCTTTTATATTAAAATCAACACCATTTTCAATTAAAAATTTTGTTATTTCCAGGCATTTTTCATTTAATGAAAATATTAATACATATTTATCATTAAAATTAGCTCCCATTTTAATCAAAAATTTGGCTATTTTAACATGCCCATTATCTAATGCTTTAGTCAGAGCAGTATGATCATCTTGATCACTACAATTAATATCAGCTCCATATTTAACTAATAATTTTACCACATCTATATGGCCCTTTTCAGAAGCATAAATTAAAGCAGTTGACCCAAAATCATCTTTGTCATTAATATCAACAATACCGGTATCAATTAGCATACTCACAATATCAATATAACCATTTTCTGCAGAAAGATGCAGAGCGTTTTGACCACAATAACCTTTAATATTAAAATTTGCTTCATGTAAAATTAATAACTTTGCTATATCTAGCTGTTTATTACGTAAAGATAATAATAAAGCTGTATAATTTTTCTTATTTTGCAAATTAAGATCAATACCTAATTGATTCTCAATCAACAGCTTGGCCAGTTCTCTTTGCTTATACTTTAAAGATAATAACAGAGTATTATCTCCTGCTCTATTGTGAATATTAGCATCAGCACCTCTAATTATTAAATCAATAATTTCAGGAAAACATTCAATCTTAAAGCTTCGTTGCTTGATCAACTCTTTCAAGCGTTCATTAAGTTCTTCTGTAGAAAGAAGTTTTTTTGATCTTATTTTATTGCATAAAAATATAAAAACCTGTCTCTGAGCATCTTTCAAACTATTTTTAAGTTTATGATTAATTAATGCATTAAAATTTCTATTCACTAACCTTAAATTGGCTGTAATTTTACCAATTTCTTTATCACATTCCTTATAAAGGACACAAACATCATCCCATTTATTTAATAAATGGTTTTTTATATAAATTTCTAAAATAAAATCCCAAACTTCTATAGGCAAATCAGGCAATTGAGAAATTCCTAAACTAGAAGACTTAATATTTGCATTTCCTGTATAAATAAGAGGATTCACCAGTAGTAATGATACTATAGCCATAAATCCTAATTTAATTATTTTTTTCATAAAACCTCCGATAACATTAATCTAAAATCAAAAAATTTATAATACTATTATAAATTTATTACAGAAAAAGTCAATTTATTATATTAAATATATTTAGTACATATACTAAAAAGGTATGTTAATAAGTCTTAATATTATCTTAGATTAAACTTTAACTATCCTAATATAATCTTTATCTCTTGATAAAAACCACTTAGGATGTATTAAATGCTTTTTAGATGCAGAATTTTTTATAAATTTTAATATTTCATCAAAAAATCTAGAGCTCGGTGTAAATTCAACTCCATAAGAACACAGCCATATAAGAATTACATTATGCTCAAGATAGCTATAGTTACCACTCAAAAATTCAATAAATTTTTTTCTATCAATATAAGTAATGTTATCTTTTTTATAAGTAACCTTCTCAAAGAACTCTTGAGAACAACTTTCAATAAAATTGTCAGCCTTTTGAATATTTACAATTGCTTTAGAAAAATTAGTATCAAATCTTTCATCACAATCTCTTAATTTAGGAACAACATATTTTCTAATTCTGTTTCTTAAATATATATCATAATCATTAGTAATATCTTCAACATAATCTAATTTATTTAGTTTAATATATTCAATTAGCTCTTCTTTTTTAATCTCTAATAAAGGCCTTATATAGCAATTATTAACTGACTTAATAGATGAGAGTCCTGATATATTAGCGCCTCTTATTAACCTAATTAAAAAAGTCTCTATTTGATCATCAAAATGATGACCTAATGCAATAGAGTTTGCTTGATATTGTTCTAAAACTAATTCAAAAAATTGTCTTCTTAGCAATCGACCTAATTCTTCTTTTGAATCACTTTTAGGTTTTTTTTTAAGTTTAATATTAGATGCTTTTTCAGAGACAAATTCTATATTTAAATTCTTCGCCAATTCTTTACAAAAGTTTAGATCATCGCCAGATGTTGAACGCCATTCATGATCAAGATGAGCTGCTATTAGCTTTAAATTAAATTCTTTTTCAAATGATTTTAATATATTAATTAAACAAACAGAATCTATACCACCAGAGAGCCCCACAACTATTGCGTCATGAGGCTTGATAAGTTTATATTTTAATATAAAACTTTTTACTTTATTGTTTAAATTGTCTAATTTACTCACATATATCCTAAAATATCTGTGTTAAATATCTAAGTTCTTGGCAAATATACCATACTCTTCTATAAATTCTCTTCTGCCACCAACATCACTACCCATTAAAGTATCAAACCAGGAATCAGCTTCTAGAACATCTCCTATTTTTACTTGAATTAGAGTTCTTGCTTTTGGATCCATCGCTGTTTCCCAAAGTTGTTGAGGATTCATTTCTCCAAGACCTTTATATCGTTGAATAGACATATAAGGTTTACTTATCTTAACAATAGCAGACATTAAGTTTAATATACCTTTATCAGATATTGAACGTTCTCTATCACTTATTTTTAAAGTCCAATTACTATTTAGATTATCAAGAGTATTATACATCTCTACTAGCTTATAAGCTTCAGGGGAATTAAATAAATCAAAATCAACTGACCAATCATTATTAAGTTGTTTAAAACTCAATATATAATTATCTTCTTTTTTATCTAAAGTAATTGAATATCCTTTAAAGTAATTTCTAAGCTTATTAACCACTACATCCATATTATCTTGATTATCTAAATTTTGATCGAGTTCTTGATTAATTAATGGATTTTTAAATAAAAACTCTATAATCTGATTCAAATGTACATAGTGCAATTTAAATGTACGAGCAAGGTCCTGCAATTGATCATAGTATCTTAATAAATTATCAAAAACTAAATTATAATCTAAAATGCTTAATTTTTGACCATTTATAATTAAATCACCGTTTTCTTTTATCCAATCGATTAAGAACTTCTTAAAAGACTTTTCATCAAGTAAGTATTGCTCTTTTTTACCTATCTTTGCTTTATAAAGAGGTGGTTTTGCTATATAAAGATAACCATTTTCTATAAGATCTTTCATATATCTAAAGAAGAAAGTTAATAGTAAAGTTCTTATATGAGATCCATCAACATCAGCATCGGTCATCAATATAATTTTATGATATCTAGCTTTTGATAAATTAAAATCTGTTTCACCAATTCCAGTCCCAATAGCAGAAATTAAAGATCTAATCTCTTCATTTGATAAAATCTTATCAAATCTAGCTTTTTCAACGTTTAAAATCTTACCCTTTAAAGGCAAAATAGCTTGCGTAAATCTATCTCTTGCAGATTTAGCTGATCCACCTGCAGAATCACCCTCAACTATGAAAAGTTCACTCTCAGAAGGATTTTCACTTGAACAATCAGCAAGTTTTCCTGGAAGCACAACAGATTCAAGAACGGTTTTACGTCTTGTTATTTCTCTTGCTTTACGAGCAGCTTCCCTTGATTGCATAGCCAAATAAGCTTTTTGTAATATCTTTCGAGCAACTGCAGGATTTTCTTCAAAGAAAGTATCAAGAATATTGCCAACCCACGATTCAATAAGCCCTTTAACTTCACCATTTCCTAATTTAGCCTTAGTCTGTCCTTCAAATTGAGGTTCTGCGATCTTTAAATTTATTACGCCAACAAGACCTTCTCTGACATCTTCACTTGAAAAGCTTTCGCTATCTTTTAGAATATTAAACTCTTGACCACGTTTATTACATACTTTAGTCAATGCTGCTTTAAAACCAGCAACATGAGTACCTCCCTCTATAGTATTTATATTATTAACAAAAGAAAATAGTTGTTCAGTATAACTATCGTTATATTGTAAGGCAATTTCTATATAAGATTGCTCATCTTCTTTAAAATTATAAATAACATTACTAAATAGTGGAGTTTTTTTAGAATTTATATGCTCAACAAAAGATATAATCCCACCTTCAAAATAAAATTCATGGCTTTTACCACTTCTTTCATCTTTAATAAAGATCTTTAAGCCTTTATTTAAGAAGGCAAGTTCTCTAAATCTTGAAGATAGTACATCAAAACTAAAAATTGTTGTTTCGCGAAATATCTCTGGATCTGGTAAAAATCTAATATAAGTACCACGCTTTTTAGTCTCTTGCGTCACTTTTAAGATATCAAGGGGTTTACCTTGTTGATATGATTGAACATGAACTTTATTATTTTGATATATAATTAATTCAAGAGATTGAGATAAAGCATTTACAACTGAGACCCCAACACCATGAAGCCCTCCAGAATACTTATATACATCTTTGTCAAATTTACCACCAGCATGTAATTTAGTTAAAGCAACCTCAGCTGCTGATATATTCTCAGTTGGATGTATACCAGTGGGAATACCACGACCATTATCTTCAACAGAACATGAGCCATCGGTATGTAATATTACCTCAATCTTATCACAATATCCGGCCAAAGCCTCATCAACAGAGTTATCTACTATTTCATAAACCAAATGATGTAATCCATTAACTCCTGTAGAGCCAATATACATCGCAGGTCTCTTTCTTACTGCCTCAAGTCCTTCTATAACACGAATAGACTGGGCACCATATTCTTTCTTATTATCTGACATGTCTAAATTTTTCCCTAATATAGATTTATAAATAAATTCTTAATTTTAATATATAACCCTTTATATAATTATACCTTAAAGATAAAAATTTGTCTAAAAACGAACTTTGGATAGTCAATTTGAAATAATTAAAATAAACTTGATACAGTAAAAATAGCACTAGAAGATTCTATAATATTATGTTTTTCATAAGAATTTTGTCTATGAGTCATCTTGGTTTAAGAATAATAAAATAAATATGATCAGAAAGATCTATCAAAATAATAAATTCTTCTAATTTTCTCAAATTTGCGATCTTTTAACAGCACGGTAGATTAATGTGCAAGCTATAAGAGAATGTAAATAGTAAATAATATAATATATCCCATGTATATCATGTATATTATAGTACCAAGCCAAAAATGATCCAATATTAAATATAATTATAAATCCTATTCTTTCCATAGCCTTAAAAATATATCTAAGGTTAGCAGGCGCATCATCTAAGTATTCTAAATTTACACGACGTACTAATTTTTCAGGATAGAGAAAAAGCTGAATATAACAACAAGTAGTTACAAAACTTAATATAGTTGGAAAAATAAAACTTAAAGGAAACTGTAATCTACTAAAGGGTGGAAAAGTAAAATTTAACACTATTTGTATAGTGCATAAATATAATATCGTTATCCATTCTTGCTTAAATTTGAACAAACGTTCTTCTGATTTATTCATAATGATTTAAATAGAACTTAAAAAGATATGATTAATGCCACCATGTAATAATATTTTAAGTTCATAAATTCCTTAAACATAATTGTTTTAGTTAAGTAACAACACAATATTCTATCAAACTTTATTTTAATAGCAACTCTCAATTAGCATTTAATGTATCAAATAATTAAGAAATCAAAGCTGGTAAAGAATTATCCGGAAATAAACATTTTTATATGCATTATAAAAAAATAAGCCTGGTAATAATGAACAAAGCTACAGTATTTAAATCAGGATTATAAGAAATCACCTTGTTTTAGCAAGTATACTTATATTATTATATCACCAAAAAAGCCTAAATCCCTTAAATATTGAAATAGCATATTGAAAATAATAAATGTAATAATAAATTGCCATGTAAAATAAAACGTAGGATAATCATATGGTCCCATTAAATATGTTCTTAATAATATAGCGATTAAGCCAGCTAGTAATATAAGAAACAATTTAAATATAGCCTGTTTAAGATATCGGATTATGGTCATATTATAGCCATCTCAAGAACGCTAACTACTAATGAAAATTCTAAAATGTAATAATTTTAAGTTCATAAACTCTTCGAAATTAATTGTTTTAGTTAATTAACAATGCAAATATTCTATCAAACTTTATTTTAATAGCAATAGATTAATAAATCTTTTTCTTAGTTCTTCCCTATACTTTATACCCTTTACATATATTCGTCTTTAAATCTTAAATGCAAATCATTAGCAAAAGCATTTAATATTATTTTTTGCTTTATTAAATCAAACTAACATTAATTAAAATCAAGAATTTTTTTTGACTAATTTTGAGTACATTAACTTTCTAGTTTTCCGATCGTTGGCCTTGTTATTAATCTCATTTACCAGCCGCATCAAATTACCTTCATTGACAAAATCTACCGCTATAAAATTAGGATACCTTTTGCCAAATACTTTACTCTTTAGACAATTATCTAATAGCTTTGGTACACCTTGGGAATTAATTCTTTCAAAATTTATTCTTTGAAAGGGTTTTATATAAAAATGAGGAAAGTAATTCATAACATAGATATATCTATCTTGATCCTTACCTGCAGCAATAGACTCTAATCTCTCTTGACTTGCTCGATTGACATTTGTAGTACCATATTGATTCTCAAGATGACAACTCCATTCATCATAGATATACCTAGTCTGGCCTTTTTGATTAAATATAACCATACGTTTATTATTCTTTTGCATCCATTTAACTTTAGGCCATCCGTCTTTCTTACAGGGATCCCAAATACTAGGAGTCAAAATTAAATCTTTAATCCCTGAAGACTCAATTACATCATCAAGGTCTTTACCTTCAGTATAATTTTCCAAAAATAAAGTAATAATTTCTTTATCGTTTTTCTCTAAAAATTCTTTAAAGATTTTAAAAGATTTCTTAAGACTCATCGGTTTCCCTTTAAAGGGTCTTAAGACCATTTGAGTAAGAGTACAATTATTATGACACAATCTAATTTTTTTCTTACCCCTAAAAAAATTAGAAGAATAATGAGTATCTAACATAAAACCTCTAACGCCGTTTTTTAATTGATTTTCTAAACTCCATTTTTGTTGTGGTTGCATATACCCATCTTCTTCACTTGAAAATGAATTATGAGATGTTAAAAAAGTAACCTCATGATAACATCTTGAATCATTAGGCAAACACCAAACATCTAAATTATCTTCCAAACAATAAATATTAAGTCCTAAAAAAAATAATAAATAACTTATATAATTAATGTTTTTCATAGACAACCTCCAAATAACCGTCCATTTCATAGAAAATTTTATCAAAATTGCAATAGCCCAAATCTTTAACTAGATATATATTACAAATAACAAATGATAATAATCAATAAAAATAAAGAGCAAAAAAACAGCTTTATCAATTTGAGAAGTTAAAAATATTTCATTTTTAATAAATTAATGATATAATTTAATATCGACTAAAAATTCCAAATAAAATCATTAAATACTTATGAATAATTACACAAAAAAAGAAGACCAATTTTTTATGGCTCTTGCTTTAAAACAAGCAAAACTTGCTTTCAATAAGTCTGAGCTGCCTGTAGGGGCTATAATTATATCTAAAGATAAAAAAATTTTAAGTAGAGGATACAACAAAGTAGAAAGCAAATTGTCACAAAGCAAACATGCTGAAATAATAGCTATTGAAAGAGCTTGCAAAAAAATAAAGAACTGGCGATTAAATGGTTGTACCATTTATATAACATTAGAGCCATGCTTAATGTGTAGTGGATTAATAGCTTTAAGTAGAATAGAACGAATAGTTTATGGCGTAAAATCTCCTCTTTTTGGGTATAATATTGACAATCAAAGTTGTCCTAATTTATATAAAAAACATATTAAGGGTATTACTCAAGGTATTTTATCTGATAAGATAGAGACGCTGTTAAATCAATTTTTTAAAAATAAAAGGAAATCCAAAAGTGAGTAATTTAGAAACTATCAAAAAAAAACTTATATTAAGAAAAGAAGAATTAGAAAATGGTCTTTCTCGATTGTATAAAGAAAAAGTAAGTGAAGATATAGTTCAAGATACAGCAGATCAAGCACTTACTTCATCACTTGAAGATATTAAAATATCTCTTCATAATACTGAGCTTGATGAATATAAAATGATTCTAAAGGCACTTGATATGATCGAAAAAGGTACTTATGGTATATGTGTTGACTGCGGTAAACCTATATCAGAAAAAAGACTATTATTATTTCCTAATTCAACCAGATGCCTAATATGCCAGGAAGCTCTTGAAGAAAGAGAGTCGGCATAATAGCAGATTTTAAATTCAACAAGCTATAATTTATTGTATATTTTTTAATATATGTTATAATTTTTTAAAGCCGATGTAGCTCAGTGGTAGAGCAACTGATTCGTAATCAGTAGGTCGTCGGTTCAAGTCCGATCATCGGCTCCAAAATTTTTTAGAATTATATAAACTATAGAGTTTAAGTAAAATTAAATAATCAAATAAGGTAAAGTATGGATATAAAAATGACATCAAGAAGCTCCAATCAACCTTTAGCACACGGTGTAGGTAGAAGAAAATCTGCAGTCGCTCGTGTTTGGTTAAAAAGAGGGCAAGGTAAAATAGTAGTAAATCATAAAGCTTATAATGAATACTTCGACACAGATGTAGCTCGCATAGCAGCTTACAAACCGTTTGAAATATATCAAAATGCAGCAAAAATCTATGACGTTGTAGTTAACGTATGTGGCGGTGGAATCATTGCTCAAGCGGACGCTGTTAAACTTGGCATTGCTCGTGCTTTAGTAGAAGCTAATGATACTTTACGTCCTTTATTAAAAGAACATGCTCTTTTAACTGTAGATTCAAGATTAAAAGAACGTAAAAAATATGGTCAACGTGGCGCTCGTCGTAAGTTCCAATTCGTAAAACGTTAAAAAATATTACAATATTATTTATTGTTTAAAGCCCTCTTGCATACGAGGGCTTATTTTTTTATCTATTTTTTTTTATAAACTTTTGTTATTCTAAAACACAAATTTATTGTAAAAAGTTATAATTATATTTAGGACAACGAAATATGTGCAGTGTAGTTGGATATATAGGCAAAAATTATTGCCGATCTATAATAATGGAAGGCTTAACTAGATTAGAATACAGAGGCTACGATTCAGCAGGTTTTGTATGCTTACATCCTCAAGATCAACGCCTAATTTACACAAAAGCACAAGGCGGTGTAAAAAATTTAATAAATAACTTAGAAAACACTACAATTGATGGTTTTGCTGGTATAGGTCACACCAGATGGTCTACTCACGGTATTGCATCAACTGAAAATGCTCATCCTCACTTTGATTGCAACAAAAATATATCTATTGTACACAATGGAATTATAGAAAATTATTTAGAAATTAAAACAAAACTAGAAAAGTCAGGGCACGTTTTTTATTCTCAAACCGATACAGAAGTTGTAGCTCATTTATTAGAAGAGTTATTAATATCGACCAAAGACTTAAATAAAGCGATTGTCGAATTAGTAAAACATATAAAAGGAGCTTATGCTCTTGCTTTTTTAATTCAAGATTATCCCGATGCTATATTGCTCATACGCAAAAGCTCTCCATTATGCATAGGCTACGGAGACAATGAAGTATTCATAGCATCCGATGCCTTAGGATTTGCAGGTAAAACCAATCAAGTCCTATTTGTACCCGATAAAAGTTTTGCATTAGTCAAACAAAACAAAATCGAACTTTATGATTTCGAGGGTAAATCTTTACCACTTGAGTTTCAAATAGTTGATATCAATTGGTCAGCAGACGGGAAACAAGGCTATGAACATTATATGCTTAAAGAGATATATGAACAAAAAAAGGTAATTCAAGGATTAGTTCATAAATTCAAAGAAATAGAAAATAGCTTATGGAATCAATTAGGATTTGCAAACGGTATAGATGATATTCGGAATTTAGACCATATATATTTAATAGGTTGTGGTTCTTCTTGGCATGCTGCTAACATTGCAAAGATATTTTTTGAAAATATTGCAAATATCGAAACCAGTATACATCTATCATCAGAACTTAGACATTCTAACTTTTTTGCAAAAAAATCAAGCATTGCTATAGCTCTTTCTCAATCTGGTGAAACAGCTGATACTTTAGAAAGCCTAAGATTTTTAAATGAAAAAAATATACATACCATTGCTTTAACTAATGTAAAATCAAGTACTATTACTCGAGAATCTAAAGGATACTTTTTAACACATGCAGGACCTGAAATAGCTGTTGCTTCTACCAAAGTCTTTTCTGCACAACTTGCTTCTCTTTATTGGATTTCACACAAAATAGCATTTGAAAAATCAATTATAAATAAAGAAATACTCGATATATCAAAAGACAATTTACTTATAACTGCAGAATTATTAGAGGGTATAATAGAAGATTATAAACAAGATATAATTGAGAAATTAGCCCCATATTATTCTAAATTCAAGTACCATTTATTTTTAGGTAAATTTATAAGTTATCCTATTGCTATGGAAGCAGCATTAAAATTAAAAGAAATATCGTATATATTTACTGAAGCTTGTCCAGCAGGTGAATTAAAGCATGGTCTTTTAGCATTAATTGATCAAGATACTCCAGTATTTATGTTCTCTTCTATGGATAATAATATATATAAAAAATTAGTAATAAACGCTCAAGAAATAAAAGCTCGATCTGGTCATTTAGTAACATTTGCATTTGAAGGGCAAAAGGAATTAATAGAACTATCTGATTATTCATTTGTAATACCTCAAGTCAAAACATTACTTGAACCTCTTGCTTTAACTGGAATAATGCAATTTTTCGCGTATCAAATTGCAAAGAATTTAAATCGTCCAATAGATAAGCCAAGAAATTTAGCAAAATCAGTAACTGTGGAATAAAAGGGGAATTATCCCCTTTTTAAGATCCTAGTACAACTTGAAAAATAGATATATTAGCTGAGCCTGCATTTGCAGTAGCTGCAAACAGTTTGCCATTAGAAGTAATTGGTGAAAATGCTACAGAAAATGGAATATCTCCTGTTCTATAGTTACCTACAAACTTAAAATTACCGTTATTTATGTCTACGTTATACACCGAAACATTATTAGAAGAATGATTAGCTACAGCAGCAAATAGCTCATTATTAGAAATAATTGGTGAAAATGCTACAGATAAAGGATAAGCTCCTGTAGAAGGACTAAATAGTAAGTTAAACTTACCATTTTCTACATTAACATCATAAACTGAAACAGTATTAGATCTATAATTTGTTACTGCAACAAATAATTTATTATTCTCTGTTATAGGTGAAAATGCAATAGAATTGGGATTTCTACCAACTGGAGACTCATAAATAAATTTAAAAATACCTGTATTGGCATCAACTTGGTAAAATGAAACAGTATTAGAACCATAATTAGCAACTCCAGCAAATACATTACCATCTTGGGTAATAGGCGAAAAAGAAACAGCAAAAGGAATCTTACCTGTCTGATAATTAACTGGAAGTGATACAGTATTAGTATTTAAATCTATACTATAAACTGATAGACCATCTTCACCTGTAGATGCACCCTCATTAACAACTGCAAAGAACAATTTATCTTTTGATGTTACCGGCATAAATGACACTGAATAAGGAAAGCGGCCTGCATTATAATTAGCTATTTGCTTAAATTCTCCAGTATCTATATCTACACTGTATATAAAAACATTTTCAGATAAAAAATTGACTACAGCAGCAAATAATTTATTTGAATCAACTAAAGAAGAAAACGCTATTGAAGAAGGATTTTCACCAACAGATACAGGAAATTTTAAATAAGATAAAAAACCATTATTTACACTATAAGTTGCTAAACTGCCATTATTATTACCAAAATCCCCAAAATTAGAAACTGCTGCAAAAAGTTTTCCTTGAGAGGTAAGAGGAGAGAAAGCTACATCGCTTGGTGATATACCAGAACCATAATCTTGCCTATTAATAAATGATCCCGGAATATTATTCTCATCTATATTTTGGCATAGAATATTACCTATAAACATCAGCGGTAATATTAATATAACTTTAGGAAACTTTTTCATTAACCCTCCTTATATAATAAAGAATACAAATTAAAATTAAATTTTTCTGCTATAAATAAATTTATAATTTTAAATGAGTTAAATTAACCTCAAGAGCGCTAAATTAGTATTTAACGCTCAAATCACCTAGTAAAATAAAAATCAAAATTTTTTATTTACACTTTATATCTAGACAATTAAGATTCTAATTCTACTTGATATACTGAAACCTTACCTGATCCATTAGCTACTGCTGAAAATAATTTACCTGATAAATTTATTGGCGAAAATGCCACTGAAAATGGCAAATCTCCAGTGGAATAATTACCTATAGTCATAAATTTACCATTATTTTTATCAACATTATATACTGAAACAGTATTAGATGAATGATTAGCAACTGCAGCAAATAAATCCCCATTTGGTGTTATTGGTGAAAATGATACCGAGTTAGGAGATGACTCTGTTGGATAACTAGACAATAGATCAAATCTGTAATTATTTATATCTAATTTATATACTGAAACAGTATTAGATGAATGATTGGAAACTGCAGCAAATAAATCCCCATTTGGTGTTATTGGTGAAAATGATACCGAATTAGGATTAGTTCCAGTTTGAACGTCATTTACAAATTGGAGTCTACCTGAAACCTTATCAACTTTATAAAATGAAACTATACTGGTTTTATAATTAACGGCTGCTATAAATAAATCTCCATTTTTGGTTATCGGTGAATAAGATACTGAAAAGGTATCCATTCCCATTTTATAATCAACTCTTAGAACTTTGTTTGTGCTTAAGTCCAAACTATAAATAGAAACGCCATTATTTGCAATTGCAAAGAAAAGTTTATTTTCTAATATTATTGGCGCAAATGCAACTGAAAATGGAAGTACAACATCATAACTAGCAATTTCTTTAAACTCTCCAGAAATTACATTAACGTCATAAATCAAAACATTTTCAGAAGTTAAATCAACTAAAGCAGCAAATAGCTTGTTTTCATGAGTTAAAGGTGAAAAGGCTATTGAAGTTGGATTCTCACCTGAAGAAACTGGAAACTTTAAATAAGAAAATATTCCCTCATTATTTATACTATATACAGAAACACTCCCATTTTTCTTTCCAAAGTCTCCAAAGTTAGATATAGCAGCAAAAAATTGTCCCTCAGAATTAAGAGGAGAAAATGCAACATAATTCGAGGTTATACCAGAATCATAATCATGCCTATTAATAAACGTTCCAGGAATCTTATGTTCATTTACATTTTTACATAAAATATCTTCTATAAATATCAATGGTAATATTAATATAATTTTAAAAAACTTTTTCATTATTTCTCCTTAATAAATTATCAGTATTATTTTAACTTTTATTTGTAAACTTATTCAATATAAAGTTATTTTGCTATAAAGTTTATATTTCATTGACTTACAAATAAAAAGACCTAGAAATATTTCTAGGTCTTAAGATAAATTTAATTATTTTTTAAGTTTTACTATCAAATGAATACTAAGAGCAATACTTAGAAGCAATAGCACTACTTAAAGAGCTAGTAGCTCTGACAGTAACATTAACAGAATCACTTGCTGTAAAACCATAAGCATCAGTTACTATAACTGTATAAATACCAGAGTTTGCCGTTGTTGCATCTTTAACAATAAGGATTTGATCAGTTGATATCAACTGACCAGAAGTACTTCTGGTCACTGCTGGCCCAAACCATTGATAAGTGTATGGAGCTTGACCTCCACTTACTTGAGCTATTAATTCTATTGTTTGACCTTGACGCACATTTAAAGTATTGGAGATTATATCTACACTTAAATCATCTAATCTAATTTCTATAGTTTCTGTTATTGTATTACCATTGGCATCTGTTACTGTTAATGTATAAGTTCCTGTGTTTGATCCATTTGCATTATTGATAGTTATTATTGGACTATTAGATGTAAATCCGTTTGGACCTGTCCATTGATAGGTAAACGGCGCTTGGCCACATACTATATTAGCTCTTAATGTTATTGCTGATCCTGGAGCTACTACTGCAGGGTTTGGTATTATTTCAATAACTATATCTTCTAAATTAATTTGAGATGACCCAATACTTACACATCCGTTACTATCTGTCACTGTTACCTGATACACTCCTGAGGTTAATTCACTTACATTATTTATCGTTATATTTTGAGTATTTGCTGTAAATCCATTAGGACCCGCCCAACTATAGGTATATGGAGCAGACCCTCCCGTTACATTTGTTGATAATGTAACTGTAGATCCAGGGCATACTGAAGTAGATGATGGAGTAACTGTAACTGAAATATTACTTACAACTACATCAACTGAACTTTGAGCCGTACAACAAACTTCTCCTGACATATCACAACTTGTTACTACAACTCTATAAGTTCCAGAATTGACTGGTTGAGCATTTGGTATATTTATCGTTTGCTCAGTTGAGCTAAATCCATTTGGTCCTGTCCATTGATATGTAAAGGGCGGATTACCTGATGTTACTTGAGCTGTTAATGTTATTGTTGTCCCCTGACATATATTTTGTACTGCATTAGCATTTACCAAATTAAAAAAGTTTGAATCAGAAATTATATTAACATTTACAGCATTTATTGTTACTGTAGAAAACCCTAAGGAAGAACAGCCATTTACATCAGTTACTTCTAATTGATAAGTACCTGCATTTAATTCACTTGCATTGCTTATAGCTATATTTGGGTTATTCGATGTAAATCCATTTGGACCTGTCCATTGATATGTATACGGCAATGTTCCTCCTGACACACTTGATGTTAAATTGATCGTTGCTCCTAAACATGTTGATAATGTATCTGGACTTACTTGAACTTCTAACTCACCTATTTCAACTGTTGCTGTACTTATTCCAGAGCAACCATTACCATCTATTACTGTTACCGTATAGACTCCTTGATTTGTAGTACTTATACCAGAAATTACTGCTGGATTTCCTGTAAAACTATAACCATCAGGACCTGACCATTGATATGTATATGGTGCTACCCCACTTGTTACATTCGCTGTTAAAACTACCGTTGAGCCAGGGCATACACTAGTATTTGAAGGACTTACAGATACTATTACTTGATCCACACTTATATTGGATGAACCACTTCCTGAGCAACCATTCGCATCTGTTACTACTACATAATAGGCTCCTGAGTCCAGTAAAGTTGCATTATTAATAATCGCTGGATTACTTGTTGAAATAAACCCATTAGGACCTGACCATTGATAGGTATAAGGCGCTACTCCTCCTGTAGGATTTGCAGTTAACGTTATTGTTGATCCAATACACACTGCTTCCATTGCTGGAGAGACTAATACGTTTAATTGACCTACATTAACAGTTGCTAAACTTACACCGGAACAACCATTTATATCTGTAACTGTTAGTTGATAAGTACCTGCATTTGATAAAGTTGCATTATTAATCGTTACATTTTGATTATTTGATGTAAATCCATTAGGACCTTGCCATTGATAGCTATAAGGTTCAATTCCTCCATTTACATTTGCTGTTAATGTTATTGTTGATCCAATACATATTGATTGCGATACTGGTACAATTGAGACACTCAACTGACCTACATTAACTACTGATGAACTCGAGCCTGAACAATTATTAGTGTCTGTAACTGTTACCTGATATAAGCCTGCATTTGATAAAGTTGCATTATTAATAACTAATGGATTAACTGTTGACGTAAAACCATTAGGACCGGTCCACTGATAACTATAGGGTGTAGTTCCTCCACTTACATTTGCTGTTAATGTTATAGTGGATCCAACACATACAGATTCTAATGAAGGTGAAACGGACACACTTAACTGACTTACATTAACAGCAGAGGATGACATGCCGGTACAATTATTGCTATCAGTTACTATCACACTATAAGTTCCTGAATTTGACAGACTAATATTTGATATAGTTATAGGATTACCTGTAGATGTATAACCATTAGGACCTACCCAACTATAGCTATACGGTGATGTACCTGATGTTACATTTGCTGTTAATGTAACATTTGAGCCTATACAGGCTGTAGTAGTACTTGGTACAACATTAACACTTACAATATCCACCGTTACCAAACTAGATGCAACTCCTTGACAACCATTACTATCTGTTACTGTTACTTGATATAATCCTGAATTAACTTGTTGAGCATTTGATATAGTTATTGAAGCACTAGTTGATGTAAATCCATTAGGTCCTGTCCATTGGTACGCATATGGCGCTACTCCTGTTGTTACATTTGATGATAAATTAATTGTTGATCCTAAGCAAACAGTACTAGAACCTGTAATATTAACATTTATAGTATCAACTACAATAGTAGTTGTTGCAGTTCCTTGACAACCATTACTATCTGTAACTGTTACTTGATATATTCCTGCATTAGATGAAGTTATATTTGAAATTGTAACTGGGTTAACTGTTGATGTAAATCCATTGGGTCCCGTCCATTGATATGTATAAGGAGCCAATCCTGAAGTAACAACAGCTGTTAACGTTGAAGAGTTACCAGAGCAGACAGTACTTGGAGATGAATTTGCAGATACTATTACTTCACCAACAGAAACTGTAGCAGTGCCCATAGCCTGGCAACCATTGCTATCTATAACCGTTACTTGATATGTACCTGCATCTGATAAAGTTGCACTACTTATTTGCAATGTAGGACTATTAGTTCCAACCGGACTGCCATTTAATGTCCAAGTATAATTTGTATAAGTTCCACTTCCACCTAATGGCATTGCTGTTAATGTTATATTAGATCCAACACATACAGAAGCTGGATTTGGCGTTATCGTTACCGTTGGATTCGGATTTACTACCACTTGAAAATTATTTGATACTCCTGTACATCCATCATTATCTGTTACTGTAGCATAGTAAATTGTTGTTGATGTTGGTGACACTGTTCTTGTTACTGTAGATGTTACATTACTTTGTATAACTCCATCTGACCATGTCACATCATATGGCGATGTTCCTGTTAACGTTAATGTCAATGTCGATGAACTTCCTAAACATATTGGCGATATTCCATTTAATACTGCTGTTGGATTAGGGTTTACTTTTACTATTATCGGTCCTACTAATTCACATCCATATATCGTATCTGTTACTTGAAAATTATAATGAAAAGTTCCAGCAGTACTTGTATCTGGAGAAAATGTACTTGTAGTACTTACTATAGTCCCACTTGAATCAGTCCACTGATATGCAAAGTGACCAGATCCTCCACTTGCTACCGCTGTCAATGTTATACTTTCTCCTACACATGTACTTGGCGCAACACTTGGTTGTATTGTAAGGTCAAATAAAGAGTATACCGTAACCTGGACTGAGTTTGAAGTGCCCTGACAAGGATTACTATTACTATCGGTTACTATAACTTGATATGTATAGTTTCCTGCACTTAAGTCATTTATTGTATAGGTATTATCAGATGTTGTGATCAATGGACTTCCATTTTGATACCAATCATAACTATAAGTAGGCGTTCCACTCGTTACATTTGCTGTTAAGGTTATTGATGCTCCCTGACATATTGCAGTAGAACTTGTATTTAATGTCACAGATACCTGATCTACTGGTATTGTAAAGTCACTTGAAGTAGTACTACAAGTGGTCATTGTGTCTGTTACTGTCACTTGATACACTCCATCATTTGTTCCTGGAATTATATCATTAGCTATGTATGTTGGACTAATTGCGCTAGGAATAGGACTTCCATTTAATAACCACTGATAACTATATGACCCTGATCCACCACTTACATTTGCTGTTAATATTGCATTTCCTCCATAACATGCTGTTGGCGGAGCTGAACTTATTGTAACCGTTGGATTAGGATTTACCGTTAACTGAATCAATGTAACTCCGACTGCACATTGAGTTACAGTATCCGTTAATTGAAAAGAATAATCAAATACACCAGCAGTACCTGTATCTGCAGACAATATATTTGTAGTATTTACTAAATCTCCATTTGAATCAAACCATTGATAAGCAAAGTTACCAGATCCTCCACTTGGTACCGCTGTAAATATTACACTTTCTTCTACACATGTACTGAAAGTATTGCTTGGTTGTATCGTAACTTCAGGACGAGAATATACCGTGATCTGAACTGGATCTGGAATTCCTTGACAACCGTTACTATCGGTTACCGTTACTTGATAAGAACCTCCATCAGAAGAAGTTGCACTTGATATAATCAATGGATTATCGCTTGACGTTCCACCGTCAGGCAATGTCCAGGAATAAGTATAACTTCCACTTCCTCCTAATGCTACCACTGTTAACGTTATACTTGACCCTACACACACATTTTCCGAACTGACTGTTATCGAAACTATAGGTGCTGTTTCTACACTATAAACAGTAATATTATTACCGCCATAATTAGCAGTACCTAGAAATAAGTACCCAGTAGTTGTTAACGGAGAAAATGCTATTGAATAAGGGTATTGATTGGTTGCATAATTAGCTACTGAAGTTAAAGTTCCAGCACTTTGATCTACACTATACATAGAAATATTACTAGATAATTGATTAGCAACGCCAAGAAATAAGCTTTCAGATACTACAGAAGAAAATGCCACTCCATGAGGAGATGTTCCAGCACCATAAGTATTAATAAGATCAAGAGATAGATTTTGAGTATTTACCTGATAAATTGTAACACTATTGTCGGTAAATGAAGAATTAGCAACGGCAACAAATAAATTACCTTCAGTCGTTATTGGCGAAAACGCTACTGATATACATGAGGCAGTAGAACTAGATTGGTAAGTCCCTAAAGAATTAAAAACTCCAGTACTAGTATCCACTTGATAAAAAGAAATATTATTAGAAGCATAATTAGCAACTGCAGCAAATAAATCTCCATTTGGCGTTATTGGCGAAAATGCTACCGAAGAAGGTTGACCACCAGTAGTATAATTTCCAACTACACTAAATACCCCTGTACTTTCATCTACCGTATATACAGTAACTCCATTGCTTCCAGAAGTACCACCATTAGTAACTGCGACAAATAGATTACCATTGACAATAGGAGAAAATGCTACTGAAGAAGGTTGAGAACCAGCATTGTATGTATTTATAGAAATAAAATTTCCGCTTTGATCTACACTGTATGCGGTTACACCACCTCCACTATTAGAAACGGCAGCAAATAAATTTCCTCCAGATGTTATTGGCGAAAAGGCTACACCGCTAGGTACTCCGCCTGTTCCGATTGAACTTGAGATTTCTGTAAATGTGCCTGTAGTTTGATCTACACTATATATTGATAAATAATTAGTATTAGAGTTCGCAACTGCAGCAAAAAGATTGCTATTAAATATAGGTGAAAAAGCAATGGATTGAGGATAAGAATCACTGGGTAAACTATAATTTTGCCTATTAGAAAGCGATCCAAGATTACAAACAGATTTCATCTCATTGTATAAAATCAGAGAAAATATAACAATAAATAAACATTTGGTTAATAGTTTTATAAATTTCATAACTACCTTATCAGTTAAAAAATCTTAAATACTTTAATTTATATATTCAATTAAAGTTTTATCTCCAATAAAACTCTTACTTAAAAATTTAAGTGAATTTTGGCGAGTACATAGCTTATTTGATTTTCTAAGACCTAAATCTAAAAGTAAAATTAAATTAGCAGCTGCTTGAATCTGACAATCATTTTTTATAAATTCTATTTTCTTTTTAAAATAATCTTTTTCTTGGTTATCCAATTTTACCTTTTCATTTAAATTTCTACGCTCTTTACCGTAAATTTTATGTAACAATTTCAGGTCGTTACTTGGTGGAAATTTTTGATCAATGTAAAAATCTGGTTCTATACCTTTACAATCAATAGATTTGTTATCAGGTAAATAGTAAAGAGAAGTAGTTAACTTTAAAGCACAATCATTTGAAATTGGTATAACTTCTTGAACAGATCCTTTACCATAAGACGTAGTACCTAATAAAAATATATGAGGATTACATTTATCTTTTGACAAATTATTACATGAATAAGCCCTTAACGCCCCTGCAAGAATTTCAGCAGCAGAAGCTGTAAAATCATTTATAAGTATTATTATCGGCATATCTTTAATTATCTTTTCTTTTGAAGTATATAGCTCTTCTTGAATTTTCTGATTTTTGTCTTTGGTAGATACTATTAGTTTATCTTTACCTAAAAAAAGAGATGCACAATCAACTGCTGATGTTAAAATTCCTCCTGGATTATTTCTTAAATCTAGTATTAGACCTTTAGGATTTTTTAAGTTAATTTTCTTTATAAAATTTTCTAATCTCTGAGCTGTTTTTTCAGAAAACATAGATAACGCAAGATAAGTAATATTTTGATTTCTAAAATGATACCCTGCCAAGTGCTCTTCTTTAACAATATCTCTTTCCACAACTATAGTTATAACACTTTTAGAATCTCTTAAAATAGTTAATTCAACAGGGGAGTGCCGTTTTTCTGCTTTAAGTAATTTAACAGCGTCATCTACAGTTAAACTATTGACCGGTTTGCTATCAATCGCAATTATTTTGTCAAATTTCTGTAATCCCTTATTATAAGAAGGACTATCAGGTATAACTTCTAGTATAGTTAAAAATTCATCATCGGGTCGCTTAGGCCCTAAGACTACTCCTATACCATAAAATTCCCCTTTGGTAGATTTAATTAAATCATTATAATCTTTAGGACCTAAAAATCTAGAATGACTATCCTTTTTTACAAAGGCATCTAGAGCTTTAATCATAGAATCATCAAATCCAATAGGATAATAAGATTTAGAATTAACTAAATGTAAAGTTTCAATCATAGAATTAGCCCAAGATTCAATTTGATCTGTAAAACTTTGATGCACGGCATCATTAGAAATAATTAAATTATTATATAAAGAACCGATAAGTAACAATATCAAGAACTCTCTATAAAATCTTGAAAATTTTTTCATATTAATAACTCCAGAATAATTTTTAACACACTTGCAAGATGCTTTAAAATTAAAATAATTTATTGCATTATACTTATATTGAGTTATTCTTTGTAAAGAATTTGGATATTATCTTTATATTATTGAGTTAAATAACATAAATAATGTAAAATAGATAATAAATAATATATTTAAAATTTTTAGGATTACTATGTTCAAATTACCCCAATTACCCTATTTCTATGATGCACTTGAACCTTATATCGATGCCAAGACTATGGAAATACACTATACAGGTCATCATCAAGCTTATGTAAACAATCTGAATGCTGCTTTACAGAACCATCCTGAACTGCAAAATTTATCACTAGAGGATTTGATCACAAATCTTGATAAATTACCAGAAAAAATAAGAACCGAAGTAAGAAACAATGGCGGCGGTCATTTGAACCATTCAATGTTTTGGACAATGATGACAAAAAATAGTTCTTTAGAACCGGTAGGTCAACTTGAAACCGAAATCAAAAAAATTTGGGGCACGTTTGAAGCTTTTAAAGAAGAATTTTCAAATACTGCAAAAAAAGTATTTGGTAGCGGATGGGCTTGGCTAACCTTTGATAAAGCTGGAAAATTAATTATTACTTCAACACCAAATCAAGATACCCCAATATCTCAAGATTCGCAACCTATATTAGGACTTGATGTTTGGGAGCATGCATATTATCTCAAATATCAAAATAAACGAGTAGATTACATTCAAGCATGGTGGAATGTAATAAATTGGAAGCAAATAGAAGAAAATTACAGAAAGTATGCTTAATAGCATACTTTTAAAAAAGGAGGTAAACATGTCAAAACGTAATATAATAACTTTAATATTTATAGTTACTATAAAAACTATACTAACAGCCATATCATTTAATTCGTTTACAAAAAAAGAGACTGTAAAAGATATAATTCATGAGAATAAACACGAACAAGTAAATCTAAACAATAATAATACAACAAAATTACTTGAAAAAAAGGTTAATGGTAAGTTTGTTCTACCACCATTACCATATAAATATAATGCATTAGAGCCTTATATTGATGCTAAAACAATGGAGCTCCATTATACTAAACATCATCAAGCATATGCAGATGGACTTAATAAAGCTCTTGAAAAGCATCCTGAATTAAAATCTATGTCTGTTGAAGAATTAATAACTCACTTAGATACAGTACCTCAAGATATAAGAACTGAAGTGAGAAATAATGGCGGTGGGTACTTAAATCACTCTATGTTTTGGCTTATGATGAGTCCTCATTCAGGGGAACCTAAACCAGAATTAGCTAAAGCCATTAATAAATCTTTTGGAAGCTTTGGTAATTTCAAACAACAATTTAATGAAACAGCAAAGAAGGTATTTGGAAGTGGATGGGCTTGGCTTTGCCTTGATAAAGAAGGAAATTTAGTAATTACTAAATCAAAAGACCAAGATAATCCAATAACAAATGGTTATGAACCTATATTAGGGCTTGATGTTTGGGAACATGCTTACTATCTTAAATATCAAAACAAAAGATTTGAATATATAGATGCTTGGTGGAACGTAGTTGATTGGAATCATATTGAAAACAATTATAAAAATGCTGTAGATAAAATTAGTAAAAAATAAATAATCTAATAAAATAAAAGATAAAGAGTTGATGTCAACTTCAACTCTTTATCTTAAATATCTAAGAACAATACTTAGAGGCAATAGCATTACTTAAAGTGCTAGAAACTCTTACGTTTACATCAACTGTGTCACTAGCTGTAAAACCATAAACGTCAGTTACCACAACTCTATAAGTACCAGAATTTAATATGGTTGCATTATTAATAACAAGCGTTTGATCAGTTGATATCAACTGACCAGAAGTACTTCTGGTAACCGCTGGTCCAAACCATTGATAGGTATATGGAGCTTGACCATCTTTTGTTTCAGCTGTTAATGTTATTGTTTGCCCTTCTCTAACATTTAGAGTATTTGAAATTATATCTACACTTAAATTATCTATAACTACTTCTACTTCTTCTGTTGATTTATTACCATTGGCATCTGTAACTATTAATGTATAAATACCGCTATTTAATATACTTGCATTATTAATAGTTATAACCTGATTATTAGATGTAAAACCATTAGGGCCAGTCCATTGATATGTTAATGGTCCTTGACCACATACTATATCAGCTCGTAAAGTTATAGATGATCCTGGAGCCACTACTGCAGGAGTTGGTGTTATTATAATTTTTACTGCTTCTAAAGTTACTTGAGCTGAATCAGATCCTTTACAACCATGACTATCTGTTACAGTTACTTGATAAGTACCTATATTTATATCACTTGCATTATCTATGCTTATACTTTGATCATTTGAACTAAATCCATTAGGGCCTGTCCATAAATAAGTATATGGGGCTACTCCTGATGATACATTTGCTGTTAAATTTATCGTCGATCCAGTACACACCGCTAAAGTTGATGGAGATATTGAGACTAATATATCACTAACAGTTACATTAAAAGTACTTTGCGCTGAACAACAAACATTTCCTGTTGAATCGCAACTTGTTACTTTAACTGTGTATGTTCCTGAATTTTCTGCTTGAGCATTCATTATACTTATACTTTGAGTATTTGATGTAAATTCATTAGGCCCTGTCCATAAATAAGTATAGGGTGCTATTCCTGATGTTACATCTGCTGTTAATGTTATTGTTGATCCAGAACAAATCGTGGCTGAACCTAATGATTCTGTCAGATTATTAGCATTTAAACTGGTTACTATTACATTAACCTCATTTACTGTCACTTCAGCATTTACACTCACTTTATTTGCATTTGAATCAGTTACTGTAACTCTATAAGTTCCCGAATCGCTAAGAGTTACACCTGATATAACTAATGGATTTGAAGTATAGATATTTCCATTTGGCGCTAACCATTGGTAACTATAATTTTCACTACCTCCAGATACATCGGCTGTTAATATCAAATTATTACCAGAACAAAGAGCAGCTGAGCTTGGACTTATTATTACTGTTAAAGTATCACTTACGGTCAAATTTACAGAAGTAGTAGAACTACAATTATTACTATCAACTACTGTAAATTGATAAATTCCTGAATCCTCCAGATTCGCATTATTAATATTTAAAGTAGAACTTGTACTTACGATATTTCCGTTAAATATCCATTGATATGATATATATTCACTACTTCCTCCGCTTACATTTGCTGTTAAGGTTATATTTTCACCTAAAGATACTATAGCTGGATTTGGCGTTATATTTACTGATAGACTATCATTTACAGTTAATGTTATGGAACTGCTAGCTATACAACCATTGAAATCTGTCACCATTACTTGATATGTTCCGGCATTAGATAAGCTTGCATTTGGTATAATTAATGGATTATTTTTTTCCATAGAACCATTTGGCAATATCCAACTATAAGTATATGGCATTGTTCCACCAGACGCATTTGCTGTTAATGTAATAGTTGATCCTGAACATACTGGATCTTGATTCGATAAAACATTTACCGTTAAAGATCCCACATTAATAACTGCAGAACCTAAGCCTGTACAACTATTGAAATCTGTTACTGTTACTTGATACGTTCCAGTATCTGATAAAGTTGCATTTGGTATAATTACCGGATTAACTGTTGATGTAAATCCATTAGGACCTGCCCAACTGTAACTATATGGTGCTGTTCCTCCACTTACATTAGCTGTCAAAGTTATTGTTGATCCTATGCACACTGAATCTGAATCTGGCAATACATTTACTGTTAAAGATCCTAAATTGACAATTGATTCATCAGTTCCACTACACCCATTAGCATCTATTACTGTTACTGTATATGATCCGGCATCATCAAAAGTTGCATTTGGTATAATTACCGGATTAACTGTTGATGCAAATCCATTAGGACCTGCCCAACTGTAACTATATGGTGCTGTTCCTCCACTCACATTAGCTGTCAAAGTTATTGTTGATCCTAAACACACAGAATCTATGTCTGGTAGAGCTGTTACAATAACTGTATCTACTATTAATTGAGATGTTGCCATTCCTGTACAACTATTTGCGTCAGTTACTATAACTGTATATGTTCCTGCATCTAATGAACTTATATTCGATCTAGTTGCTGGATTACCGGTAAACGAATATCCATTAGGACCTATCCATTGATATGTATATGGAGCTATTCCTGATGTTACCGTTGCTGTTAATGTTAAATCTGATCCAGAGCATACTGTAGTTGTACTTGGACTTACACTTACATTTACTGTATCTACTGTTAATATTGTTGTTGAACTTGCCTGACATCCATTACTATCAGTAACCGTTACTTGATAAGTTCCTGCATTGTCATTAGTAGCATCATCTATTGTTAAAGTTGAACTATTTGTTCCAATAGGCATTCCATTAAATGTCCAAGCATATGTTGTATAAATACCACTTCCACCTAATGGTATTGCTGTTAATGTTAGATTAGAGCCAACGCAGACAGAAGCCGGATTAGGTGTAATAGTCACAGTTGGATTATTGTTCACTGTTAATGTTACTGAAGAGCTTGTTCCTGAGCATATATTACTATCAGTCACCGTTACTGTATATGTGCCTGCATCAGCTGAAGTTGCATTTGATATCACTAATGGATTTGCAGTTGATGTTCCCGTTGGCGTTACCCATGAGTAGCTGTTATAACTTCCGCTTCCTCCAGATGCTGTTGCTGTTAATGTTATATCGCTTCCTAAACACACTGATGCTGGATTTGGTGTTATTGTCACTGTTGGGTTAGAATTTACCGTTATTGAGACTGAGTTTGAAGTTCCTTGACAAGGGTTACTATCTGTTACTATCACTTGATATGTATAAGTACCTGCATCTAAGTTATTTATTGTATAAACATTATCAGATGTTGTAACCAATAAACTTCCATCTTGATACCAATCATAAGTATAAGGTGAAACCCCACTTGTTACATTTGCTGTTAATGTTATTGATGCTCCCTGGCATATCACAGTCGAACTTGAATTTAATGTCACAGATACTTGATCTATTGGTATTGTAAAAGAACTTGAAGTAGCATTACAAGTAGTCGTTGTATCAGTTACTGTCACCTGATATGATCCATCATTTGTACCAGGTATTATATCATTTACTGTTAAGGTTGAACTATCTGTTCCAACATAGCTACCATTTAATGTCCAAGCATAGCTATATGATCCTGATCCGCCACTTACATTTGCTGTTAATATTGTACCTCCACCATAACATGCTGTTACTGGATTTGAACTTATCGTCACTACAGGATTAGGATCTACTGTTATACTAATTGTAGAAGCTGTACTACAAATAAATTCATTATCTGTAACAATTAGATCATAAGTACCACTTGTTGATATATCATCTATAATTGCCGGATTTCCTGTATACGTATAGCCATTAGGCCCAGACCAACTATAACTATAATTACCACTGCCTCCAGATACTTGAGCACTTAACTGTACATTAGTTCCAGCACAAACTGTACTTGAAGGGCTAGCTGTAATCGATTGTATATAAGTTACCGATACATCAATAGATTGACTACCTACACAGTTATTACTATCTGTTACAGTCAATGTATAAGTCCCTGCACTGGATTGAGTAGCATCGGTTATTGTATACGATAAACCTGTTCCTACTTGAGTAGTTCCCTGAGTCCATACATAACTACTATAATTACCAGTTCCACCCGTAACACTGCCTTGAAGAGTTAAATTCGTACCTGTACAAGTAGATGCCGGATTAGGATTTATCGTAACAACTGGATTTAATTGTACTGTATATCCTTCAACAAAGCCTTGATCGCCCACTGCTTGAAATCCAGTAACTGCTAGAAACAATTTATCTTGAGTAGTTAATGGAGAAAATGCCGAATTCTGAATATATCCCTCTACAAAATAAGTATCAATTAGCGTAAAAGCTCCGGAACTTGTATCAACTTTAAACATAAAAATATTAGGAGTGCTAGAAGTATTACTAAGACCAGTTACAACTGCAAATACACTTCCATCTGGTGTAACTGGTGAAAATGATACTGAATAAGCATTTTCCGGAATATTACTAGTAAAGGGACTACCAGTAACCGGACTTAATAATCCACTTGAACTAACAGTGTACATATAAACCAACCCAGAATCACTACTATTATAACCAGAAGCTGCTAAAAATAAAGTCCCATTTGGCATTGTAGAAAATGCTACAGAAGTCATTGTTATTGAAGATAAATTTTGCGTTGAAGTAGTCGAAACAGCCCCAGTTGTTGTATCTATTTGATACACATAAATATATTCAGGGCCAGCAACAGCAGCGAATAATTGATTATTATTCAGCTGTGAAAAAGTAACTAAATTAGATTGTGCTACAGTACTAGCAGAACCAGTCTGGGTTGCTGTAGGAAGACCACTTGAATTGGCCGTTAAAGAATAAATTAAAATTTGTGCGCTACTATACTCAGTAACAGCAAGGAAAACCTTATTAGATATAAAAGGTGAAAATGCTACAGAGGAAAGATTATTAGCTAAATTAAGCGTTAAATGATTCGAAGAATAAGTACCAGAAGAATCCATAGTATATACATAAACAGTACTATCAGAATAATTAGCAATAGCAGCATAAGCATTATTATAAGGATCTAATGGAGAATACGACATTGAGATAGGATTAATCCCTGACGATATAGTTGAGGCCGAATTAGTAAAATTTCCATTAGTTGTACTTACATTATATAAAGTTATATTTCCATTATCACTACCTCCCACATTTCCAAGATTACAAACTCCAGCAAACAATTGACCAGATGACATTATAGGCGAATAGACCACAGAAAAGGGGCTAGTTCCACCGCTACTAATATTATTAGGATTAATTAAAACTCCCTCGGTACAAGCAGCATATAATATATTATTAATGTTTATAAATAAAAATAACATATAAAAAAAGACTTTTTTCATTATTTTTGATCGATGCTTCACTTTATTTTTCCTCTTTTTAATAAATATTTAACTGCTATTTTATTATAAAAAATAGCAAAATTAATTTATATTTATGCTATTTTAAAAACAAAATTTACCAAAGTGTTATTAAGGTTTACAAAATTAGTAATAATTCCGTCAAGCAATAAATAAATTAACAACTATTTTATTTAAAACCTATTAACTAAAAGCTTTTAAAGTTAATTATGATAAAAAATGAATAAGAACTTATTGAAATAAGTTCTTATTCATTTTTTATCATTGAGCTTATATATCAAGAACAATACTTAGCGGAAATAGCATTACTTAAAGAACTGGTAGTTCTTACAGTAACATTAACAGAATCACTTGCTGTAAAACCATAAGCATCTGTCACTACTACAGTATAAATTCCTGAATTTGCTGTTGTTGCATCATTAACAATAAGGATTTGATCAGTTGATATCAACTGGCCAGAAGTACTTCTGGTAACTGCTGGCCCAAACCATTGATAAGTATATGGCGGTTGACCATCTTTTGGCTCTGCTATTAATACTATTGTTTGACCTTGACGAATATTTAAAGTATTTGAAATTATATTTACACTTAAATTATCTAATATAACTTCTATAGTGATTGTTATTATATTACCATTGACATCGGTTACTGTTAATGTATAAGTTCCTGTATTTAATACATTTGCATTATTGATAGTTATTATCGGGCTATTAGATGTAAATCCGTTTGGACCTGTCCATTGGTAGATAAATGGCCCTTGACCACATACTATATCAGCTCTTAATGTTATAGATCCACCTTCTTCTACTACCGGAGTATTTGGTATTACTGAAATTAGCAATGGCTCTATATCAATTACTGATGAACTGGTAGAGCTGCAACCGTTACTATCAGTTACTGTTAAAGTATAAGTACCTGCTTGAGAAGCACTTATATTATTTATAGTTATATCTTGAGTAGTCGCTGTAAATCCATTAGGCCCTGACCATTGATATGTATATGGTGATATACCTCCTATTACATTACTTGATAATGTGATATTTGATGCCGGACACACGGCTATTGATGAGGGAGTTATTGATACTTCTATATTATTTACTATTACTTGAGCAGAACTTTGTCCTATACAACATACTTGTCCTGTTTCATCACAACTAGTTACAACTACACTATATGTTCCTGAGTTTATTATTTGAGCATTTGGTATATTGATTATTTGCTCAGTTGAGCTAAATCCATTAGGCCCTGTCCATTGATATGTGTATGGTGGATTGCCTGATATTACTTGAGCTGTTAATGTTATTGTCTGACCTTGACATATTGTTTGTGTTGCATTTAATAGGTCTGATCCTGATATTATATTTACATCTACTTCATTTACTGATACTTGACTAGTATATGAAGCTTGATTGCCATTAGAATCTGTAACAACAACTCTATAAGTTCCTATATTTGAAGAAGAAACACTATTAACCACCAAAGGATTGCCAGTAAAAGTTTCTCCATTAGGCAATGTCCACTGATAACTATAGTCACCACTGCCGCAATTAGCTATTGCTGTTAATGTTAAAGTATTGCCTGTACACAGTATAACTGCGTCGGGATCTATCACTACTGTCAGCATATCGCTAACTATTAAATTAACACTAGAAGTAGAACTGCAATTATTACTATCAGTTACTGTAAACTGATAAATTCCTGAATCCGTCAAATTGGCATTACTAATACTTAAGGTAGTACTTGTACTAACTATGTTTCCATTAAATATCCATTGATATGATATATATTCACTACTTCCACCAGTTATATTTGCCATTAAAGTTATATTTTCACCTACACATACTATCGCTGGATTTGGCGTTATATTTACTTGAGGACTATCATTTACTGTCAATGTAACCGAACTATTAGCTATACAACCATTACTATCAGCAACTATTACTGTATATTGACCTTCTGCTGATGCACTTGCATTGTTAATAGTTAAAGTCGAATTTGTACCAATTACACTACCATTAAATAACCATTGATAAGTATAAAAACCACTACCACCACTTGATATTGCATTTAAAGTTATACTAGATCCTGTACATACTGTCGCTGGATTAGGATTTATCACTACACTAGGATTATTATTTACAGTCAATTGTGCATTTGAACTTGCTTGATTGCCATCTGAATCTGTTACGATAACACTATAAGTTCCTGAATCACTAGATGTTGCACTTGATACAACTAATGGATTTCCAGTATATGTACTTCCATTAGGCAATGTCCATTGATAGATATAGCCACCGCTACCACAACCTGCTGCTGCTGTTAATGTCACTGATCCTCCAGAACAAATAGCTGTAGAACTTGGATTTATAGCTACCACTAAAGTATCGCTAACTATTAAATTAACAGAGGCTGTCGTTTGACAGCCTTCAGTATCGGTTACAGTTAAACTGTAAGCCCCCGAATCGGATAAACTTGGATCTGCTATAGTCAAACTAGAGGTTGTACCTATAACATTTCCATTAAACAACCATTGATATGAATAATCTCCAGAACCCCCTGTAGCACTACCTAATAAAGTTATGTCAGTTCCAACACAGGTAATAGCAGGATTAGGTGTAATTGTTACAAGTGGATTATCATTGACTAGTAAATTAGCAAATGCATATGCTTGATTGCCTTGACTATCTGTTACTGTCACATTATATAAACCAGAATAATCTGCAGTAACATTCAATAATGTTAAAGGATTTTGAAATGAAGTATAACCATTAGGACCTGACCAGCTATAACTATAATCACCGCTTCCACAACTTGGATAAGCAGTTAACGTCACATTACTATTACTACAAACTAAAGAAGGACAAGCAATCGCTTCAACTTGTATATTCTCATTAACTGTCAAAATTATCGAACTGCTAGCTTGACATCCATTACTATCAGTTACGATTAAAGTATAATTACCTGCACTTGAACTATCAGGATTAACTATGGTTAAGGTTGAACTAGTTCCAATTTCAGTCCCATTAAATACCCAAGAATAAGTATAAGTTCCACTACCCCCTTTTGCAGTTCCTGTAAAAGTTATATCGGTCCCAACACAAGTAATAGCAGGGTTTGGGGTAATTACTAATGTAGGGTTAGGATTAACAATTACATTACTAGAAGCCTGAGCCTGAATTCCACTAGAATCCGTTATTGTTACAGTATAAGTTCCAGCCCCTGCTGATGTAAGATTAGGTACAGTTATAGTAGAACCTGTTGCAGTAAAACCATTAGGTCCAGTCCAATTATAAGTATAGCTATCATTACCACAAATAATATTGGCTGTTAAAGTCACATTTCTACCAATACACGAACTTACGGTCGCAGGACTTACAGTCACAGTCGGATTTGAATTTACCGTTAATGAAACTGTATTAGAGCCTGAACAACCAGTAACACTATCTGATACAGTTAATAAATAGCTACCTGTATCAGATAAAGAGGCATTATTGACAATTAATGTTGAACTCGTTCCAACAATTGTACCGTTTAAGGTCCATTGATAAGTATAAGAACCACTTCCGTTTGAAACATTACCTATTAAAGTTATATTAGAACCTTGACAAACAGTAGCTGGACTAGGAGATATAGTTACTACCGGATTGTTACTTACTGTTACAACCAAATTAGGGCTAGCACCTGAGCAACCGTTTGAATCTGTTACAGTTACACTATAATTACCCGACTGATCTATACTGGAACCATCTATAACATAAGTACTGCTATTGCCAGGTTGAACCACCCCATTGTAACTCCACTCATAATTATCATAAACTCCACTTCCTCCAGCCGCTTGAGCGGTTAAAGTTATACCTGTTCCTAAACATGTACTATTTGATGGACTAGCCAATATCGTTACAGAAGGAGAATTGCTTGAAGTTATAACTTGTGAAACCAGATCACTGGTACATCCAAGAGCATCGGTTATTGTTAATGTATAGGTTCCTGCATCTGAAACAGTAATTGTATCACTGCTTGAAACAAAATTATTAGGTCCTGTCCAACTGTAAGTATATGGAGCTATACCAGAAGTAATATTAGCATCTAATGTTATAGACGAACCTTGACATATATTTGTAGAGCCTGTATCTGATCTTATAGAAAAATTTATTACGTCTACAATAACTCTTGAAGAACTACTTGCTTGACAACTACTAGCATCTGTTACCGTTACAGTATACAAACCTGTCATATTTGAGGCAATATTAGATATAGTAATAGAATTACCAGTAGAAGTATAACCATTTGGACCAGTCCAAGAATAAGTATAACCAGAACTACCACTGGCAGTTGCAGTTAATGTTACATTTGATCCAACACAGACTAAACTATTAGTAGGAATTACACTGACGCTTAAAGAACCTACACTTAAAAAAACTGCTTCATTTCCAACTATATTACCATCAGTATCAGTTACAACTAAAGTATAAATACCTCGATTTTGAACTGTTGCTGGAGATATAGTAATCGTTTGCGTATTAGCAGTATAACTATTAGGCCCGGTCCAACTATATGTATAATTAGATTCGGTCCCACTTAATATATTACCTGTAAAAGTAATTGAACCATTATTGCAAACGCTAGCAGGAGTAGGACTTATCAAACACTGATTAACCTGATAAGTTGAGGCATATGCATACTGACCACTGGCACCTAAAAAAAGTTGCCCTTGAGAGCTTATAGGTGAAAATGCTATAGCCCAACCATTGGCAAATCCTGAACTGTTAGTCACTAATGAACTAGTTCCTAAATATCCTAAAGAACCACTAGTATCAACATTATATATCAAAACTGAACCAGATGAAGAACCACCTTCATTAACCACTGAAAGAAATAAACTACCTTCTAACGTTATAGGTGAAAAGGATAAAGCCCTAGGACCAGTTCCACCAGAAGTATTTGCAGCAAGCGTTAAAGCTCCTGTGGTTTGATTTACTTGGTATATTGAAATAGAATTATCAGAATAATTAGCAGAAGCTAAAAAAAGCTGTCCTGACGGTGTTATTGGTGAAAAAACTACACCATAAGGACTTGAAACTGTTTCGCTTGATACTTCTGTTAAACTGCCATTTGTAGTATCCACATTATACACAAAAATAGTATTATTTTGAGTATCAGCAATTGCTAAAAAGAGATCACCGCTACTAGTAATAGGAGAAAAATCTGTCCATTGAGATGTGCCAATCGTAGGTAGTCCACTAGTAATTGGGGTAAAAGAACCAGTATTAGCATTAACTCTACATAAATAAACACCCGCCCTACCTACTACTGAAGCAAAGAAATATTCATCAGATCCTGTCGAAAATGATGGAGAAAACGAAATAGAGTTAGGTGAAAAAGAAAGACCACTTATACTTGCCAATGACGAAAGGCCTGAAGAAGTAACTTGATACAAGGAAACTGAATTTGAAGCATAATTACATACACCAGCAAACAAATTACCCGACTGAGTTATATGAGAAAAAGAAACTGCTACAGGGCTTATACCAGTACCAGAGCTATTTATCTCAGAAAAACCACCTGTATAGGGATCCACTTGATAAAGATGTACTCTTGCACCTGGATAATCAGTAACAGCTGCAACCATACCAAAACTTGTAACTGGAGAATAATCAAATCCATATGTGGAACCTCCAGCAATTTCTCCCGTACTATTATATAATGAACCTCTAGCACACGTTCCATTTAAACATTGAGTAACAACATAAGTTGAAACGTATTGAAAATTATCACTAGCGCCTACAAAAAGCATACCTTGGGTACTTATGGGTGAAAAAGAAACAGCTCCTGATAAGGCGCCCCCTAATGAACTTCTGACTAATGCTTCATTTGCTCTAAGAGTTAAAGATTCAATTGAAAAATTAACCTGATAAGTCAAAATAGAAGGTTCATTAGAAGTACCTTGATTAACCGCTGCAAGCAATAAAGTATCGCCCATCAATGGTGAAAATGCTACAGATGTAGGAGAAGTTCCGCCCGATACGCTTTGCCAAAGATTTGCTATACCTGAATCCTGATTTACTTGATAAAGAGAAAGTGTACTATCTCCATAATTAGCAGAAGCCAAAAAAAGCTGTCCTGATGATGTTATTGGTGAAAAAGCTACACCATAAGGGCTTGAAACACTTAAATTTGAAGTTTCTGTTAAACCACCACTTGTAGTATCTACATTATATACTGAAACAACATTAGTCCCTGAATAAGCAATTGCTAAAAAAAGATTATTTCCGCTAGTCACTTGAGAAAAATCTACCCATCTAGGATTGCTACCACTAGAAATACTAGGAATACCACTAGTAATTTGAGTAAAAGTTCCAGTATTGGCATCAACTTGGTATAGATAAATAGCACTAGTACCATCAGAATTATATCCAACTACGCAAGCAAAAAAATATTCACTAGTTCCTGAGGAAAATGATGAAGAAAATGCAATAGAATAAGGCTGAATAGCAAGACCACTAATACTTGTCAATGATGAAAGTCCTGAAGAAGTAACTTGATATAAAGAAACTGAATTTGCATTAGAATTACACACTCCAGCAAACAAATTACCCGACTGAGTCACCTCAGAAAATGAAACCGATATAGGCCTTGCACCTAAGCCTGTAACATAATTATTTATCTGAGTAAATGCACCCGTAGATTGATTAACTTGATAAAGGTACACTCTGGAATTTGAATAATCAGTAATAGCTGCAAACATTCCGCTACTTGTAACCGGCGAATAATCAAATCCATAAGTCGCTCCAAGAGCCAATGTTCCAGTAGCATTGGATAATGAACCTACTATTGAACCAAAGCTACAAGCGCCATTTAAAACTTCTACAGCTTGCATTATGAATAGCGTTATAAAAAGAAATATTTTTAAAACAAAATTAGACTTAACCATAAGCTTCCTTATTTGTATTGGGCTATTTATCAAATAATCAACATTAATATAATTTAAATTATCTCATTTGGAGAATAAATTTCGTTTTATAATATTGAAAAGTCTAATTTTAAGTCAATAATATTATAAAAATAATAACAATTGATTTCAATAAATTGAAAATAAAGAACTAATCACTATTCCAGCACCATTAACAGAATCAATTATGGTAAAACCATAAGCATGAGTATATAAGTCCCCGTATTTGATTCCTCTGTATTTTTTATCAATGGTTTGGTAAATATACAGAAATTGAACTACACTTAACTGCGCTATTAATTCTATTGTTTGACTTTGTCTAGTATTTAAAATATTTGAAATTATACCTATACTTAAATTATCGACAAACAATTGTATCATTGTCACTGTTTTACCAACATTGGTATTGGCTAGTGTTGTTATATAAATTATAGTTACTATTGGCTATACTACTATTTAAAGTCGAGGGTACACATTATTACGTATATAAAACCATCTAATTATATTATCAGATAAGAGATCATACGAAAATTAATATCAATTTTGATTTAAGCTATTTATTAAATATAAAGGCTTAATCATTATTATAAATAAAATATATAAATACTTATTTAGGGAATATTTTTAATGATATTTTTATGATATACTTAATTTTAAGGTTTTTATTCATATAAAAATAAATAAATTTAAAGGTAAATAATGAAAATCAAAGCATCTCCTAATATACAAAATCAAGAAGATAACCAATTAGAAAGAGATTTAGATTTGGTAAAACATGATTCTCAGGAACATGAAATTAGACTTGAAAAAGTTAAAGAATTAGAAAAGCTTTCAATCAATCCATGGCCAGAAAATCAAGAAATTAATTCTTCTATTAAAGAAATAAAAGATGAATTTGAAAAAAATAACATTGAAAACAAAGAATATAAAATAGCCGGTCGATTGATGTCTATACGTGGACATGGTAAAACTATATTTGCTGATATACAAGATAATGATAGATTACAAATCTATCTAAAAAGAGATAATTTAGGTGAAGACCAATTTAATCTGTTTAGTAAATTTATAGATCTTGGTGATATTGTTTGGATTAAAGGTACATCCTTTAGAACAAAAATGGGTGAAATCACTTTAGATGTTAAAGAATTTAAATTATTAAGTAAATGTCTACAACCGTTACCTGAAAAATTTCATGGTATTTCTGATATAGAAATTAAATATAGACAAAGATATCTAGATTTAATTACTAGTAAAGAAACAAAAGAAAGATTTATCAAAAGAAGTAAGCTAATAAGATCAATAAGAAACTTTTTAGATAATGATGGTTACATTGAAGTTGAAACACCGATGCTGCATCCAATTGCTGGTGGAGCTAATGCAAAACCTTTTATTACACACCATAATGCATTAAATAGTGATTTTTACTTAAGAATTGCACCTGAACTTTATTTAAAAAGATTAGTTGTAGGTGGCTTTGAAAAAGTATATGAAATAAACAGAAACTTTAGAAATGAAGGAATTTCTACAAGACATAATCCTGAATTTACTATGATTGAGTTCTATACGGCCTATAAAGATTATCATTTTGCAATGGAATTTACTGAAAGTATTTTAAGATATGCAGCTCAAGAAGTATCAGGAACCTTAGAATTACCTTTTGGCAATCATATTATAGATTTCTCTAAACCTTTTGAAAAAATAAGTATAAAAGATGCAGTTAAACTCCATGGAAATTTAACTGATAATGATTTAACTCAAGAAAATATCGATAAAGCAATTAGCAAATATAAGGTTAAACTTAAAAATACCAACGCTTCTAAAGAAGAAAAAATCTTTGCATTATTTGAAGAGGTTGCTGAACCTAAATTAATTCAACCAACTTTTATTATAGATTTTCCTATTGAGGTTTCGCCACTTTCAAAAAGAGATGCTCAAAATCCAGAGATTGCCTCAAGATTTGAGCTATTTATTGCAGGAATGGAAATTTCTAATGGATTTAACGAATTAAATGATCCCTTTGATCAAGCAAAACGCTTTGAAGATCAGTTAAAAGCACATGAAGGCGGTGATGAAGAAGCTCATCAATTTGATGCTGATTATATATTAGCTCTTGAATATGGCTTACCTCCAACCGTTGGAGTAGGAATAGGAATTGATAGACTTGCAATGTTACTTACAAATATAACATCTATTAAAGAGATCATATTGTTCCCAACATTAAAAAAATTAAAGTAATATAACTTAAATAGGCAACCTTATGGATCTTACAGATACAAATGATAAAAGTATAGAAAAAATAAATGGCATTAAGTACATTTGGCATTTACCTGAATTAAGAAGAGATAGCATTGTCAATAATGCTATCTCTTACAATATATCTTTTGGAATAATTCAAGCTTTACTCAATAGAGGCTATACATCAAAAGAATCACTTGATAATTATCTATTTTCAACATTTGAAAAAGATGTAGCTAATCCAGCTTTATTGAAAGATGCAGTTAAAGCAGTTGAAAGAATACTTCAAGCAATAAAAAACGGAGAAAAAATATTAATCTGTGGAGATTATGATGTTGATGGAATAACTTCATCGGCTATGATGATGAAATGCTTAGTTCCCCTTGGTGCTAAGATTAACTTCTTCTTACCAAATAGAGTAAAAGATGGCTACGGTCTATCAGCAAATACAGTCAAAAGAGCCGCCCAAAATGATTACAAAGTACTAATTACAGTTGATAATGGAACTACTGCCTTTGAAGCCGCTCAAGTTGCTAAAGAACTTGGTATCGATCTAATAATTACTGATCATCATAAACCTCATGATATTTTACCTGATGTTTATGCTCTTGTTAATCCTCATCAAGAAGACTGTAACTATCCATTTAAAAAATTTGCAGGTGTTGGGGTAACATTTAAAATACTATCTCTTTTATACCAAACTTTAGGAAAATCTCTTCCTGAAAAAGTCTATGAATTACTATTATTAGGAACTATAGCAGACGTAGTACCATTGACAGGAGAAAATCGATTCTGGGTACGGTATGGACTAAATCTTATAAATTCTGCTCATAGTTTACCTGTAAGGTTACTTAAAGAAAATGTTAAATTAAATAAAGAAAAAATTTCATCATCCGATATAGGATTCTTTTTAGCTCCACAAATTAACGCTTTAGGCAGATTAGATGACGCAAGACAAGGCGTTAGATTTTTATTGGAAGCCAATGAAGAAGAAGTACAACATGTAGCAATTATTCTTAAAGAATTTAATGAAGCTCGAAAAGAAATAGAGAAAAGAACTCTATCAGATGTAACTAAATTAGTTGAGAATAATCAAATTAATTTAGATCAAGAAAGAATAATAGTGGCACATTCAAAAGAATGGCAGCCAGGAGTAATAGGGTTAGTTGCGTCACGAGTAGTTGGTTTATATAATCGCCCGGCTTTGCTTTTTCATATCACTAATCAAAACCTTGCAAAAGGTTCTTGTCGATCTATACCTACTTTTAATATGTTTAATGCACTTAATGAAAATAAAGATCTTCTAATAACGTTTGGAGGCCATTCAGCAGCAGCTGGTCTTTCTTTAGAAAAAAGCAATTTACCAAAACTTAAAGATAAATTAGAAGAAAATATACGAAAACAGATTCCTGAATATGAGCCAAAACCTATATTAAAATTAGATGCTGAAATATTTACTAGTGAAATAAATAAAAAATTTATGCATGACTTAAAGTATATAGAGCCCTTTGGACATGAAAATAGTCAACCATTATTTTACCTAAAAGATGTCTCAATTATAGCAAAACCTACTTTATTAAAAGATGCTCATGTAAAATGCTTGATATTTTCTGAAGGTATAATAAAATCAGTCATATTCTTTAACAGACCCGATATTTATAATATACTGCTAGAAAATCAAGATAAAAATATATCGATTGCCGTTTATGTAACTGAAAATCATTTTAATGATCGTATTTCAATCGAATTTCAAGGAATTGATATTGCCCTATAATCTATTTAAAATTTTATGAGTAAAATCATGATAAAAGTCCTAATAAAATTTATATTTATAAATCTAATATTTATAAATATGCAATCTATGCACGTAGATTACCAAACAGTTAGTACTAATTTAATGCAACCAAAAAGTCTAACTGAATTATGCATTAAATGTATTATAGCAAATGATATAAACCCAATATATTTACCTCATCAAGAACTTAAAGAACTGATATATAAGTTAAAAAAAGAAATTATTTTAAATCGTATAAAAGCTTGTAAAGCTTATTCTGTTAATCTTAGTAATAATTACTGGAATAATTGGTATAAATCAATACATAATTTTAGAGATATTATGATTAGTACAAGCACTATCACCGTAATACCTATTATAACTCTTGCCTTAACAACAGAAATTTTACACCGATATCGTGCTATACCAAATGATATAAAAGGTAACCTTACCTATGCAACTTTAATATATATAACGCCAATTTACTTTTACTACACTATACCTATCGTCGATAAATTAATTAGTAATTATATACACTAACCTTAAAAATAAAATATTTCCAGTTAATTTCATTAAGATACTATATCGCTTAATAAATTTGACATTTATAATATAATGATAGAAAATCAAGATAATATATCAAATATCCAGTTTACTTGAATTTCAAGGAATAAATATTAATTTATGATTATAACCATAGATGGACCTGTTGCAAGTGGCAAATCTACTATTGCTCAGATCCTTGCAAAGAAACTTAATTTTTACTATATAAGTTCCGGATTACTCTATAGAGCACTTGCTTATATATTTTTGATAGAATGTGGATTAAAAGAAAGTGATTTAATTAATATTCCTTATCAGACAGTAAAAGATTTTTTTAATAGCAAAAAAATTGTATATTCTTATTTAGACCCTTTAGAAACATCTATAATTTTTAATAATACGGATATTACTAATTATCTTCAAGATAAGAGAATCGAGCAAGGCGCCTCTATAATTGGAAAAAACGAAGTAGTAAGAGACGCTATTAATGAGTACTTAAAATCTTTAGCAGATGACCATAATATAATTGTTGAAGGTCGAGATATCGGCACGGGTATGTTTACTAATGCAGATTTTAAATTTTATTTAACTGCATCTCTTTTAGAACGCACCAAAAGATGGCATGATGATATCAAAAGACATAATCAATCTCTTTCATTTGCTGAAAGTTTAAATTTAGTACAAGCAAGAGATAAGAGAGATGAAAAAAGATTAAAACCAGCTCCTGATGCAATCATAATTGACAATACTGGATTATCGCAAGAACAAACGCTTTCACTTATCTTAAGCAAATTACATAATCAACAATAATAAGTTTTATACTTAAATATTAAAATCTCTTTTTTTGCCTAAAATAGTTTCCATCTTTTCTGATAAACTGGTTTTTTAACTAAATTTTGATTGCTTAATATAATAATTTCATTAAATAAAGAATCGTCATATAGCTTTAATTAAATACTTCTTATGGGTATTAATATATCTTTATTTAGTTCTCTTTTATCCAATCTCTTAAAAAGCATTGCAATATTGTCAAATAGATTGATGTAATTTTGCATTAATTCTAAGAAAACATTTTTCTCATAAAAGCTAAACAATTTTTTAATTATCTAATCTAATTGATAAAAGCTCAAAAATATCATTGTGTTTAATATAAATCTTGATTGATTGTTCGAAAAAGATAAAATTAACTCAATAGGTAAAAATAACTAATTTTTTATAATTTACTAATCATATTTTTAATATCGTATGCTCTTCGTAATCTCTTTAGTACATCATAGTTATCCCAACCCTTTTTTATCTGCTTATATGAGAAATAAGTAGATGTGCCAAATGCTATTAAACCTATTCCTAGATTAAGTCTATAAGTAAGATTCTCAGCTATGCCTGCTCCACACTTAAAAATAAGAAATCCAAAAGCAATTCGTAGTAGACTTCTACTACCTAGCTTGTTTATATCTTTATTACATTGCTTTATAATACTATTAATGTCTTTTAATAGATTATCCTTTTGCTCTTTGCAAAACTCTAATTCACTAGATAAAATTCTTTTAACATCATTTACTTTTAGGTCTTGAATAGCTATTAATAAATTATTGTATTCAGCTTTATCTTGAACAGTATTTGTAAAAGCTGAAATAGAAAAAATACTAAATAACACTATAGTTAACAATACTCTTTTCATAATTTACACCTTAAAATCTTATGTCTAGCATTTTTACTTAATTATCAATATTAAATGATTTTATCTATATGTCAAAAATCTATAACATTTGACATATAGTTCTGATATAGTAAACTATTAGCATTTTATAATAATTTAATCTAATTTATATAAGCATTTGAATAAATTTAAAACAATAAAATATGAAAAGCAAAGTCAACCTAGAAGAATATCATAACATACTAAATTACTACAATATGCAAAATAATCAGCAAAGCAGTTCTTTGCCAAAGTATAGATATCCTATACCTATATTCATATTCTTATTATTTATATTGTTCAGTATAATAATTACCATACATTCAGTTTATGTATTTATTAAATAGGATATCGAACATAATATAAAGCTTAGTTACCAACTTCATTTTGCGAAGCTAAAAAATAAACATCAAGAATTCAAGGGATCTGCAAAAATATATAAAAATATTTTAAGAAAATATCCTCATGCAACAAACATACAAAGTCGATTAGCTGCTAATTATTTTTTGCGCTATCAAGAATACAAAAAAGAATTTGATGATATGTTTAGAAAATTGTGGCATACCACAATTAAAATTAAATAATTAAGAAAGACAATCATGTTTTACAATACTAAGTTTCTAGATATAATAATTTTCATCATTAATTTTTCTGGAACTTTAATTTTTAGTAACTTAATTTTTACTCCACTTATAACTATAATATCAAATTTAATATGTTTTCCTGGAGCAATTACCTATAGAATAATAAATAAGTTATTTTGCGATAGGCAAGGGATATACATTGATAAAATAGAATATTTCAAGCCATTGGCATTAGAATCTCATTACGTAATTTATCAATCAAGAGAAAGTAAGAAAAATATATCAATTATAATAGGACCTTTTATAATTAATACTCTATTATGCGCATTATTTACCTTTGAATTTAGTATTTTAACGGTATTAAAAACTAGCTTTACAACAGATAAAGTTTGGACATATCTCAGTTTATGGTTAGGTGTATCCTTTGGTTATTTTGCCATTCCCACCAAAAAGGATATTCAACAAATAAGAGGAATAATTACTACCCCAAATACCAAATTCTTAACTTTTATCGATAAAAATATTTATTATTTCAAATCAAATATTATGTATATCTTAAGATATTTTTATGCTTTTATAATACCATTTATAGTTTCTATATTATTTCTTACTTTATATAGTTTATTTCAAAAAATTTTAATAATTAATATAATAAAAATTCATAACTCAAAGTAAAAATAAAATGAACAAACTCTACATAATAACTATATTAAGTATTTTATTTAAAGCACAAACTATATACCCTATTAACATTAAAGAATCCATAGAACAGATAAACTACACAGATTCATTAGAAAGCATTACTAGAAATTTAATAAATATATTTAAATATTACAACATAAATGCAACTCCCAATGATAAAATACAAGTAGCTCTTAATAGAATTATAAAAGAACATATAAATTCGTATGACAATAGAACGATTATTCATGATTGGGTCGATATAGTATTATCATTAAAAGAACTACAAGAACTAAAATATAGAGATATTTTAATAAGATTTTTAACTAAATCTTTAAAATTAAGCAGAGTTAATTTTGATTCAAATAAGGATGGAGAGATAGCATTAATTAAAGCTATTAAAGATCCAATATTAACAAAGATCTTATTAGAAAATGGGGCTAATCCCAATGCTAATAATAATAAATGCAAAACTGCTCTATTAAAAGCAGTTAATAATAATTATACAAATAGCGTAAAAGCTCTTTTAGAATATGGAGCAAATCCAAATTACTATAATTACTCAAATGATAATAGAAATACGGTACTAATTAAAGCGGTTAAAAATAACAATAAAGAAATAGTAAAATTACTTCTTAAGTATAAAGCAGATCCTGATGTACTAAATAAAATTGGCGAAGGACCATTAAATTTTGCCTTAATCAATAAAAATATAGATACCATACAACTACTTGTTGATTATAACGCAAGTCCATATGTTTTTGATATAGAGATAAGAGATAAATTTTTAATATCTGCTTTAAAAAATCATCAATCTTATATGGTAAATATAATCCTAAATAGCAAATATTCAGATAAAGATATAATGAGTATTGCAAAAGAAAATAATTATCAAAATATATTAGATCAAGATCCTGAAGATAAATCTAAATATATGGTATATTACACTTTCAAAAGAAAAAATGAGCAAACCTCTTTGATTCCACGAAGAGTTAAAATACCTAAAGTTTACGCAACTTTTTTTCAAGTATTTCAAGAAAAAGATCTTACAAAAATAAAAGCTTTTCTGGAAAATAACTTCAAGAATAAGACTGAAATTAAAAACTTTTTAAACAGTAATCTTGTTTTATTTGAAGAAGGTAATAATCCTCTAATTGCAGCAACACAAGTTAATGATGTACAAAGGGTAGAGCTGCTTCTTGAATATGGTATTAATCCAAATACCAAGAACCACGATGGTTATACACCTTTACTGCTTGCTAGCTTAAACAATAATAACAATATTATAAAACTTCTTATCGATCATGGTGCTGATGTTAATGTTCAAGATAATATAGGATATACAGCATTACAAGTAGCATCGATTTCTAATAACAAAGAAATCGTAAATTTACTTATAAATGCAGGAGCCAATTTAGACACAAAAATTAATTTTGGAGCAACTGCTTTATGCCTTGCTGTAGTAGAAAATAACGAAGAAATTGTAAACATTCTTCTTAAAGCTGGAGCTAATCCTAACATCAAAGATAATAATGATAATACCTCTTTAATGTTAGCAACTAATTTAGAAAATAAAGAATTGGTAAATATGTTAATAAAATTTGAAGCTAAAATTGATATTATAAACAGTAGAAACAGAACAGCTCTGATACTAGCTATAGAAAAAAATAACAAAGATATAGTAGAAATACTTCTTAAAACAGGTGCCAATCCAAATCAAAAATTAAAAGATATACCAGTAGTTATATTAGCAATCACAAAAGATGAGAATGAAATTACTAAATTACTGATTGATTATGGAGCAGATGTAAATACTAAATATGATTCTATAACCCCATTAATATTAGCAATCAAGGAAAATAATAAAGAGCTAATAAAGCTTCTTATTGAACTAAAAGCCGATGTAAATTCACAGGATGCTTTGGGTTTTACTGCATTAGTTTATGCTGTAGATAAAGAAGACTCGTCTCTTACTAAATTACTTATCGATTCAGGAGCTAATCCAAACATACTTAATGAAAAAAAAGTCTCAGCTTTACATTTAGCAATTCATGCAAATCAATATGAAATTGTAAAGCAACTTATAGAATCAGGTGCCAATCTTGATTTACAAAACGAAGTTATATCTACCCCTTTAATGATAGCTATATTTAATAATAATTACGAAATAGCAAAGTTACTTGTTGAAAATGGTGCTAACCTTGATATAAAAAATTACCAAGGAAATAATGCACTAATACTTGCAGTAAATAAAAATAAAGAAATAGTAGAAATGCTGGTAAAGGCTGGAGCTAATCTTAATATACAAGATAATAATGGAAATACTCCCTTAATGCTTGTGGTTCATTCTTCAAATGAGGAAATAGCAAAATTACTTATACAAAGTGGAGCTAATCTTAATATAAGAAATAAGAAGAGTTCTACCGCTTTAACTAATGCTGTAGTCACAAATAATACTAAAATATCAAAACTACTTATTACATCTGGAGCAAATATCGAAATATCAGAGAATCAAGTATCTTTATTAACTATAGCAGCTTATCAAGGACAATGAAGAGATGGTAAAGCTTTTAATTAGATTTGGAGCAAATCTTAATACGAAAAATAAAGACGGTAGTACTGCTTTGATTATGGCCACAGTTAATAATCAAATCAATAGTCTAAAATTACTAATTAAAGAAGGTGCTGACATAAATCTAAAGAATAAATATAATCATAATGCACTGATGTATGCAGCTCTTGAAGGCAATCAAGAAATTGTAAAATTACTTATCAATTCTGGAATAGATCTAAATTTACAAGATAATAATGGTTTTACAGCATTATCAATGACAATAAATGAAAATATCAATGATATTACAAAGATACTTATTGAATCTAAAGCCAATCTAGATTGTCAAGATAATAATGGTCTAACAGCTCTGTTTTTAGCAGTTTACCAAAATAATTATGACATTGTTAAACTTTTATTAGAAAATGGAGCAAATCCAAAAATAAAATCTAATAATGGTTATACTGCTTTAGATGTAGCAGAAGAGTACAGTGATTTACAAACAATAAAATTATTGAAGAGCTATATTAAAAAAGAAAATAATTTTCTAAGAAAAATATACAATTACTGTAGTGATATTATACCTATTTGATAAAATATAGTATAATTATAATATATGTTAAAAATCAATTTTTACTACGACTATAATGAAAAAATTAAATTCTATCCTTACAATAATCATAATGTTACTAACATATGTAAATATATATAGCAACATTAAAAATAATAATTACGAAACTACTATAGAATATGCAATAAAAAAAAGCAGAGTTGATCTATTTAATAAAGCTTTAGAATACAAAAAATTGACTCTTCAGGAAAAAAATAAACTTGTTGATATAGCTAATAAAACTTTAAACTTTAGAAATAGCAAAATACGTCTTGATATAATTCCTAAATCTAATCCTTCTACCTTAGGGTATTTTCTACTATCACAAGCAACTTTTTGCGGAATCTTTGGAGGACTTCTTACCTATATTGTTTACTCAAATTCTAATGATTCAGATCGAATATTTACTTTAGCGCCTTTAACAATTACTTGCTTTGCATGCTCTACACCTCTTATAATGGGAATAAAAGAACTGCTAAAATCTAGAACTTTTAGGACAAAAAAACAAAAATATTGGGATGCTCTGAAAATAAAAAATATATTAACAAATCTCGAAGTATAACCATTTAAGCAATATAAATTTTGAGCTAATCTCTAAAAGATATTGCTTTTTATTATAAAATTATAACTTATATTTCAATCGAAAAACAAGATGTTTCGATTAGCAATTTTGCAATCAAGCCAATTTTAAATATCATTACGTAATCTTATCATACTCTTTCTGATACTATAATAGCAGCTCTATTATATATTAAGTCTTTTTTAAATCTCCAGAGATAATTGATAATACAATAGTTTTTAGCTGATATTCTTTAGAAGAATGCATAAATCTATAATCAATACTAAAGTAAATATTTCAGGTCAGGCAACAATTTACAATGAAACCAAGTGTATAGAATACAAACATGATAAATACTCAAAGAGAATTTTAACTTTTAAAAAGTACATTATAGATTTAATATCTCTACCTCCTTTTCATTATATTAATTAATATGCTATTATATAAAATAAATATATTATTAAATAAATATTTGTATAATTATAATGAATAAAATAAAAAAAATATTTTTTTACCAAGTTTTACTTTTAATTAACTCCATTTTCTCAATGTCTCAAGAAGCAAGAGTAGAAAAAAATAAAGTTAATTACAACCTGACTGAACTTTGTATAGAAAGATGTTGCCAACTTTTAGTAGAAAAAAAATTAAGCATTCAAGATTTAAAGAAAATTCCCGAGGATTTAAAAGATCCAATAAAAGATTATTTTATTATAAATTATCCTGAAATAGCTTGGTCCTTTGAAGATAATATAAGTACAAGTCAAGATGCACACCAAGAAGGCATTATTACCTATGCAATAAGTCCCGATAATAAAATAGTAGTTACAGGCGCTTTTGATAATACTGTAAAAATATGGGATATAGAAACGGGAAAATGTCTAAAGACATTAAAACACAATAGTATGATAACCGATATTGCGATAAGTAATAATATCATTATTAGCACGACCAATAATTGTTTATACTTATGGTCTACCAAAGGTGCTTTTATAAAAAGTATTAAAACTAATCAAAACACATACTTTATTTTACTAGATGCTAATAATATGATTATAACTATAGGAAATGATAATAAAAAAATTAATATTTTAGAAATAGATAGTCCTCATCAACTAAGTAAAGAAACAGATCATCAGAAATTGATTAAATCATTAAAATTAACTTCTGATAATAAATATCTAATAACTCACTCTTTTGATAATACAACTAAAATCTGGTCTTATCCTAATATTAGTTGTTTACGAACTATTAGCAATAGTTATTCAACAACATTAAGCAACAATAATCAAATTTTAATCATAGGTCATGATCAAGATGTAGTTCTTTACAATATAAGTGATAACAATATAATGCAAACATTGTCTGGCCACAATAATAAAGTCACCTCTGTAGCTATTAGTTCAAACAATAAATTTCTAGTAAGTAGCGATAAAGATAATATAACAAAAATATGGAATTTAAAAAGTGAAATATGTTTATTTAGCATAGTTCAAAATAATGAAGTAAAACATTTAATGATAACTCCTGATGAGAAGTTTTTAATAACTAGTACTGGTAATTTATTAAAAATATGGGATATAAACACAGGAAAGCTAATAAAAGAACATCAATCAAAATATCATATTAATTTATTAAAAATAAGTAGCAATAATAAGTTTATTATAACAAGTTCTCTTGGAGAGACAAAAATCAAGATTATCTATATACCTTCAAGCAAGACTCTTTCAGAAATACTATCTAAAATCTCATAATACAAATTTTCAATTTAAAATTGACATATTTTTTCAGATTGATATTATTTAATAATAGGATTGTATAAGAATGTCTATAAATATATTTGTGATGGAAAGCAATATGATAAATAAATATGTTACATTAATATTATGCCTTTTATTAGGCTTTAAATCAACTTCAGCAATGGAGCATGATGATCAGAATTATGAATTAAAAGATATAAAAGTCAAATATCATTATCAACCAAAAACTTTATTAACATTTTGCTCAGAATTTGTGGCTAAAAATAATATGAGTACAGATAAGTTACCTCAAGAACTGAGAACATTAATAGAAGAAATAAAAAACAAAAATAGTATTGATATTAAAAAAAAAGTAATAACATTAATAAACTATATAAATAGTTTAATACCTACTAGACCAATTACAATAGCGCTATTATCAACTGGTTCAATTCAGCAATCATTTTGGGAACTAAAAAATTTATTAGATTATTTCTAAATAAAAAAGAGATAAGTTTTTTGCTTATCTCTTTTTTTATTATTTTTTAGTTTTAGTTCTTGTTTTTTTTACTTTGGAAGAATTACCATTTTTGCCATTTTCTTTAGATTCTTGATCTTGAGAAATTTCTTCATGATCAAAAGGGCTATTACCAAGAGATAATCTAAGAACTTCATCCATATTACTTACAAAAATAATATTTAAATGATCACTCTCGCCTATATCCTTCATTACCTCTTCAACAACATGTCGGTTTTCCTCTGGCACTAAAACGGTTTTCATACCATATTGTCTTGCTGCTAAAATCTTTTCTTTAAGACCTCCAACACCAAGCACTCTACCTCTTAGAGTAATTTCACCAGTCATTGCAACTTCCGGTTTAGTTGGATTTTTAGTCAAAGCAGATACTAAGGCAACACACATGGTTATACCAGCTGATGGTCCATCTTTAGGAGTAGCTCCTTCAGGAATATGAACGTGAATATCTTTTGTTGAAGTAAAAGAATCTTTTAATCCTAGGGCATCCCCTCTTGATCTTATATAACTTAAAGCAGCATGAGCAGACTCTTGCATCACCTCACCTAATTGTCCAGTTAATGTAAGACCACCTTTACCAGCAATAGCAGTTACTTCTATTTCAAGAACATCTCCACCAACTTCAGTCCATGCAAGACCGGTTGCTACACCAATACGATTTTCGCTCAAGTCTAAAACAGAACGCTTAAAAATCGGATATCCTAACCATTCTTTTATAGCAGCCTGATCTACAGTTACACTCTTTAATTTTTTATCTTTTAAAAGAACCTGAATAACTTTACGCATTAATTTGGTAATTAATCTTTCAAGCTGGCGAACCCCTGATTCACGAGTATATTCACTAATAATGATTTTTAAAATATCATCAGAAATAACAAATTGTGATTCTTTTAAACCATATTCTTTTAAATTTTTTGGTATTAAGAAAGATCTTGCTATTTCTACTTTCTCAACTTCAGTGTAACCAGATAAAATTATTTTATCCATACGATCATATAATGGATATGGAATACCTTCAACATGATTTGCTGTTGTTATAAATAAAACCTGAGATAAATCATACCCAATTTCTAAGAAGTGATCCATAAAATTCTTGTTTTGTTCTGGATCTAAAACCTCAAGTAATGCTGCAGATGGATCTCCATGATAATCACTAGCCATTTTATCGATTTCATCAAGCAATATAACAGGATTTATAGTTTTTGCTTTGCGCATTGCTTGAATAATTTTTCCTGGCATAGAGCCTATATAAGTTCTTCTATGTCCTCTAATTTCAGCTTCATCTTTAACTCCACCAAGAGAGATTCGGACAAATTCTCGCCCTAAGCTTTCAGCAACTGATTTTGCCAAAGAGGTTTTCCCAACCCCTGGGGGCCCGATTAAGCAAATAACAGGAGATCTTTTAAAGCTTTTTGAGAATTTTTTAGCGGCTAAAAACTCTATAATTCGTTCTTTTGCTTTTTTAAGACCAGCATGATGTTCATTTAATATTCTTTCGGCATCTTCTATACCAATCGTATCTCGACTTGCTTTACTCCAAGGTAATGACATTATCCAGTCTATATAATGTCTACTAACAACAGCTTCAGAAGATAAAGAAGGCATTTGCTCAAGACGTTTTAGCTCTTTTTCAACCTTTTCAGATGCTTCTTGAGTTAGTCCTAAAGTTTTAACTTTAGATCTTATTTGTGAAATTTCAGTAGAAATATCTTCTTTGCCTAGCTCTTTTTGAATAGCTTTAATCTGTTCATTTAAATAATATTCTCTTTGATTTTTTTCAACTTGTTTTTGTATAGTAGCTCTTATTCTTTCCTCAGTTTCCAGTATATCAATTTCTTTTTTCAAAAAAGCACATAACTTAATTATACGCTCTTTTAAATCATAAAGCTCAAGAAGCTGTTGCCGTTCATCAAAAGTCAAGTTAAGATGAATAGCTAAAGTGTCAGACACAATATCCATATCTTCAGGAGTATTAGTCAAAGCCATTAGATCTGTAGGAATCTTGGTATTCAGTTGAGCATAAGTTGCATATAAAGCCTTTAATTGTCTCCAAGAAGCTTCTAATTCCGTTGTACTTTCAAGACCAGTAGTAGGTAAATCTTGAATTTCAACTTCTAAAAATTTTTCATTAAAATGACTAGAAATAAGTTTAGATCTACATATACCTTCAACTAAGATCTTAAGAGTACCTTTTGACATACGCTCTACTTGTAAAACAGTAGAACGGGTACCATACTCAAATACATCATCCTGCGTTGGATGTTCTATATCTGAATGCTTTTGTGCTGTAATAAAAATCGATTTATTATTCTTTAAAGAATATTCAACAGCTTCTATTGAAGAAGCTCTACCAACAATTATAGGTATAATACTTCTTGGCAAAATAACCACGTTTTTAAGTGGCAAAAGAGCTAGAAGCTTATTTTGTTCATATTGTTCATTTTCATTCATTTATATATCCTAAATTAAAATTATATTTTCGTTAAATAATTTTTAAAGATGTTTAATTATCAAATTTAACTATAATATTTAAGATTATTTTAGCACAAGAGGCTCAATTAGTAAATAATTAACAAAATTGCTTATTTTCAAGTTATTAATAAGAAATTTCAAACTTTTGAAAAACAATATATAATGAAATATATCTAATTAATTTTCTTTTGTTGAAACTAAATTGCAAAATTATTAATTTAATATAAATAAATTATATTTAAAATTTTAAGAAAGATTATTAAAATTTTTAATAATAAAAGGGAGTACTAAAATGAAAAAATTATAAAACAATTAGAAAAATATAAAAAATATTTTTTACAATTAAGAAAAGTTAAATTATAATAAAAGCATGAACAATATAAAACAATACTAATTTTTTAATCATAAGGGTAAATTTATGTTAGGTTATTTATCGAGAAGCAAACTCTTTAGAATTTGGTTTGGTGACTTTGAAAAAGAAGAACTAAAAAAATTCGTAAGATTGGGCTTGATCTTTGCTTTGGTAATAGGTATCTATTGGACTATGAGACCACTTAAAGATTCTATCTTTGCGTCTATGGTGCATGATCCATTGGCTGTAGCTGCTAATCCTAAAGCAAAAGGAGCTTTCATTCCTTGGGCTAAAATAGTTTCACTTTTAGTTCTATTTCCAATAGTTATGCTTTACTCAAAAGCAGTAGAAAAATTTCCAAGACAACATATGTTCTATTTCTTAGGAATATTATATAGTATATTAACCTTAGGTTTTGGTTTATACTTTATGCATTCCCCATATGGACTTGCAAATACAGTCGGTAACCAATGGCGTATTATCGGTTGGGCTTGGTATGTATTTGTAGAAAGTTATGGATCTTTAATGGTTGCACTGTTCTGGGCTTTTGCAGCAGATACATCTAGCCCTGAATCGGCCAAAAAGGGATTTGCTCTTACAGTTATGATCGGACAACTAGGTGCTATATTAGGTCCTTGGCTATTAACTCCACTTGGACGCAACTTTTTCTCAAATAGTGCTCCGGTAGTAATGATATGCGCTGCTCTTTCTTTACTAGTAGTTGCTGGAATATATTACTTCATGAAAGTAACTCCTAAAGAACAACTAATTGGTTTTCATGGAAAAAATGAAGCTGAAGAAGAAAGCACTCAAGAACCTGGTTTTTTTGAAGGTTTAAAGTTACTTGTAACTCATAAGTATTTGTTAGGAATATTTAGCATTATTTCAATATATGAAATTCTTGCAACGGTTATGGACTTCAACTTTAAAGCATCTGTAATGGCTAGCCATACAACAGAAGCTGCTTGCTCTGCTTATCTTGGTGACTATGCTGTATGGGTAAACTTAATATCATTCTTATGCTTATTCTTTGGTATAAATAATGTACAAAGATACTTAGGCGTAAAATTCTCTCTTTCAGTTATGCCTTTCTTGATAGTAGCTATGATGGCACTGTTCTTGTTTTACGGTAATCTTGATGTTTTATTCTGGATCATGGTAACTGTTAAAGCTGTTAACTATGCTCTTAATGGTCCTACTATGAAACAACTTTACGTTCCGACAACTAAAGATGTGAAATACAAATCTCAAGCATGGATCGAAACATTCGGTTCAAGAGGATCAAAAGCAGCAGGATCAGGATTTAATATTCTTTCATCAATATTAGGTAAATATTTTGTAACCTTTACAAGTATATTTTCGTTTGGTCTTGGCGCTCTTTGGTACTTAATTGCAGCTTATGTAGGAAATAAATATCAAAAAGCTGTTGATGAGAAAAAAGTAGTTTGCTAAAAAGCATATAACATTGAAAAAAATGTATAAAAAGTAAAAAAAAGCCTTCTTTTAAGAAAATAAAATCTTAAGAAGGCTTTTTCTATAATCAATACTTAATATAAATAAATACTAAGGGGCTATTTATAATGAGTTCTAAACTCAAAAAATTCTTTAAAAGTCTATTGGATGTAGAATCCAGTCAGATATCAAAAGTTATCTTTCTATCTATTGCTTTTTTCCTAATAATAGGAGCATATACAATATCTAAAGAGCTTAAAGATGCAGTATTTACCACCATAGTAGGTCATGATCGTAAATATTTTGCATATGCAAAATATCTTTCTATGTTAATATTAATTCCTATATTATTTTTACATTCAAAACTCATAGATACGGTAAAAAGACATGAATTAGTTTATTTCTACACAATACTATTTGGGTCTTTAGGTCTATTATTTGCATTCTTATTAGGAAATGAACATATAGGACTTTACAATACTTTATCAAGTCCTTATCGAGTTTTAGGATGGGCATTTTATTTTTTTATAGAAAGTTACTCTCCTCTAATAATAAGCGTATTTTGGGCTTTTGCAAACTCTATAACGGCTCCCTCAGATGCTAAAAACAATTATACAACTATAATTTCTGCTTCAAAAATAGGCGGCATAATAACAGCCTCTTTGGGACTACTCTTACTTAAAATTAATATTTTTGGCGACACTTTAAACGTACAAATGCTTCTTGGATTTGCTTCTGCATTACTATTAATTGTTCCTATGGTAATTTATAAATTAACAAAAGTTGTTCCTCGCAAAGATATGCATGGTTACGAAGCTGCATATAATGTAAACAAAGCCATAAATAAAAAAGAAGAAAAAGAAGGATGGTTTAGCAGTATCACTTCAGGATTAGTTCTACTCTTTAAGTATCCTTATGTAATGGGAATTTTTGGCATGACATTCTTTTTTGAATTAGTAAATCAAGTCATTAAAGTTGAAAATATAATATTTGGAAAAACTTCTTCAAGTACTATTTCAGAATTAGCATATTTTCTAATCAAACAAGCATTAATAGTCCATTTAGTAGGACTTGTAATAGTATTATTTGGAACAAGAATAATCATAAAAACCCTTGGTGAATTAAAAGCTTTAATGCTCATTCCAACATTAACAGGAATATCTGTTATATTCTTCTTAAAGTATCCATCTTACACAAGCGCCATGGTTGCTTTTGTTGTAACTAGAGCTGTAAATTATGCTTTAACTGTACCATTAAGAGAAAGCTTATATATCCCTACCATAAATGAAATAAGATTTAAAACCAAATCATGGATCGATGGATTAGGATCTAAATTTGCAAAAATGGCGTCATCTTCTTTTAATATGTATACCGATGGACATATTGCAAGCGAAGTTTTAACAATGCAAACTGTATTTTTTAGTATTACTATATCTTTATGGATAATATTATCGTATGCTTTGGGCAAGAGATATGAAAAAGCTGTAGAAGACAATGAAGTTATAGGTGCTAAAAATTAAAAAAATTTTGCATTTTAATTTTATTGTGTTATAATTTCTCTTGTTATAATAAGTGTTTTATTATAACAAGTATAAACAAAAATCTTATTTCCTAAAGTAGGGTGGTTTCTGAAATATCTATTCAGGCCAGGAAATAATAGTTAATAACCCTTAGAAAGAGTATATATCAAATGATAGACAAAAGAAAATTAATAGAATCAGGTGTACATTTTGGACATCAAAAGTCAAAATGGAATCCTAAAATGAAGCCTTATATTTGGGGCCACAAAAACAATGTACATCTTATAGATGTTTTTAAAACAGCTGAAGAATTAGAAAGAGCATCTAAATTTTTAGAATCAGTAGTAGCTAATGGTGAAACAATACTATTAGTTGGAACTAAAAAAGCTGCTCAAAATGGCATTACCCAAATAGCAAAAGAGTTAAATCTTCCTTATGTAAACAACAGATGGATAGGTGGTACTTTTAGTAACTTTAGACAAGTAAAAAAATCTGTTGCTAATTACTTGCATTTTAAAGATATACTTGAAAAATCTAATGAATTTAATTACACAAAAAAAGAATTAAATATCATACAGAAAAAGTTTGATAGACTTGCAAAAAACGTAGGTGGTATAGTTAATTTAAGTTGGCCAATAGGTGCAGTTTTAGTAATAGATGTAAAGAAAGAGCACGTATGTGTTAAAGAAGCTGTATCTATGTCTATACCTATAGTAGCTTTAGTTGATACTAATGGCGATCCTTCAAATATAGATTATGTTATCCCAGCAAATGATGATGCTCCTAGATCCATAGAATTGCTATTAAATTACATCGCTGAAAACATTAAAAAAGGTCAAGAAGTAGCTAAATCTAAACCTAAAGAAGAACTTAACGATCAAGATCTATTGGATAGCATACTTGCTCAAGACAGTGAAGATGAAGAGGATGAAAACTCTAAAAAATCCAAGGGCAAAACCGTTCCATCCAAAGGTCCTAAAAAGAGCGTTAAACCTAAATTCTTTAAAAAGCCAAAAACTGATGAAGATTTAGAAGCTCCAAAAGATAATATAAAAAAAGCTAAAACTGAATCAGTAGAATCTGCTGAGCCATCACAAGCTGAATAAATTTTGGAGAGGTGTCTGAGAGGCCGAAAGAGCATGATTGGAAATCATGTATACCCCTTACCGGGTATCGAGGGTTCGAATCCCTCTCTCTCCACCAAAGTTGGGAAGCTTATAAAGGGTAGTTATTTAATCTGTCAGGACCGAGAGGTAGCAGCAGAAAATAATGTCACTCTTGTATAAGCTTCCCTTATTTAAAATTAAATTAAAAAAAATTAACTTTTATGAATATACAGCTAAATCTAGCTCGAAAATGGCGCTCTAAAAGATTTGACGACGTTGTTGGGCAAGAGCTAGTTATTCGACTTATAAAAAATAGTCTATATCGAAACTTAGTATTTCCTGTTTATTTATTATCAGGACCTAAAGGTTCTGGAAAAACTACAACAGCGCGTTTGTTTGCCTCAGCTTTAAATTGCAATGAATTAAGTAACTTTGAAAAAAAACCACAAGAAGTTTCTTTACCTTGCAACCAATGTAATTCCTGTATCTCTATGAGCAAATTTGCTCATCCTGATTTTATAGAAATAGATGCAGCTTCAAACACAGGGGTAGAAAACATAAGGCAAATAATAGAAACTGCCTCATTTATGCCAGTTCTTGGAAAGAAAAAAATATATTTAATCGATGAAGCTCATATGTTAAGTAAAGCTGCTTTTAACGCTTTTCTTAAAATACTTGAAGAACCTCCAACTGGTACGGTTTTTATGTTAGCAACAACAGATGTTAACAAAATTATTTCTACGGTACAATCAAGATGTTTTCAGCTTTTTTTCTCTATTATTCAAGATCAAGATATAGTCAATCATTTAAGTTTTATATGTACTGAAGAAAATATCTCTTTTGATATAGAAGCACTAAATCTAATAGCAAATCAATCGCAAGGATCTTTAAGAGATGCCATAAATTTACTTGAAAAAGTAAGGTTAAATAGTGAAAAAGTTGATAAAGAAAGTATACTTGAAACTCTAGGATTTTTAAACGAAAACAATTTATTTGAGATATTAAATACTGTTCTTAACAAGAATATAGTTGAACTTATAAATTTATTTAACAAAATAAATCTCAAAAATTATAATGTCATAATTATTTGGAAGCAATTTATAGAATTGGTTCATCAACTATTTTTAATAAAAAATCAAATAGATACTAGTATAAAGCTAAATAAAAATATAGATTTAATCATTAATAAAATATCAATAAAAATACTTTTAGATATGCTTGAAATAGCACATTCCTACGAATTTAAGTTATCTAAAACAACTTTACCTTATTTAAATCTTGAATTGATGTTTATAAATTTAGCTCAGAAAATTAATTTAGATAAAAATAACAATCTTGATAAAGAAAAATTTACTCAAGTAATTAATATAAATAATAACACTGATAATAAATTAGATATTAATCAAGATAAATGGAAAAAGGTATTAGTAGAAATAGATAGCCTAAAAGATCCTCTTTTAAATTCAATATTTCAACAAGCAGAGTTAGATTTATCAAACTATTTAAATAAAGAATTAATTTTATTATTTAGTAAAGATTTCGTATTTTTTAAAGACATCCTTGAAGAAACTAAAAAAACTTGGATTACTATATTTAATAAAAATTTTGGTATAGATGTCAGTATTAAGTTTAATTTTAACAAAATAATTAATAATACAAGCATTACTTTAAACAACAAAAACAATAACCAAAATGAAGAAATTGCTGAAAAAAAAAGCATTTATCCTAAAAAAGAGACAATTTTAATTAAAAATAGTATAATTAATAATAAAAAAGAATATAAAACAAAAAGTTTAGACATATCTAATCAATCCAAATGGCCTAGAGCAAATACTATATTAAAAATTTTTCCAGGCAAAATTTATTTGGAAGAAAACACTAGTCTTTAGATTTAGAATTCCATTTCTATTGATATGGATATTAAGTCAAATAGGAAAAAATTATGAGCAATACTGTAATTATAGTTGGAAGAACCAACGTAGGAAAGTCTACACTATTTAACAGATTATCTGAAAAAGTCAGAAGTATAGCATTAGAATACGAAGGTGTTACTCGAGATTTTTTAAAAGATCAGGTTGAATGGAAAGGTAAAAATTTTGATCTTATAGACAGCGGAGGTTTAGAATTAAGAAAAACCGAAGATCAATTTCAAAAATTAATAACTGAAAAAGTCTTAAGTATTATTAATAAAGGCGATGTCATTATATTTCTGGTTGATGGAAAAACAGGACCTTTAATAGAAGATATAGAAATTTCAAAATTACTTCATAGATTAGAAAGCAAAAAGCCAATTATATTAGCTATTAATAAAAGCGATACCAAAGAAGCACAAGAGAATTTTTATGAGTTCTATCAACTAGGATTTGATAATATGATTGCTGTTTCTGCAGAACATGGCAAAGGTGTTAATGATTTGCTTGATAAAGTAGTTCAATTAATACCTGATAATAAAACTAAAGAAGCTGTTGAACCTGCTTTTAAAGTCTCCTTCATAGGTAAGCCAAATGTAGGAAAATCTTCTTTAATGAACTTATTATTAAAGCAAGAAAGAACTTTAGTCTCTGATATACCAGGAACAACTCGTGAAGCTATTGCCGAAAATATAATGTTTTATCAAGAAGCAATAGAATTAACAGATACGCCAGGAATTAGAAGAAAAAGAGTAGTCAAAGATGAAATAGAAACTTTAATGGTTAAATCATCTTTTCAAGCTTTAAAAAATTCAGATATCATTGTACTTTTGATAGACGGAGCAAGTAGTTCATTAGTAGATCAAGAATTAAAATTAGCTTTCTATGCTTTTGAAAAACAGTATAAATCTCTAATTTTGGTTATAAATAAATCAGATTTATTAACTGAGCAAAATAAAACAGATCTTCAAAATTGTTTTAAATATTATAATCATTTAATTAAAAAGATACCAGTACTTGAAATTTCTTGTAAAACTGGTAAAAATGTCGGAAAATTATTGCCATTAATAAAAAAGACTTGGGACAATTATTCCCAAAGATTTAGCGATAATGCACTTACTAGGTTATTTATCGACTCAGGAATTAAAAAGCCTCTTTATCATAAAAAACAGTTACTCAAAATTTATAAAGTAAGACAAGTAAGAACAGCTCCAGTAACTATAGAACTAGTAGTAAATACAGTTGAATGGTTCAAAGAAGCTCAACTTGGTTATTTTGAAAATATTATGAGAACAACTTATGATCTACTTGGAGCTCCTATAAAGTTCTTAGTTAAAAAAGAACCTAGAGCAATAGATTAATCTATTATTAAAAATTTTAAAGGAAATAAGATTTTTTATCTTATTCCCTTTAACTTTTTGATTCTACTATTTAATAATATTTTTACTAACTTCTCTTAATATATCTACTATATCATCATAATTATTAAGACAAGCAATAGTCAATGCAGTATTACCATCATTATTTTGAATATTAATATCAGCACCTAATTTTATTAATACTTCTACTACTTCTTTATGATCATTTCTAGCTGCTGTTATTAAACCCGTATTACCATCATTATCTTTAGCATTAACATCAGCACCCGCTTTTATTAACATTTCTACTATATACTTATTACCCTCTTCCATAGCTGCCAATAATAAAGCAGGATTATCATCATTATCTTTAACATTAACATCAGCACCTGCTTTTATTAGCATTTGAACTATCTCTTTATATCCTTGTAATGATGCCAATATTAAAGCAGTCCAACCATCATTATCTCTAGCATTAACATTAGCACCTGCTTTAAGTAATATTTCTACTATATTTTTATGACACCTCACCAAAGATGCATCCATTAAAGCTGTACTACCATATTTATTTTGAACATTAACATCAGCACCTGATTGAAGTAATGTTTCTACTATACTTTTATAGCCAAATTTAGATGCAAGAATTAAAGCTGTATTGCCAAATTCATTCTTAGCATTAACATTAGCTCCATTTTCTATTAACAATCTTACCATCTCTTCATCGTTGTTTGTAACGGCAAGAATTAATTTATAATCTATTATAACTTGATAAATCTTTTTTCTAATTTCACCATAAAATCTGTCTGATTCAATAAAACAAATAAAATCCTTACAAACTAGTTTTAACTGATATAATTTTTCCTTAAATTCTTCATTTGTAAGCCAAATATTCTTAAAATTTTGGTCAAAACTTTCTAGATTATCACATTCAATATTAGGCAATAAATTTTTTATAACTTCTTGTAAAATCATAATCCATATCTCATTTGGCAAATCAGTAGAATCTGATGACAAAGTTTCTTGTTCAGGTTTAGCTTGTTCCATAGACATAATATTGTTATTTAAAAATACAGCTGACAGAAATACTATCAATAATTGTTTCAATTTATTCATTATTTTCCTTTAATAATTTATATTCAATAAGCTTATTTTTTAAATATATTTCCAATTGACAAAAATGTCAATTGGTCCAACTTAAAATCAATCAATTAATAACTATAGACAATAAAAATAAATTGTTTATCCAGTGCATTTATTTTAAATATTATATTTGTTTAAATATATATTAAAGTTAAGTTATATTATCTTAAGAAATAATATTAGAATCTATTTTCAGGAGAAATTATGCAAAAACGTATAGTTTTTAAAAACACAGATCATTCAGAAAATATAGAAAACTTTGCACTAAAGAAATTAGAAAAAATAGAGACAATTATAGAAAATGAAAGAACTCCTCATAATATTGATATGGTAATAGAAATACACCCTGATCATGCACATAATAGAGTAGAGTTAAATCTCGATTTTGCAAATGTAAGATTGCATGCTCATCATGAAGGACCTGATATATATAAAGAAATAGATGCAGTCATTACCAAAATGATCGAAGAAATCAGAAAAGCTCAAGATAAACAAAAGGATTTAGATAAGCACGGAAACAATAAATATAAAAGTGCCTAGATTTAAAAATGGACACATTTTTATGTGTCCATTTTTCTTTAATTATTTAGATTTAATTAAAAGTTCTATAACTTGTTCAATAGTTAAATCGCCAAGTTCAGCGCCCATTTTCTTAATCAACTGGTTATTATAATTAGCAATGATATAAGTTGGAAAGCCTTTAATAGGACCATATAATTGTTTGATCTTACTAAATGATTCTTCTTCAATATCATAGTTAATTTTAAGAGATATATATTGATCTTTTAAAGCCTTAATAACACTTGGATTTACAAAAATTGTACTATCTATTGATTTACAGGCACCACAATAAGAAGAACCCAAGTCAATAAAAATTAACTTATTTTCTTGTTTTGCTTTTTCTACTGCTTGATCAAAATCATTTAACCATATATTCTCTATATCCTGTACTGTTTTAGAATTCTTAATAGATTTATAAGAATTTATGCCAAAAATTACAGATCCCAAAATTAATAAAGTTCCTATAGCCCTTTTATAAATTTTAATACTAGAAGAATCATAACTTTTAACATCTAAAATATAATAAATACCAAGCATAATGAACGATATTGAAATAATAACAACTAATATAGGCCACGGTAAAATTTTACCTAAATGAGATAAATGGTAAAATGCCATACCGATTAGCATAATACCTATTAATTTTTTAATCTCTACCATCCAAAGCCCTGCACGAGGCATTAATTTTGAAGAACTTGAAAAAGTACCGATAATAAGTAAAGGCAAACTGGAACCTATACCAAAGACAAAAAGTAATAAAAAGCCTTCTAAATAACCTAAAATACCTGATGAAGAACTTAGACTACTTACGTAGTTTAATATCAAAAGTAATCCAGGTGAAAGACAAGGAGAAGCAACGGTTCCACTAACAGACCCAAATATAAAAGCAGATAAGAAAGACCCCTGTTTAACTCCAACAGATTTTGGTTGTAAAAATCTAGGGATTTTTATTTCATAAAAATCTAACATTGAAAGACCAAAATAAATTAACAGTAAAGCAAGAGGAATTATAGTCCAAGGACTACCTTGAAGTTCACCAAATATACAGCCCCCTATAGACGCTATAAAACCGAATATGGCAAAAGTTAAAGAAATTCCCAAAGTATAAGAAGCAGCAATTAAGAAACTTCTAATAGCAGAAGAACTTTGATTTATTTGTAAAATCCCTACTGTAATTGGAATCATAGGATAAATACAGGGTGTTAAACTTAAAAGCAATCCTAAAAGAAATGCTGCAAAAAATCTCATCCAAATAGAACCCGCTTTAGAAAATAAAGAAGAAACTTGATCTTTTATATTTTGAAAGGTAGAAGTAGTAAAGTTAATTAAATTTTGAATAAAACCACTATTAAGAGAAGGCTCTTGAATAGCACAAGTTGGTTCTTTATCTAAATTACTTAAAGAGACTTGTTGTTCCTTTACTTGATTATTGACCGTATTCTCTTGAGCATAAGTACTTTGGCTAAATAAAAGTAAAAGCGAAATAGTTAACTTAAAAAGATATAACATTAATAAAACCCTTTATTTGTTGTTAATTTAAGAATATTAATTAAAAAATTTGCTATTTTAAATCAATTAATTTAAAATATAAGTGTATGGGGCTATAGCTCAGTTGGTAGAGCGCATGGATGGCATTCATGAGGTCACCGGTTCGACCCCGGTTAGCTCCACCACTTATAATTTTTCTTAATTTTAAAGCTATATATCAAAAACAATTCATATTTCATTTTCATTAAGCAATACACAATATTAACTAATATTTTCGAACAAAACCGCACTTTTAGCAAGCTTTTTAAAAATAAATTAGAAGTTATAAGTTCTCTAATCTAAAATACTATAAAAATATGATCAAAGAAAATGAAAAACTTATATCCAATCATCCTGTTAATTATGCTTATCAATCATAACCTAACCTCTATGCAAAATCTTCAGGCGACTTCACCTGTATTAAATTTACCTAATGAAACTATTTCTCATATTATAAGACAACTAATAGAATTGAAATTAAATGATACTATTAATGAATGGAATAACATCTTTGCTGAACCTAACTCTATAAAAATTGATGTAAAAGAACTCGAAATCTTATCTAAAAACTTTCCCCATTGGAATGATTTAATTACAGAATCTTTGAATTCAATTTCATTAAAAAATTCATTAAAAGATTTAATGAAAGTTTTAAAACAAGAACGATTTTTAAAATTATTCAATTTATTGGAAAAACAATCTAAAAAAGAGTATGAAAATTGGTTAACTGACAAACTCAATAAAACTTTAACTGAATCATTAATGCCTGTAAATCAAATGTATAAACAAGATTTTACAAAAGTAGTTAAATTAGTACTAGCAGGGGCTAATGTTAATCTAATTTATTATTCATTACCCCTAATATGTCATGCTGCCAAACATAACCGTAAAGAAATAGTAAAAATTCTTATTCAAGCTGGTGCTGATGTAAATTATAAAGACAATAATGGCATGACTACTTTAATGCATATCGCTAGAAGCAATAATCAAATAGCTCAAATACTTATTAATGCCCACGCTAATATTGATGCTAAAGACAACAGAGGTTATACAGCTTTAAGTTGGGCTGCCGGCTTTAACGCTGAAGAAACAGTAAAGTTATTAATTCAAGCAGGTGCTAATGTTAATTCTGAAAGTGAATCCGGGCTTACTACTTTAATAAGAGCATCGAAATACGGATATAAAAAAATAGTAGAAATACTTATTAAAGCAGATGCTAATGTTAATGTTAAAATGGAATGCGGATGTACCGCTTTAAGTAGCGCTTTTACAAATTATCATAAAGAATTAGTAGAAATGCTAATTGATAAAGGTGCTGATATTTCTACTCAAAATAATACCTGTTCAGGGACATGTAATAATAGAAATTAGGAAAAATAGCAAAGTTTACTAATATTTTAAAGATAAACTAAAAAAAATTTACTATTCACCCAAATAAAATCAAAAATTATGATATATTAATTGTAAACAATAAAAATTTATAAATTAAAAGAGTATTATAATGAAAGTATTATCTAAAAAATTACCTATAGGAATAAGCGACTTTAAGATTATTATAGAAGATAATTATTACTATATAGATAAAACTTTACTAATAAAAGAAATTATAGAATCTACAGGACAAGTTATATTATTGCCTAGGCCTAGAAGATTTGGCAAAACTCTTAATTTATCAATGATAAAATATTTCTTTGAAAAAAAAGAGGAAAATAACAAACATTTATTTCTTAAAACCAATATTTGGCAAGAAAAAGAATATCAAGCTCTTCATGGAAAATATCCTATAATATTCTTAACATTTAAAGATATAAAAGAAACTTCTTGGGAAAATGCCTACAAAAAAATAATAGCCATAATTTCTGAAGAATTTGAACGTTATTATCTCTTGTTTAGGAAAGATTTACTTCCTCATGTTTTAGAGGAGTTTGAATCTATTTTAAGAAAAACTGCTGATGAAGTAACTTTTAGTAGAAGTCTCTTCATTTTAAGTAAACTGTTATATAAACTTTATAATACTCGAGTAATCATATTAATTGATGAGTACGATGCTCCAATTCACGCTGGATATAATTATGGATACTATAATGAAATAGTTCAATTCATGCGTTCATTATTAACAAGTATACTTAAAGACAACTTATATCTTGAAAAAGGAATATTAACAGGAATTTTGCGCACCTCAAAAGAAGGAATCTTTTCGGGATTAAATAATTTAGCAGTTTATACACTAATGGATACCGATTTTCAAGATAAATTTGGCTTTACAAAACAAGAAGTAGAAAGATTACTCAACGATAGTAATTTAATCGATAAATTTAATGAAATTCAAAAATGGTATAACGGTTATCAATTTGGAAACACTACTATATATAATCCCTGGTCTTTACTTATGTGTACTAAAAATCAAGGTGTACTTAAACCATATTGGGTTAATACAAGTGATAATCAATTAATTAAAAAATTATTAACTCTATCAGGAAAAGAAATAAAATCTGATTTTGAATTGCTTTTAACTAATAAAACAATAGAAAAAGAAATAGACGAAGCAATAATATTTCCTGGAATAGAAAATAACCCTAGAGCAATATGGAGTCTATTATTATTTGCAGGTTATTTAACTTATACTCAATTTAGAATTGAGCAAGGTCATAGTTACTGTAATTTAACTATACCAAATAAAGAAATAGAGCTTTTATATAGTAGTTTCATTAAAGATATTTTTGAAAGCACACTAACAAATCCCAAAGTTAATATACTACTTACATCTTTAACAACAGGTCAAATAGATATTTTCTCTGAATTATTGCAAGAATTTATTATAAATACAATAAGTGTATACGATTTGCCTAATAATGAACCCGAAAAAAGCTATCACTTATTTGTACTTGGTCTTTTAGTACTATTATCAGACACCTATCAAGTAAAATCTAATCGAGAAAGTGGTTTAGGAAGATATGATATCATGCTTATTCCAAAAAATAAAAAAGATCTTGGAATTATCATAGAATTCAAAAAAGTTTCATCTTCAGATAAAAGTCTAGAAAAATCTGCTCAAAAGGCATTAGATCAAATAGAAGAAAAAAATTATGCTCAAGAACTTAAAGATTTAGATATTAAGCATATTAAATTTTTAGGTATAGCCTTTCAAGGTAAAAAAGTTCTAGTAAAATCAAAAGATTTACTAAATTGATAATTATAAAATTAAACATTATATTTTACAGAGCTTTGATATAAACTAAGATAAATATTAATTAAAAAATTATTATAATTATGAATCTAGAAAACCTAAAATTAAATATAAAAAATATAGTAGACGATATATTTAAGCATTATCCTATTATCTTTAAAGTAATTCAAGAGTTAAAAAAACATAATGCAAAAGTATATCTTGTTGGGGGAGCTGTAAGAGATCTAATTTTAAATAAAGATATATTAGCTATACCAGATATAGATATAGAAGTCCATAATCTAAAATTAGAAGATCTTTCAGTATTATTAAACAAATTTGGTGAAGTAGATTACGTTGGTAAATCTTTTGGTATACTTAAACTAAGACATCTAAATATCGATTGGAGTTTACCAAGAAGTGACAAGCAAGGGCGAAAACCAGAAGTAAAAATAGATCCATATTTAGATATAAAAGAAGCACTTAAAAGAAGAGATTTAACTATTAATGCTATTGCTATAGATCTAATTAAGCTAGAATTAGTTGACCCATTTAATGGAGTCAAAGATATTAAAGAAAAAGTATTAAGATCACCTGATATAAATTTTTTTCAAGATGATCCTTTAAGATTTTATCGAGTCATGCAATTTATCTCAAGATTTCAAATGCACCCTAATCCTGAACTTAATAATATATGTCAAAATATGAACATCAAAGATGTATCAATAGAGCGTATTGATCAAGAATTTAAAAAATTGCTTTTAAAAAGCAATATACCATCTTTAGGCATACGTTGGTTACAAGATATAAACCGTCTTAAAGATATTTTGCCAGAACTTTATAATACTACTAAAGTTCCTCAAGATCCTTTATGGCATCCTGAAGGCTATGTTTTTGAACACCTTATGCAAAGTTTAGATGCTAGCGCTTTACTTAAGTATAAAAATAATGAAGAAAAATTAACTATAATGCTTGCAGCACTATCTCACGATTTGGGAAAAGTAAAAACAACTATAAAAACTCCTGATGGGCATATAAGAAGCCCAGGACATGATGAAGCAGGCGAACCATTAGCAAAATCAATGTTGAAAAATATAATAACTAATAAGCATTTAATAAAAACGGTTTCTATTTTAGTTAAATACCATATGCGGCCTATGCAGTTCATAAAATCAAATGCAAGTTTAAGTGCATATAAACGTCTTGCTTATCAATTAAATAGCTTTGCAAATCTTGATATGCTAATAAAATTATTAATTTCTGATCTTCAGGGTAGAAATGGCAAATCTGATTTTCCGCTTAATCAAACTATGGAATTAGCAACTCAATTTAAAGAAAAAGCTATACAAGCAAAAGTTTTGTTAGAACCAGAAAAACCAATATTAACAGGCAAAGATTTAATTAATATTATAAATCCTGGTCCTTTAATGGGGCAAATTTTAAAATATGCTTACAAAATACAGATAAATAAAAATATTAAAGATAAAGATATCCTTAAACGACGTACTTTTAAAGATCTAAACATAAAAATTTAAATTAATTATTGCATTACCCTGGATGATTATTACACCTTATTATTAGAAACTTAATTAATATAAAGGGATACTATTATGGTAGAATTTATCTTAAAATTAGATATGGTAAGTAAAATAATAGTAGGGATATTATTTATCATGTCTATTTTATGCTGGTCTGTTGCAATTTATAGATCTTTAATTATAAAATCCAGGATAAAACAAATAAAAAAAGCTTTAAATTTACTTAATAATATCACAAATACTCAAGATTTAATAAATCAAACTTTATCAATTAAAAATTCCTTTATCGGCAAAATAATCACCAGCTATATTTTAGATTTTCAAGACTTTTCAAAATTTAATAAAGCAAATGATTTTAATATAAATACAACAAGTAAAATAAATAATTTATCTTGGCAAATGCTAGAGTCCAGTATGGCACAGAAACTAAATAGCATATTAGTACAACAAGAACTATCTTGTTCAATATTATCAATTTCTGCTCAAGTTGCTCCTTTATTGGGTTTACTAGGAACTATATGGGGCTTAATTTATGCTTTTCTTTCAATCGAAACAATAAAATCTAATAATATTGCAGGTATAGCAGAAGCTTTAGTAACAACTTTTGCCGGCTTATTAGTAGCAATTCCGGCCTTGGTTCTATTTAATCGTTTACAAAAAAAATTTTCACTATTAGAGCAAGGTTTAATAGACCTTACCGATAAATATTATTGGAAGCTAAGAATTATTAATATAAATAAACAGGAAGCTGAAGAAGATATCATTAAATCAAATTTTAGTTATCAACCTAAAAATGAAATCTATAAAGAATTTTAAAGAGAACTAATATGAGCATTAAAACTAAAACAATATGGTCTAAAAAGACTAAAGGATCCAGTATTAATATAAACTTAACTCCAATTATAGATGTTGCTTTAACTTTAGTAATCATTTTGATAATCTCAATGCCTAAATCTAGTAATTTTTACTCAATTCATCGAAACTTAAGAACAAAAAACCTAATATGTAATATACTAATTAATAAAGATCAAGAAATCTATATCGATAATGAAAAAATCGATATAAATAAAATTAATATTAGTTTAAAAGAAAAAATTAAAAAAAATAATAATATTCCGATTAATATTCATGTAGCCAAAAATATTAATTACGATATCTTTTTTAAGATATATAACAAAATTTTAGCTGCTGGCGCAAAACGTATAGCGTTCACCAAAGTATAAAATACCTATTAATAATAGAATTTATCTATTGTTAAACTAAATTTAAATTATCGACAAAAAGATAATTTCAGTATATAATATATATAATAAAAGTATGTTTTAACAATATATTAAGTAAATTATATCAAAATTTTCTATAATAGAAATTCTAATAATTGAGATATTAATATTATTTGTTATAATTTTATCTAAGATTTTAATTAGATAAAAATTAAATATACTATATCAATTCTTTTAATTTGCATTAATTAAAGATTTAATTAAATTAACAACACAAGACAATCGTAGGTTTAAAGTATGAAAAGAATAAACTTAAGAAGTATTAAAAATGGTCCAAATATATTTGCAATATCTATATTTGTTTTAGCAGTTTTATTTACATTAACAAAACTAGCTGATGTAACTCGTATAGTTAAGACCCCAACTTATACAGAATTTAAAAAACAAGTAGAAAATGGCCAAGTTAAATCGGTAGAAATAACGGGCTCTGAAGTAACAGGAACATATAAAGATGACAGATCTAAATTTGAGTTAAATATTCCTAACCCTTCAGTTATTCTAGATACACTTGAAAAAAATAATGTTGATATATCCTTTCAATATCCATCAACAGATTTCAGCTTTTGGCATTTAATATTTCTCTTATCCTTTGTAATGACTCCACTTATAATATGGTACTTTTTCCGTCAAGCAAAGGGCTCCGGCAATGGCTCTAATAGCATATTTTCTGTAAGTAAAAGTAAAGCTAAAATGTTTATGCCTTCACAGATCAAATTTAAATTTGATTCTGTAGCCGGTGTATATGAAGCAAAAGAAGAACTTCAAGATGTAGTAGATTTCTTAAAAAACCCTGAAAAATATTCCCGCTTAGGTGCCAAATTAACAAAAGGGGTACTTTTAGTAGGAGATCCAGGAAACGGTAAAACTTTATTGGCAAAAGCTGTTGCAGGAGAGGCCAACTGTCCATTTTTTAGCGTTAGTGGTTCAGATTTTATAGAAGTTTTTGTAGGTGTAGGTGCTGCTCGCGTAAGAGATCTATTTGCTCAGGCAAGAAAAAATTCACCTTGTATTATATTTATAGATGAAATCGATGCTATTGGACGCCAAAGAGGTAACGGTATGAGTTCTCATGAAGAAAGAGAACAAACTCTTAATCAATTACTTACTGAAATGGATGGCTTTGATACTGGAAATTCTTCTATAGTAATCATAGGTGCTACCAATAGACCAGATGTACTTGATAAGGCTCTATTACGTCCTGGAAGATTTGACAGACAAGTTCCAGTACCTTATCCTGATCTTAAAAGTAGATTAGACATTCTTAAAGTACACATTAAAGATGTAAAAACAGATAATAACATAGATTTAACAAAAATAGCTAAAGGTACACCAGGATTTAGTGGTGCCGATCTTGCTAATCTAATTAATGAAGCAGCTATAAATGCTTCTAAACATAATCAAAATTCCGTAACGGTAAATGATTTTGAAGAAGCAAGAGACAAGTTAATTTTAGGAAAAGAGCAAAAGACTAAAGTAATGACTCCAGAAGAACGTAAAGTAACAGCTTTTCATGAAGCGGGTCATACATTAATAGCTTTACTTATACCAGAGCATTCCAATCCTATCTATAAAGTGACCATAATTCCAAGAGGAAGTGCTTTAGGAGTAACTCATTCTATGCCAGAAAGAGAAAAATATACTGAATCTAAAGAAGAAATGGAAGCACAAGTTATCATGGCCTTAGGAGGTCGTGCTGCAGAAGAATTAGTATTTAATAGATTAGAAACAGGAGCTTATAGCGACTTTGACAAAGCAACTGATATCGTTAGAAAGATGGTATGCTTTTATGGTATGTCTAAAGAATTAGGTACAGTTATTTATCAAAAAGATAAGTATAAATACTCTGAAGATACAGCTAAAAAAATAGACAATGAAATTAGAAATTTTATGAATGACTATTATCAAAGATCTCTTGAATTATTAAAAAACAATAGAGAAAAACTTGATAAATTAGCAAATGCTTTACTTGAAAAAGAAACTTTATTTTCTACAGAAATCTATGAGCTTTTAGGTATGGCACAGAGAACTGATCATTCTTTTAGATAACTAAAAATTTTAAATTGAAAAAAATATAAATTATGTTAAAATTTAATATATAAAGTTTAACATCTCAGAAAGGACCTGATTATGTCAAGAATTTGTGCTATATGTGGTAAGCATCCACAGGTAGCAAACATTGTTAGTCATGCAAATAATCGCACAAAAAAGTGGGTTTATCCTAATGTTCATAAGATGCGCTTTACTATAGCAAACTCTTGTGACAAAAAAGTATATAGCGATAAAGTATGTACTAAATGTGTAAAATCACAGAAAGTTCAAAAAGTTATTTAATTAGTGAGCAACAATAATGGCAAATATAAAATCTGCTAAAAAAAGAGCTAAGCAAAGCGAAAAAAATAGAATTCAAAATCTATCTCGTAAAACAGCTATTAAAACCGCTGTAAAAAAAGTATTAGTAGCAATAGATAAAAAAACATCTATAGAAGAGACTCAAGCTTTATTAAGTGATGTAGCAGCTAAATTAGCAAGAGCTAAAGGCAAAAACTTAATTCATAGAAATACAGCATCAAGAAAGTTAAGTCGTCTTGCAAAAAGAGTTAATAAGTTTGTAACTGAACAAAGCGCTCAAGCTTAAAAATTTTAAAATAAAAAAAGCTGGATTATAATGCCAGCTTTTTTTATATAAATATCTCAATTTTTTTTCTTTAAAATATATCTCTCAGTACTAGAACGCGTCTTATGTCCTAATAGTTTTTGTACTTGCTCTAATTGCATTCCATTATTTAGCATATGTAAAGCAAAAGAATTTCTTAATATATATGGTGTTAAAGACTGATTGTCTTCAAGATAAAGTCTAAACATTTGACATATTCTTTGAATGGACCGAACGCCCAAAGGCCTATTTTTACAATTTAAAAATAGCTTTTCTTCAGTACTTTTTATAGAAATACGTTCATACTCAATATATTTCTTTATATATTGAGCAGCTTTATCTCCAAAAATTACAACTCTATCTCTTTTATTTTTATTCCTTATAATAATAGTATTATTATTAAAGTTAATATGCTGTAGCTCAATTTGAGTTATTTCTGAACATAATATACCTGTAGCGTATAGAAGTTCTATAATAGATTTATCTCTAGAGGGATATTTGGTAGGAAATAAATCTATATCAGCTAAATCAAGAATTTTAATTAGATCATGATATGCCAATGTCTTTGGGTCTTTTAATTTTACTATAGGTCTTTTAAATTTTACATTTAACTTTATATCAAAAGCCTTGAGAAATCTTTTAAAGGAATTAAAACAAGATATTTTACGAGCAATAGAACTAGGACTTGAGTCTATTTGATAAAGCATATCTAAATATTTAATAAGAATTTCTTCTAAATCAAATACCTCGTTAATTTGATTTTCATGAAAATTCCAAAAATTCAATAATTGATTAAGATCTAATCTATATACTTTTTGAGTATATAAACTCTTATTTTTAAACTTTAAGTAATCAATAAATTTAATCTTATTTTTTATAAACTCTGCTTTTTCCATATTAAACAACTATTTAAGATTATACTGTTGACAACGCCTACAAACTGAAGATCTATCAACTCCTAATAAAGAGGCAATCTTATTTTGATTCTTATATTTATCCCATAAAGCAATCATAAGCTCTTGATATTTTAAAGCTCTTTTTCCTAATCTTACCGCTTTTGCAATTACCGGATCAACTATATTATAAGCTGGATCAAAAGAAGATTCACTATAAATATTATGTTTATTAGACTTTGATACTATCAATTTTTGAACTTTATCTTTTAAATCCTGTAAACTTATAGGTCTTTGATCTAGAAGTTTATCTTTATCTTTAGAATCTAGAGATAGAAATGTTTTATATGTTTGGGTATTTATTGTTTGATCTGTAAATCCTTGTGCTAAATCTATAATTTCTTGATCACTAAAAAGCAAGAGAGATGGCATGCTAATAGAGGCTTTATTAAGTTCACTATATAACACTTTAGAAAATTGTCCTTGAGCTACTAACGTTTCTAAGTTTTTATTACTTGAACATATAATTCTTACATTACTAAAAATCTTACGATCACTTTTAAGTCTTTTAAAATAACCATAAACTATAAATTCTGCTAATTGATTTTGAGTCTCTAAACTTAAAAGCTCTATATTTTCTATAAACAAAGTTCCAATATTATCTAATTTTGACAGTAAAGGATCTGAGCCTGTTTCATTAATATCAAAGATAGAATTTATTCCAAATAGTTCCATAGCAACTTCATTATTTTTTTCTTCAGAGCTTAACTTTATTAAATGTAAATTTGGACGTAGGCTTATATGATGTAATAATTCAACAGTAGTTATTAAATCATCTTGAGGTAAATTTAAAAGAGTAGCCTTTCTGCTTAAAGCAGCTGATAGTAAATTAATTTTAAAATCTAAAAGATTTTCTCCGTTTCCTGGAAGCAATTGATTAATTAACTGTCCTGATTTTGTAGTCTCAAGATATAATAACCAATCAAGAGATGATGTATCTTTTAACAAATTAACATTAGCCTTAATAATATCTGTTACTTCAGGATAATGAACAATAATTATTACACTACTTTCTTCAAGACTAGGTATCGCTGATAAAACTAATTTATTAGCATCTCCATCTTTAGTAAAAACAGTTTTAGGCACTTTATATTCCTGAACTTGCAAAGCCAACTGTCTAAAACATTTAGATAAAGCATGACCCGAATTATTATTAATATCAATATTTAATAAATCTTTTGCACTCTGATTTGCATAAGTAAATTTACGATTCTTATAAAATACTATTCCCACTTTAAGATCTTTATCTGAACGCAAAAAAGATCGAATGCTTTCTTTATATTGATTTATTTCTTGATATTTTTCAAATAATTCATCTTGTAGTTCTTTTTTATGTCTCAATAAAGCGTCTAAATTACTATGCCTTAAAGTATTAATAACATTACTTAAATAACTAGTAAATACAAGCATTTGATCTCGTTCAGCGCTATTAAACAGCTCATCTACTCGAGCATTTTGTTCAACTATAATATAAGCAATAATATTTTGTCTATCGTAAATAGGTAAAAATATATCTGCGTTTATACCGTTCATAAAATTTAATATTTGTGTTCTTTCTTCAGTTTCTTCATAAAAATTAGAAAATTCTATCTCATCTTTAATAAAAATTTTATGTTTCTTTAAAAATAAACCTATATAATTATATTCTTTATCTATAGAATTTTGACACTTACTAATAAACTGCTCTATAAGCTTTGTGTTCTGTGATAAATTATAAGATAAATCAATAGCATATTCTCCATCTACATTTCTTACATAAAATTTAGTCATAGAAATAGGAATCTTAAATGCTCTTTGAAAAAACATTTGAGTAATATGAATCAGTTCGTTTAAAGTAGTGACAAAACTTAATTCCTCTAGAATATCTTTAAAGTCATTAATAAAATTAAATTTATCTTTAACTTCTACATGATTTTTTAAATTCAAAAATCTTAAATCCATCATTTTCTTACTACAATAATATAAAGCATAAGATATTAACAAAGACGATAAAGATTGAATCGCAAATTTGTTTAAAAAATTCCATCTATCTAAAAAAGAAAAGAATATTAACTTATTAGTAACAAGATCTAAAAAGAAATGTGGTAAAACTAAAAAGAAAATAAAAATTTTAAGTTGATGCGATAATATTTTCGGCAAAATTTGCAAGCGTATTTTATTAGTAATACGATAAAAGGTAGGCACCAATAAAATGACTAGATATAAACATTCTAATTGTATAAGTCTCTGCTCCATTAATAATTCAAAATCTTGAAGTATAGGCTGATTAAATTTAAATATCAGAAAATATAATTGAAATAAAAATAATACTATACTTATTGATAGAGAACAAATATGATAATATCTTAATTTAAATTTCTTTTGTATAATATTATCTAAAAATAAGATTAAAGTTTGGTTTTGAACAATAAAAAACAACCATCCTAATCTAGCCATAAATGCAATTATTCTTTTATCTAAATCAGGAATATATATTTTGTAAAAATAATGAGGCACACTAGAAGCATCAGAATATATCATAGAAGCTAATAGAATACCAATTAAAAGAAAAGTATTTTTTTTGTTTTCTTTCGTTATAATAGAATGATTGATTATAATAATTAAAAGATATAGCTTAAAAGAAAATGAAAAAATTCCAGTCAAGATTAACAATTCAGGACTAGATAAATAACTAGAAATTATTTTTAAATATTTTAACATAATTATTTGAACTTTACTGCTAAATTGGTATAATACATTAAAATTGTACAACATTATTTAAGGAGTTCTTATGATACATAATAAACATATATTTAAGTTTTTGGCAAATACATTTTACGTAACAGTACTAGCGTTTGCTTATAATATAAATATACAATCTAATTCCGATTTATTAAAGGAATTATCAGCAGTAGAAAATAAAAACAGTTTCGAAACTGAAACTCCTAGAATGAGCCCTCCAACTCCACCTGACTATTAATAGAAGTTGTAATAAAAGAGATGGAATTTATTTCCATCTTTTTTATAAATATATAAATTAGTAAACTTATATTCCCTACATTTCATGAACCAAATTGAAATAGATAATAAAAGAAGATCAATTATAAATACTCTCAATATACTAAAAAAAATAACAAAAAACTTAACGCCCCCACTTATAGATCGAGTCATAAAAGATTATGGTAAAGATCCTTTTTTAATTCTAATTTCATGTTTATTAAGCCTAAGGTCAAGAGATTCTAAAACTTATCTAATATGCAAAAAACTTTTTGAGTACTTAAAGACTCCTCAAGATTTTATAAAAGTACATATTAATAAAATAGAAGAATTAATTCATGGAGTAAATTACTATAAGAATAAAGCCAAGATTCTAAAAGAAGTAAGCCAAACTTTAATTGAAAAATTTAACGGGCAAGTCCCTAATAATGAACAAGATCTACTGTCTCTAAAAGGTGTGGGCCCTAAAACTGCTAATATAGTACTATCTTATGCCTTTAATGTACCATCAATAGCAGTAGACACTCATGTACAAAAATTAGCCAATCAACTAGGGTGGGTTAATACTACAAACCCAGAAGCCACAGAAAAAGAACTTAAACAAATAGTCCCTAAAAGCAAATGGTCTGATATAAATTATTACTTAGTGATTTGGGGCCAAAATATAAAAAATCCCATTTTTAAAGAACTTAATAAAAATTTAAATAAAAATAAATTTGACAAAATTTTATAAAACATTAATATATATATTAATCAAGTTAATGCCGAGGTAGCTCAGTGGTAGAGCAGAAGCCTGAAGAGCTTCGTGTCGATGGTTCGATTCCGTCTCTCGGCACCATTTTAATTCTAATATTTGAAATCAACTCTAAGCCGAGGTGGCGGAATAGGTAGACGCAAAGGACTTAAAATCCTTCGGGCAACTTGCTCGTGCCGGTTCAAGTCCGGCCCTCGGCACCATAATCAAAAAATTTATCTTAATAAAAAAACCCACTCTAAAAAGAGTGAGTTCTCGTTGTTAACACCGTTTTAATGGGTTACCTATAAAATCTCTATTAATAAAAGACTCCATCAACTTCACTGTAAACTGCTCCAACTGGATTAGAGTAAGAATAAGCATCGGTGTATTCACCAGATCTATAACTATAATTTTGTCCACATGCTGGTCTACTTGTAGGGCAACATCCTCTATACCATCCACATCCAAAGAAGAACCCTTGAATCGATGAAGATATCATTACAGTTGAAAATAATGCTATAGCTATCAACTTTTTCATGTTTATTTCCTTTCTTTAATAATTTATCAGATTATCTAAATACCATTTCTAAGAAGATCCTATTTTTACTAATAATAAAATAAATCAAAATAAAAAGTCAATAATATTGCATAATTGCAATTTTAATCATTTGTAATAGAAAATTATATAAAAATTATATCAAGTTTTATTGAGATTTAAATTTTATTAAACCTATATGTTGAGATAAAGCATAAACTTCATTATATTTTCCTAAACTGTTATAAATATTTATAGCTCGTAAGTAGCATGTAATAGCATTTACCTTATCATTAAAGGATAAGTATATATTACCCTCGGTTAAATATGACAAAGCTTTATCATTCAACGAATTTTCTAATAACCGATACAATCCTAATGCCTTTTCTTTTTCGCCATTCAATGCAAATTCAGCAATCTTTAACCATCCTTGATTATATTTACCAAAATTTTTATACATACTCAAATCCTTAAATTTAAATAAATTATATTTAATACTAAATATATATATTTAATATAGAAAAGTGTGATTAATAAAAGGGTTTTGAACTATTTTATAACAAAATATATTTCAAAATATTTATAAAAAATTTAAAAAATGTAAAAAAATATTGCTTTTAAGCAAATGTTTGGCGTAATATCTATATTAGATATCTAAAATAATTAGAGAGTATAACCTTCAATCTAAGAGGATAAATATGAAAAAAAAATTATTTTTACTAATAGCTTTAACAGCTATTATGTCCGAGCTTAGCTTATTTGCTAATTTCTTTACTCAAGGTAGCTGCTGCCCTCCCCCACCACCGGCTTATTACCAAGCAGGCAGTTGTCAAAAACCAAGATGCTGCAGAAATAGATTAATTGGCAAACCTAGATGGGCTTGTTGTGAAAAGAAAAAATGTTGGAGCTTAAGAAGATGGTTATTTGGTGACCCTTGTTGTAGACCAAAACGACAAAAAAGAACCTGTTGTTGGCCAAATGAACAAAAAGTTTGTCCTCCAACCCCTTGCACTACTCCGTTTGAAACATATGCAACAACTGAACCTTGTTCAGTAGTCGCTTCAGCTGGTGTATCTTATGAAGAGCCTACATGCGGTTCTTACGAATATGCTAATAATTATAATACCGCTTCTTACGGTCAATATCAAGATACAAGCTATCCATCATACAATCCATATGAATATACTGCAGAGCAAACTTATTCATCATATGACCAAGGCAATCAATACAATAGTTTCAATAATGCATCACTGCATTCTGTAGAATATGATTACAATAATCTAGGATCAGAATACTTAGACGGTAGTGAATTTTGAACTTTAAAAAATTTATTTAAATAAGGTTATTCTCTATATGCGGATAGTACATCTATCCGCATAATCTATTATAAATTACTAATCTAATTTTAATTTAAAAATATAAATTTTGTTGTAAATATCTTTTATTTTAAGCATATTGATTAATTTAGCAAAAAATCCTTTACTTAACTAGTTTTATATTTATAAAATTTAATTAATAATTATTATTAATGAAAAATTATTATAAAATATAAATTTAAATCTGGAGGGTATTTAAATGAAATTTAAAACAATCTTATGCTGTATGTTAATTAATTCTTTTGCTCTTTCCAAAGTTATAATATGGGATTTTGGAGGTATAACATTTAATCCAAACAAATGGGGCGTTGCTATGAATATAGGCATACATCACTTTATATTTTATGCCATGGTTGATTTTCAAAATCCCAATATACAAAAAATGTTATTTGAGTTTTTAGAAGAAATTAAAAGAGAATCTGGTAAAGATAAATATTTATCTGCAGGTACTGCCGAAGGTATGCCATTGCCTCCTATTATGTGCGATTGGCAATCGGGAAAAATTAGTGGGCCAGAAATAATTAAAAAAGCAAAAGAAAACATAAAAGAATTAGAAAGATTAGGTTACTTTAGAAGCAACCGTGAAAAAATATTAGTAGAAAAAACCATAAGCGCTATGTTTGATCCTAAAACACTTGCTAACAATGTATATCCTGTAAAACAGGGCATAGATTTGCTTAAAGAATGCGCTTTTGCTAAAAATCCTGATGGTTCTAGAAAAAATTTAAATATAGCCTTCTCAAATTGGGATCCCTTATCATTTGATATATTCTATAAATTAAATAAAGATTCATTTAAGTATTTTGATGAAATTGTCGTCTCCGGTCATATAGGTCTAATAAAGCCAGATAAAGACTCTTACGAATATGTATTAAGAAAATACAATTTAAACCCTAAAGATTGTATACTTATAGATGATCAAGAAGTTAATGCCCAAGGCGCTAAAAAATGTGGAATACAGACCATTTTACTAAAAAAATGGAATTATAAAGATCTTAGATTAAAACTAAAAATGCAAGGCGCCTTATAAATCAGCTATATAACTAGTTTTAAGTTTATTATTTTAATCAAATATAACACCATTTGTTATTTTATCGATATTATTTTAAACTTAATAAGCAGAATACCATAATACCTATTTGGAGGTTCATTTATGAAAAATAAAAATACATTAAAATTAATAGCACTTATAACAAGTTTACAGTATACATTAGTTACTAAAGCGGAACTTATGTTGCTTAATACCGATAAAATTAAAGCAACTCAACAAGAATTAGTAAGAAGTCAATATGCAAGGGATAAATTTATAATAGGCGCTACATGCGCAATGACAGTGGGAATTGGGGGAGTTATTTATAAATTGTTCTTCAGTAGCTCAAGACCTGAGATAAATCCAGACTTTCAAACATTTATGGGTAACTACGATAATTTAGCAGAAGATCAAAAACAAGAAATAAGAAATATATTTCAAAGACCTGAACGCAAAAAAACCTTTTTGCAATCTTGTCTTTCTTATACAAAAACTGGAGTTCCTATTTTAGCTCTTGAAGTTGGAAGATCGATCTTATGGTCCAAGTTAACAGAGTTACTAAATTATTCTTTACCTAATGCCGCTAAATTTTCAGATAAAATATTCTCAAATCGTACATTAACTTGGTTTATAGATCATAAAACAAGCTTATTATATAACATGATATCTTTTACCAAAGCTATAGATTCTGTAGGTCAAAGTGAATTTTATAAAGAAGATCTTGAAATAAATTATAATATGCTAGTATCTCAAATGGAAAAAATTATCGGGTTTATGATATACAATACTAGTCTATTAAATAAAGATCAAATAGCAGCTTCACAAAAATCACAACTAATTCAAAGAAAAACGGTAAGCTCTTTAACCGAAATCTATAAATTAATAAAAAAAATAAGCAATGAAGAAGATGTTATCGATAAAAATAACATACCAGAAGAGCAACAAGAATTCTTCCAAAATAATACTGACATAATAAAGCAAATGACCCTTAGAAGTACTCTTATTAATTTAATAAGTGCTATTCAAGATTTTCAGGAAATAGACAAAGTTCTTGAACTAGATGATAGTGTCGAAAGACCAGTTTTTGATATGATTAATCAAATGTTAAATTTTAACAATTTAAATTCAACAAAAAGCAATGGTTTTGATCTATATAATGATCAAGAAGAATTAAGCATATAATATAGTATTATAAAAGTAAAAAGAGCATTAACTAATGCTCTTTTTACTTTTATAATAAGTGTTTCAAATACAAACCCGTATAACTATCAGATACCTTAGAGATATCCCTAGGAGTACCTTTGGCAACTATATCACCGCCTAAATCTCCGCCCTCTTTACCTAAATCTATAATATAATCTACAGATTTTAATACATCTAAATTATGCTCAATAACAATAACTGTATTACCTTTATCAACAAGGGCTTGTAAAACTTTTAATAATTTTTCGATATCACTTGAATGTAACCCGGTTGTAGGTTCATCAAGAATATAAACGGTTTTTGATCCTCTTTTTGATAATTCATTTGCTAATTTAATACGTTGAGCTTCTCCTCCTGATAAAGTAGTAGAAGACTGTCCTAATTTAATATAATCAAGACCCACATCACATAGCAACTTTAATCGTTTAGCAATCGATGCATGGGCTTGAAAAAATTCTAGTGCTTCACGAGCCGTCATATCAAGAACTTGCGATATATTTTTTTGCTTAAACTTTATATCAAGAGTCTCTTTACTATAGCGACTACCATGGCATTGATCACACTCTATAATAACATCGGATAAAAAGTGCATAGATATGACTAATATACCTTCACCTAAACACTTTGAACATCTACCCTTATCAACGTTAAAACTGAATTGACCAACTTTATACCCTCTTATGTTACTTTCAGGTAAACCCGCATAAAGCTTTCTTATCTCATCAAATATACCTAAATAGGTTGCTGGGTTTGAACGAGAAGATCTACCTATAGGCGCTTGCGTTATAACTATTAAATTATCAACTTCTTTTATAATATTTGGCCAATTTTTAATCTTTTTAGAGCCAATTAATCGATCTTTCAAAATTTTGTTCAATTCCGGCACTAGCTCTTGCATAATCAATGTACTTTTTCCAGATCCTGAAACACCGGAAATACCACAAAAAACGTTTAAGGGGAAATCTACATTTATATTTTTTAAGTTATTCGTTTCAGCATTTTCAAAATTAATAAAACATTTAGTTTGTCTTAAATTTTGAGGAACTTCTATATTTTTTCTACCACTTAAATAAGCTCCCGTTAAAGATTTGGCATTATTTAAAATTTCTTTTACGGTACCTTGAGCAACAATATTACCACCTAAAGTTCCTGCTTCAGGTCCCATATCTATAATATAATCAGAATTTAACATAGTATCACTATCATGCTCTACTACTACTAAAGTATTTCCCAAATCCCGTAATTTATGTAATGTTTTTATAAGACGATCATTATCTCTTTGATGAAGACCTATACTAGGTTCATCAAGAATATACAAAACTCCACTCAAGTAAGAACCTATTTGAGTTGCTAATCTTATCCTTTGTCCCTCTCCGCCTGATAAAGTGTTTGCGGTTCTATTTAATGAAAGATACTGAAGACCTACATCTGATAAAAAAGATATTCTCGATTTAATCTCTTTAATCAATGATTTAGCAACATCTAATTCTGATTTTGGTAAATTTAGTTTATTAAAAAAGTCAAATAAATTAATTATCGATAACTTAGAAAGATCATATATATTCTTTCCTGCAACAAATACCGATAGAGCTAATTTATTCAATCTTTTACCATTACATTCTTTGCATATATTTTCTAAATGCTCTTCATGCTCAAAATCGTTATAGTAATATTGACCTAGTCCATTACAGCTCTTACAAGCACCAATAGGTGAATTAAAAGAAAATAACCTAGGCTCTAATTCAGGAAATGAAGAATTACAACTTAAACAAATTCTGTCTGCTGAATAGAGATATTCTGTTTCTTGAAAAATAATTTTTGCAAGATTATTAGAAAGTTCAAAAGCCTTATCAATAGATTCTCTTATTCTAGATAATTCTTCTGATTTTACTTCTAAAATATCTATCAATAAATCTATATTATGCCGCTCAGTCTTCTTTAATTTCAATTTTTTAATCTCTTCAAGAGACTTAAAGCTATATTTTTTGTCATCTATAATAAATCTATAGTAACCTAAATTAAATAACTTTTCTAATTCATTAAAAAAAGTACCCTTTTTATATCTAGCAACAGGAGCTGCTATAGTTATCTTTTTATCTCTAAATAATTCAATAATACTCTTTGATATATTTTCAGCACTTTGAGATTTTATTTCCATAGAACAATCAGGACAATAAATACGTCCTATACGAGCAAATAAAACTCTCATATAATCATAAATTTCCGTTATAGTTCCTACAGTTGAACGTGGATTATGTCCAACGGTTTTTTGATCTATAGCAATTGAAGGGCATAAACCTTCTATACTATCTACCTCTGCTTTTTTAGGCAATCCTAAGAATTGTCTTGCATAAGATGATAAAGACTCTATATATCTACGCTTACCTTCATTATAAAGGACATCAAGCGCAAGAGAACTTTTCCCAGAACCTGAAGGTCCAGTAATAACAGTTAATGAATCCTTAGGAATATTAACCGTTATATCTTTTAAATTGTGCTCTTTTGCTCCAATAACTTTTATATATTTCTTTTTACTTACACTCATAACACCCTTAACCCTTATTAATAATTAAATTTAATATATGATTATAACTTATTAATATTATAACATAAATTACAATTTTTTAATAATTTTTATTTTTAAAAAAATATATCGAAAACTTTGATTTTTTATCAAAAATACTATAGTATAATACACATAAGCTTGGTGGATGTAGCTCAGTTGGTAGAGCATCAGATTGTGGCTCTGAGGGTCGTGGGTTCGAATCCCACCATTCACCCCAAAAAAAATAAATTTTGCTTGCAATTTAGAAAAAAAAGATATACATTATCTTATATCAAATAAATATCGGGGTGTGGCGCAATTGGTAGCGCACTCGCTTTGGGAGCGAGGGGTTGTCAGTTCGAGTCTGGCCACCCCGACCATTTTTAATCACTAGTCAGTAATTTAATAAGCATATTTTATTTTGTTTAATCTTTTTTCTGGATAAAATTGATAAGCATAGCTTTTCAGGAAATTAAGATCCGATATTGAGACAAATTTAAAAACTTTATCTTCCAAAAAATCAATACCATATTTATTTTTTATCTGTGCAAATTCGCAATCAGGATATAAACTTAATTCCATAGATCTTGAATAAGAACATTTATTCACTATATATAATATATATGGTATAAATATCGAAACAGGCAAAGGACATAAGTATAAATTTCTATTATAGCTATTAGGTGGCCAACCAAAAAACCAAAGTTCTATATGAGATGGAGATTGATCTAAAAAGGCAGATCTCCACATCCGATTATTATTTTGATTTTTAGCAAAAACGTTAATCTGTACTTGTTTTAATTTCGGAATATTAACATTAGAAAAAGTCTTGTGTGAAGTAAAATTTCCTGGAGAAAATATATCTAAATGCTGTACCCAATCAGATTTGGAATAAATGTGATAAACTTTTTTAAACATCTCATGGCAAGCTAATTTTTCTGTTTTAGAAAGAACTGGCATTCCTATTGCTATAATTTCATCTATCGCAAAATCATCTTTTGGATAATAAAGATCTCTAATAGCTGCTAAATTAAAAGCCAAAGTGGCTCCATGACTATAACCTATTATTCTTATCTTACATTTATTGTTAAATCTTTTTCTTAATTCCTGATATAAGTTTTTAGCTTCTTGAAATCTTTGTTTACAACTTACTAATCCTGACCAACCAAAGGTATAAAATTTATTATATTGTTCAGGAAAATAACGTTTACTAATAAAATCATATAAATAAGAATACAAATAAGCTCCACTTTCAAGACTAAAATTTGAAGGAACAGCATACAGGCCCAATCTATCTATAGGCTGTAAAGTAAACAGTTCCGGATTTTGTCTCATTGATAAAACATTCTGTTGATAAAAAGAACCATCTACCTTATCTCTTATCAATCTTCTTACAGTAGACATGTTCAAACTTGCTTGTAACCCTACACTCCCATGAACAATAATATTTATCCATTGCTCTTTTTTTCTCAATGCCAACAAGCCTGAGACAAACAAGTTTGAAATAGATAAAATCAGCACAACAATACAATACTTTTTAAACATAACATTTCATCATAAATTAATTAATATAATCCTAAAAACCGTATAGTATAAATATAAAAAACAGCAAATTAAAAACACAACAATTTGTATAAAAATTCAGGTTATAAATTTAATAATTTATTTAACATAACAATTAAACATAAATAAATATTATGTAGATTTATTTAATTGGCAATTCAATATAAATCATTTAAAAAATTGACTTTATTTGTATTTAATTTAATACTTAATCAAGAATAAAATATGTTAATAATCACTAAAATTTTTGATTAAAATGAATAAAAGATTAAATTACCAAATAAAATTGACAGTATATATCATGATTTTAGTATCTTTGAATTATGTAAATACTATGCAACAAGAAAAAGCCAATCAAGAATCCCATCTAAAAACTTTTTTAAAAGATATAGTAGTAGGTAGCTTAACAGGAATAAGTGAGGTAACAGTAAATCAACCTCTTGTTGGTATAAAAAATGCTTTACAGCAAAGTCAATCTATAGAACCTAAAAAATTATATAAAGGATATTGTGTAAACGCAATAAGTATGGCTCCTATAACAGCAATACAGGTTTGTGCAAACAGTATTTTCCAAAGAATTTTATCAAATGGCAAAGATTTATCTATTAAAGATAAGATATTATCCGCTTTTTTAGCAGGAGCTATATCTTCTTTAGTAAGTAGTCCTAGTGAACTTATAATGATAAAGCAACAAAACTATGGTAAAAATTTTTATCAAACTCTTAAGAATTTATTAAAAGAAAAAAAGATAAGATCCTTAACAAGGGGTATAGTTCCTACAGCTTTTAGAGATGGAGGATTTAGCACAGGATACTTAGCATTAAGCCAAATAATAAGCAAAGAACTTGAAAAAGTAACTGATCATCAAAATAAATTATTAGGAGGAGTATTAGCAGGAATATTATCTGCAATAGTTACTCAACCCTTTGATACAATAAAGACACAAATGCAAGCTCATGATCAAAATTTAACAACTACTTTAAGAACTTATGATCAAGAAGGTTTTAAAACTTTATTTAAAGGCCTTATACCTAGAACAACAAGAGTTATGATGGCTATTCCTTTAATGAGTATTATTTCTAATAAACTCAGCAATAGCAATATTATTAAACTATTTGAAAAATAAGTTGATAAAGCCTGTTTTGACAAAAATATTTTTTATTAATATTATAATCACAAGTTATAACTATTTATACTAGTACTATATTTAATTTAAACCTCTTTTTGGGAGAAAATATGATAAATAATAGATTATTAACTGGATTATTAAGCATAAGTTTAATTACACACACTGTTATCTGTTCTAATCTTAACGATACTCAGGCAAAAAATTACATACAAAACCTAATTGATACATTATTTTTACCAAACAACCATTCAGGAAAATATGAAAGAGATCTAAAAAATTTTGCAAATAACGTAACAAGAAAAATCTTGAATAGAATAGGTAAATACGAAAATTATTACAGTTTCTCTAAAGTATATAATAGCGATCGAATTTATCAGGAATTAATAAACGAATCTATAGACTTTATTGAAAAGAGCAGTATAGATTGCGCTAAAGATGAAATTGGGAAATTTTATGTATCAAATAGATTTAACGAAAGAGATATAATTAATAGTATCTCAAAGAAAATACGACGTGAAATATATGATTTAGTTAACAAATCAACATTTTTAGATCAAGGTATCTTTACTAATTATTATGGAGTTCAATTAGTTAATAAAGTACATGAATTAATTGCCAAAGAAATAAGAGTATCTGTAAAACCTACTACTACTTACTCTACTCCAGACTGTCCAATTTGCTTTGAAGATTTTCAAGATAATTCTATCAAAAGAGTATTTTTAAAGTGCGGACATAATTTATGTAATTTATGTCTAAAAAATTGGAGTAAGCAAAAAGGATCAAAAACAACCTGTCCTATTTGTAGAGCAATTGTTAATATTAATGATTTTATAAACGAATTATAATATAAAAAATAGCTGAGTATCTTCTCAGCTATTTTTATTTTAATAACACACTAAAATCTAATCAAATATTTATTGACTATAGCGAATAACCACACTTAAAGCTGTTAAACAACTTACAATTCACTCTTCAATCTTTTTTTATCAACCTTTCCTGTTGAAGTTAAAGGCAACTCTCTTTTGATTATAAAATTTTTAGGCAATTTATAAGCAGCTAAATTTTTTCTTGCAAGTTCTGACAATTCTTTTTTTAATTTTTCTTGATCAGGAGTATGACTTGCAATATAAGCAACCGGATATTCTTCATCCATATCAGAACTTTTTTTACCTATAACAGCAGCTTGAATTACTTTATCATGTGTAAGTAATATATTTTCAATCTCTTGAGGATATATCTTTATGCCTTTGCTTTTTATTAAATCTTTTTCTCGACCAGATAAAACTATCTTTCCATCTTGATTTATATAAGCAAGATCTCCTGTATTAAACCACCCATCTTTTAATACTTCTTGAGTAAGCTCAGGTAAATTATAATAACCTTTCATTATATTATCTCCCTTAAGCCAAAGTATTCCTACTTGATTTTTATCAAGTATATTCATATTACTATCTCTTATTTGACATTCAAGCCCAAAAAACAGATATCCTATATTATTTGTCGATTGGGTGTAATCATCTATATCAACTGAGATAAATGGAGAAGTCTCGGTAAGCCCATAACCATTACATAATTTACGTCTATAAATTAACTCAAAGTATCCCCTAATTTTATCTGATAAGACATCGCCGCCTGAAAAAAAATATCTAATATAACCAAAATCTATACTTTTCATTTTACAAAAAAGTCCATAAATAGCGGGTACTGCCATTATAACAGTAGGATTATGTTTAAGACCATTTAAAATAGCATGACGGTCTATCCTAGAAATAGTAATTGCTGTAGCTCCCATAATAGTAGTGGCCCAAACACAAGTATTTTGCGGTAACGCATGAAATAACGGCAATGGACAAAATATACGGTCTTTATAAGAGCTTTCAAATCGTGATATCCCCTGTATAGCATTGATAATAATATTTTTGGAAGTTAACATAACACCTTTAGGAAATCCGGTGGTTCCTGATGTATATAAAATCGCTGCAATATCTTCAATATCTCTATTGGCTGGAGTTATAACATTATCAATACTCAATATATCTTTTTCAAAGACACGAGAAACTATCGCAATATCTAAATTATTAAGTTCTTTAAATTTATCTAAAAAATCATTAGGTATAATTAAACAATGAGGTTCTGCATCCTCTATAATTTTCAAAACTTCTTTTTCTATTAAAAAGGTATTAAGTGGAATTGCTATAGCACCTATAACCCATAATCCAAAATAAGCTATATAAAAATCTATAGAATTAGGATAAAGTATAATTACACGATCACCTTTCTTTATTCCTAAGCCTAAAAGTTTTTTTGCAAATAAATTTGCTTGATAATACAGTTCTTGATAGGTTATACTTTGATCATCAGCTATTACAGCAATATTTTCAGGCCAATTTTTGAATGCTCTTTCAAGTAACAATCCAACATGAATTAATTTATTATCTTGATTTAAAGAATCATATAACTTTTCATATCTTAATTTCTCAATCATTATTTAATCTCCGCCATTAATATTTTAAAATATATTTTTATATTTATTTTGTTATAATTATTATATATCAAATTTATCTAACTTTATTAAAACAGATCAAAGTAACAGATTAATATGAATTTAGGAAAAAATTTTAAAGGATTTTTAATTGCGATTGAAGGCATAGACGGTTGCGGCAAAAGCTCTTTGTCAGAAAATTTAATTTCAGAACTTAATAATTTAGGATTCGAGACAGTAAAAACCAAAGAACCTGGAGCAACCCCATTAGGACAATATTTAAGAGATATACTTCAAAATAGAACTTTTGATATAGATGATAAAGCGGAATTTTTATTATTTGCTGCTGATAGAGCTCAACATATGCATCAAGTAGTTATTCCTGCTCTACAATCTAATAAAATAGTTATATCAGACCGTATGGCAGATTCATCCGTTGCTTATCAAGGTTATGCTCGAGGCCTTAATATCGATATTATTAATAAAATTAATGATTGGGCCACTAATTCAATAAAGCCAGATTTAACAATATATTTAAAAATAGATTACCAAACAGCTATATCCAGGGTTAAACATCGATATAATAAAAATGAACAAGAATTAACTCATTTTGAAAAAGAAAAAGAAGAATTCTTTAAGAAAGTAATTACCGGATTTGATAATATATTTAAAATTAAAGATAAAGACAAAGTACTAATTATAGATGGTACCCAAAATCAGAATACAATCATACTACAAACATTAGAACATATATTAGATAAAATAAAAATTAAAAAAAAGCTTAATGAATAAACTATATCCTGCTTACCTATTTATAGGAGCTGAAAAAGAAATCAACGAATATATAGATACTTTTCTTAAATCTATTTTATGTAAAAATAATAAATGTAATACTTGCCTTGATTGCAAAAATATAGAAAAAAAACAACATGCTCTAATAAGATTTTTGCAGCCTGAAGGACAATATACCATATCTCAGTTAGATATAATTTTTAAAACTATTATTTTTAAATTAAATATAGATCAAGATTTTTTCTTTATTATAAACAAAGCAGATCTTCTTAATGTTTATTGTGCAAATAGTTTACTCAAATCACTTGAAGAGCCTCCGCAGGGATATCACTTTATTCTAATAAGTTCAACCAAAGATAATATACTACCTACTATAGCTTCTCGATGTATAATTAAAGAATTTAGAAATTATAACTCAGAGAACAATATTTTGCTTGAGTCCTTTATTAATCTCAATATTAATAATAATGATATTATTAAAAAAATTGAAAGCACAAAAATTTCGGAGCATGAAATTCCGCTTTTAATCGATCAATTATATCAATATTGGTCAGATATATTAAAAAAATCTGAAACTGAAAATATCACACAGAAATTAATAATTGCAAACAAAGCACTTAATATTCTTGATCATAGTAAAGAATACTATCCAATGCCAGGAAGTGCTAAAATATTTATCAGGAACTTAATGCTACAATTTTTATCTATACTGAACTAAATTTTATTGTAATTACAAATTCGAATAAGTATATTAACTATCGAACAGTTAGTACCTAAATTTATAAATTAATCTTCAGGAAAATTATTATGAACAAGTTAAATCTATTATTCTCTGTGTTAATTTACACCTTAGTAGGTAATTATAGAGCCATAGGGCTTTATAATCAAACGGTCAACAAAGTTGTTTTAGATGCAGATATAATAAATAATAATCTAAAAAATATAGAAAATATAATAAAACGTAAAAAGAATAAATCAAAAATTTTAAGCTTAGATAAAAATTGGATAGAGGAAGAATCAGGTTTAAACGAAGCAAAAAAAACTCTTGCTTTAGCTCAACAAAAAAATAATTCCAAACGTCAGTCAATTAACTTAAATAGCCAAGTCCTAATACTAAAGGAAGAAATAGAATACCTGAACAATAAAGTAGAAAAGCTAACCACAAGACTTTTAGATGCCCAAAGAATATATAAGTTCAAAAAAAATAATAAATCTAAAGTAAAATTATTAAATTTTTTCAAAACTTCAAAAGAAATAAAGTAAATTTATAAAATAATATATCTTATTCCTAAAATCGATTTCTGAAATCGTTCCTATTTTTAAAAAAAATAAATTATTGCAACTAGCAAATTATTTAAATTATAATTAAAGTAAAACCCTATAAATATTAAATATTTTCTATTCAAATATAAAAAAATCTATTTATATAAAATAGAAGGGAAATAATTTTATGAAAAAAATAATATTAGTACTAATTGTAACAAGCATAAAAATATTCTTTTTACAATCAATGCAAGAACAAATAATTTTAGATGTAGAAAAAATAAGCCAAAACTTAAAAAAAGCTGAAGAGATAATAGTAAAAGATGGCAGAAAAATTCTAGAGTTGGACGACGATTGGGTAGATGAAATCTCTGGAGTTAATGATGCAAGAAAAGCTCTAGAAAAGGCTGAAGAACAACAATCAGAAAATAAATCTAAAAGACAATCAGCAGCTTTAAGTAAGCAAGTTGTATTACTAGAAGATGAATTAGGATATTTAGAAAAAAAATCTAAAGAACTTAAAGCCAAATTGAAAGAGGCTAAGGAAAAATATCTTAATAAAAAGAAAGATACCACTTTATCTAAAATACTAAATATTTTTAAAACTAAGTCATAAAATATGGAGATAGTTATGAAAAAATTAAATTTATTATTAATGTTAAGTACAATGATCAGCTTTCAATTAATAAATGCTGATTTTTTAGAACAGCTTGGACAAATAATAAAAGAACTGGGAAATCAAGCTTATTCTAATGTTAACAATAAACAAGTAGGGAGCAAAACACTTACCTGTGAAGAACTAAAAAATTTAGAGCCTTATTGGAATGAAAAAGAAGCAATAGATGAATATTTAAAAAATGCTCACGAAGCAACTAAACTTAGACCTGGTATGCCTATCATTTCTACTTATAGACTAAAATTACAAGAAGCAGAAGAAAAAGCTGCACAGCTTCAAAAAGAACTAGATAACGCTAAAAAAGAATGTGGGATTACAAGATAAAGTAAATGGTCCCTTTTATAAAAGGGACCGAACTTTTAAAATAAAGTACAGGTCATATGAGCTATTTGAGTCGCTTCTTCTTCCCATTCATATTCTTCTATTTTTGTACTATAAAGCCTTGCGTAATTTTCCTTTAAATTTAAATCTTTTGTATTATCAAGCAGTTTTTTATATAAGACTATATATTGATGATCCCAAAAAATAAAATTATCAATAGCACTTTGTAAAATATCATAACCTAACTCTTCATGATGAATAATATTCACTGTTGCTCCCCTGTTTAATAATAATTCTATAATTTCTATATCCTTCTGATAAACTGTATATTTTAATATAGTAAATATATTGGGAAGTTCATTCTTATTTTCTTCTATTTTATTACAAAGGTTTTGAACAGCATAAAATAAACAGGTCCTGTTATTATTATCTAAAAAGTTAATATTACACTTAAAATTATTAAGAAAAAACTTAACTAATAAATAATCTTTATTAATAACAGCTAAAATTAAAGCATAATTAATAATTTCTATATTTAAACTGCTAAGAATTATCTTAAAAATAGAACTATTCTTTAATTTTTGATAATTAACTAAAATATCATTACTAATGTTGCACATATTTTGATTATTTGAAATGATATAATTATTTAATATTTTATTAAGTACATATAGATCTTTATCTAGAATTAGCTCTGAAAACTTTCTATTAACTAATAATAATCGCTCTAAATTTATAATAATATCTTCCAACTTATCACTGCTTAGACAAAATTGAAAAATAGATACCAAAAGTTCGTTAGAAAAATTATCTAAAGTCATAGCATTTTGATCTTGTGAAATAGTTGGGTTACTTTTTACAACCATATTTAAATTAAAAATAAGAAGAAAAAATAAAACCTTATATCTCATAAAAAATCATCCTATAACGCATATAAAATTAATCATCTTTTTAGTATATTTAAATGTCAAAACCAAGAGTAACAATCCAAGTATCATCAATTTGCTCAAATTCAAAATCATGATAAGTAATAGCTTTTATTTCAGCAACTTCAAAACCTTTTATCTTAACTCCAAAAATAACACATTCCAGTTCATCAGAACTAAACACATTAAATCTGACATCAAAATAAGCTTCATTATGTAAATCAGATAAATAAAGGCAGTTAGACAGAAAATCAATGAGAAGCAAATTAATATTTAGAGATTTAACCACAACTCTATGTTCTATATCATATTTAGAAATATTAATCTTATCATCTATATATTTTATTCGTTGACTACAAGGCTTTATTGAAGCAAACATACCTTTTAAGGCATTTTTAAAAACTTCTTCAAAAGTAAAGCCGTATGCTCTAATTTTAATATCTGCCGTATGAGGTACAATTTCAAAATCTTTAATCATAATCTTCTTGTTAAATAAAAATATAATTTTTTATTAAATAGTCAAACCTATTTCTTTATAACTATCTATAATAATACTATTACTATCGATATACTTTCTTTGGCCAAATTTTAAAATATGTAAAAGTTCATTTTGAGTAAAATCTTGCCTTCTCCACCAATTAATCAATCTATCGTGAGGTAAATGAAAGTTATCTATACCAAAAAAATAAGTTCCCCAATGCATAGGTATAAAATTCTTAGCCTTAAGATCTATGAAAGCTTGACCAGCTTCCTCAGCATCTACATGCGATTCTTTCATCCAATCATGAGGTTCGCAAGGCCCTATAGGCATCAATGCTATATCTATTTGGTCAAATTCCTTAGATATACATTCAAAATGCTTACTATAAGCAGTGTCGCCAGCAAAATAAATATTAGTATCTTTAAAATGAATCATCCAACTTCCCCACAAAGATTTATTATAATCAAATAAACCTCTTTGAGACCAATGAAAGGCTGGTAAAAATGTAAATTCTATTTCAGATAAAATCTCATTAAGCATATCATTATTTACACTTAAATTATCGAATTTAAGTGTTTGCCACCAAGTACACTCATAAACATTCAAGCTATTAAAAGATCTGCGATCAAACCATTTCTTATCTTTTAATGGAACTAAATACTTAACATTAGGATTATTATAATTTTTCAGATATTTTAATGCATAAGCATTCATATGATCAGGATGATTATGAGAGATAATTACAAAATCTATCTTGGGTAAATTTTTTATCTCTATACCAGGCGCTATAAATCTTCTAAATAATGGAAATAAATCTCCAAAGATCGGATCGGTTAATATATTAAACCCACCTACTTGAATTAAAAATGTAGAATGTCCAATCCAAGTAATTGCCAATTTTTCACTAGATTTTATGGGAGGAGTATTGTCAATCCAATTGCTTAGATCAAAATCTTTTTGATAATCTCTGCATAGATACCATTCAATAAGCATGCTCAAAGGCGATAGTAAGAAAGGAGGTTTCTTTTCATTAGGATGATTATAAAAACGCCCATTGTTAAAATGAGGGTAAATTCTATGATTCTTATTAAGGTATGACATGTTTGGACAAATAATTACCCCTATCCAGACTAAAAGTCAAGGACAGGGGAAATGGAGGTTATCTAAATTCAATGCATTTATATTGTATAATAAATTTAATTAAAAATCAAAGTTTTTTTTAAATTTTTATAATAATTTTAAAGACGACCAATTAATACAAATATATATTTAAAAATCTTACTCTAAAACTGATAAATATTTCAAAGTTTCAATAACAAAATCAGAATTTACGCAGTGTATTCCTGAAATTCCAACTTTAAATGCTCCCTCTAAATTCTTAGATAAATCATCTATAAATATTATCTGTTTATCTGACAAGCCCTGATTATTTAAGTATTTTATAAAACTTTGATAATATTTCAAATTAGGCTTATGGTGATAATCATTTTCTTTAGAAGGCAAATATTGTCCATCAAAGAGACTCATTATTTCAGTAAATCTAGGCCTAAAATTATCATAGCTCTCATTGCCTATATTTGATAATAAAAATAACTTATAACCAGATGCTTTTAAATACTTTAAAACTTCAATCATAGGAACTATAGGCTCACAACAAGAATTTGATATATCAAAAAAATCTTCCTTAAACCTATCAAATCCTTGGTAATGATCAGACAATTTATAGAAGATATCTTCCCAAATAAAATCTTTTAATGCTATAGAAAAAGCTCGAAATAGAAAAAATGGATTTAAAACATACCAGAACATTCCCCGTTTAAGAGTTTTAGCAACATTTAATGAAACAGTACGATAGTTTTTAGAAAATAAAACATCATGAAGATCAAAAGCAAAAACGGTAGTTTCAGGATTTACAGGATGAGTTAATTGTAAGTATTTTTCATAGTTACTATTTTTTACAGTAACTCTATCATTATCAATAGCAACTTGTCCATTAATAAATGCAAAGCCTAAAGTTAAGACACATATACTAGAAAAAAAATTCATAAAAACTCCATTTTTCAAATATTTTAAATTGTTAAGTACTATTAAATATAAACTAAAATTAAATTATATACAAATGCCTATATCTTCCACTAATTTATATCAAAATACTCATAAATTAAAAATATTTAAAAGAGATTTCATCCAAATCTATATCTTGATATTTATCTACTATATAATCTGCCTCTGATAAAGTCTCTAAATCCCCTGAAGTATTTATACCTATACAAAATATGCCCGCTGATTTAGCAGCTTTAATACCATTGGCAGAATCTTCTATTGCTATACATTGATTAGACTGCCTATTTATTTTATTTAAAGCATATAAATAAACATCAGGGTTAGGCTTATGAATATTATTCACATAAGATATATCATAAATGTGATTCCCAAAAAAATTATCTAATTTTAGCATGGTTTTTGCCAACTTTAAAGAATAAGCATCAGCATTAGTAGCTACAGCCGTATCTAATTTTCTAACTTTTAAATAATTATAAAATTCCTGGAATCCTGGAATAAAATTTATTCCTTTGCTATACAATTGAGAAACAATATTGATCTTTTTATTAACTAATTCTTCAACCGAATCAGTGCTATTTAAGCAATCTTTAATCAAATTACAAGTTGCTTTTAAGGCAAGACCGTGAATATCTTTGCTAATTGCTTGTAATAATTCTGGAGTTATATCTGGTTTTTGCAATCTAATTAACTCATCAGTTGCTTTACTCCAAATATCAGTTGTATCGATGATAGTACCATCCATATCAAAAATAATAGCTTTAATTTTCATATTCAAATTCCATTTTTAGTAAGAAATGTTAAACTATAATTAAACTGTCATTTAATTATTTTGTTAATATAAAGGTAAATTATGATTAAAAATTTAAAAGAAAATCTCATTAAACTTGCATATTCTTTAACTACATTTAAAATATTTAAATCGATAAAACTTAGTTATATTATTGGCTCTAAAGCAGCATTTTTCTCACTATCTCAAGCAGTAGCTCCCACTACAGGACTTTTATTCAATAGAGATCAAAATATAATGCTTTTTTTATCAAGAGTAGTATTATTTCTTTTTAATGGTTTTAATCCACTATTTACTTTATTATATCATATTCCTACTTTTTTTGGAGCACTATATCTAAATACACACTCTAAACTAGCAAAATCTTTATTACCTATTTTATCAATAATATTATTTTTATTTCATCCATTTATAATATCACAAGATATTTACACCAAATTATATTGCATCTACTTTGCAATACCAATATTAATAGCAATATTTAATACTAAATCTATCTTTCTAAAGTGTCTTGGAAGTACTTTTACAACTCATGCTGTTGGTTCAATAATATGGCTTTATACTCATAATTTAGATCAAAATATATATCATAATCTAATTAATATAGTATGGGTAGAAAGATTACTCTTTGCTTTAATTATGACAGGCACTTACTATATATATAAATATACAGAAACCTTACTAAACACCTATTTAGAAGTAGAGAAAAATCTAAAGACGAGCGCTATTGAATCTTAAAGATCAGACATAAAAAAAGGATTTGTAAAAAAGATGAATATAAGCATATTAGGCGATGGAGCATGGGGCACAGCAATAGCAACTTTACTTGCTAATAATAATTTTCAACCATTATTATGGTGCTATGATCAAGAAGTATATCAAGCAATAAAAGAGACCAGATTCAACAATAAGTATCTAAAAGATATAAAATTAGATCAAAATATAAAAGTAACTGATAATTTAGAATATGCCATTACCAATAGTGATATTATATTTGAAGCAATTCCTACCAAATATCTCAGATCAATAGTTCAAGAAAGCAATAAATATACTTCAAATCAACCATGGATAGTCTTAAGTAAAGGAATAGAAAACAATAGTTTATTATTTGCAAGTGAAATTGTAAAAGATATTATAAAAGATGTAAATCAAGCTATAATTTCAGGACCTAGTTTTGCTTATGAACTTGCCAGTAAACAATTTACTAGCGTGAATTTAGCAACACAAGACAAAAATTTGGCATTAACTCTTAAAAAAATATTAGATAACAAATATTTCAAAGTAAATCTTACAGACGATATGATAGGCACTCAAGTATGCGGTGCCTTTAAAAATATTATTGCCATAATACTAGGCATTTTAGATGGTGCAAAATACAGCAATAATACTAAAGCTTTTTTTATTACTAAAGGACTTGAAGAGATGGCCATACTAACAAATTCATTGGGAGGCAAAGTAGAAAGTGTTTATGGACTGTCAGGGATAGGAGATTTAGTTTTAACTGCAACAAGTACTGAGAGCAAAAATTTCAGCCTAGGTCAACAGATTGGCGTATCTCATATATTAAATCAAGATATTAATAATTTAATCAACAAGCATAGTACAGTTGAAGGACTGAATACTATTATATCAATTCATAATTTGGCAAAAATCAAAAAAATTGATTTAAATCTGGTAGATAATTTATACCAAATAATAACCAATAAAGTTAATATTAAAGAACTTTTTAAGAATATTATTTAAAATAAGAATAACCATATCTCTTATTAGATACTTTATGAACTAAATATAGCAAAGTAGGCTGTACTAAAAAAGCTCCAAACAATAAACTTGCTTGTCTACTTAATTTAGTGTCCTTGTACATAACATTATATAAGTTTCTACCACTAAGTAGCAAGGATGAACTCAACATAAAATACTTATCTGCTGTCTCTAATATTTGATTCAAGCTATTTCTGCATGATTTAGTTTTATTTTTATCAATTATTTTAGGCTTATTCTTATAATATTTTAACTTATTTGAGGTATAGAGCATAGTACGCGCTACACCTAAAGCAATAAACATATCGAGTAAAAATCTAGAATAACTTCTTGCAGATCTCATATCATCTAATCCTTCAAACCTAGATTCTTCATCTACAAGATTATCTTTAATAATTCCACCACAACCACCTATGAGTGATATCAATACAATTCCCCAACAGGTCCATGAAGCAGCTTTAGTAGCAATAATTTCTTCAATAGTAGGGCAATTTTTAAGATTTTTTTTAGCTATACTATTACTATAATTATCTTTAAATAATAATAGTAATAGTATAAAAGCTCTTTTATTCAACATTTTATTAGATTTTACTATTTTTTAGAAAGAACTTGTTTAGTATAAAATAAAGTATTATCAATAAGAAAATAAGAAGCATAAAACATAGCTATAGCCCCTACTCCATTACTTAATAAATTATTTACTAAATAACGATCATAATTCTTATTTCTTAGATCATTAAAAATTAAAGAAGAATAGGCCCAAAGATGTTCAATAGAATATTTAGATAATAACCCTGACCCTATTGCTTTAGCAAGAGCTGTGGCTTGAGTAGAATTAATATCACTAAATTTTCGATTTAAATTTTTGGAACTAAGATTTAAATTTATGAGTAAAATAGAAAACAGAAGTATTTTTTTCATAATAACTTTACTTAATTTTAGTTTTAATAATTAGATCTACTACAATAAAGTATATTAAAAATAAAACTTTGTAAAATGGTAACTATAAAATACTTCTGAGGCAGTTAATAAGCCGGATTCTGTACTGTTAAAAACAGTGGTAATCATCTATCTATGCGACACACCCGCATGTTTAAATCGGAACGAAAAACCGTACATGCTTATTTTGTCTTGCTTCAGGCAGGGTTTACCCCAAGTAAAGTATTACTACTAAACTTGCGTGTGCTCTTACCACACATTTTCACCCTTACCAATATAAAAATATTGGCGGTTATTTTCTGTGGCACTTTCCGTGGACTTACATCCCCCTTATATTCTAAGGCACCTATTTCGTTTGAAGTCCGGACTTTCCTCTCAAGCTTTTTAAACTCAAGCGATTACCTAAACTACCTCATACTATATTATAACATAAATATTAATTTTGTGAAAGAAAAGTAACTTAAGAACTTGCCATACATTTGACAAGAAATCCTTGCAAAATATCTCTTAACTGTTCATCATGAATTTTAGTTAGAGCTAATTTTTGATTACAATTAAGTTCATATTTAAAATTGGAAATTTGACTGTAATTATTCTTAATCTCCATTTTGAATTTTCTCTTCTCAACTAACTTAAATCTTAAATATCTAATATAATTATGCCCTAAATTACTATTTACTGAATTTAATAATACCCTTGAAAGCAAAAACAGCTCTTGCATCCATTGAGGTTCATATACACCTATTATAAGAGTATCACCTTCGATCTTTTCAAGACGCATATGACAATCCAGTTCTCCTACTAAACTTTTCCAATTTTTCAGCAAACATAATCGCCAATCTTTTTGAATATCAAATATAGTTGGTAAAATTTGCTTGATAGAATGAAACATATAAAAACCCTAATAACTAAAAAATTATCCCCTCATCAATATTACCATTTTAACAAAAAAAAAGAAGCTCTTTTAAATTAATTAAATAAAAACCCCACTTTAAGTGGGGTATAATATTATATCAAATTAAGTTATTTTATGAGTTTAGTAAATGCTAACCAAGCATCATATCTTTCCATCCAACCAGAATCTTCTTTAGATTGATTGAACCAATTTTCATCGATACCTTTTTCTAACTTAAATCCTCTTTTAAATGTACCACTTTTACTTGGTTCTTCATAAACAGGAATGTGAAGATTGATAAATCTACCATTATTTCTTTCTTCAACCTTTTGACCAGGAATCAAGAAATGACTAGCAATTAAACATATACTCTTATCATAAAACTCTATATCTTTCATGAAATTATCAAGGCATACTGAAGCTAATTCTTCTTTAGTAGATTTAAATGGTTCATCGATAATTGCAAGTACTTTTTTATGATTATTACAACCACTTTTAATAGATATACCTAATTGTTTCATTTTTTCTTGTTCAACTGCATATGTAGATTGACCCTCTTTGGCATTATGCTCAATATTTGAATGAATTACTATACTGTCAAATAAGGTAGTTTTAAATTCATCTGCTGCTGCTATACCAAATGTTTGAGATAAAATTACATTAAGCGCTATTTGTAGAAGTACTGTAGACTTTCCTGCTCCATTAGGCGCTGTTAAGAATACATTAGGACAATAAATTTCATGATCATTTAATATTAAGTCAGCATTACTACCTAAGTTTAATGTATGAGAAATAATCTTAGTTTGTTCAACAGCTGGATGCCAAGCATTTTTAAAACGAACTATAGGTAAATCATTATCCAAATATTGAGTAAAGCAATAATGAACAGCTTCTTCACGATGTTCATCGATTAATCTTGCAAAAGAAATATAAGCATCTAATTCACCGATTGCTTTAAATAAATTAACAAAGTTACTTTTTAATTCATGGAACTTTTTATAAGCAACTCTAACACGACCCATAAATTTAAAGTTAGATACTTTCTTAAAAGTATTAGTTTTGATAGTTTTAATCAAACTCTTTACTTCATTTGATAGACCTTCAAAAGATTGAGTATAAACTTTAAAATTATTGCTATAAATTAGAGCAGAAGATTCTTTTAACTCTTCAAGTTCTTCACTTAAATTAGCGCAAGCCTCTAAAGTTCGATTAACACTTATTAGATCTTCAAGCATATGTCTGCTATTATTTTCTTGAGCTTTAAAAGAAGGTATCATCTTATCTTTTACAAATTTTACTAATCCTAAAGATATTCCTAAACCAATAACATCTTGAGGTTCCAATGCAAAATCACCATAAGATTTAGGATTATATCTATTAAGATTTGTCAAACCTCGATAAATAAAGCCACCTAATTTACAAGTCTTAAAAAAAGAATAAGCTCCAGTAGCTACAGCTAGAGTAGAAGTTAAAGAAGCAGCTCCTATTCTTGCCAATTCAGTAGGAACAGAATATTTATCAAGACCTACTAACTGTGTTGATAGACTTAAAAAATCAGAACTTAAATTGATAGGATCTGCATAAAGTTTCAGGATAATCTTTTCATTTTGAGCTATAATATCTAAATTTTTTTCAATTTCATCTTTATTTGATAAAGATCTAAACTTTTTGATAAAAGCTTGTCTTTTTAGTAAAGCTTTTTTATCTTTCAAAGGATTTGATAATAAATACCTTAAAGATTCATAACCAAAATAGGTTTTTGTTCTACTAATTTTATCAAGAAGACTAGTATCACCTTTTTTCTTGCCAACTATTAAGTTCAAATCAGCAATAGCTTCAGAACTCAATATAGAATTTTTTTCTTCCTGATAAGATAAAATCTTTGATGAAGCACTTCTTAAAGTTTCAACTTCCTTTTGATATTTTGTTTGAGCCAATTGATCATTATTGGCAGATAGTCCTAATGTCGATAGCATTAGAACAGTTAATAAAAATTTATTTTTTGCATTATACTGCATAAAATCCCCCAGAGTTTAATAAATAATATTTTCACAATATCATTATATAAGCAAAGTGAGGCAAGATCAAATGCTCAAAATATAGTTAATATAGAATTAAATTAACTAAGTTATTTTTAAGATTATAGCAAGAGCAATAATAAAAGCATATATTGCAGCAGTATCTATTATACCTTGAGCAATTAAGCTAGTTCTTGATATGGAACTATAAATTTGAGGATTGGCAACTATCTGTTGACATGCAGCAGCGGCAGCTCTTGCTGAACCTAATCCTGCACCAAGAGTCCCCAAGCCTATGACAAAAGGAACAGCTAAATATACTATTGCAAATATTGGATTTTGTATAGTTGAACTGCTTAAACTTAGAAGCCAAAAAGCAATAATTACAGCAAAAATAACCGGAGTCTCTATAATTGCTTGACTTATTACTGTAAAGGAAATTAATTTTGAATAAGCAAAACGATTAAGACCTACTCCTTTACAAGCTACTTGAGTAAAATAACCTACTCCTAAGCCCGGCCCTATAGAACCTATACCGATCGATAATGCACTTGCAAGTATAGCAAAAGCTTGAGGTAAAGTATTAATTGAGCTTAGTTGATTCATTATAATTAATGCTATAATAAACCCAAAAGCAGCTGGAGTTTGAATTAAAGATTGAGTCAGTAGCATTAAATTCATTATCTTTTTAGATATAAATAGTTGCTTAGACATAGATAATAAAGCAGCTTGAGCAGGCATTGAAGAAGCTATAGCTATTATAAAACCAGGAACAGATATAGCAAGAGAATAACCAAATCCTGCTATTGCTTGATAAATATTTTGAGGTTCATAAAAATATAAAAGAATAGAACCTATAAAACCAAGAAGTGCCGACGTTTCTACAATAGCAAGACCAAGCACTGCAGCACGTGAAAGATCACTTTTTGCAGCAGGCTGACGATTAATAGCATCTAAGCTAGCCTTTGATAATTTAGCCTGACTTAAAGCAACAGACATCGCTGTAATTACAGTTGATAACCCAATAGAAAAGTAGTGAATTAAATTAGAGCTTAATATTATAGACATAGATTAATTACTTTCATTTGCTTAATTTATTAGTTAAATTTTTTGAGTATTTTGACCTTCTTGGCTATGCACTGCCATTGCAATATTAGTTAAAGTTAAAATCGAAAATACAAAGGCTTGCAAAAAACCTTCAAAAATTACAAAAAATCCGGCCAAAAGTAAATTAAATCCTATAAGCATTCCAAGCGCATTAAGAATAAGAGAACCTGAAATAGCACTGTGATATATAGAGGTTATAACATATCCTCCAAATATATTACCAAATAATCGAAAAGAGACAGAAATAATACTAGCAACTTCCCCTAATAACTTAAGAGGTAACATAATAATACCTGCAATCAAATTAAAAGGAAACATTATATTAAATGGCATAAAAAATTCTTTAAGGTACTCTTTTAAACCATGAACATTAATCATTTGTTTATGCATATATAAGAACGAAGTAATACCTAAAGCTAAGGTAGTATTAATATTTTTGGTAGGTTCTTCTAAATTAGGAAATAAACTTATCCAATTACAAAATAATATAAATAAAAACAAAGATGATATAAAAAAATAATATCTACTTTCAAAATAACCAAAAGTTTGTTCTATTAAATTATATATATTCTTTACAAACTCTTTAATTAAAAAAGCACCTATACTATTTTTTCTTGAAAGGAAATATCGACATACTATAATTACAAGTAATATTACAGCCAATACGCACCAAGTATTAAAAACAGTTTCTATATCGATACCTGTAAATGAATAATCTATTCCTAAAAACTTAAGAGGATAGATAACTTTTTCATCACCTAATAAATTATTATTTGCCATTATAGTAAAAATTAGATTAAAATTTTTTTAATTATTTAATATTTATATTTAATAATAAATGTCCAAAAGCTTATAATAAAGCTTATTAAGAAAAGTATAGATTGTATTTTAAATAAGTGCAATAGATAAAAAAATATTATAAGTACAATAATAGTTCTTAAATAATAAAATATAGCAAATTTAAAACTATGGGTCTTTTCCTGATTAACAAGAAAAAACCCATATATAATACCTAAAATAATACCTAAAGTAACCAAAATAAAACTTTTAATTAATTCAGATAATATCATTATTTTTAGCTCTATATTAAATTAAAACTTCTTGATACCTTTGTATCTCCAGTAATGATTAACTATAGAATGAGATCCAGTAATTACTACAAGGCCGTATCTTTCATCTACAGATTTCTTAGCAGATTCAAATGCTTCTTCAAAACTTTTGCATGCTTTTGCTTTGATCTTCATGCTCTTAACATCATTAGTTACTTTTTCAATATCCCAAGTTTCTTCTTCTTGAACACCAGGTATTGGATTTTCTATTGGACAAATAATAAGTTGACCAGAAGTCTTTTTAAAGAAATATCTTATTAATTTTAAGAATTCATCTTGATGTAAAGTATTCTTTGCAGCTCCAACAATTATAGTTAAGCCTTTAAGTGGACGTTGGTAATGTAAAAGTCTAATGCCAAGAAGAACATTTTTAAATGCATCTACGTTACTTGCTGTATCAAGTAATACTGATGGCTTTTCTTTATCAAGAAATTGGAATCTTCCAGGAAGATCGACTGTTTCTTCATGCCAAAATTGCTCTATAGTCTTTTTTGGAGCAAGTTCTAGTTGACGTTTAGCTTCAAGTGTAGGACGTCCTCTTTGACCCTTTTGCTTACTTAGTAAACTATCAAATGTAATTTCAGCATTTTTATTATGAAAATTCTCTATATACATTTGAGCAAGACGTTCAGCAAGCGCAGCACATCTACCATGCAATTGTTCAAATGGATATGCAAGAGGAGCTAATTTTCTTATAGGCATTGCCCAATAAGCACCAACAGAATCTGCTATTTCATTCATATATTGTAAATTAGCTTTGCTTTGATCACCTGAAACTATCCATGTTCCTGGCTTTACAATACCCATCATATCTGCTATTACAACTTTCATTGCTTCATCATCCATTGTAGAATCTACAGGAATTGCACGAGTAATAGTTGCAACTTTTGCATTACATATATTAACAGGATTAAATTTACCACCTTCATTTACTTCTAAAATTGCAACATCAACATTTTGTTCAACAAAATATCTTATAGCCATCATAGTAAGTAATTCATAAGTATTTACTTTTAAATTTAATTCTTCAGCTTTATCTATAACGGTATTTGCTATTTCAGTAAAAACTTTATTTGATATAGTTTCACCATTTATAGAAAATCTTTCATTATATGTTAATATGTGAGGAGAATAAAAAGCTCCTACTTTTAATTTCTCTTCGTTTAATAATTTAACTGTTAAATGTACAGTCAAACTTTTACCATTTGTACCATTTACAAATATAGTATTAAGCTTTTGAGATTCAAAACCAAATGCTTGATCTAATTGCTTCATTCTATCAAGTGTTTTAATATCTGCATTAAATGACCAATGCTTATCAAGATATTCTATTACTTCATTGTAATTTCTTTGCTTCTCTTGAGGAGCACTTTTATTATTAACCTGTTTTCTAATATCCATCATATTTTTCTCCGTTTATTTAAAATAATTCTATATTGTAATATTAATTTGTTATTTACCCTTCAATTAAATAATAATAATCTATAATTTAAAATATGTCAAAATTAAATTCCAAGCTAATAGTTTATACTTTAAATTGACAAAAATTAAAAAAAATAAATTAATTTTATGCTCTATACCTAATTGTTGAGGTAATAAACAAATAATTTGTATAATAAAATATAATTATATTATAATTATAACATATAATTTAAAAAATAAAAAATGCGAGTTAAGATTATGTATATAAAAAATAAGAACGCTTTTACACTACTTGAATTAATGATCGTTGTAGCTATTATTGCCTTTTTATCGATTTTGACAATTCCTAATTTAATGAAATTTCTAGCAAAATCAAAAAGAGCAGAAGCCTATATAAATTTGAGTTCTCTTGCAATGGCTCAAAAAGCTTATTTTGCTGAAAATGGTAAATATACAAATATTCTTTCAAAAGAAGGGCTAAACTGGAAACCAGAGGGTAATTTTAATTATAGTTATGGATTTAATGGTAGTGCTAACTCTAATTACTTTATAGGACAACTTAAAACTCCTGTTTCTAACCTTTCAAATTCTAAAATCACGCCAGAAGGATTTACTATATGTGCTGCCGGAGATATAGATGGAGATGGAGTAGCTGATGTACTATGTATAAATCAAAATAATGAGATAAAAATATTACAAGATGATCTCTTATAAGAAGAATAATCTATCTAAATAATTCTGTATAAGAATATATATAATAGAACCCAAAGCAAGAAAGGGCCCAAAAGGAATCTTATAACTCTTGAACTTACTTATATTAAAATTACTTGAAAAATATTCTTTTAAAAAGATTATCAAAAAAATTAAAGATCCAGTCAAAGAGCCAAACAATAAAGAAAACCAAGCACCACTCAATCCTGAAAAAGCTCCTATTAGTGATAATATCTCAAAATCTCCTTCTCCCATACCATGCTGTTTTTTAAAATAATAAAATATTTTATCTATAAAAAAAAGAAAAAGATAACCACAAATAGCACCCAATATAGATTGGTATAGAGAAATGTTAAGTAAATTAAAATAAGATAAAATAAAACCAATTGGAATAAAAAACAAAGTAGTATAACTAGATATTAACATAGTTTCTAAATCTGTTCTAATTATTATAATCAAAGCAGAAAAAAGTAAAAAATAAGAAATCCAATAACGTGAATCTACCAACATTAAAAGCAAAGTAAAAACTACTCCCGATAAAACTTCTATAAGAGGATATAATACAGAAATTGGATTTTTACAATTACGGCATCGGGCCTTTAAAATAAACCAAGATATTATTGGTATAAGATCATAAAATTTTATGACTTTATAACATTTAGGACAATAAGATCTTGGGGTAAACAAATATTTTTCATTAATAATGCGATAAGCCAAGGAATTTAAAAAAGAGCCATAACAAGCAAAAATTAAGAATAAAACAAAAAAATTTGATAATGAGAATAAAACTACCATTTATCCTTATTTTCTTCTTTTATTTTTTCAAGCAATTGCTCTAATTTAAATTGCTTTTCAAACTTATTATCAAATTTAAAAACTAGCTCAGGAATTCTTCTTGAATTTATCTTAGATGCTAAAGCTTTTCTTAAAGACGGTTTATATAATTTTAACGTTTCAAGAACAGATTTAAAATAATCCTCCCCTTGATCAGTATAAAAATAAACAGTACACAACCCCTTATCAGGAGACAGTTCAACCCTGTTTACAAAAATATCTTTAAGTCTTTGATCATCAAGCGAAACTTTCATAAAGAGAGTAGATATCTCTTTAAAAAACAATGATTCCTTTTGAGCTCTTTTTATATTAGTATTTAATGTCATAAATTATATTAAAAAATATATTAAACTATTTTTTGAGCAGCCATGCGAACTAAGTTTTGCTTAATCGCACGCATTAATCTTTTACGACGCTTTTGAGTAGGAGGTTCATGATAAACTATGCGCTTCATGTCTCTTACTACGCCTTCTCTTTCTATCTTTTTCTTGAGTTGTCTTAATGCTTTTTCTAAATTTTCATTAACATTAATTATTATGTTAGCTTTTTTTGGCATAATATTTTTCAGATCCTTTCAATAAAATAATATTCTAAATGGTTTTTGTTATTATTATAATTAATTTTAATTAATTTTACAAAATTTGTCCAGTAAGCATCATAAGCAGATCTAATTAAAAAATTAAATTTAAAGATCCTAATACCATATTGGCTTTAAAAGCATTTCTTTGCTTTATAGCAACCTGCCACAGTAACCCTATAGAAAAGGTTGGAGATAAATCATAATTAAAGCCTGCATTAATCAATTGAGAACTCCATTTGGTTTTAGTCTCATAATATTTTGTCAAAAAACCCTGATTATAGTAAATAGATGTAGAAGGAATATAAGATTTACATACTTTAATATGATCTTCTCTATGTTTAACAATCAAATATTCAACCCAAACTGATAAATTATCAATAAAACGATAAGCATCAAATCCAAAACCTGTAAACCATGTAGTTCCAGGAGTTCTTTTAATATCTGCAGTATAAGGATAAATACCACTTTCTTTCTTATGCGTAGGCAACCTAAAGTTACAATAATCTCTTTCAAAAAACTTGGTAAACCCTACTTGAAAAATAAAGTCTACAGTATCAAGAAAGTCTAAAGTTCCACCGAAAGTAACTCCAGTACTTAAGTGACTATTATTGCCAACTGGTAGGCCAAAAAAATGATTCGATTTAACTTGTTTATCTAAAGGCAAAGCTGCTCCTGCTTCTATAAACGGGGTAAACAATAACCTAGGGTATTTTTCACTTTCCTCATTAACCACAAATACATGTCGCCAAAATAACGATACACGAAAATCTTCCACTCCAATATGATTATACCTGAGAGAATCTATTCCTAAAAATCTTGTTATTTGTTCTTTCTGTCTCATTATATATTCAATAACCAGTTTTTTACATTCAGGAGTAAAAGACAAACACAATGTATTATTACAACATGGTTCAAATCTTTGAGTAACTGGTACACAATCATTGGGAGTTACAGGTCCTTGTGCTGTTGGACAAGGTGGAATTGTCTCTGTATCAGGGATAAATACTGGATTAACAATAGGAGGTTCTTGAGGAGCTGGTACAGTACAAGTACTTGTATCAATTGCTGTACAAGATCCACTAGTACCTGTTATACAAGTTGCAGGACAAGCAATTCCAAGCGCTTGACATGTTAAATCTGAAAAATAGTAAGGCATTTGCTTTACATCAGCCACACCAAATTGAAACTTTACACCTATAGCATAGAAACAACTATCGATTAATAGTATTTCATTTTCAAATCTTAAGCCATATTTTCTATAAATTGCTGGAATGGTAAAAAATCCAAATTCTTTATTTGGATCAGAAAATCGAGGATCTGTAACTAAGCAGTAACATTGAGTATTAGAAGCTACATCAGCATTACAAACATAACTAGGAAGTAAAGTTGATTGTATATCAAGTACTGTAAAAAGTTTATCTCTTAAAACTGGATCATAAAATAATCCCAGCATATTCCACGGACCATTAGGAACATCACCAATATTGACAGCATTTCCATTTTTGTCTCTGGCATAATTAGCAAATTGACGATATCCACTGACACTTAAACGCATCTTAGTAGCTGGATAAGTATAATCAAATAGCATCAAATTTACTTTCTGTTTTGTTGTCAAATAAGAGTAAGGATAAACAGAGCTATATAATGGAAAAGGATCATTTCGTGTCATATTAGCCAGATTGGCATGGATATCTATATTTATCAATATAACAGCTAAGTGCAAAAATATAATTATATAATTTTTTGATATAAATCTTAATGTCATTACTACTTCCTTTTAATATTGCCATATTAATATCAAGCTATTAATAAACCAATGTAAAAGTACCCAAAAAGGTACTTGATTGAAAAGCATTTCTTTGCCTAGCTGCTACTTGCCACAAAATTCCTACTGATAAAGTAGGAGCTATATCATAATTAAAGCCTGCATTTACAACTTGAGCGCCCCATTTAGTTTCTTGCTCATAATATTCTTTTAAAAAACCCTGATTATAATAAATAGATGTAGAAGGAATATAAGATTTACAAATTCTTATATCATCTTCTTCATGTTTTATAATCAAATATTCAAGCCAAACTGAAAGATTATCGATAAAACTATCAGCATTAATACCAAAACCAGTAAACCAAGTGGATCCAGGAGTTTTTTTAATATCTGCAGTATAAGGGAAAATACCACTTTCTTTTACATGAGTTGGAAGTCGATAATGACAGTAATCTCTTTCAAAAAACTTAGTAAACCCTACTTGAAATATAAGCTCCATCGAATCAAGAAAATCTAAAGTACCACCAAAGGTAACTCCGGTACTTAAATGACTATTATTACCAACGGGAAGACCAAAAAACCGATCTGTCTTGACTTGTATATCTAAAGGCAAAGCTGCTCCTGCTTCTATAAACGGTGTAAACAACAATCTAGGATAACGTTCATCCTCTTGATTTATCACAAAAATATGACGCCAAAATAGCGATATCCTAAAATCTTCAACGCCAACATGATCATAAACAAGAGAATCTATTCCTAAAAATCGTGTAATTATATTCTTTTGTCTCATAATATCTTCAATAACTATTTTTTTACATTCAGGAGTAAAAGATAGACATACACGACTATCACAACAAGGAGTAAATCGTTGAGGTAATGGCACACAAGGGGAACTTGTTACAGGTCCATTTGTCGTTGGACACGGTGGTATAGCTGTAGTACCTGCTATAAAGGTGGGATTTACTGCAGCAGGTTCAGCAGGACCAGGAGTGGCACAACCAGCAGTATTAATTACAGTAGTATTGGCTGGACAAGCAATTCCCAATGCTTGACAAGTTAGATCTGAAAATCTAAATGGCATTTGTTTTATATCGGCAACACCAAATTGAATTTTTAAACCGATTGAATAAAAGCATCGATCAACTAAAACTAATTCATTTTCAAATCTTATACCATACTTTCTATAAATTGCAGGAATAGTAAAAAATCCAAATTCTTTATTTGGATCTGAAAAATTAGGATCTGTAATAAAACAGTAGCATTGCACATTTGCATCTAAATTTGAATGGCAGTCATAAGACGGAAGCAAAGTGTCATTTATATCCAATAAAGTAAAAAGTTTATCTCTTAAAACCGGATCATAAAATAACCCTAACATATTCCATCGACCACGAGGATTATCGCCTAAATTCATTACATTTCCATTTTTATCGCGTGCAAAGCTTGCATATTGCCTATAGCCAGAGACACTCATTCTTAGCTTAGTCGCTGGATAACTATAATCAAATAAAGCTAATCCCTCTCGCTGATGACGACTTAGATAAGTGTATGGATAAATGCTACTAAATAAGGGGAACGGATCATTTCGGGTCATATTAGCTAAATTAGCCAAAAGATCAGTATTTAAAAATATAAAAATAAAAGTACCCACTATATACTTATAGTTCTTCAATAGATAATTTAATGCCATTACTCTTCCTTTTAAATATCTATATAAATGTATATCGCTTTATCTTAAAATATATAACGATATATTTTGATGATACTCTTTATATCATTCTTTATTGTTACTCGTCAATTGACTAATTTATTTAATTTTGGAAAGTGTATATTAAAGAAGATCAAAAAATTATATAATACTGTAAAGTACTATATAATTTAAGATTCATAAAAATAAAGGTCCCTAATTATATTAGAGACCTATTAAATATAGATAAATATTTTTATAAAATTTATATAATTTCTTTTAAAAATCCAATAATTGCATTTACAAAAATTAGAGTCGAAGTAATTAAGCCTAGATAAACAATAATTTTGTCTTTTAATTTTTTAGAATTATCCTTAAAATATAATGCTAAAATTGCCATTATAAATGCAAACATTATAAAGATCGATGTCAAATTAAAGAAAAGTCCCATACTTTTTAAGTTAAAAAAGTTAAATATAGTAAGTAAACTTATTGTTAATATAATAATCCCAAAACCATATCTTGATTTTACTATAAAATTAGCAAACTTATTATCTAAATTTTTAAATAAAGAGAATGTTAAAGAAGCAGAAGAATACATCACAGATTGAAGTACCCCACAAATTGCCGTTAATATAGCAACACTAATTAATTTAGTTAAATTTAAAATTAAATTAGATTTACCAAAAGCTTTAATCATTGCCTGAGATATTGTCATATCAGAACTTGTAAATGTATTTTGAGGTATCGCTAGAATTATCGATCCTATAAATGCTAAATAAATTAATCCTACAATCAAAAGCGAAAATACTATAGCTTTTGAAACATTTTTTTCAGGATTTTTAACAATACTGTATAAAGAGGTTGCTGATTCAAAACCAAGAAAAGAGAAAACTGCTGCTGAGACTGATTCTAAAATAGAAGTCCAACCATGAGGCATGAATGGAATTAGATTATTATAATCAGCATTTGAAAAACAAAGTGCAATAATTGAAAATAAAGCAAACAAAGTACAAGATAGTAAAATAATTTGACCAGTTTGCATTATCCTCATTCCTGCAATATTTAATAAAGCGATTACCCCTACTATTATTAAGCCAAATGTCTCCACACTAATAGCTGGTATAAACTGATGAAAATATTGTGAAGCGATTCTTGTTAATAAACCTAAGGCAATAATAATACCTAAAACATAAGAAGCTGCAGCCAAAAGTCCCATATAATGGCCTCCCCACTGCTTTGCATAGTTGTAAAACGAACCTTCTTGAGGAAATACCTTTGCAAGACGTGCAAGAGAAAGAGCCATAAATAAAACAGCAACTATAGAAAATAAATAAGTTAAAATCCCAGCAGGTCCAACTGTAACAGCCAGTTTTGCAGGGGTTGTAAATATACCAACTCCTATCATTGCATTCATACAAATAATAGTAGCACTAATAAGTCCAATTTTACCTGCATTACTTGACTCGTTTATATTTTTTACGTCTCTTTTTTCCATAATAAACTTTCTTAATGATTTTGTTATTAAATTTATATAAATTTTATGTTAAAATAAAAAATAATATTTTAAAACTTTTTAATTTTATTTTTTATACTATGCAATACTCTCAATACTATCAAGCACATATCAAGACAAAAGAATGCTGTTTTTTTGTTGCTATTTTAAGAAGCTGTGAACATCTTACATTTGATAGAACTTTTGATACTAAAGCCAGTATCTTTGAATTTTTAGTACCTGAAAAAAATGAAGAAGCTTTTTTGAATCTAATGAACTACTTTATTAAAAACAATATAGTTACCGATTTAAAAAAACTTCCTAATCGTTTAATTAATCCTGATGCTGAAGTATAGACAACTTTTTTATTAAGTTATCTAATCTTTTATATATCTTTTTAGACTCAAGAATCTTAAATAATTCTAATATACTTGGTCCCATAGTTCTTCCGGTTAAAGCAAATCTAATCAACTTAAAAATCACACTTAAAGGTTTTTTCTGCTCTTTAATGGTATCTTTTATAAAATCAACTGCTTGCTCAGGATTATTCAATTTATCTTTTAAATCTAATATCAGCTTTGAGAAAAAATTGATATCGATATCTAAATCTTTAATTAATTCTAAATCTAAATTAGGCTCATTAAAATAAAATTCGGTTAAATTGACAATTTGCTCTAAAGTGACTAATTCAGTCTTAACAGTATCAATTAACTTGCTTAATTCTTCTCTAGTTATATCTTGAACTTGAGGATATTTATTAATTAAATATGGCAAACAAAGTTCTATTAACTTGGTTGTATCATAATTAGAAATCCACTTATGATTTACCCAATTTAACTTCTCTACATCATATTTAATCATACCAGTAGGTTCTATCTTTTCAAAATCTATAGCATTTATCAATTCTTCTTTATTTAAAATTTCTTTTTTAAAAGACCCACCAATTATAGTTAGATAATTACTGATAGCTTCTGGTAAATATCCAGCATTTTGCAAATCTGTCAAAGAAAATCCAAAATCTCTTTTTGATAACTTTTTACCTTCTTTATTACCTATTATAGGCAAATGCCAAAATATCGGTAATTTAACATTAAAAGCTTCATAAAGAGCTACTTGGCTTGCAGTATTACTTAGATGATCTTCCCCTCTAAATACATGAGTAATCTCCATTAAATGGTCATCGACAAAATTAGCAAAAAGAAAAGTAAAGCTTCCATCTTGACGTGTAAGAGGTATATCAGAAAAATGCTTAAGTTCAAAAGACATCTCTTTATGAGCAAGATCGTAAAACTTAACGGTCTTACTGTAATCTAATTTAAATCTCCAAATAAAAGGCTTATTTGTCTCAACATATTTATCTATATCATCTTGAGATAAATTTAAACAAGTACGATCATATCTTGGTGGCAATTTCATAGCAACTTGTCTTTGCCTTTTTTGTTCAAGTTCTTCGGGAGTACAAAAACAACGATACGCAAGATTTTTTTCAATTAATTTATTAAGATATTGAGTATAAAAATTAGCCCTTTGAGATTGATAATAAGGACCATAAGATCCACCCTTAACAGGACCTTCGTTATACTCAAGTCCTAACCATAAAAGATCGTCAATAATTTTATCAGACAGATTTTCTACATTTCTTTTAAAATCTGTATCTTCAATTCTTAGAACAAAAGTTCCATTATATCTTTTTGCAAAAAGATAGTTCATTAAAGCGCTACGTACATTACCTAAGTGCATTATGCCTGTTGGTGATGGCGCAAATCTAACTCTTACTTTATCCATATAATTTATTCCAATTAAGTTAATTCAATTAAAAATATGATCTATTATAACAAATATTATAGATTTAATGAATTTTAAGAATTATAGAAACAAAGTTTATAAACAAATCAACGGTAACAAAAAAACTTGCTAAATTTATTAAATTATGACCCTTTGAAGATTTATTTAAAAAAGTATAGACTTTAAAATGACTTTTGATTTGCTCAAATTTACTATTAAAAACAAATCAAATAATTTAGATAATAAAAAAAATAAGGGAATCATGCTAAAAAAATTAAAAACTAAATACTTGCTTATATCTCTAAGTATAGCTCAATGTTTAAATTTAAGCTCAATGAATTTATTGCAAAATATACTAAATAATTTTTCAAATAGGGGTCCATCAAAATTAGACGCGGAAACTCAAGCAACTATTAATGATGCACTTAAAACTGCAAAAGAATTAGACGTTAAAAACTTAATTAAACAAATTAGAGAAGAGCGACAAGCTGATCAACTAAAAGCCACAAATGACCTTATTGCACAAATAAAAAAACAAAATACTATTTTATTACGATTGGGAGAATATACTGCATTTTATAAAAGCGATATAGTACGAGGAAGCTGCTTTGCTTTAGAAATGCTTGGCGAACACTTAATGTATAAAAAAATTCAACAAACAAAAATTGATCATGTATTTGAGAAAATTAAAAGAGACTCAAAAAATTTAGAAAAATTATTAGAAAAAGCAGAATTTTCAAAAAAGGTTAACGGTATTACTTTATTTAATATCAAAAATACTCCCGAAATTCAAGAATTAATGGATTATGTAAATAATAAACATAAATTAATTAGCTATAATCCATTCAAAATAGACTTACTTCCACACTTAATTTTAAATCTGACAAAAACTAAAATATTAAAATTTATTGAAAATTCCTTTTTAACCAAACCTACTCCATCCGATTTTCTTAACCCGGAAGTAATCCAAACTTATACCAATGCTTATGAAAAAGATAAAGAAGGAAATCTACAAAAAACAAAAACTCCTTTTTCTATAGTAACCCTTTTAATGTATTTCTTGAATCCAAAATATCTTTTAGAAGATATGCAAACATCTCAACAAGAAAATTTAAAGAAGATCAATAAATTTTTTAATCTAGGCATACCTGACATATTATTTTCTAAATCAATTTCGGCTATTGCTTCAATATCTGCTGGAGGTCTAGCCATTAAAGTTACTGATAACATATTGACCAATTCTTGGCGAGACTACTTAAAACTTAACCAAACTCGACTATTAAAACTACTTCAAATGTATAACAAAGAACTGGAAACAGAAACCACTACAGAAGTAAAACGAATAGAAAAAAAACTAAAGAAATTTATAATAGAAGGACATTCCAAAAATATATCCTATTTGTGGTTACAAACCAAAAACATATCTCAAAGTCGTATAGGATTAATGCTTTCCCTTCCAGTCATAGGAACTTTAGCATGGAAAGGATATAATTTTTATAAAACAAATATAGCATAAATAAAACAATTAAAAATAATTAAGGAAACTTAAAATGCAAAAACGAATTTTACTTATATCTATACTTACACTATCGAACTTTGCTCATAAATCTTTCTCAATGGACTTTAACGAGATAAACCCAGATGTATTAAGATTCTTTGGAGATGCAGCAGAGGGTGCAGCCAGACTAGGACAAAATATTGCTGAAGAAACAAGAAGAAATAACGAATACAGTTATGAAAATAGAGAAAGAAAATTAAAAGAAGAATTACAACAAGCTAAAAGCCCTGAAGAAAGAACAGAAATATTGAGACAATTAGGAGTTATAAGAGAAGGTAGAGAAAAAAAAGAACAAACTTGGGAAAATGTAGGCGCACAATTTGTACAAGTTGTTCCTAATATGCTTAATCTAGCACAAGATGTAATTAGGGAAAAAACACAAGCAGAAACTAAACTTGCTCAAGAAGCAATTAGCTCAAAAGCACGTAAAGAAGCTATTATAGAAAGTATGCAAAAATTAATTCAAGCAGGTACAGATCCAAAAAATGCTAAATTATTTGCATTTACTACTACAGTAGCTGCGGTAGGTGTTTGTGGAGCATGGCATGGCAGCAAAGTGGTTGCTAATTTAGTACAACAATATATGAACAAAATCCCTACTATTGCCGAAGAAACTTCTCTAGTTTCTGTTAAAGATAAGGTTGTTAATTACTTAAGAGGTCAAAAACCTGAAACAAATATCAATGATGTTATTTTAGAATCTAATTTAGCAACTAGAATATCAAGAATTGCTACTTCAGTTAAAAATACAGTAAGTAATGGTGGATATTTCAGACATATACTATTTTATGGCCCTCCCGGAACAGGTAAGACTATGCTTGCAAAAAGGATAGCTCGTAGCTCTGGTCTTGAATATATTTACTTTGCAGGTGGTTCTGCTCTTGATCAATTACCAATTGAAGATGCACTTTCAAGATTAGTTGAACTATTTGAATTTGCAAAAAGATCTTCTAAAAAACTTATGATTATTATCGATGAAGCTGAGGTTCTTCTTGCTGATAGAAGTAAAAACTTAAGTGATAAAACTCGTAAATTGCTTAACTTAATACTTGGTTATACCGGTACTGAAACTAATAACTTTATAATCGTTGCTTTAACAAATAGACCTGAAGATTTAGATGATGCATTTTTAAGTCGTTGTGATGAACAGATCGAAATTGGTGCACCAGCTCCTGAACAAAGATTAGAAATACTACAATCTTATATAAAGAAATTCTTAATCTCTCGAACAAAAGAACAACCAAAACCTTCTCTATTTGCACGTATTTTAGGTGCAAATAATCCTCCTAAACCTATCACAATAGCAAAAGATGCTTTAACCCCAGAAGTTATAGAGGATATTGCTCAAAGACTTGAACATTTTGTAGGACGTGATATTTCTAAATTAGTAATATCGATTCAATCTGAAGCTTATGCAACACCTCAATGTCGCATTACTAAAGAAATTGTAGATAGAGTTATTCAACAAAAGATAGATCAAAAAACATTAGAAAAAAAACAATTTAAACAATAATAAATATTAGGTTATAGATTAGTTATAATTATAACTAATCTATAACCTAATTTGACAGATAACAAACATAAGCATACCTAATCTAATGTAATATCTTTGCAATATAATTTGTAAAAATTATTATGGCAAAATTGAAATAAATATCAATCTATTAAGGCTGTAATGATAGAATACAGCCTTAATTTACTTAATATAAAATTATATTTATTAACCTTTTGAAGATTTTTTAAAAAGACCATATAATTTAAATTGATTTATCATTATTTAAGAAATTCACTATTTTGAAAATAAACTATTAATCTTCAGTTTCTTAATCAATTTATAATGACAATGAGAAAATTATGTTAATTAAAATAAAAATAAAGTACTTATTACTTTTCTTAGTTATCTTTAATAGCCTTAACTTAAAATCAATAGAAAATTGCGATGAAATAATCAAAAGGGCAGAATTAAATATTCCAAGAATATTAAATCAAATTAAAGAAACTAAGCTAAATAACTATATAAATAAAGTAAACCAATTTCTAAAAGAACGAATAAATAAAGTAGAAAACAAAATTTATAATCAAAATACTATTTTACTGAATTTAGGATATTTGGGCTTATTTAAAGGAGATATAACAAGACTAGGAATATTTGCAATAGATTATGCAAGTGAATATGCAATGTATCAAAAAATATTAAAAGAGAAAATTGAACATGTAATTAAGTTAATAAAAGAAGATTCAAAAAGATTAGAACAGCTTTTAGAAGATGCTGAAGAGTCCAAAAGCAGCATATTAACTACTAATTCGGATATTAATATAATTTTAACACCACAAATAGTAGCGTTAAGAAAATACCTTAATGATAAGCATAAAATGATTGCTAAAAATCCGTTTAAAGAAAATTTAGCAAGCCATGCTATGATAAACTTTATAAAACCATATATCTTAAACTCTATAGAAAACAAACTTTTAGTAACTTCTGATTCTCTTGAAATAAAATCATTAGGCTTAGGATTTTTGCAAAAGTTAATGATTCAATTTTCTCTTTTATTTTGTGCTTATAAAGAAGATAAAAATGGAAATTATCAAGGACCAATATTAAGTCCTCTTTCAATGGCGACGATTTTAATAAAATATCTAAATCCTAGGTATTTATCAGAAAAAGCAATTTCCACTTTTAGCAATCAAATATTAAAAACATTAAATAGCTACTTTAATATTGGAATTCCTAATTTAGTATTTACTAATTCGACTCAAATATTATCTAGATTAATAGCATTGGCTCTAGCAATAAAATATACCGATATTATCTTAAACAACTCCTGGTCAATACATGCAACTGTAAATCAAGAAAATTTACTCAAAATAATTAAAGAATATAATCAAGCAACAGAAGAAAACAATCAAAATAAAATCAATCAATCCGAAGAGGAATTAAAAAAATTTGTAATAGAAGGACATTCTAAAACAATAAATTCCAAATCATGGATCGATATCAAAAACATATCAAAATCACAAATAGGATTCTTACTTTCTTTGCCTATAGTAGGAACATTTGCTTGGAAAACTTATAAATTTTATAAAAATCTAATAAAAATTGATTAGATCATTAAATAATTTAAAAATGAGGTCAAATAAATGAAAAAACAAAAATTACTCTTAATTTTTATAATTATAACATCCATTAGTAAAACATTTGGCATGCAAGATCCTAAAGCAGCAGGTACAGGAATATTAAACGCTGTACAACAATTTACCGAATCTCCTTTAGGCCAAGGCGTAATAAATGGAATGGAATGGATAGAGGAACGAATAAACAAAGGAGTAAATTTTATAGAAAAAAAATTACAAGAAAATTTAAAAACTTCTGAAACTCAAGCACTGGATGCGCAAAGGACTAAAATTCGTTCATATAAAAGAAAACGAGATTCTTATTATACAACACCTCAAGAAAAAGCAGAATTAAATGAAAAAATCAGAATTTGTAAAGAAGAAAAAAAGAAGATTAGAGAAAAATATGAAAATAAAAGAGAACAACTAAAGGACAAAATAACAGAAGAACTTCAAAAAACTACAGATATGAGTAGAAGAATGGTAGAAGAAAATAATAGAGCTGAAAATGATTTAAAATCAAAAGCAGTTGAAGCTAGTATTGTCGCAGAACATAATGTGATAATAGCTACAAAATGGATCGCTGCCGCTCCGGTAATTACCGTAGTTGGTTGTGGTGCATGGCATGGAAGTAAAATAGTCGCTAATCAAATACAAAAATACTTAAATTATATACCAACTATCGCAGAAGAAACTTCTCTAATCTCTACTAAAGAAAAATTAGTAAATTACTTAACAGGTAAAAAATTCGAATCTAATATAAATGACGTTATTTTAGAAAAAGATTTATCTGAGCGTGTATCAAAATTATCTCAAGCAATTAAATGTGCAACAGAAAATGAAGCATACTTCAGACATATGACATTCTACGGTCCTCCAGGAACAGGTAAGACTATGCTTGCAAAAAGAATCGCTCGTAGTTCTGGTCTTGAATATATTTACTTTGCTGGTGGTTCTGCTTTAGATCAATTACCAATTGAAGATGCTCTTGCAAGATTAGTTGAACTATTTGAATTTGCAAAAAGATCTTCTAAAAAACTTATGATCATTATCGATGAAGCTGAAGTTCTTCTTGCTGATAGAAGCAAAAATTTAAGTGATAAAACTCGTAAATTACTTAACTTAATACTTGGTTATACAGGTACTGAGACTAATAACTTTATAATCGTTGCTTTAACAAATAGACCTGAAGATTTAGATAGCGCATTCTTAAGTCGTTGTGATGAAAAAATAGCAATTGGAGTACCAGGACTTGAGCAAAGAGTAGGTATACTTGAACTTTATATAAACAAATTTTTAATTGAAAAAACTAAAGTTCAACCACAACCAAAATTACTTCAAAGAATAATGGGCGCCAAGAACCCACCTAAACCGATAAGCATAGAAAAAGATGCATTAGATTCTGATATTATTATGGAAATTGCTCAAAAACTTGAAGGGTTTGTAGGCCGTGATATTGCTAAATTGGTAATTGCTATACAATCAGAAGCTTATATAACACCAAATAGATGTGTTACTAAAGAGATCATAGAGAAAGTTGTTCAACAAAAAATAGAACAAAAACTCTTAGAAGATAAAGAATTTAAAGAGTAATTATCTAATTTTTAATAATCTTAAAGCAATAAAGATCATAGATACTAAATCTATGGTCTTTATTATTTAAATTAAGATAAATTATTTTGACATTGAATCTTTCTATTTGATAATGTTCAACATCAATAGATCTATATAAAAAAGGAGAAACAAAGTGAATAAATGTCTAAGAATAAATATTATTTTAGAAACACTTGAGAATAAAGAAGAAAATTTAAAAAATATAATACAAAGATTTGCCAAAAAACATGAATTAGAAGGACTTGCTCAAAGTATAGATCATAATCATATAAAAGTAATAGTATGTGGCGAAAAAGAAAATGTAGATAATTTTGTCGATAAAATACATAAAGAAATATCTACCTTTGATATACAAGATATAGAAATAGAACCTTTTACAAAGGATAAAGATTATAGAGGTGTATTTAGATTAATTGAATAAGAAAACTAAAAGACATCTTCTTAATCAAAGAAGATGTCTTTATGAATAATTATAAAATCAAACCCTGCCCTCAATTAAATTTTTTTAAATAGCATTTAAATAAAACACAATTCTAAATTAATTTAGATAATCTTACGTATTTTTTTGATTTATTTTGAAAAAACTTTATATTCAATATATATATTTTTATATATTGAATATTTTTATAATTTCTTAAGTAATTTAGATAGGTTAAACAAATGATAGAAAATTCTAATTCTGAAAAAAAGATAAAAAAAAATAAATGCTCTTCAGATAATCACAATAATCATGATCACAATCATAACCATGAAGATGGGTCCCATGATCATGGAGTTATTCAGGAGTTCTTACATCACTTTCCTTATGCAATTTTTTCTGTTGCTTTATCGATGATAATTTTAAGTCTACTTGATTATAATGGCCAGGCTGATAATTTAGAACGGTCATGTAGTGGTTTTCATATGTTATTTCATAGTTTCCACTTTTTACATATCTTATTTGCTTCTACTGGAACAGTTTTAACATATTCACGTTTTGCAAAAAATCCAACACTTATCAAGACTTTATTAATTGGAACTATCTCTCCTATGATCTTTTGCATTCTATCGGATGTACTTTTACCGTATTTATCTGGTTACGCTTTAGGAGTTGAAATGGATCTTCATATCTGCTTTTATAGAGAACTGCATAATGTATTGCCATTTCTATTAATGGGCGTATTAAACGGTCTTGTTTTAAAATCACATCATTCAGCAGCACTTAATGTATTTTCATTAGGATCTCATTTTACACATATCTTGATAAGCTCATTAGCATCACTGTTTTATATGGTATCACATGGATTTCATAATTGGTATCCACAAATGGGTTATGTATTTTTATTCTTAGTAATTGCAATAGTAGTACCATGCACTTTTTCTGATGTTATAATTCCTATGTATTTTGCTTATAAAGAACCAAATAAAAAATGAGAAGCATAAGAATTCAAAACTTAACCAAAAAATTTAATGGTGAAGTTATAATAGATAATTTAAATTTACATATACCTTCAGGAAAAATTTTTGTTCTTTTAGGTCCTAGTGGTTGTGGAAAAACTACTCTTTTAAGATTAATAGGCGGCTTTGAAAACGTAAATTCAGGTAAAATTTACTTAGGTCAAGAAGATATAACAAATTTGCCTATTAATAAAAGAAAAATAAATACAGTTTTTCAAAATTATGCATTATTTCCTCATTTAAATGTATTTGAAAATGTTGCTTATAGTTTAAATATCAAAAAGTTACCTAAAGATATAATCAAAGATAAAGTAATTAAGATTTTAAACACTGTACATTTAGAATCCCAAATATATAAAGATATAGATCAGTTATCTGGAGGGCAACAGCAAAGAGTAGCCCTTGCAAGAGCTATAGTAAATGAGCCTGATGTACTTCTTTTAGATGAACCGCTTGCAGCATTAGATCTAAAATTAAGAGAAAAAATGCTTCTTGAATTAATAGAATTACAAGATAAGCTAAAAACCACTTTTATTTATGTAACTCATGATCAATTAGAAGCACTTACTCTTGCTGATCAAATGGCAATAATGAATATAGGTGGAAAAATAGAACAAATTGGAACACCAAAAGAGATCTACGAATTTCCAGTTTCAACTTTTGTCGCAAGATTTGTTGGAAGTACCAATATTTTATATGGAAAAGTGAAAAAAGAAAATAATAAAGACTTAATCGATATTAAAGACCTTGGCACTTTTGAAGTTTATATAAAAGAACAAAATAATAATGTTATAAACTATTCAGAATATAAAGCAATAAGCATAAGACCAGAAAAAATATTTATTACAACAAAAGAAACACCAGGATTTTCTAATGTAGTTACTGGAACTGTAGATTCAATCATATATCATGGTAGATCTACACAATATAATGTTAAAGTTAAAAATAATATGATATTACAAGTATTTCAACAAAATGAAGAACATTTTCCTAAAGAAGTAATCGATTATGACAGTAAAGTTTACTTATACTTTCAAAAAGAAAATGTTGTACTTTTAAAGAAATAATTAAGATAAGTAAATTTTATGAAACTTAAAGAAATAAAAAAAGAATCGCCATTTTTTGTTGTTTCATTAGGACTTGTTTGGCAAGCTCTATTTTTCTATTTACCACTTATATTTTTAATTATTATAAGTTTTGTTAAATATGATACTGAGAATGCCACAGTATTCAAATTAACTTTTGATAATTTCAAATTTTTCTTCAAGCCAATATATTTTCATATTATATTAAAGTCACTTTTAATTGCACTTCTAAATGCCACATTATGTTTTATTTTTGGATATCCTCTTGCCTATTTTTTGGCATTTAAAGCTCAAAAATTTAAGAATTTTTTACTATTTTTAGTAATACTACCATTTTGGACCAATTTTTTATTACATATCTATGCATGGTCTTATGTTCTTGATAGATCAGGTTTAATTAATAGTATATTGCTCTCAGCTGGTATTATCCAAGAACCACTAGAGTTATTTAACTCTATGTTTGCAATTATTATAGTTATGCTTTATTGCTATTTACCATTCATGATATTACCTATATACTCCGTACTTGAAAGAGTAAATAAAAATATTTTAGAAGCTTCAGCTGACTTAGGAGCATCTATTTGGTCTACTTGGTACAAAGTTATATTACCATTATCAATTTCGGGGGTAATTTCAGGTTTTTCGCTGGTATTTGTTCCTACTTTTGCGGAATTTGCAATACCAAGCTTAGTAGGCGGTGATAAATATGTATTTGTCGGCACAGTAATTACACAATATATATTATCAGGAGATAACTTCTCATTAGGAACCGCGTTCACATTAATAGCTTCACTTTCACTTATATTATTTATATCAATAATATATTTAATTAAAAAGAAGAATAATAAAAATGAATAATATTTTTAAATCGATTTCCAAAATAAGTTTACCGGTTTTTGTATCACTAGTTTTCTTATTTTTATATATCCCTATACTAATATTAGTATTCTTTTCATTTACCGACTCTTCTGTTCCAGTCTTTTTAGGAACAAAAAATTTCTCTCTAAAGTGGTACTATGCTCTTTTGGAATCCCCTGAAATTTGGCGTGCATTTTATATATCTACTATAACGGGTGTCTCTGCAACTTTTTTAAGCTTATTTATCTCTTTAAGCTTAATTTACTATAACTTAATGACAGGATCAGGTAAGAATTTACTTTATGCTTTTTATGCAAATATAGTAATCCCTGAAATAGTTGTTGCTGTAGGATTATTAACTTTTTTAAGTTATCTTAACATTGAACTTTCTTTGACTACATTAATCATATCACACACTATATTGGGTCTTGGTTATACTGTACCTATTATTTATAGTAGATATCTATCAATGGACAAGAAAATTATCGAATCTTCTATGGATTTAGGAGCTACTTTAACACAAACTTTTTTCAAGATAGTAATACCATCTTTAATGCCTGCAATATTTGCAGCTGGACTATTAGCATTCATTATATCATTTGATGATTTTATATTATCATTCTTTCTCTCAGGTAGCCAAACTCAAACTTTATCTATTTTAATTTATAGTATGATTAGAACTGGAACTTCTGCTATTGTAAATGCTCTGTCTACTATTATGCTTATAATAAGTAGCTTTTTAGTACTAATATTTTGTTCACTCAATACAAAAACTAAAATTTTTTAAGAGTTTAAAATGATCTATAATTTTACATACAAAACTATATTAATTAGAATTTCTATAATTCTTTTATGGATAGCAATTATCTTTGGATTTCTATTATTTCCAGGACTAATAAGAAACTCTAAACTAGACAATAGCATCAACGTACTTGCATGGTCTGGAATGTATGATTTAAATTACATATCAAATTTTGAACAAAAAACAGGAATAAAAGTAAGAATCAGTTACTATGAAAGCAATGAAGAACTGCTTGTAAAATTAAGAACAACAAAAGGTAAAGGCTATGATCTTATTATTCCAGGAGATTATGCTGTTCATATATTAAAAAACGAAAATCTACTCAAAAAGTTAGATAAAAGTAAACTTGAGTTTTTACCATATTTAAATCCTATTCTTCTTGGACATTACTATGATAAAAATAATGAATATAGTCTTCCAGCAGAATGGGCTGTATTTGGTCTTGGAATTAACAAAGAATATTTTGAAAAACATAAAATTAATATATTTGAATCTTGGTCTTTAGTTTTTGATAATAAATATAATTATAAAATAGCAATGGCAAATGATCCTCTTGTTTCAATACCAATAGCCTCTTTATACTTATTTGGAGATCTGAACGATCTAAATATAGAAAAATTAGAAAAAATAAAAGAACTATTAATAAAGCAAAAAAAATATATCGAAGCTTATGCCGAATTTAGACCAGATTATTATTTAACCTCAAAAAGTGCTCAAATAGCAGTATCATCAAGTGCCTATATCTTTAGAGCTTTACAAAGTAATAATACAATAGATTTTATAATACCTCAAGAAGGGACATTAGTAACTATAGAAAATTTTGCTTTACCTAAAAGAACAAAAAAAGAAAATCTTGTTTATAAATTCTTAAACTTCTTAATGGATCCTCAAACAGTTAAACATCATTTTGAAAGTGAACAAGCATTATTTCCGGTAACAACAAACGTATTTGATCAACTCGATTTAAAACCAAATATCAAAAAGTTATTAACTATCGGCAAAGAAAGTTTTAATAAATTTCACTTCTTAAGAATTGACAAATTAAAAGCCCCCGTAAATGAAGAATATTTACGAGAGCTTTGGATAACTATTAAAACAACTTAGCTTAATCTTGTCCCATTTTGAACTTTTTCAATCGGTCTGACTAATACTATTTTATTATCATTTTCAGAGACTTTAGAAACTAGAATCATGCCATGAGATTCTAATCCAAATATTTTTCTTGGTTCTAAATTAAATACAAAAATATTTTGTTGCCCAATTAAATCACTTTCAGAGTAAGATTTTTTTATACCAGAGACAATCTGTTTTATACCATAATCACCAAAATCTACTTGTAATTTATACAGTTTATCGGATTTGGGAACCTCTTGACACGATATTATAGTACCCGTCAAAATAATTACTTTACTCAAATCTTCTATTTTAATATTTTCAAGCGACATATCAGTTGAATTGACTTTATCTTTCACCAAAGTAGCTCCAGAAGTATTTTGCTTAATTTCTTGATCTTTTTCTTTATTAAGATCAAATTTTTTGAACAATAACTCTGATTTATTTAACATAAATGTTTTATCCCATCTATTTTGACTTAATTCACTTATTAAATCGGTTTTTAATTCTAAATTTATATTCAATGTCTTTAAAAGTTGCTCCATCTTGACTGGCATTACAGGCCAGAGCAATATAGCAATAGAATAAATACTATGGCAAGTTGCTGAAATAACTTCATTAAATTCATTCTTATCTTTGATTTTCCAAGGTTCTTTATAATGAAAATAAGAATTTACTTGATTAATAAATTTAAAAATAGTTGATAAAGCCATATAGAAATAACCATCTTGCATATATTGAACAATAATATCTAAATAACTCCAAAATGAATCTCTTAATTCTAATTCTTTAGTTGACCAATTTTCAGGTGCTTTAACTTCATGAAGCTCATGCTTATAAGATAGTGCAATCATTCTATTTAAAAGGTTACCTAAAGCATCAGCTAAATCTGAATTAACATGTCTTTCTAAATCATCTATATTAAATTCTGAATCTTGAGTAACCGCCATATAACGAGTTAAATAATAACGAACTATATCAGATCCATAATTATCAAGTAACACTTGAGGATCTATAACATTACCAAGTGATTTAGACATCTTTTGCTTATTAACTATTATCCAGCCATGAGCAAGAATATGTTTAGGCAAAGCAAGTTCAGAGGCCATTAAAAACGCGGGCCAATATACAGCATGGAATCTTAATATATCTTTACCTATTATCTGTAAATCAGCAGGCCATAGATAATTAAATTGATCCTCTTTGGTAGGATTACCGTAACCAATAGCAGTTATATAATTATTTAAAGCATCTGCCCATACATAAGTTACGTGTTTGTTATCTTCAGGAAATGGTATACCCCACTTAACTGTAGTTCTTGATATGCTTAAATCTTTAAGCCCTTGTTTTACAAAGCTAATTACTTCATTAAGTCTTTCTTGAGGAATTATAAAATCGGGATTCTCTTCATAAAATTTTAACAATCTATCTTGATAAGCCGATAAACGGAAAAAGTAAGATTCTTCTGATATATATTTAGTCTCTCGCGCACATGAAGAACATAGAACGGTTTCGTTTGAATTAATATCCTTTTCAGTTACATAAGTTTCGCACGGAGTACAATAAAATCCACTATAAAATGATTTATATATATCACCGCTTTCTATAAGCTTTTTAAGCCAAAATTGAACTGCTTTTACATGAGATTCATTAGTAGTTCTTATAAAATCATCATAAACAATATTATAATCATTCCAAGTTTTTTTATAATCAGATATAAAGCTATCTACAAACTCTTGAGGAGGCATATTAGCTTTAAATGCCGCTTCAGCTACTTTTTGACCATGCTCATCAGTTCCTGTTAAAAAAAAGGTATTATAATTCTTGAGTTTATACCAACGACAAGCAACATCAGCTAGTAAAGTTGAATATAGTGAGCCTAAATGGGGCTTAGCTGTCACATAATATATAGGTGTTGTGACATAAAATTTTTTTTTATTATTATCAAATTTGTACATATAAGCTCGCTTAATGTGAAGTTAATTAAAAATATAAGTATTAATATTAATTATAATATAAAACAAAAATCGATAAATACAAAATAATGGCCAAGATAATTCTTGACCATTATTTTATTTATATAAAAATAATTTAAATGTTAGTTAAGATCCTGTGATTTTTGAAAACATATTTTTCAGATTCTTTGTTACATCTTTAACCGTTTGTTCTATTTTATCAACTGCTTTTGAAAGGATATTTTTATTTTCAGGTTTGTTCTGACTTTGATTAATATTTCTTTTATAAAGCGAATCAGTTAATTCGTCTATAGTAATCTTATAATTATTATAATCTCCACTTGATTTAAATTTATTAATTAATTCTTGAGCAACTTTAGATCTTAGTTCACTTGGATAAGCATCGATATAACCATTTACAAAACTCTCAGCAGTTAATAAAAGCCACTTATTTATAAAATCTCTATCAGACCTAACTTCAGGAGGCAAGAACATACTATTATTTATAGTGGTAAAGAAGAACAGTTGAATATCTTTAAAAGGATCAGCAGGAGAGACCCAGGTAATCTTTTCATTATCGATAAATATAGTACGATTAGTATCTTTATCATAAAATATATTAGCTTGATGAGCATCACCTTGTACATAAGTTGGATTTAATAAAATTTCTGGATTAGCCTTATCTTTAAAATATTTCATCATTTCTCTATGAAAATTAGACATAGCAACACCAACTTCATAATAAATTTTTATAACTTCAGCAGAACTAATTTGTTTATCTTTATATTGCTTAGCAAGTGAAGATAAAATAACTCCAGGAGACCTATCAAGCAAAGATAAATAATGAGGTTTGCCATTATAGGTGTAAGAAATATAAGCAATAGGAAATATAAATGATGGAAAATTAGATACATGTCTTGGATAAATATAAGTCCCAAAAGGTTTAATAAGAAAAGATTTTTCTAAACCCATTATTTCAGCTGTTCCTGACGCTATTTCTTTTAAAATATAATCGTTTGGTCGATCGGAACAAGTTGAACTAACCAAAAATAATTGAGTCGTTTGATAGCCCTTTTGTCCTAGAATATCTTTAGCAATTAAACAACTAGATTCTTTAAAGTTAGGATTACTTAATTTTTTATTCTTATAAGACTCCACTAAAAAATTAACTACTGAGCTTTCATTAAAAAATCCTCTTGAATCAAACTTAATATCATGAGGTTTCACTTCTTTAATTATTACAGAACTTTCATATAAAATATTAATTAATTTTTTTAATTTATCTTCGGTATTCTTTTCATCTTTCAAACTTCTTTCTGATTCTAACTGCTCAATAACTGCACTATCACAACGTTTTTTAGTATTACATAGTGATAATATATCTGAAGCTGTTTTGCCCTGATCAAGTAAATAAGCATACTTAACCAAACAGCATTTACAAGAGTTTTCTAACTTATTTGCCCATAGAGTTAGATCACAAGAAGTATTATCATCAAGCTCTTTTACAATATTATCGATCGTTACTACAGTTTTAACCGATTGAGAATAAATATCCAGATTGGTTAAAATTATACTAATTAAAGTAAAAAATTTAAAAATAAATTTTTTAAAAATAAATTTATCGTTTTTCAACATTATACAAAACTCCTGATTATTATTAATATTTTTTAATAATAATATCAATTTCTATTAAAAAAATGCAATAATAAAATTATTTGATAAATTAAATTTAAAAAATTTACAAAATTAAAGCGCAATGTTAAAATTAGGCTTTAACCATATTAATAAAACTATTTATCATTAACTGCTACAATATTTCTCATGAATTAATCTACTTAAATTAGATCTAGGACCTGGACTAAATTTTATAACTACTCTAACAGATGGATCAGATGGGCAACCGATTGCATCAACTACATAAACACTATAATTATTATCGGTACTTGTAGGAGTTACTAATCTACTAACAGCAGAATCTCCACTTTGTACAAATCCATCAGACCAAATAAACGTAAAAGGTGGAATCCCAGATATTGGCGTAGCTGTTAATAATACCATATCCCCTTCAACTATTTGAGTCGCTGAAGCAGTTAATAAAACTTCTGCTTTACTGATATTTAAAGATGCAAAAGTAGTAATTACATTACCTGTAATCATATCTGTTACAGTAACAGTATAAATATAATTACCAGGCTCTAAAGTCGAAGAAACATTTATACTTTGAGTATTTGTAGCTCCAATTATACCAGGGCCTGTCCAATTATAAGTATAATTACCGCTACCACATATTACATTCGCTTGAAAAGTAGCAGAATTCCCGTAACATATATTTTGTACATTAGGACTTATGACAACACTAAAATCTTCTATTATTACATCAAAGCTACTGGTACCAATACAACCATTTGCATCTGTCACAGTTACATAATAAGTACCACTATTTAAAGAGCTTACATTATCAATAACAATTAATTGATAATCAGAGTTAAAGCCATTAGGCCCAGTCCAAGAAAAGGTATACGGCACACTTCCATTTGAAGGACAAGCAACTAAACTTAAAGTACCTCCTGAACATATAGGCGACTGTTCATTATAATATCTAACAGAAACATCTATTGTAGGAGCTACTCTCACATTGGCAACACCTACACCCAAACATCCATCAGCATCTCTTACAGTTACAGTATAAGTACCTGTATTTGCTGAAGTTACATTTTCTATGATAATTGATTGGGTATCTGCTGTAAAACCATTAGGTCCTGCCCAACTATAACTATATAATGCATTTCTTTGAATAACTTCTGCAACTAAAGTTATAGTATTACCAGTACAAGTTAATAATTGATCAGGAGTAACTGTTACAGTTAACTCCGAAAGAACATTGACATCACTACTTGATATTACACTACATCCTCTTGCATCTGTTACTGTTAAAGTATAAGTACCGGTATTTGAGAGATTTACATTATTAAGAGTAACATTGGGTTGATTTGAACTAAAGCCATTTGGGCCTGTCCAATTGTAACTATAAATACCACTTCCACCTGATACTACTGAAATTATATTTAAACTTCCACCTAAGCACACATTAGCATTTTTAGGAAAAGTATTAACATTAATCTCAGGATCTACTGTTAAGTGAGCTGTAGTAGTACTTAAACATTGAAAAGAGTCAGTAACAGTTAAAGTATAAGTACCCGAATTTGATGGCTCTACATTATTAAGAGTAATATTTGGTTGATCTGAACCAAACCCATTGGGACCAGTCCAATTATAGTTGTAAGCTCCAATTCCACCTGTGACATTAGAATTAAATGTTACAGATGCGCCATAACAACTAAATAATTCATTTGGCACAATATTAACATTTAATGGCAAATCTACCAATACATTAGCACTTGCCATAGAAACACATCCATCCACATCAACATCACTAACTAGAACAGTATAATCTCCACTATTTAATAAAGTTGCATTATTTATTGTAATCGAAGGTAAATTAGAAGTAAACCCATTAGGACCAGACCATAAATAATTATAAACAGCATTTCCTCCCGAAACTATTGCATTTAAATTTATTGTTCCTTGAGAACAAATTCTAAGCTGATCGGGCACTATAAAGACATCTATTGCAGGATTAATAGTGACATTAGAGATGGCACTTGCTTGACATCCATTTGAATCAATAACTGTAACTTTATAACTTCCAGTATTCAATTGAGTAGCATCTTCTATAACTATAGGATTAGAGTTTGTAAAAAAACCATTAGGTCCTTGCCAAGAATAACTATTATATATGCCGCTTCCACCAATAGGTTCTGCTGTTAGAATGAACCGTTGACCAACACACGCTCTAAGTTCATCTGGAGATATACTTACTTCTAATTCAGGATATACCTCAATATTAGAAGTTGTACTTGCTTGGCAACCATTAGAGTCGATCACATTTAAAGTATATACTCCAGCATTTTCAGAACTAATATTATTTATAGTAATTGAAGTAGTAGCATTAGGTGTAGTTCCATCAGGATATATCCAATTATAATCATATATTCCACTTCCACCAGAAATAACAGCAGTTATAGTTAATGAACTACCAGGACATGTACTAATAAGAGAAGGAAAAATAGACACATTAATATCAGGATTTACAAGCACTGATGCAAAACTTGTACTAGTACAGCCAATAGAATCTGTAACTATGACTTGATAAACTCCTGTATTTGCCACTGTTGCATTAGTTATATTGATTGAATTAGATGTTGATGTAAACCCGGTAGGCCCTGTCCAACTATAACTATAATTACCACTTCCTCCTGAAACTTGAGCCGTTAAATTTATAGTATCACTTGAGCATACAGTTAATTGAGAGGGACTTACTGAAACTGCTACAGAACTAACCTCTATACTAGAACTTGCGCTTGCTGTACATCCACTTGAGTCATTTACTTGAACTACATATAATCCAGAATTCAATGATGTAACATTATTGATATTAATATTTGGCAAATTAGATGTAAAATCATTAGGCCCTGTCCAACTATAACTGTAACTACCACTACCACCTGACACTTGTGTACTTATATTAATGGAACCACCAGAACATACGGTTGATTGAAGGGGAATAACGGTCAAGTTGATACCCTCTAATACCAAAACAGTTGCACTAGCAATACTTGAACATCCAGCTAATAAGTCAGTTACAGTTAAAATATAAGTACCAGTATTTATCATAGAAGCATTAGATATAGTTATACTCGAATCACTTGAACTAAATCCATTAGGACCTGTCCAATTATAGCCATAACTATCACTCCCTCCACTTACTATCGAATTTAAAGTTATAGTACTACCTTGACAGATAATACTTTGTGAAGGAGATATAGATAGAGTTAAATCGGGATATACAGTTATATTAATTATTTGCTGGGAAGTACAGCCAGTAGAATCAGTAACCGTTAAAGTATAATTACCTGAATATAAAGTAGTAGCATTAGATATGCTAATTGATTGAGAAGAAGAAGTAAATCCATTAGGACCCGCCCAATTATAAGTATAATTACCATCACCACCCGATACACTTGATGATATACTTATAGTACCACCTGCACATATTGGATTTTGAGCAGGAATAAGCGTTATATTAATCTCAGGTAAAACAGTTATGTTTGAACTAGCAACACCCGAATCCAATATCACTGAATCAGTAACCGTTAATACATAATTTCCTGAATTGGCTGTTGTTGCATTAGCTATATTAATATCTGTCTCTACTGAACTAAATCCATTAGGACCTGACCAACTATAATTATAATTACCACTTCCACCAGTAACATTAGAGTTCAAGGAAATAACATTATCAGTACATATAATATCTGAAGATGGAGTAACGGTAACAATAATAGTTGATTGAACAATTACTTCTGAGCTAGAAACCCCATAACATCCATTACTATCAGTGACTGCTAAAGTATATGTACCAGTATTAGATGCCATAGTATTAACTATGTTAACATTTGGATCATTAGAAATAAATCCATTAGGTCCTACCCAAGAATAAGTATAAGGAGCTGTCCCTCCGGTAACTGTTGACATAATACTCAAAGTATCTCCAGTCGATAAAGTTACTGAAGCAGGATTTAAATTCACGTTAACTAGCGAATTAACAGAAACAGTAGAAGTTGCTGTGTCAGTACAACCATTACTATCTGTTACTATAACTTGATAAATTCCAGAATTTACAGAATTAACATTAGAAATTGAAATAGAATCATTATTTGAATAAAATCCACTGGGTCCACTCCACAAATAAGTGTATATGCCTGAACCTCCACTGACTTGAGCAGATAAATTGATAGTTCCTCCTACACATACATCTAATGTATTAGGTGCTATACTGGCTACTAAATCTGAATTAACAGTAACAGTAGAAGAACCACTTATCGCACAACCAGAGGAATCGGTTACAGTTATATTATATGTACCAGAATTTGAAGAACTGACATTATTAATAGTAATAGTTTTTAAGTTAGATATAAATCCATTGGGACCCGACCAACTATAATTATAGCCCCCACTTCCTCCACTTATATCCGCTGTTATATTTAAATCACTTCCAGGACATAAAACAATAGAACTAGGTTGGACTGAGAGATTTAATTCAGATCCTACACTTATACTAGCAGTATCTGTAGAAAAGCACTCATTAGAATCAGTTACTGTAACCGTATAAGTGCCTGTATTTGCATTTGTTGCATTAGGTATAATAATGGGATTAGATGTAGATGTAAAATCATTAGGACCTACCCAACTATAATTATAACCTCCTGCTCCTCCTGTCACTTGAGCTGTTAAATTAATAGTACTTCCATAACATATATTTGACATAGACGGAGTTACCGCAACTATAATCTCTGAATCAACTCCTATAGATATAGAGCTACTCGCTTGACAACCATTTGAATCTGTTACTGTTAATTGATATGTACCTCCATTTAAAGGCGTAACATTAGGAATATTTACTGAAGTTCCTGTTGATGAATAACCATTAGGACCTGTCCAACCATAATTATAAACTCCACTTCCTCCTGAGACTTGCGCTGTTAAATTTATAGTGCTATTTGCACAAAATATAGTTTGATTAGAAACTATATCAACAGAAAGTGCAGGATTAACATTTATACTAGAAACATCTGTACCTATACAACCGTTAGAATCGGTAACTGTAACAGTATATGTTCCACTATTTAATAAAGTTGCACTTGATATATTAATTGGATTATTTGTCGAAGAATAACCATTTGGACCTAACCATTGATAACTATAGATCCCACTACCCCCTGAAACATTTGCCAATAACTCTATAGATTCGCCAACGCAAACTGTTAATTGAGAAGGTGTAACTTCAACAATAACTGGAGTGCTAACTGCTATATCTATTGACCCTATTTCTACACAGTTATTTGCATCAGTAACAGTTACTTGATAAATTCCAGAATTTGCTTGGCTAACATTAGGAATATTAACAGGATTTAATGTTGATGTAAAACCATTAGGCCCTGTCCAATTATAACTATAACCTCCTGCACCTCCTGTCACTTGAGCTGTAAGATTTATTGTACCTCCAGGACAAACCGTTGGTTGAGTAGATACAACAGAAAGATTAATCTCTGATCCTACAACAACACTAGCATTACCAGTACCCATACAACCAGCACTATCAATTACAACTACCGTATAAGTACCCGTATTGCTTGTTGTTGCATTAGGTATACTAATAGGATTTCCTATGCCGGAAAAACCATTAGGCCCTGTCCAGATATAACTATTATATACATTAGATCCACCAGTTGCTTGAGCTGTCAAACTTATTGCTCCATCATAACATATATTTGAAAAACTAGGAGTTATAGAAACAGTAATCTCAGGCAATACATTAACATTGGCCGAAGAAGTACTAGTACATAAATTAGAATCAGTTATGGTAACTGTATAAGTGCCACTGTTTGATATATTTGCATTAGATATGCTGATAGGATTAGATGTTGATGTAAATCCATTAGGACCCGTCCAGATATAACTATAACCTCCGCTACCTCCTGTTGCTTGCGCTGTTAAATTTATAATTCCAGAAGAACATATAGACTGTTGAGAAGGACTTATTAAAGAAGTTAATTGAAAATTAACTATAACAGTTGAAGTCGCAGTTCCTGTACAGCCATTAGAATCGGTCACAGTTACTGTATAAGTTCCCATATTTAATAAAGTAGCATTGGATACGCTAATCGAACTTGAGACTGCAGTAAAACCATTAGGACCAGCCCAGCTATAACTATAACTTCCTGAACCTCCTGTCACTTGAGCATCCAAGTTTATTGTATCATCATAACATACTGTTAATTGTGAAGGACTTACAAAAACATTTACATTACTATTAACTGTAACTATAGTACTACCCGAAGCACTGCAATTATTAGAGTCTACAACATTAACAGTATAAGTTCCCGCATTTGCTGATGTAACATTACTAATGGTTACAGGATTGGCTGTAGATACAAAGCCATTAGGACCAGACCAGCTATAACTATAACTTCCTGAACCTCCTGTTACTTGAGCAGACAAAATTACATTTGAGTTAGAGCATACAACCGCAGGTGTAGCAGAGACATTAACAATAATTTGAGAATCTACAGTTACCTCAGTTGAAGCATTACCAGTACAACCATAAAGTGAATCAGTTACTATCACACTATAAGTACCAGAATTTTGAGTCGTTGCATTATTAATAATAATTGGATTACTAGTAGAACTAAACCCATTAGGCCCTGACCATTGATACGTATAATTACCACTACCTCCACTCACAACAGCTAATATGTCAATAGTACTACCTATACATAAATTATCTCTTGGATTAATAATAACCGGACATAACAAATCATAAGAAGTAGGATTTAAAAGAACTGTTAAAGAAGTACAAGTAATTGGCAAAGATGTATTAGGAAATCCCGAGGTATCTCCTAGATTACTTGAGGTATAAGAACCATTATTATTAGTAGCAGTTGCACTTATATAATAAGGAGGCGTTAAAGCTGTAGTAGGCAAAGTAAAAGTAGCAGTAAACGCAGCATTTGCAGAAACTATTACGTCAGCTCCAGAAATATATTGTTGTCCTTCATTGATAGAATTATTTGCATCATTTAAAAAAAATTGAATAAGCATAGTACCTCCTCCAGAAGCTGCCGCGGGTGCTATACCAGAAACTGTAATACTATTGCCTGAAAAAGATGCACTTATCAAATTAGGAGCTGCTTGATAATGATTCCCTCCGTCTATTAAGAAAATACCTCCTTGAGTATTATCATAAATATTATTAGATAAAATAGAATTGTATTGACCACTACCATTAGCAACAGCTATACCTCCGCCACCATTTTCTTGAGTTGCAGTATTACCGTTAATAACATTATTTAAAATCTTGTTATTATAACTATTAATATAAATTCCACCGCCATCATAACCGGAAATGTTATTACTGATTATGTTATTCTGTAAAGTATTATTGAAAGCATTAATATAAACACCTCCGCCTCCATTTACACTACTATTTGAAGCATTATTTCCAGAAATAGTATTATTACTTAAGATATTATTAGAACCAGTAATATAAATACCTCCCCCTCCAGCAGTATTAGTTGTAGTGTTATTGCTAACAGTATTTCCAGTTAATGTATTATTACTACTACTGACAAAAATACCACCTCCACCATTATTACTTGAAGTATTATTGGTAACTATATTATTAGTTATAGTATTACTATTTAAATTAATAAAAATACCACCACCGCCATTAGAAGCATTGTTATTAGTGATAGTATTACTGCTTATGCTATTATTAGTTCCATTGATAAATATACCACTATTACTATTACCACTTATGGTATTATTAGAGACGATACTATTAGAGCTATTTATATAAACTGCATTACCTGAATTATTGCCTATAATATTTAGATTAGTAATAGTACAGCTACTATTACCAATAAAAAAAGTATTTCCAGAAGAAATACCTGATCCGTTAATTGTTATTTGATTAGAACCACTTAATACAAGACCCTGAATCGTCAAGTTAGAGACTCCAATATACAATTGACTAGTCAAATTAATAGTTTGACCAGCCAAAGAATTTGAAAAAACAATAGTATCACCAGAAGAAGCAGTCCCAATATAGTATCTTAAAGTACCAGAAGTATAAGTATCATTAGTACTAGTTACCGTATAAATTGCAGCATCAACTTTAAAAATAGTAAATAATAAAAGAATATAATAAAAATAATCATTAATTTTAAACATAAAGCCTCTAATAAAATTAAATTTAAACAAAAAAAAGTAGTAGATTGAAATCTACTACTTTTTAATAATTCAGAGTCAAGATTTATGGTAAAATTAATATAGTAAGTAACTTAAAGAATACTTAATAATTTTTTATTTACTTATTTTTACACTCTTTGTTAGCACAATAAAAACGAGGATTACCTTCTTTATCTAATTTTTTTAAAAGAAAAGGCCACTTACATTCTGAACAAGAAATTCGTTCAGTTTCACCAGAAGTTATAAATTTGCAATTAGGATAGTTGCTACATCCCCAAAATCTAGAACCTTTAAACATTCTTTGAATAACATCGCCAGTTTGGCATAAGGGACAATTAAACCCGGCCTTAACCTGTTGAACATAATTACATTTAGGATAACCAGAGCAAGCTATAAATTTGCCGTATTTACCCTGTAACTGTCTTAATTTATGCTCACATTTAGGACAATTTTCTTCAAGTACAATTAATTCTGATTCTATAAGTCTAATCGTTCCATCTTCAAGGCGCTCAAAGTTACTAGTAAAATCACACTCAGGATAATTATTACATCCAACAAATGGACCACTTTTACCAAATCTAATTAAGAGCTCTCCAGTTGCACATTTGGGACAAGTCATCCCGGTTTTTTGAGCAATTTTTTTGTTATCTTCGCCCTTAAAAGTTTCCAAATCTTTTTCAAAGTCGTTATAGAATAAATTAATTAGATTATCTCTTTGCAACTCTCCATTAGCTATCTTATCAAGATCTTTTTCCATATTTGCTGTAAATTTTAAGTCCATAATCTTAGAAAGATTTTGACTCAACATTTTAGTAACAACCGTACCAAGCTCCGTTGGTACAAATCTTTTTTTGTTATCTATTGTAGTATAAGATCTTAACTGTATAGTCTTTAATATAGTTGCATAAGTACTAGGTCTTCCTATCCCTTCTTTTTCTAATTCTTTTACCAAAGAAGCTTCTGTAAATCGTGGGGGAGCTTGAGTAAAATGCTGCTTAGGATCAATATCTTTCTTATTTAAAGACATATTTTCTTCAATCTCTGCCGGAATAGTAACTTTTTTATCTTTCTCATCACTATCTTGAGAGTCTTCAGTGTCATTATATACTTTTAAAAAGCCATCAAATATTAAAGTTGAACCTGTAACTTTAAAGATAAATGGTCCTCCTTCAATCGACACTTGTCTTTGAGCATATTGAGCTGGCTTCATTTGACATGAGACAAATCTTTTCCAAATTAAGTCATATAATTTAGCTTGATCAGAAGAAACATATTTCTTTACATATTCAGGCGTCAAAGTTATATCTATAGGCCTTATTGCCTCATGAGCATCTTGAGCTGATCCACTCTTTGTATAAGCATTGGCCTTTGGAGGTAAATACTCTTTTGAGTAAGTGTCAGTTATAAATTTACGAGTTTGCTTTATTGCTACATCAGATATTCTTAAAGAATCGGTTCTCATATAAGTAATTAAAGCAATAGGCGTAGAAGCATCCTCAAGAGGTACCCCCTCATAAAGTTTTTGAGCGATTTGCATAGTTTTTTGAACATTAAAACCCAAACGATTATAAGCAACTTGCTGTAAAGTACTTGTCATAAAAGGGGCTAAAGGATTTTTTAATCTATTAGTATCTTTTATAGATATTATTTTATAATCGTGGTTTTTAATTTCTTCAACTATCTTGTCAGCTTTTTCTTTATTTTCTATTTTCGGTTTTTTCTTATTAATTTGAACTAAAGGTGCTATAATCGTTATAGATTTTTTATCAACTTTAGAAATAAAAGTAACCTCAATCGACCAATATTCTTCAGGTTTAAAATTAACTATTTCTTCTTCTCTATCTACAATCAACTTTAAAGCAACAGACTGCACTCGTCCTGCTGAAAGACCTTTTGCTATCTTTCGCCACAAAACCGGGGATACTTCATACCCTACCAAACGATCAAGCACTCTTCTTGCTTGTTGAGCATTAACTTTATTTAAATTAACTGAAGATGGATTAGAAATTGCTTCCTCTATTGCTAATTTTGTAATTTCGTTAAAAGTTATACGATGTATCCTACTTTTATCTTTTACTATTTTAAGTAGTTCCTGCTCAACATGCCAAGCAATAATTTCCCCTTCACGATCAGGATCAGGAGCTAAAAAAATTTCATCGGCATTTTTTGCTTCTTTCTTAATCTCAGATATAGTTTTATCTTTACCCTCTAAAACTTCATAATCGATCTTTATTTCGCCATTAAAAGATACTCCAAGCTTTTTAGAAGGCAAATCTTTAATATGTCCCAAAGTGGAAACAATCTTAAAATCTTTACCTAAAAACTTAGATATAGTCTTTATTTTTGCCGGTGACTCAACTATTAACAGCTTTTTCATTATTTTGTTAGATACCCCCCAATAGTTAAAATACTTAATCATATAAATATATATAATTTTAAAAGAAACAATGACAAAAAGTCAAATATTAAAATTAAACAAATTATTCTAAGTTATTAATTATACCTGAAAAATACAATGTTTCTTCTAGTGGATTACTAGCTCCGGTTATTGCTTTAGATATAACTATGCCATTAGCTCCTATTGATAGGATTTCAGCTATATTTTCTCTTGTTATGTTAGAAGCTATAAATACAGGTAATTGAGTATTACCTTTAACGATTTCCCAACGTTCATGAAATACCGCTTGGACATCTTCTGAAGAAGGCTTATGAAATAGAAGAGCATCCACTCCTAAACTTTTTGCTTCTAAAGCAGACTGACCTACGGAACTAGCATCAGTTAGATCCAACATAATTTTTTTACCAAATTCATGAGCAACTAAACATGCTGTATGAATTACATTTCTTGGAGCACCAGCCATAACGGTTATCCAATCAGCTCCTGCTTGAGCAAAAAGAGAAACAGCATCTTTACTTTGATCAACTATTTTAGCATTTGCCAATATCGTTTTTTGAGGAAAATTTTGTTTAAATTTTTTAACAGATTCCTCACCATATTTATATATCAGCAAAGCTCCAACCTCCAGAATATCAAAATGACTTTCTATTTCTTGCGCAATATTAATAGCCTTATCAAGGTCAGTAATATCAAAGGATATCTGAAATTTCATATATTATATTCCTTATAAAAAGTTTGATATAGGATACTCTAATAGTTTAGCATGTTTTTTCAAACCTGAAAAATAATTTAAGCATCCAGAGAAACTAAATATACACTTAAGAAGGCTAATTTGCTACTCTTTGTTGATAAACGTCTTCCTTAAACTCTGATTTTAAATTTACCGGCGCAAAATATTGTCTAACTTTTAAAAATCTAAATACGTTTAATACCGAATCAGGGTTTTTTATTAAATAAATATCAGGTAAAAGCAAATTTTCACCTCCTATTGCAGATGTTTGACCTAACGGTACAAAAAAATTTTTAGGATCTAGAAATAATATAATCGAATCATATGGAATAATTTTATTTAAACTTAAAGGTTGTTCACTTATGTACCAATTGTATACTTGATCTTGAACGCTTTCTTTACGTTCAATTGAGTAATATTTAAAATTAGCTTTAGGATCTACAACAAATCCTAAAATAGTATTTGGATTATTTGGATTTTGAAATACCGGCTTAATATCTTGAGTAAGAAGAAGATTAATTTTGGGCAGAGCTGTTTGTCTTGAAAAAGATATCTGACCATTGTGATTAGAATATGTAGAATAACCAGCATAAGAAGCATATATACCTACTTCAGGATGTTTAATTAAACTACTATTTATAATTTTAAAGAATTTTTTCTGTAAATCTTTTGCTTGATTTAAGTTTTTTATTTTTTGACTTTCAAGTTCTTTTTCATTTTGAATAGTCAAAGGTTTAATAAAAAACGTTAGTATGTAAGGATTTAGTTGTTTATTTGCACAAAATATAGCATTATATACTAATAAAAGCGTTAAAATTAAAAGTCTTTTATTCATCTATTTTTATAAGTAATTTAATTTTTAATATTTTACTTTTTTATTTAAATTTAACAAATAACAACAAATAAAGTCTACATTTTATGGAAAAAGAAATCAAAAATCAAATTTTATGGGATAATTTTGCAAAAAGAAATTTATTATCTTCAGAGCAAATAGATCAATTTAAAAAATATTATAACCTACTTATTGAACATAATAAATTATATAATATAACTGCTATTACAGATTTAGAATCTATAATAAATGATCATTTTGAGGATTCTTTAGCTTTATCAAAGGCCGTAGATCTTAATAATAAAGTAATAGTAGATGTAGGATCTGGCGGAGGATTTCCAGGAATTCCTTTAAAGATTAGAGATAATTCATTAAAAGTCATATTAATAGAAGTTATTTTGAAAAAGGTAAATTTCTTAGAAACAGTAATTGAAGAACTTAATCTAGATAATATAGAAACCTGCAATTTAGATTGGAGAACTTTTTTAAGAACACCTCAAGAACCACTAGAAAATAAAGTCGATTACTTTTGTGCAAGAGCATCTTTACATACAGATGAACTATTAAGAGTGTTTAAACCATCTTCATTTTATAAAAATAGTTCTATTGTATATTGGGCATCTAAAAATTGGATTCCTACTAAAGAGGAGAAAGAGCTTATTTATAAAACATATTCTTATCAAAATGATAATAAACAAAGACAGTTAATTTTCTTTAAAAGTAAAATTTAATTTTAATCATAAGCTTAAAAGTATTATAATAACACAAGATAGAAAAAAAGGTATGGTAATAAATGAGAAAAGTAGATGAAAAATATATTTATTGAAAACAAATCACTTTTAAAAAGTGATTCAAAAGATAAATGTGAAAATAGCTATAAAGAAATATTATCATACTTTTTACCAGAGTTTATTACATGCTTTATACTTTACTTTATTATTAATGTTCTTGATAGCTTCTTTATATCTAAAATCAGCTCTTTTTGCTTTGCCAATTCTGGAGTTATTGAAACTCTATTTCATTTTATTACTAAAACAGCTGAAGGTTTTTCAGTAGGATTAATTATATTATGCGGAATGTTTAATGGTAATTCAGAATATAAAAAGGCAGGCGAGATATTCTCAAACTCTTTTTGGATATTTTTTATCTTTGGTTCTATTATATCTATTGTACTTTATACTAACGCATATTCAATATATTCTTTATATCAATTACCTAAAGACATATGCAATATAGGAGTACCTTACTTAAGATTAAGAGCTATTAGCGTTTTTTTTAGTTTTATTTTTTTTAGTCTAATCGGTTTTTTACGTGCTATAAAAAATACTAAAGTGCCTATGATCATATTTATTATTGGTTCTTTAATATTTATATTTTTTGATTATGTATTAATTTTTGGGAAATTGGGATTTACTCAATACGGCTTTAACGGATCAGCTATAGCCTGTATTATACATTATGTATCTATGCTTATTATTACATTAATTTATATATTATTTGATCCAAATATAAAAAAATATTGTATAAATTGGAGACCTAAATTTAATAATTTAAACATTAATTATATAAACGATTTTATAAATTTAAGTTTACCGGTAATAATTGACAAAGCTACATTTGCTATTTTTTATATATGGTTATCCAATAGAACTTCTTTTATATCGGCAAGCTATGATACACAAACATGCACAACTTTACTTTCAAGCTTTAACACAATAAAACATATAGAAAGATTATCGATCTTACCAGCAATTGCATTAACTCAAGTAATTACGTTCTTAGTAAGTAACAGTATTAAAAGTAACGATAAGACTAATAAATTAATTATCTTGGATCATATTAAAAAAGTACTTATTATATCTTTTTTTATGGTATCTAGTATACTTATTTTTTTTGCCATATGGCCTAAAATTTTTATATCTCTTTTTGACCAAGAAGGATCATTTACTATAAATACAGCTAATATAATACCAATTATCAGTATACTAGTTTTATTTGATATGGTACAATTAATATTAGCAGCAGCTTTAAGAGGAGCTGCACAAGTTAAAACCGTAATGTGGACTAGATTAATTATTGGTGGTTTATTCTTTATACCCACCTCGTATATATTATCGATTATATCGATAAAAAACTTAAACATAAAATTTATGCTTATCTATAGCACCTTTTATATAAGCAATGTATTTATGAGTATTGTTTATATGAAAATACTGAAAAACAATTATAATAATTAAATATAAATCTTAGGAAAAACTATATGAAAATAACCAAAGATGATATATTAAAATTAGCTCAAATATCTATGATAGATGTATCGCCAGATGAGATTCCAATTTTAATTGAAAGATTAGATACTTTACTAAATTACGTATCTTGCTTAAAAGAGTTAGCTCAAGAAGTAAATATACCTGAATTACCTCACAATACTAATATATTAAGAGAAGACAATTCAAGAGAACAAGATTATGTTCCTCTAATGAATTTAGCTCCTGAAAAGACAGACAATTACTTTGTTGTGCCTATGATCCTAAAAAAGCCAACAACAGAGAATAAATAATATAAATTAACAGAATGAATAGGGTGAATCTGATGAATAATTTAGCTTTTGCTTCGATAAAAGAATTAAAAACCAAAATTTTGAACAAAGAACTGCATACTGAAGAATTACTAAGTTTTTTTATCGACCGATTTAAAAAATATGATCCCATTTTAAATTCTGCTCTTGAAATATTTGATAAAGATTCGATTTTAAATACTTTTACAAATACATCTAATGGCTTATTATATGGTATACCAGGACTTATAAAAGATAATATTTGCCAAAAAGGCAGAAACCTTACCTGTGCATCTAAGATTCTTGAGAATTATCAAGCAACTTATGATGCTACTGCTATCACAAACTTAAAAAACCAAGGAGCCCTTCTAATCGGCAGAGCAAATATGGATGAATTTGCAATGGGCAGTTCTACTGAAACATCTCATTATAAAAAAACTGCAAATCCTTGGAACACTAGATGCGTACCAGGGGGATCAAGTGGTGGATCAGCAGCAGCGGTAGCTGCTGGATTAGTTCCTTGGGCTTTAGGCTCCGAAACCGGTGGATCTGTTCGCCAGCCTGCATCTTTATGTGGAATAGTTGGTCTCAAACCAACTTATGGTCTAATATCTCGTTATGGACTTGTTGCTTATGCATCATCTTTGGATCAAATTGGGATATTTACAAGAAATATATATGATAATGCTTTAGTACTTTCAGCAATAGCAGGTACTGACAAAAATGACTCCTCTACTCTTAATGTACAAAATCAAGATTATACAAAACAGCTTACAGGTAAATTAAAAGAGAATTTTACACTAGGCATTATCGATAATGCACTTGAAGCAAACGGTATAGAAGATGAAGTTTATACTCTTTTAAATGAAGCAATTAAAACTTTTGAAAAACTTGGCGCAAAAATTAAACGTATTAAATTACCTATGATGGACTACTCAGCAGCTGCTTATTTTGTCATTAGCCGAGCTGAAGCTGCATCAAATTTGGCCAAATTTGATGGCGTACGTTATGGTTATAGATCTAAAAATGCCGAAACTTTAAACGATATGTATATAAATACTCGTGAAGAAGGTTTTGGATTTGAAGTTAAATCTCGTATATTACTAGGTAATTATGTACTCTCAGCAGGTCATGCGGATGAATTTTATAGAAGCGCTAAAGTTGTTCAAGGACTAATCAGATCAGAATTTCTTAAAGCATTTGAAGAAGTCGATTTACTCTTCTCTCCTGTTTCTCCAACAACAGCTTTTGAATTTGGTAAATATAATGATAATCTTCTTTTAATGGACTTACAAGATTACTTTACTTGTTCAGTAAATTTAGCCGGAATACCTTCCTTGGGCGTACCATGCGGACTTACTAAAGATCAAATGCCTGTTGGATTCCAATTAATTGGACCAGATTTATCTGAACATAATATATATCAAGCAGCTTATGCCTATGAAAAAGAAACTCAAAAAGATGATTCAGAAAATAAATTTGTTCCAACAAATTTTAAATAAAATTTTATAAGAATAGTTTTAAATTAATTTAAATAAAAATAAGAAATATAAATTTTTGTTTATAAATTGGTTAGCAATTTTATTTTATTAAATTCTTATTAAAAGGCCTATTAAAATAGGCCTTTTAATATCAATATATAAAACTTAGATTACTTTTATTTTAAAATTAGATCTAATAAAAGAGCTATACTCTTTTTACTAGTTACTTAATGGTTTCTAATTTTTTAATTAATTTTTCCACTATTTCTTTATCGTTTACCATAAAAGCTAACTTTAAAACCGTTAGAGACTTTAGATTTTTAATATTAAAATCTTGATCCTGATCGATTAAAATTAAAGCTATCTCTTTTTGACCTGATTTTATTGCTTTAAATAAAGCAGTTTCATTAATATCATCCCTAATAGTTGGATCAGCTCCTGCTTGAATCAGTAATTCAACAATATAAGTATCGCTATAATAACATGCTTTCATTAAAACAGTTTGTCCTGCAATTCCACAAATATTTGGGTTAGCCCCTATAAGTATCAATTTTACAGCTTCATGCAAAATTTCTTTATTAGACACTTGCTTATTTAATATTTTTACTAACGCTGCATCAAGCTCATTCTGATCCAAAGTATTTGATTTTTTCATTGTATCTATCAAATATTTCGATCTTTCTTTTTTTAGTCTATTTATAGTATTGATTAGGTACTTATCAATGTAAGTATTACAAAGTACTCCAAATCTACAATTAATTAATCTTAGAGACATTACTTTTTGGTATAATTCTTTTTTATTGAATTCTTGATCAAATTCCAAAATATTACACCAATCATTCATATACTTTTTTACTAATTCTTCAAATAATTTTTCGATAATATTAAGTAACATTTCGTCAGGCAAATCTAACAATTCTAGTTGGCTAATTTCTTGATTTATCTCTATAGATTCTTTTGCAAATATATTACTAAATAAAAATACATTCAAAGTCAAAATCAAATATTTAAATTCTTTTTTCATATTTTTATCCTATTAAATTAACTTATTTTAAAACACTTATAATATTAATTATACAAATATAAATAAAAATATCAAGAAAATAAAAAAAGGCCTATTGAAAGAGGCCTTTAAAACATTACTAAATTTTTTCTAAACTCTTTTTATTTGTTTAACAATTTTATAAAGATTATAAGCATTAAATTTAGCTTTAAAATAATTATAAATTAAAAATACTGCAACTTTATATTTACAATTTTCCAAAACATAAATTAAATCATTAAATTCGGTATCTTCTATTTTTGCTCCTGCTTTGATCAATATATTAATTATATCTATATTATCTCTATATAAAGCAATTTTTAAAGCACACAAATCAAATTTATCTTTCAAAGTAATATCAGCTCCCGCTTCAAGTAACATTTTAACTATAATTACATAGTGTTCATTATTATAATATGCTTTACAAGCAAGTATTAAAGCAGTCTCTTTATCAAAAAGTTCCTGTTCATTTACATCTATACCATTTTGTATGCATAATTTAACTATATCATCATACCCTTGATAACTTGCAAGCATTAAAGTAGTCTCATTTTTAAAATTCTTAATATTAAGATTTGCACCTTTTTCAATTAAAAAATCAACTATATCTTTACGTCTATATTTTAATGCAGACATTAAAGCAGTATTTCCACATTCATCTTGAAGATTTATATCTGCTTTTGATTCAACTAATAACTCTACGATTTCTAAATGATCATATATACAAGCGTAAATTAATGCTGATCTTTTATATGATGAATAATTTTCATCAATTTTATAATATATAGCAGTATCACCTATATGATTAACATCTGCATTATGGTCTATTAAGAGTTTTACTATATCAGTATGTCCTCTTTTGCAAGCATATATCAAAGCAGTTCCTTTATATATATCTTTAGAATCAATATCAGCAGCTAATTTCAGTAACATAGATACAATATTCTTGTGTCCATAACTACTAGCTTTCATAAGTGGTGTTAACTTAAAAGTATCATGAAAATCGCTAACAACATTAAACCCTAGCTCTTTTATAACCTCTATTAATTCTTTAGATCCCTGAGCAATAGCTTTACTTAAAATTGTATTTTCATTTTGATCTTTTAAGTTTAAATCAGCTCCTGCAATTAACAATTGGATAACTTCTTCAGGATCAAATTCAACCTCATTATTAATTATAGAATTTAAACGAGAATTTAATTCGTTAATATTAGGTTGCTCTAAAGTTGATTTTTCTTTTAACTTCTTGAACAAATATGAAAATCTATTATATCTAATTTTCTGAAAAAGATTTGATATTTCTGTAACAGATAACTTGTTGTTTAGTTCTTTGTTGACTAATTTTAAATTATTTAAATCTTTAATTAAATTCACTACATTGACTTCATGATCAAATCTACTGATAACGTTCCAATTATTAATATAACTAATCATTATATGCTGAATGATTTCTATTAACATTTCATCAGACAATTCTAATAGTTCTGATTTTGTATTTTGATTATTTTTTTCTATATCCATAGCTATTAGATAATTTGATAAAAATATAACTAAAATTATAATAATATATCTCTTTATTAACATCTTAAACCCCATTTTTAACTATAAGAATTTCAGAAAAGGCATTTAACATTAACATCAAATTCTTACTATTTCAATATTTTTATTTTATTAAATTAATTTATTTTGACAATTATATAATAAAAATTATATCGGTAAATATAGAACTATCAAGAGCATAGCAATGTTTTAATATATATAGTTTTTAAATTTTAAAATATCAATTTTTAAGATAAGATACAACTACCAGAATTATCTACAACGGGATCCTCTACCACTCGATTTATTAACATAGATTCTATTTCTAACTGCTCTGCTTCACTCAATTTACTATTTGTTAAATAATTCAAAGCAGTATTACCATAATCATCTTTTATATCAGGATCTGCTCCTGATTGAATTAAAGTCTTAACTATGTCTTTATGACCTGCGTCTACAGCCATCATTAAAGCGGTTACTCCATGATGATCTTGAGCATTAACTTCAGCTTCTCTTTCGATTAATAAATGTACTGTTTTTTGATAGTTTTTATAAGATGCCCTCATCAAAGCTGTTTTTCCATCTACTCCTTGAAAATTAACATTGGTTCCTTCTTTAATCCATATGTTTGCATACCTATCTGATGAAAAGTACAAAAACAATAAAACTACATTATCTACACCAAATGTCATATTAAGATGATAACCTACATCAGATAAAATCTTAATCACATTCTTATGTTTATATAAATAGGCAAAAGTCAATGAAATTAAAGCAAAAATACGAGCACTTTTATTTTTTTTAATAAATATTAATTTAAGAGCTTCTTCATTATCTGTCTCAGGAGATTTGCCATTCCACCAATCAGACCATGTTGGATTTGGAGATGAATCACACTTTTTCCACAATTCTAATATTTTTGAATCAAGCTCATCTTCAGTTAAAGTATTATTATTTTTTAAAATAGAAACTAAGTACCAAAATCTTTCATTTTTCAAAGATTTAACTTCTTGAATGAATTCTTTACTATCTAAAAGTAAATTAAATTTTCTACAAACCAATTTTAAATTTTTGATTGCTCTTATTAACTCTACTTTCTTAGATTCTTGATCAAATTTATAAATCTCGTTCCAGCAATTGATATTTATCCCAACAAATTTGGTAAAAATATTAATTAAGATCTCATCTGAAAAATATTCTAAAATAGATTGATTGTTATCTTGAACATCAACAGTTTGGGTTGGATTAGATATCAAACGATTTGATACACCTATTAGGAAAATTATAAAAATAAAATTTAATTTTTTAGTCATCTTTTACCTATTATTGTTTATTATTATCTCAATTAAATATAAAATATATATCAAAATAAAAATTAAATATATAAAAAGAACAAAAATATTTATAAATTGCTTTTTATATTTCAATCTGTATAATAAATAATAAATACTTTATATTTTTAATATAAATTAAATAAAATTAAGGGTGAAATATGAAAAGTTTACTTAAGTTACTTAATATATTGTTAAGGTCTAATAATTCGAAAATAGTTTCTAATAATGAAAATAAGGTTCTTAATCAAGTATTACTATATAATTTACCTGACAAGACAAAAATCGATATATTTAAGCAGACTATAGATATTATCCTAGAAGATAATAAAGAAAATATTTTTCAAGCCTTTTATCAGATATCTATATTTTTCAAAAGAATATTTTTAATTAATCAAAATTTTAGACAATTGGCTCCTGAGATTATAAAGTATTCAAAGAATTTAATTGCTCCTGAAGAAAGTCAATTAGATACAATAAAATTAGATAAAGAGTTAAAAAAGATTTTAAGAACTAAATATACAAAAGAAAATGCACTAAAATTTTCAAGAATTATAATGCTCAATCCTGAAGTAAATCAAAAAACTAAAAATCAAGCATTAATATGGAGCTGTACAAGTAATGATCTCAATCTAGTTCAATTTGTTCTGAAATTGCATCCCAATATTGACTGTACAAATAAAAATAAACAAACTCCATTAATCTTGGCAATTGAGAGTGATAACCCTTCAATAGTTCAAGAAATTATAAATCATAAACCTAACATAAATCTAAAAGATAAGAATAATAATACAGCCTTAATGTATGCAGTAAGCAAAGGCAATGAACATATAGTATCTCTTATCATTAATGAAAAAGCAGATACTAATATAGAAAATAAATTTGGAATAAATGCCTTTATACTTGCCTGTATTGAAGGAAGAGAAAATATAGTCAAATTATTTCTAAATAATCTAAATATGGAATATAATAAAGCACGTCAATTTGCACAAAAAGCAGGTAACTATCCAATAGTTAAAATGATCGATAAAGAAATACAAGAAAGTATCAATTACTTAAATTGATAAATTGCTTGAAATTTAAATTTTGTTATTATTAAAAAAATTTAAAAACTAGTTATAATTTATGTACATGATAAAAATTATTAAGATAATAACATTTTCTATTGTAATAATACTTAGAAGTAACTTAATAGGTAATTTTTATCCACTTATAAGCAAAAACATAAATAAAATCACAAATGATATAGTTAATATAAATAAAAAATTAATAAAAAAAGATACATTAAATATATTAACATTAGCAACTCCATTTTATTTAACTTCTTTAATCTTTGATAAAAATATTAGCTCTATTTTTTATGACGAAAAAGACCATAAAAACGTTAATTATTTGCCTTACTATAGCTCTTATTCTCAAATATCAAATATACTACTTTCTGGATCTATTATTTGTTGCTTAAGTTGTTTATTATCAAATGATAAAAAATTTAGGCTAGCTAATTATGAACTACTTTTAGGATTACCTTTAATCGGAATAAGTAAATCTCTTATCAAATTAATAAAATGGAATGGATCCTTAAGACCTCCTAATCAATACTTTATGAAAGATAAGAAGTACTACGGTGGATTTCCTTCAGGACATTTAACAACTATGTCTTATATTAGTACTATATGGATCAAACAATACGGAATTAAAACAACCTGCCCTTTTTTATTAATATCAGGGTACATGTTTTTAGATTATATAATGCAGAATCGACATTACACATCACAACTTATTGCCGGCATAACTCTTGGTAGTATATTTGGTCTTGCAGTCAGTTCATTAATAGATGATAAAATATTAAGCAAAAGTAACTTAAAATTAAAAAATAAAGATCTAGATTTAAAATTAATATATAAATTTTAGATTAAAAAAGACCGGAATTAATCCGGCCTTTAATTTTATTCTAATAATTTAAGTACATAAAATATTTATGAAAAAGGTTATAAACTTTACTCATAATAGATGTTTGAAATTTAGAATCTGAATCATCATCATTTGATAACAATGTTTGTATAAAATTGCCTCTCTTCTTAGGCTTAACCCATTCAATTTCAGTAGTAATTCCAACTTTTTCTTTAAGAGCTGTAATAACTGTAGATTGAGAACCTAACTCATCAACTAGCCCTATTTGTAGTGCCTGTTGACCAGTAAAGATTCTACCATCTGCCCATTCTTTTACATTACCTGATAATTTTGGTCTTTGAATAGCTACATCATGAACAAATTGCTTATAAACATTATCAGAAAGACCTTGAAGCATTTGACGTTGAGCATCGGTTGTTTCTAAAAATGGATTCCCTACAGTTTTATAATCACCTGATTTAATTACCTCATATTTAACCTTAAATTGTTCGATAAAATCTTTAAACATAGGATGAGCAATATAAGAACCTATGCTTCCAATAAACGCTCCTGGTGTACTTATAATATAATTAGCAGCAGATGCTACATAATAACCACCTGAGGCAGCCAGGTTTTCAACAAAAGCAATTACATACTTATTATTTACTCCTTGCCAATGCTTAATTTCATTAAAGATAGCTTGAGAAGTGCCTGCTGCTCCTCCAGGACAATTTATCTTTAATACTAAAGCTTTTATACTTTTATCTTTAAAATAATCTTTTATATCAGATACATAATCATCAGAATTATATAAAGCATCTTTAATAGTAATTACACCTACTTTAGTTTTAGCTTCTAACACATTACTATACTGTTTCTTTAAATTTTTAATAAGTGATGGAGCAACTTGTAGTAAAACTAAAATAAAAAATATATTTTTTAAATAATCAACAAATCTAGGCATATTTATTCTTCCTTGTTATAGTTATGAAATTCGTAAAACTTTATAGCACCATGATATTTTATAGTTTACACTTAAAGTACCAAAATTATTTGAACTATTAAAGATTTTTCTTCACTTCAAAAAAAGAGTAAGAAAGTTTAAAAATAATTAAAAAAAGTTTTGACATTTTAAATAAATTGTCTTACAATATATTTATCGTAATTGATACTAGGGCGGTTAGCTCAGTGGTAGAGCTCCAGTCTTACAAACTGGAGGCCGTTGGTTCGAATCCATCACCGCCCACCATTTGAAAATTATTCTTTAAGTTATTCCTCGGTAGCTCAGTTGGTAGAGCAAACGACTGTTAATCGTTGGGTCACAGGTTCGAGTCCTGTCCGAGGAGCCACTTTTAAGGAGCTGTAGCTCAGTTTGGTCAGAGCGTCCGCCTGTCACGCGGAAGGTCGTGGGTTCGAGCCCCATCAGCTCCGCCACTTTTTATAACAAAAACTAATACCGTAAATAAGTATGTCATTTGCTCCACTTGTGAATTATATTTTAAAATTGTTTTCTCGTTTCATTGAGAACAAAGAACAAGAGCGTAAGAATTTAGAAGAAATTTATAAAAAGCTAATTCATTTAATAGAATATTGTGGCCAATTAGTTATCTTTTTTGATATTCTTAACAGAGAAATTAATAAATCTTCAAAGCAATATACAAGTAAAAATAAATTAACAAAATTAATTCAAATAAAAGTTCTTGATATTTTATCAGAAGATCTGGGATTAAAACAAATTTCTCTAGCTAATGAATATCTTGAATCAATATACTTAAACATCGATAAAGATATATATAAAAAGGCAAAAAATATAATTAAACAATTAATGAAACTATATGACTTAACCAAAAAGCATGTTATTAATGATAATTATAAGAAATATTCATTCCAAGAGATAAAAGATTTCTTAAATAGCGCTAATCAAATTGTTAATAAATTAAAAATTAATAAAAAATCATTAAAATTAAAAATAAAGACAGAACTAAATTCAAAGTATTTAATATAATTACTGATTGACTGCTATATAAGCCCTCAAGCATTGCCCTGTTAATGAATTTGGATTTCCAATAATTTCTTGAGGCGAGCCCGTCGCAACTATCTCACCACCTGCAAGACCTTCCCCTGGACCAAAATCAATAATCGTATCAGAGACACAAATAACATCTAAATTGTGCTCAATTACTACTACTGTATTTCCTTTGCATACCAATGTTCTCAAGATATCAAGCAGTTTTTCGACCTCCTGCGGATGCAACACTGTTGTTGGTTCGTCCAATAAATACAATGTCTTTCCTACTAAACGACAAACAAAATTTTTAATCATAGACTTATCTCAATTTTATTTTAGTTATTCAACTTTTATATCTACAGTTCTTAATGTCTTGATAGCTTTATCGCACCATTCTAGAGAACTTGAAACTTGTCTGATTCCATGATCTAATGTAATTAAACTATATAAAGATTCTGGAATTTATGCTGGATAATTCATTTTCAATCGCTCGAAATGAAGATAATTTGCTTTCAAGTTCTTTTTTATATTTTTCTAGGTGTTCAATATTGACTTCGATAGGAACTAGATTGCCGAAAAATAGCTTTAGCAATAGCTCATTTCTTAATTGTACACTTTCAGATGGTTGTATCAACCAATTTTCAAAAATATTCTGACCTGCAGGAGTTAAAGTATAAACGTTACGCTTACGGTCATTTCTTGTAGGAGTATCTATTTTTACAATCAATTTTTGCTTTTCTAGTTCTTCAAATACAGGGTAAATTGAACTAAATGTCTCTTTCCAAAAATACTAAGTGCTTGATTCCATATACTTCTTTAAATCGTATCCAGAACTTTTTTTAACATTGAAAACATCCCTAAAATTGCAAATTGACTTTTTCCACTTTTTGTCATTATTTCCTCATATAATATATCATTATGATATATTACGCAACTCCGCTTATTTTATTTCTCAGCAAAAAAGAAATAAGTCTATAGAAGCCTAGGAATTAAATAGATTTACGTAAATCAATGTAATAATCGAGAAGCTTGTTCTTTAAGTTTGGGTCATAAAAAAATTCAAGACATACCCAATGTATACTGCCAAATTTATATAAAGATAGAAAGCATTAAAAAAATTATATTAATTATAAATTTTAATATTTATAAATTAAATACAAAACTTCTACATCAATTTTTATTTTGAATATTGATATTGCATGAAGTGAAAAATATTGATAAAGAATCGCAATTATCACAGATAAAAATCCCCAAATATTGAAAGAAGAACTGATTTAGAAATATTTGATATAAAATTATTTAAAATATTTTTATTCTTAAGATTTTTATTTCAGATTTTATCTTTATTAATCAAATAATTTTTGAAAGATTATATCTCTAGAAATTCATAAAGCTTTATAATGTTGCCTTATATATATTCAATTCGATAAATTGCATAATTGACATAGATTAACCATAAATTTCACGCTTATATTCTTCAAATACTTCATTAATAACGCGCCAAGCTTGAGCTGCTTCTACCGCATTTGTACTAGTTAATCCTGATGCCACAATTAAGGCTTTCCATAAAGCCCAAGCTCGTCCTCGTGCCCAAGTTCCTGAATCCATCTGAAGTACTTTACGAAAAATTTCACGGCTTTCACCTTTAAAGAAAGTCCAAGCAATTACCAAATCACATGCAGGATCACCTACACCCATCATTCCAAAATCAATAACAGCACTCAACTTGCCATTTAAAACAAGAAGATTGCCAGGGCTCACATCACCATGTATCCATACAGGCAATTTATTCCATGATATTGAAAGTGCAGTTCCCCAAACATTAATTGCTAAGTTAACATCAATTTTATCTTTTAAAATAGAAATCGCTTGACGAGTCTGAGTATCATAAACTTCCAATGAACCTCCTCTATAGAAATTATGAGGTCCAGGCAAAGGTCCTCCATAAGAATCTATACTCTGAAGAGCAATCAAAAATTGTGCAAGTTGACTGGCAAAATCACATAAATTATCTATATATCCAGATACTGCAGTCTCTCCTTCAAGCCAACCATAAATAGACCAGTTCCATGGATAACCAAACTCAGGCTTTCCAAGCCCTAAAGACACAGGGATTGAAATAGGTAAAAATGGCGCTAACTCGGGCAACCATAGATGCTCTTTATCTACTTGTATAGCATATTTCTCAGCGCTAGGCATACGAACTAACATGTGTTTACCTAAATGAAATGTTCGATTATCCCATCCACTAACCTTAACCGGACTAATAGGCAAATCTTTCCATCTTGGAAATTGAGAAGAAACTAATTGCTTAACAAGCATAATATCTATCATTTAATAAACCCTAAACACTCTTAAGTATAAAATTAATAATCACTTAACTTTTTAATAAATTCATCTATTTCATATTGAGATCTAAGAATATATATTTCTTTATTCTTAGCATAAAAAGCTAATAATTCTATAATTTTATTCAAATTACGCTTTTTAAAATTCCATACCCATTTCAAAAAGTTTAAAAATCTTAAATCAAAAAAATTTTCAATACATTGATCAGCACTAGTGGGAGTTGCTTTTCCATAATACTTAAAAGCTCTTTTTATTATTCGCCAAATACACTTATATCTAGAAATATTTAAAAATATTATAGTATCAGCATTCTTAAATCGATACTCAGAAACAGAAAGATTATTGCCATCTATAATCCATTTATCTTGATCACATATTTTGTCATGAATTAATCTATATTCGTTAAGATCTGGATGGATCCAATTTGGTTTCCAAAAATATTTGTCCAAATGATAAACAGGAAGTTTTAAAATTTGATGCAAAGTTTCTGCTAAAGTAGATTTACCTGAGCCAGCATTTCCAATTATAGCTATTCTTTTTAGATTTTTCATAATTTAAATTAAATCTTTAAGCACATTATTAAATAATTTTTTTGCGAGTGTCAGTTTTATAAACATTTCTTCAAGTGAATTTATCTTGTAAAGATCTTCTAATTGTTTTGATAAATCTTCTGGCAAATCTTGTGAGATATATTTTAAAAACATCTGCTTTTTAGGAGCATATTTTATTCTTAGAAGTTCAGTAAGGGGCTGAAGAGTAAACTTATAATAAAAGTTAAAGGCATCGATAAATTCTCTACGCTTAATCATTTTTATAACTCTTGAGTCTTGATGAAAAATGTTTTTTAAATGATATATTCTCTTTTCTAAAAATTCATTCCATTGTCTTTCATCAAACTCTTTAAACTTTATTACGTTATCTTTATCAAAAATAATTTTCACTTCTTCCCCAGGCAAATCGATGGTAAAGAAAAACTTTCTGCTATGACTTTGAATACAAATGTCCAACAATAAAGTAGTAGCAGTATTTTTAACATGATAAACCTTATGGCGAATTAAATCATGGGGCAGTTCTTGCTCATAAATAAAATCTAATGGTCCCAATTTTTCTAGAATTCTTTCGATTTCACTAAAAATTAAATTTTCTTTTCCATCTTCTACATCAAACCAAATATCCAAATCTGAATATTCATCAGTCAAGCCGGAAGCATCAGCTCCTTCAAGCCAAAAAGCATATACATTAGTATTATTTTTTAACTGTTCATATAATAATGCAATAATTAAATTACGACCAATCTCCATAACATTTAATTTCCTTATATTTATATAGTAAATTTCATATAAATTTATAATATTAAAAATTAACTCAAATAACAAATAAGAGCTTTACTCGAAGACTTAATTTAGCAATATAAAATCTTTTTTCTAAATTAAATACTATATAAAACCAACATTAACAATTACTGCGATTTTCTTATCATTAATATATGGTTTGGTAATATTTTACAAAGTTTGTTAAATTAGATATAATCTGAATTATTTTTATCCTATAAGAGTTTTATTAAAAAATATGTATAGTGATTTATTATAATTTTAGGAATTGTAGTAAGACAATTATTTTATATACATAAAAATATTAAAGCATATGAAAATAATTTAAAATACAATAAGTAGAACTCATGGTATTGTTTTTGAGCATTAACGATGAAAAACACCGATAAATTAATAGATATATATCGAGATAAATTAGATTTACAAATCGCCCATTTTGAACTTATTGAACATGAAGATGCTATGGTTGCACCTGTATATAAGATTCTAAAAGAAAGCGGCGAACAGTTTATTTTAAAAATATGTACGAATAGAAAGCATTATTTACGCGAACAAATATTCCTCAATTATTTTTTTGGACAAATTCTGGTACCTAAAATTATAGATTTTATTGATCCAGAAAATAATATTCCTGGAGCTATTCTTATGGAATATATAAATGGCTCAGTAATGAAAATAACCGATTTTAATGCGACAATTGCTCATCAATCAGGTGTAATACTTGCAAAAATTCATAATAATAGAACAAACGGTTATGGCGAATTGATTGAATCATCTAAATTAGATTCTAATCCAGTGCAGTCATTTACTCTTAAATTTGAAGAAGGATTAGGGGAATGTATTGGGCATCTGCCTAATCAACTTATTGAACAAGTTAAGAGCTACTTCTATCAAAATATAAATTTGCTTAGTTTGGTTGATGGTCCTTGTATAGTTCATTATGATTTTAGACCTGGAAATATCATCGTTCAAAATAATAAAGTTTTAGCGATTATTGATTGGTCATCTTCTCGTTCAAGCTTTGCTGAAGAAGATTTTTGTTCATTTGAGCATGTTGAATGGTTGATTGATTCAAACACAAAAAAAGAATTTCTAGAAGGCTATGCATCGGTAAGACCAATACCTAATTATTCAAAAGTTATGCCTCTTTTACGTATATCTAAAGCCATAACATCAATTGGTTTTATAATTAAACAAGGTATTTTTAACAACAATAGAAATAGATGGTATCAATTAAATTTAAAATTTTTGAAAGCTTTTTTCTAAATGACAAACAAGCATAATTTTTATTTTAAAAAGTCTGTAAACCTTATTTGTTGTTTAATTTGGATCATCTAAAAGTTCGAAGAGTGTCCAATGTTTACTGCCATGAATTAATATCTATTTTCTACTCAAAAATATAAGTCGATTAGGAGATTTAGGAATTATAACGAATTTTTAAAAACCTTTCACCGAAAACATATAGAGTGAATTATGTATGACTTTTAACTCCATCTCAAAACATTAAAGCTAAATCAGATATTATCAATACTTTCACTGATAAAATGACTGACCATCTTGGAATAATTGGAATAATCGGAACAATATAATTTAATTGTAAAAAATAATTAGATTTAAAACTAAGGAAATAAAACGCTTTCATTAGTTTGTTCATTAGAAGAAACTATATCCTTAATTTCTATATCTTCATTTTCTTGCTTATCACTTTTATCTGTATTTTTCTCTTCTTTTTTTGGATCTTTATTCAAAACCCATAAAATGAATAATCGTGTCAATATAGCAGGGACCTCAATTGTTATAAGGCGCAACATTTTCTCTTGTTGATAATTTTGTTGATAAAGCCCTTTATAATATAAATAATCTCTTCCAGAATTATCTCTACAATTAGTATTAGCTCCTGCTTTTATCAAAGCATCTATTATATGTGCATTATTTTTTTTCATGGCGGCTATTATCAACGCTGTTTTGCCAGTCACGTCCCTAATATCAATATTAGCATTTGCTCTTATTAATATTTCTACTATCTCTTTCTGGCCCACATAGACGCATGAATTAAAGCTGTAAAACCCAAATTATTTGCAATATTAACATCAGCTCCTGCTTCTATTAACATTTGAACCATCTTTAGATGCAAGCATTAAAGCCGTTTCGCCATATTCATTTGTAGCATCAACGTCAGCGCCTAATTTTATTAATAATTCTACCATATCTCTATCACCTTGTCTTAATGAACAGATTAGTGGCGTCATGCAATTTGCTGATATATTAATATCAGCACCTAAAAGTACTAACTTACATATTTTCTCATAATCTATTTTTGATAAATCATATTTCTTTAATATATTACTTAAAGTTCTATTGAGCTCATCTATAGTTAAACCTTTATACTCTTCTTTAGCTATATCTTCTAAAGATATAAGTAATTCTTTAAATTTTTCTTTTTTTAATTCTTCAATATGATTGTTTAAAGCTGTTGATGATAAAGCATCGTTAAAAACATTATGGCTTTTTTGAGACGTTGCATAAAAACCCTTAAAACTTTCCAGATTAATTTTAGGTTTTTCAAATATAGTATTCCATTTACTAAGATCTTCTTTTACTTGTTGTATAATTGCCTGGCTTATTATATGCATAATCGCTTCTATAGGAAGATTTAAGAATAAAGAACCCTCTTGACTGTATCCCGACTCTATACAATTTATCTGTTCCATAGGTGTTATATTATTAAACCAAAATACAATCGATAATATTATGTATAAATATTTTATTCTATTCATTTTTAAACCTAATATCATAATTATTTGTAATATATTTATATAAGTATAAATAAAGCATCTACAATATTCAAAAGCCTAATAATTAACTTTGTAAAAAGTTAAAACACGAAAAAATATCAAACTATTATAAGTTGGGTTTTGCATGTACAATACGTGAGGGCCCACTGCTTCTAAAAGTTTCTTCATATATTTTGACAACTTCAAATCCTGCTTGATTAAGTAACTGTTTTAACTCATTATCACTATACCAAGTTACTTGCATCAGTTCGTTTTCTTGTTCTTCTATAACGCCATTTTTAATCAACTCATATAAACAGAAAGCATCTGCTATTTTCTCTTGATTATTAAAAACATATCTTGTTATTAAACGTATTATTGTATTATCATCAACTCTTGCTATTCTTATTGATCGATTGTCTATATTTTGATCAGGCACAAATATGTCAATTAATAAATCACCATTATCCTTCATGTGAAATCTTATATTTTGGAGACTTTTTAAAGCATTTTTACGATCTACAATAAGTTGAAAAGAGCCTACTGCTATTGTAACTGTTTGATACTTATGAGGTAAATCTAAATTCTCTAAAGATTGTTCATAAATTTCTGGTGATAATTTTAAATCAGCACAACGGGCACGACAGGAATTAAGCATAACAGACGAGTTATCAACTCCATCAACTGTAAAACCTAGTTGAATAAGCGGTATTTGCAAACGACCGGATCCTGACATTGCTTCTAACACTCTACTATTTTTATTCATAAAAGAAGCATAAAAATTTACTTCTTTTTCTGGAGCATAAGTCTTTGTTGCATTATAAAATAAAGTACATAATTTGCCATAGGCATAAATTTGATTACTCATATTGATTTCTGTATTTGATAAATTAATTTTGATTACTTATAATTATTTTCGAATAAATTCATCATTTTGACAAGCTTTGATAGAAACTAATTTTTATTAGCAACCCTAGAATCTAAAAAATAAGTTAAAAACAATAATAAAATTCATTAATCTTATTGCTATTAACATAAAATTTGATAATATATTGAACTATTAATAGATTAAAACCGATTTAAATAAAAGCTATATTTGACATAATATATCACATTGCTAGAGATAATAAAATAAATATGAAAGAAATTTAATGAAATGGTATTGGTACGAACTGTATTTTATAGCACTCATATCCCATTTGCTTTTATATAATAGAATTTATTATAGAATATTGTGCAATATATTTGAGAAGAAAAAATGAGCCAATTTATGCATAATGCTATAGCCTTTATTCTTTGGCAACTAACTTGGCATTGCATACTAAAAAGACATCCTATTATGAAAGAAAATTTAAAAGAATGGGAGAAATGGTTTCAAGATAAAATATTCAAATAAGCTGATTTAATTCTTACACTTTTTCACTCCTTACCAAATTACAATCCTTAAGTCATCTAAACACCCCGATACCACGAACTTTAGTCTAATTGTTGTTAACTCGGAAGAAAAGTAAACCAATTTTTATACTTCTCTTGTTCATCAAATATCAAATTGAAAAAACTATCTCTAATATTATTTGTAATTGAAGCTTCATTACAACTTAAAAATTTATGATCATCTATTTGAGAAACTTGAGTTACTCCCATTGCTGTACCTGAGACAAAAGCTTCAGTTGTAACTTCTAAATCACTCAAAGTTAAATCAATCTCTAAAACTTTTATATTCAAATTTTTTGCAAGCTCAATAATAGAATCCCGAGTAATACCTCCAAATATTGAACCAAGTTTAGGAGTTTTTAAGATACCTTGAGAAACAATAAAAAAATTAGCAATTGGACATTCAGCTATATTATTATTTTCATCTAACATCAATGCATCATCAAAACCTTTTAGCTTAGCTTCTTGTCCAGCTAAGACTGAATTAATATAATTTCCTGTTAATTTTCTATCAACAAAAGTTGCTTTATTGCTAATTCGCTTAAAAGAAGAAACTGTTAATCTTAAACAATTATTATGAGGAACTAAATCTAAAGAAACAGGAATAATTGCTAAATTTAAAGAACAATTTCTTGGATCAACTTGAACAGTCTCAGGACCAAAAAAGAAAATCGGTCTTATATAACCCTCTAAAAGATTATTTACTTTTATAGTATCTATAATAGCTTGTTTAATTTCTGCGTTAGACCAAGGAGATTCAACATGAAAAGCAGATAAAGAGAAGATTAATCTAGTAATATGTTCATCCAGTCTAAATATAGCAGATCTATATCTTGTTTTATACAACCTAATTCCTTCAAATGCTCCACTTGCATAATGCAACGTATGCGATAAACAATGAACAGTTGCTTTATCCCAATCAACCATATTGCCGTTTAACCAAACAAATTTATTATCTTTCAAACTCATAAGCTTTTCCATTAAATACAAAATATTAAACCAGTTAATATTACAACATTTATTATCATAAGATCAAATTGATATTTTTATTTTAAAACTTATAGTTTATAACTACAATATTTAAATTAATAAAATAAAAGAGAAAATATGATTAAAAATAAATATATATATTCAATATTTTTATTACTTATTTATTTAAATAGTCCTGTAATAGCAAATAAAGAGACAGAGCAAATAAAAATTAATAAAAATCGGTCTATCTTAAAAAAAGTTCCTAATGAATTAGTTGTATATTTTTTTAAATCATTAATACAAAATTACGTTAATCAATGGAATAATATATTTAATTTTGAACAAGAGTTCGATAAAGAAGCATTGAGAAAAGATATAAAAAGCATAAGATTAACTTGCATTAGATTCAAAACCTTATTAGACGAATTTTTAATAAAAATCACTCTAAATTCAATTCACGTCCACTTATATAAATTATTAGATAATGAATATAAACATTTATCAATAAAACAAATTAAGTTAAATTTAATAAAATTATTAAGTAAAGTTGATATAAATAAAGAAGATCTTAACGAAATAACTAAAATCAATATTTATGGTCATTTCAATATAAAAATTGAAAATTTATTATACTTAGCAGTAAAAAAAAACAACATAAACGTGATTAATCTTCTTATCATAGCAGGAAATAATATTAATAAGTATCTAGATAATTGTCTAAGAAATGCTGCTATACATGGACATAAGGAAATAATTGAAAAACTACTTAAATTAGGTGCCAATGTAAATAACAAAGATATTAATGGGCATACAGCTTTAACATGGGCAATATTTCATGGGCAAATCAAGACAGTTAAAGTACTCATTAAAAATGGAGCTAACCTAAATATTAGAGATAAAAGAAAAGGCTATACTCCATTAATTTGGGCAATTCGACTATCAATAGGCAACAAAAATCAAACTATGATATTAATAGTTAAATTACTTATTGAAGAAGGAGCAGACTTTAACTTACCTGATAAAAAAGGATATAATGCTTTACATTATGCTTTAGATACACGCAATTATGATATAGTTAAAATTATAGGTAGAGCAAAATCCGATAAATTATCTAAGAAAATTGAACTTTTATTAAACAATATTAAAATCCCATAATTAACAATCTTATTTTGACAGAATTCAATAATTACTATATTGTTATGATTAAAAATCATAACAATATAGTAAGACAGATTATGGATGAATATACATTTGAAAATAGCGCAAATACTGAAACTGAAAAAATAGAAAGTCAGGAATATTATGCATTAAAAAGATATTATTATCCTCAATGGCTTTATATTTCTCTTTTTCTATCAATTATTTATTCAACCTATTCAATATATACTTTCATTACAGAAGATCTAAAACATCATATTCGTTTAAAAAATCAATTAGAAATTGCAAATAAATGTTTTTTAAATAAAGAATATAAAGAGTATATATTTATGTATAAGACCTGCTTAAAAGAACTATCAGAAGATGCATCAACACAAATAAAACTTGCTAAAGCAAATTTTGTTTTGAGCGAAACCGATTCTAGCTATTTTATAAATGGAGTTAATCTTCTAAATCAAAAGCAATTAAAATTATCTGAATTTAATGAAATTTTATCCTTTGTTCCAGAAAAATATAAAGAAGCCTTTAAATCATGTTTTAAATAAATAATTGACAGAGACCGTTATGATAATTCCAGGACCTATAATAGCATTACTAACTTTTCCAGGAGTAATTGTACATGAATTTGCCCATAAATTATTTTGTGATATATTTAATGTCCCAGTTTATTATGTAAATTATTTTATACCATTGTCAGATCAGGCAGGAAGAGTGATACATAAAAATACAGATAATTTTTGGACTTTATTCTTTATATCAGTAGCTCCATTAATAGTAAACTCACTCTTATGCATGCTATTCACTTTTCCTTTTGCTTCTACATATTTTTTAGGCACTGACACTGTATGGTATAGTAATTCTACAATACTAAATATTCTAATAACTTGGCTAGGCTATTCGATTGGATTTCACGCTATTCCTAGTAATCAAGATGTCAAAAATTTAGATAAATACGCTAAAAATGAATTTCGTCAAATTTTAATAGGACTCGTGCAGGGACTAGCATATTTTTCAAACCTATTTGGCTTTATACCTGCAGGACTATATGCTCTTTATATATCAACCTTATTACCAGATATATTACTAACTAACTTTACGTTTTAAGCAACTAGAACCTTTAAGAGTGAAAATTAAATAATTATTGAAAATATATTAAAAACAAGGCCTTTTGAAATTTTATTTTATAAATATATAATATTAAATAATACCATTTATAAAAATAAAGGCCTACAATGATTAAAATAGTAAAGTATATAACACTCTTATTATCCTTTATATCTATTTCAAATAATAACCTAATAAGTATGGAAATGGTTGAACAAGAATCAATTATATTAAACTGTTCTAACGAAATAATTTTTCATATCTTTTCCATAATAGCACAAGATGCAATGTCTCAATCTACTGATATAATCAGTTTTTATAAGAATAAAGACAGTCTAATAAAAAAAATCAATCAATTGAGTTCAATTTGTAGTACATTTAATAATATCTTAAAAGACGATTCTTTTAAAAATATCATAAAAAATATAGTCGATAATAAGTTAAAAATTTTACTAGCATCTTATAAAGATTCAACAAAAGAAGAGCTTAATCAAAAACTACTAAATATTTTGGAAAAAAGTTCTGATAATAACCCAAATTTATTTCATGAAGCAATAGAGCTAATAATATCAGGTGCTGATGTTAACACCGAAAATTATATTGGCGAAACTACTTTAACTAAACTTATAATATCCTCAATTTATGGACAAAATAAAATTAACAATAAAGAAACCATAGCTAAAATATTAATTAAAAATAAAGCAAATATAAATACCGAAAAACCTGATTGGGGACCTATTCTTATAATTGCTTTAAATAATAATGAAATAGAATTGGCAAAAATTCTTATAGAATCCGGTGCTGATTTCAATACCAAAGATTATATAGAAGATTCAGCTATAATAATTGCATGTAAAAAAGGTATGGAAGAAATATTTAATCTACTTTTAAGTAAAAATGTTAATATAGAAACAAAAGACCGTCATGGCCATACAGGTTTAGTTTGGGCAGTTCGACATGGGCATAAAAATATAGTTAAAACACTTCTTGATAAAAAAGCAAAAACAAAATTTAATATTGATGGCATCTCTTTAATTGATCTTTGCAAAAGATATGGCCCTGAATATAAAATAATAGAAGAAATGTTATTAGATTATAATAATATTATGTTTAATAAAAATATCATATATTATCTAGGGAAAATAAATAGAGCAAATAAATAACTTAAAATCGATTTATTTAATTAAATATTTATTAATTATTTTTAAGCAAAGATGCCTGCTAAAACAAATAAGCTTTTAAAACTGTTAAGGATATACTTCTATATAATAGTCATTATTATTAATACTATTATCATATGATTGGCAATAGGCATTTAAGAAATCCATATGATGCAAGACTTCTGTATACTTATTTATTTTAATATTTTTAGATTCTAAATCTTGATATCTTTTTTTTCTTAAATCTTTAATAAACTTTTTTAAAGATTCGTCATTAAAAAATCTATTTATATCCCTAGAAATTAATCTTATATTTTCAACACTTTTATTAAAATCTGGATTAAAGCTACTTATATTATTGCAATTTTCTGTAACAGCTATTAGAGTTTTCTTTATAATTTTTAATATCATTTCCTCAGGTAAATTCAATAAATTCAACTGTAAATCTACTATATTTTCTATTTCTGATCGATCTACTTGCGTCGCAAAAATTTTTAAATTTAATAATATCCCTAAAGATAAAACATAAATAATATAATTTGTTTTATTTTTCACTTCTACCTAACACTATTCATTATTTGTAATAAAATCTATATGGAAATAGTGTATAAGTATAAATAAAAAAATCAATATCTTTATTTATAAGAAAATAATAATATCAAACCGCAGCTTTTATATAAACCTCATTAAAATCTATAAAGCAAATATATTTAAATAAAAATAAACCAATATTGATAAAGAATTTAAGCAATTCAATAAGATAAAAACTATAGTGTCGACAAATGCGTTAATAAATAATAAATTAGCTTAGTTAATTTAAATAAAAGTTAAAAGTAAAATTAAGAAATTTAACTTATAAATTTAATTTACTTAAAGGAGTAGGAATGAAGCAAAAACTCAAAATTTTGATATATATGCTATTATTTATAAGTAACATGTTAGCACAGGAAAATAGTAGTTTCGATTTTTCTGAATCTCACTCAAGCAAAGATATTTGTTGTGAGTGCCCTTATGACAACAGAGAACTACGTCCATCAGATCAGTGTAATAAATGCTGTTCTTATACTGGATATTGTTGCGGTTCTACTATATTTATACCAAGATCTCAGGGTGCAAATACTGCACGTGAACTTGTTGGATGGCAAAAATATTTATATAAGCCATTTCTATTTCAAAATTATTTAGCCTTTATGTCTACGTTTGAATATTCCCAATCTTTTAAGCCAGAAAAACTTGCTCAAAGACTTTTTTGCACCGACTGCTTAACTTTTGCAGGAAGTCAAGCATGTAGAGATCAAACAAAAGATGTTGTAGCAGATTATTTTGGATTACCAGTAGACTATTATGCAACTGTATCTATTAAGCCTAAAATACAAAATTATATTCTTGATTTTAATTTTTATCTTGGAACAGGAGATATGATCTATTCGGGATTATACTTTAGAATGCATATTCCAATTACTTATACACGCTGGAGTTTAGGCCTTGATGAATGTCTACCATGCTGTAAATTCAGAGGTCATGATGAATTCCCTGGCTGTTACATGTATAGTACAACTCCAATTGAGACCTACGCTGAATATCCTACATTATGTCACTTGAATGTAACAACCGATATTATAGCAGAAAATGACAACTGTGCTACACATAGCATTGATGAAGCATTAAGCGGTCACTTCTTATTTGGTGACATGAATGAAAGATGGAAGTATGGTAAATTTAGTTTTTGTCCTCTTTCAAAAGCAGGTGTTGCTGATCTTGATTTAATCTTAGGTTATAATTTTTGGCAATCAGATTTTGGTCATTTTGCACTATTTATTCAAACGGTAGTCCCAACAGGCAATAGACCTCATGCAAAGCATATATTTGAACCCATAATAGGTAATGGTAAACATTGGGAACTAGGCGGAGGAGCTGCAGGGCATATATCTATGTGTACAGATTACTATAACTATCTATTTAACTTAAGCTTCTATTTTGAAGGAAATGTTACACATGTATTTAAAAATGAACAAATTAGATCATTTGATTTCTGTCAAAATGGTTTATTAAGTCGCTATATTTTGCTTAAAGAATTTGATGCTGACTGCAATTATATAGGACGCATGATAAATGCTATAAATTATAATACAAGAAATTGCGATGTATACGTTGGATATAAGGTAGATGCTTCTGCAAAAATCGTACTGGAATTTTGTTCTTGGGCATTTGATGTAGGATACAATATATTTGCAAAATCGGGTGAAAAGGTATGCATTAAAACTGAATGTCCTTGCGCAATAGATTTAAGAATATTTGGTATAAAGGGAACTGAAGGGGTTTGTTGTACTCAGTATATTGTCTCTGATGGAGAAATATCACCTACAGGTGAAAGTACTAAACTCAATACTACTCAACCTGATGCAACTATGTTTACAGCAATTTTACCAACAGCACAACCACTTTCTCCCACACAATCAACAGTATGCCTTGCATATAATAACAATACAATAACAAGCGCTTCACCAATAGAATGTCAAAATTTCTTTATAGCTCAAAATGATGTCCCTCCAAGAATCATATCTTGTAAAGATCTTGATCCTAATTCGGCCGTACAACGTCGTATGTTAACACATAAATTTTTTAGTTACTTTGGCCGTACTTGGATAAAATATTGTTACGAAACTTTCTTTGGCATGGGTAGTGAAATAGAATTTGATGGAACCAATAATAGAAGTTCTCTAAATCAATGGGGTATATGGCTAAAAGGTGGTATTAATTTCTAGATAACAAATCAAAAATAAACATTATTATATTATTAAATTTTTATTAGGATCTCTAAAGATAAGGTTATTCTTAGAGATCCTGTTTTTTATTTCGATATATTTTAAATAAGCTATTAAATTTATATGATAAAAATCGGTTGATTTTTAATAATGCATATAGATTATTTATATTCAATTTTATCTATCACTAAATTCATTCATTTTGACCAGCTCTCTAATTTTCAATCAAACTTAATAGTCAATAAAATAAATATAATATCAACATTCAAACATAAACGAGCCTTTTGATAAATTGCAAATATAATTATAATTATTTTCGTTATTGATTTTAGAATTTTAACACTAACGCTATTAATAAGTCAATTAAATAGCAAAGATATAGAAGCTAATATTTCAAGCAAATCAACAGATAAAAAGTATATTAATATTCACTTTAAAAAAAATATTTGATGTTACGGTATTGACTGGATTTTCAGGATTTGTTATGAGCTTTTATAAATAAAAGAAAATAAAAATAAAATTAAAAGAGAGAAAAAACGATGTTATCAAAAAACACTATAAATAAGCATATTCTTAAACATATAAATATACTAACTTAAAAAGCTAAATAAATTCTTATTACTAAATATTGCAATAAGATGATCTTTTGTCTAAAGTATATCAACGATTAAGTCGATTATAGAAAAAACTATGAAGTCAAGGGTAGATAAAAACGAAAGGAGATCAAATATATTAAATAATCTACATTTAAGGCTTTTTAAAAATATCGGTTGTTTCATCCTCTCGTAGGATGGTAAAAAGGAGTATTTATGAAACAATTTTTAAAATCGGTTTTTTGTATAAGTCTACTATTAAGTAGCCCAGGAATTATAAGTAGTACTGATTGCGATAGCTGCTATAGTAGTAGGTCAAGTTGCGAAGATTATTCGTGCGATGATAACTTCGGTTGTAATACCGGATGTAACACTTATCAACCTGGATGTGGCTATAATCAAGACTGCGATAACTCTTGCGACAATTGCAGCCTTTCGTGTGATAATAGCTGCTCAGAGGATGATTGCTTTAGTTGTGATAATGCACCGGTAAGAACTTATTTACATATAAGATCTCAAGGTGCTAATACAGCACGTGAACTTGTAGGCTGGCAATGGGATATAAATTTACCATTTATGTGTAACAACTATGGAGTTGCTTACTTAGCTTATGAATATCAAAGATCATTTAACTCATGCAGAATAGCTAATTCACTTTTTGGCGGTCGTACATTAAGATTCTCCGGAAGTTTAGTACCAGGAAGAGATTCAAGAAACGAACTTCTTGCTGATAACTTTGGTTTATCACGTACTTTCCAAGGAAGCTTAACTTTCTCCCCAAGAATACAAAACCATATTATAGATCTTGGTTACTTTATGGGACTTGATTGTTGGCTACAGGGCTCTTACATTAGATTCCATGCGCCAATAACTTATAGTCATTGGTCTTTACAAGCACGTGAATGTGTAACATGCCCAGGAAGCTGTACTGAAAGTGCTTGCTACTATGGAAGTGATGATGTAGCATCTTCAACAACTCCTGTATATGAACCAAGCGTACCTGTAACTACGGTAGCAACTTCTTTACGTCAAGCATTAGGTGGTAATTACTTATTTGGTGATATGCAAACTCCATGGTGTGCTGGTAGATTTGATTTCTGCGGCCGCGGCAAATGGGGTCTTGCAGATATAGACGTTATTTTAGGTTATAACTTCCTCAATAATGATTGCTATCATTTTGGCGCATATCTACAAATGGTATTAAATACAGGACCAAAACCAAAGGATTTCTATGTATTTAGCCCTGTTGTAGGTAATGGTGGTCACTTTGAACTTGGGGCTGGTATTTCTGCACACTGGTCATTCTGGTCAAATGAAACTCAAAACTTAGCATTATTCTTAGAAGGTAACATTACTCATATGTTCCAAAATGAACAATGTCGTTTATTCGATCTTTGTAATGGTGGAGCGTTCAGCAGATATATGTTACTTAAAGAATATGATACTAATGGTTTGACAAACACTTATAATGGCAACTTAGTAAGCGCAACTTGTTTCACCAATAGACGTGTTGATGTAAAAGTTGACATTAAAGGTGATCTTGCTATAAAACTTGCTTATCGCTGGTGCGGTTGGGGTATTGACGTAGGTTATAATATTTACGGACATAGCCATGAAACAATCAGATTTAAATGTGATGAAAGCAATGATTGCGCTCCTCAAAGAATTCTTAGCCCTAAAGGTACTGAAGGCGTATGTTGCTTCAATTATCCTGTAGTTTGTGTTCCAACAACAGCTGGAACTTATAATTCAACTATATTCCCTGATAATGCTACACTACCTGCAGGCACCGCAGTATGTGATGTAACCACAGGATCTTGTCCAACTTCTTCTGCTGATGCAACTCCGTTTACAGGATCTTACAGAGTTACAGCGGTGAATAATAATGGCAGTCAACCTAATGCAACAGCATATAACGGTTATCCTGTAACAAATCCTAACCCAACCACAGGAACAAGTACTGCTTGTGCAGTAGCTTTATCTGCAAATAACACAACAGTCGTTCCATCAACAGGTGCTTTAGTTTCTGCTCTAGTAAGTGATGGTTATGTTTTATGTAACAATTTTGCTCCAGTGGCTCCTTTAACAAAAGCAGATCTTAATAGAAGATCAGCAGAATCCGTATCACAGTTAACCAACAAAATATTTGGCCATATTAACTATACTTGGTATGACAAATGCGGTTGGAATCCACAACTTGGTGTAGGTGCTGAAGCTGAATTTAGTAACAGACGTAATTCAGAAATTTGCAGAAAAGCAGATTTAGAACAATGGGGTGTTTGGTTTAAAGGCGCTATTACCTTCTAATTCTGACATTGCAATCAAAACTAACACAAAAAAAGAGACTCGGTTGTCGAGTCTCTTTTTTTACTTCATTAATCTTAAATTAAAATAAGTTTTATATCGCTTAATAAATAATTAAAAATTAATTTAAGTTTCTATAAACATGAATTAATAGTCTTGAATTTATAAAACTTCAAAGCATAAAATTCATCAAATTCAATAAATTTATAAATTTAATCAAAAAGCTTTACTTTAATCTCTGCTAGTATCTAGAATATGTAGAAACTGAAAACAGTAGGTAAATATATCGGTTGTTTCAATCCAAATATTTGGATGAATAAAAGGGAGTACTTATGAAAAAATTTATAACAACAGCATTTTGTGTAACATTACTTTTAAGCAGTTTTGAAAAAATATACGCAAAAAACTATGATTCCTCATCTAATTCTGTAGATAATTTTTCAGATAAGAGAGATTATAAATCTTGTAATTCATGCTCAAATGACTGCGATTTAGCCGTATGCGAAAGCAGCTCATCGTGTGAATCTTATAGCTCTTGCGATAATTTGACCAATAATTATGATTGCACTAATTATTGTCAATATACATGTAACAATAATTGTGATAATAGCTGCGATAGTTGCGATGAGGGATGTAATGGCGGAAATTGCTCATTATGTTGTGCAACTCCAGTAAGAACAGCTATGCATTTTAGATCTCAAGGGGCAAATACTGCAAGAGAGCTTGTAGGTTGGCAATGGGAAATCAATTTACCGTTTATGTGTAATAACTACGGTGCTGCTTACTTTGCTTATGAATATCAAAGATCTTTTAATGATAAAATCATCGCAAATGCACTTTTTGGAAATTGCAGATTAAACTTTTCAGGTAGCGCAGTAGCAAATAGATCAAGCAATGATCTTTTAGCAGATAACTTCGGCCTTTCAAGCAATTTCCAAGGAAGCATACGGTTTAACCCAAGAATTCAAAATCATATATTCGATTTTGGTTACTACCAAGGGCTTGATTGTTGGATTCAAGGCTCTTACTTAAGATTACATGCACCTGTAGTATTAACCTATTGGGAATTAAGACCTTGTGAAACTTCTTGCAATACAACAACAACCGATTTTGATACCTGCTATGTAGATAGCACTTCAAATCAACCAACAGCTCCTGCTCAAAGTATCTTACAAGCATTAACCGGAAACTTCTTATTTGGTGATATGCAAACACCTTGGTGCGCTGGAAAATTTGACCCTTGTTCAAGAAAAAGAGTAGGACTTGCTGATATAGACGTTATTTTAGGATATAATTTCTTAAATACTGATTGCTATCATTTAGGGCTTTATGCACAATTAGTTATGCCTACAGGAAAAAAATATAAAGATAGATTTATCTTTGATCCAGTAGTTGGAAACTATGGTCATTTTGAAGTAGGTGGCGGTGTTTCTGCTCATGCAGTTTTATGGTCAAGTAATGATCATAATTTAGCTGCATTTTTAGAAGGTAACTTAACTCATATGTGCAAGACACATCAATGCAGGTTATTTGATTTCCAAAATGCTGGTGCATTTAGCAGATACTTATTACTTAAAGAATATGATGCATCTGGAGTTTATACTGGACGCTTAATTAATGCTACTTGTTTTAATAATAGACGCGTAGATGTAAGAGTAAATATCAAAGGTGATGCTTCTGTTAAACTTGCCTATCGTTGGTGTGGTTGGGGCGCAGATCTTGGTTATAATATTTACGGACATAGCAGTGAAAGCGTTAAATTCAGAGATGATTCTTGTGTAAATCCTGCATGGCAATATGCAATCAAAGGAAGTGCTCCTGTATGCTGCTCAAGCTATCCTGTTGCTTGTGTTCCATCAGGTGATACTTATACTCAAATGATATTTCCAGATGGAGCAACTTTACCGACAGGTACATTAGCATGTTCAGTAAATACACAAGACGGTAGTGCAACTTGTGAAGCTACTAATCCAGCTCTTTCCTCTTATACTGTAAATACAACACTCAATAATGGAGCACAACCTAGTGCAACTGCTTTTGCAGCCAGCCCAATTACAATAAGCTCTCCTGAAGGTTGCAGCGTTTGCTTAAATCAAACAGTAACCGCTCCTATTAATATTTCTCAATTAACAACTGAAGGATTTGTGCTTGTTGATAATAATTCACCAACAAGATTTGTAACTCCAGGAGATTTTAATATTAGATCTGCTGAATCCATTGGAGTATTAACTCATAAGATATTTGCTCATTTAAACTACGTTTGGTACGATAGATGTGGTTATAATCCACAGCTTGGTATAGGTGGCGAAGCAGAATTCAATGATAATCATATCAATGACTTAAATTGCAAAAATGCCGGTTTAAGTCAATGGGGTGTATGGTTAAAAGGTAATATATCATTCTAAACTATAAATAAAAAAATATAGGGCTAAAAACTAGCCCTATATTTTTAAAATTATTAACTTGATTTGTGTTTTAAATTATAAATATAATTCACCGCATCATCTATAGTATTTAATTTCTCAGCATCTTCGTCATTGATTTCTAGCTTAAACTCTTCCTCAAGTCGCATCACAATTTCAACTCTATCAAGAGAATCAGCTCCTAAACTATCAATAGTAGCATCAGCAGTTATAGAACTTTCAGGGACATTTAGCTGTTTAGAAACAAGAGATACTATTTTATTACGTATTTCATTTTTTTCATTTTGATCTACTGACATTTCTCAATCCTCTTTAATAAAGATACTATATATTATTAATTCCTAATAAATTATTTATTATACTATCATTATCATTATTAATATCATTAATATCAATATTTATAGTTTCTTCTAATATTGCCTTTAAATTATCAATATCTAATAAACTTTCTATACCTATAATTGCCTTATTGGGATAAAAATTTCTTATTTCTGAAACAAAATTTTTTGAAGGTGAAGGTATAATAATTATGTCCATATCACTAAACTGTTTTAAGACATTATTCCAGCAAATTGGCTTAATTATTAAATCCATTATAAGATTTTGTGCTGATTGAGCAGAAATCACTTCTTTACCATTTATACATGAAATCATCGGTATCAAAAGATCTTTAAAATCAACCTTGGTTAAATATAACTTAAGCTGATCAAAAATTTCTCTCAAAAGAGGATTATGTAAAGCCTCTTCCAAATTAAATTTAGTAACTTTATCAGCACCCTTGGAAGAAGCAGATTTTGCTACAGCCTCTACTGCACTAGTATTGCCTGTTACCATATGCTCGCTATCCTTTGAATAGACTGAAATTTGAGCAGAATTATCTTGAGAGCTATTTTCTTTACAGATCTTTTTTACATCGCGAGAAGATAAACCATCTATTACTACAGTTTTAACATCTATCTGCTGCTTAATTTTTGTATAAAAGTCAGAAAGCTTTTTCAAAAGATAAAGACCATCAGGAAAGCTTATTCCTCCTGAAAAACATAGCGCACTATATTCCCCCAATCCATGACCTGCTACCTTATCAACTTTTATACCAAAGTGATCTTTGAGCATAATAGCAATAGAAGTACTTAAAAGAAATATAGAAGGATAAGCATTTGAAATCTTACCTAATTCTATATCTGATGAGGCATAGCAAAGTTTTACAAAATTACTATCTAAACAATGTGAAGCTTCTTCAAAATACTCCTGCATTATTCGAAAATTATCATATAATTCTTTTGCCATACCTACAAATTGATTCCCATAACCAGGAAAAAGCATTCCTACTTTCATAGTTAACCTCCAAAAAACTAATTAAGTGTTTAATGCTTCCTTACTACATTAGATAAAAATTCAACAAAAACTTTTATCCTCTGTATACTCTCTTTTTTTCCAAGCAAAATAATAATATCAAAAATGCCTGGGCTTGAAACTTTTCCTGTTAATGCTAACCTAATCGGTTGAGCTATTTCAGGTAACTTTATACCAAATTCTTTACATAATATTTTAATATCTAAAGAAATATTTTCATGAGAAAAATTTTCTTGCATATCAAGACTCGATATTAATTTCTTTAATATCGATATACTATTTTCATTAGCCCATTGATCTAAATTATGTAATTCCAAATTATGAGGCTCATTATATAATTCTACAATAAACAGTAGTAACTCTTTAAGAGTTCTTACTCTATCTTTATATAAATCTATTGATTTTAATATCTTATCTTGACTCCAATGATTTAAATTTTTAAATACATCAGCGTCTATATTTTCTGTTATATAATCAAATAAGTATTGAGATGAAGAATTACGAATATAAACACCATTGACCCACTCAAGTTTCTTAATATCAAAAATTGCTCCATGTTTTGATACATTTTCTAGAGTGAAATATTTAATCATTTCTTCTTTTGAAAAGATTTCTTGATCTCCATGAGCCCAGCCTAATCTTACTAGATAATTACATAAAGCGTCTGGTAAAAATCCCTCTTTTTGATAAAAATCTACTGAAGTTGCTGCATGTCTTTTACTCAATTTTCCACCATCAGGACTCAAAATCAAGGGTAAGTGTCCAAATAATGGTACTCTAAAACCACATGCTTGATATAGTAAAATTTGTTTAGGCGTATTGGATATATGCTCTTCGCCTCTTAAGATATGAGTAATATTCATACTATTATCATCAACCACAACTGCAAAATTATAAGTAGGCATCCCATCAGATCTGAATATAACAAAATCATCAAATTGATCTATATCAAAGGTTATATCACCTCTAATTAAATCGTTAAATTCAATCTTATCAATATTTTCAGGTAGCTTAAATCTTATAACATGAGGACTTTGAAGATCTATTTGATTAATCAAACGATTTCTACAGGTACCTTCATACTTTTTATATTCTACATTTTGATTTGATTCTTTTTCAGAACAAAAACAACGATATGCCAAATTTTTTTCAAGCATATAATTAAGTACTTTATTATATAACTCAAGACGTTGTGATTGAAAGGTTATTGGTTCATCTGATTCTATACCAACCCACTTTAATGGAATTAAAATCGAATCAACATATTTAGATTCTGAACGATTTAAATCAGTATCCTCAATTCTAATTATAAATTGACCTTTGTTGTGACGTGCATATAGCCAATTAAACAACGCTACTCTTAATGAACCTAAATGCAAATAGCCCGTAGGCGATGGCGCAAATCTTACACGAATCAAATTATCTGTCATAATATTTCTTAAGTTTATAAGGATTCTAATCTAGATTTAGCTAAATTATACCAACTTGAATCTTGTTTATCTTTGTTAATAATTGTTTGCCAAAGTTCTTTAGCTTTATCTTTATTAGATTTAAAGAACTCATTAAGACCTAAATTATATATAGCCATATCCTGAAGAGGATTATTTACATTATTTGCAAGACCTTTAAGCTCATCATAACCTTGAGATTCTAACTGTGTATCTTTAGAGTCTAACTTTAATAATGCTCTTTTTATAGAATAAGCATAATATAATGGATCATTTTGCTTAACAGAATTAACAATTGTATCAAATATTTCAGCCGCTTCTTTATACTTATTTTGTTTTAAAAGCGTCTCTGCTTGATAGCTTAAAAATAAAGGATATAATTTAGAATTTTTATGTTTTTGAGCTGCTGCTTTCAATATATGCTCAATATCATTTAAATCATCTTTATTATTTAAATGTATCTTTTTGCTATATTCTTGAGCAATTTTTGCAAATTCTTGACTAGCTGCTTGCTCACTCTTATTTTTATAATAAGAATAACCAAACCACGATAAACCTAATAAAGAAGTTAATACAAATGCCATTACTAATAATACTATATAATTTCTATATTTAGAATTTCCAACAAGATTAGAGTAAACCATATCTATTCCTTTTCAAATGCTATGGGACTTCAATACTATAAAGTCATTAAAATAGGGCTAAACCCCAATAGAATTGAGTTTGCCCTTATTTAAATTATAAAAAATTTTTATTTATTATCTTGTTCGTTATTTTCTTGAGCATATTCTTGCATATGTTGATTTGCCTGATGTGCTTTCTTAAGCTCGCCCCTTTTTAGAACTCTATCTAATTTAGTAGCTATAACTTTTTTACCTTTATAAAAACCACACTGAGTACAAGCACTATGAGGAGGCAATGGATGCTCACAATTTGAACATTTAGCAATAGCTTTTACGCGAATAAACCTAGTAGAAGATCTCTGATCTCTTCTTCGCTTACTCGTCTTACGTTTAGGTACTGGCATACGAAGCTCCAATTTGTATTATTTTAAAAATTTACTATATTACTCTTATTTATAATTTCAGATTAAATTTATATTTTTTTCTTAAATTATGCTAATTAAGAAAAAATACTTAATAATAATATTATACATCAAAATTTTTTTATTGCAAAAAAAGATTATAATTTATGCCAAAGACCCATAAAATTTTGAGCAATATATCCCTTTACTTGTAAGTCAAATAAAGCATCTTGAAGCTCATCAAATGATAAATTCGTACTTATAATTAACTCATCAAAAGAAACCGGTTCTGTACAAAATGAAAGTATCTTTACGTAATTTTCACTCAAATTTTGCTTAATTTTAATTTCAGAATCTATATCAAAACTCAAAGATTTACTTATATTTTTTATATTATTATTAAGATTAAAATCTTGACCAAGTAGATTAAATATATCTTGAGCTGAAGTAATAAGATTTGCTCCTTGAGAAATTAAACTGTGGCACCCTTTACTTAATTCATTATCTATTTGACCGGGCACAGCACAAACCTCACGTCCTTGATTTAAAGCATAATTGGCAGTAATTAGAGCTCCACTTTTTTCTGTTGCTTGAATAACTAGACAGATTAAAGATAAACCAGCAATAATTCTATTTCTTGCAGGAAAATTTCCGGCAGTAGGTGGAGTATTTAAAGAAAAAGGACTTATTAAAGCTCCACCTGATAGTAGAATTTGCTCAAAAAGTTTAATATTTTCGCGTGGATATAAATTTAAAAGTCCTGAGCCTAATACAGCTATAGTTTTTCCTACATTATATTCATCTATTAAACAAGATTTATGAGCAACGGCGTCTATACCATAAGCTCCCCCACTTACAATATCATAACCCATTTTTACTAAATCAGGTACAATATTATTAACAACTCTAATACCATAATTATCACATTTTCGTGCTCCAACTACAGCTATTGAATTATTAATAAAATTAAAATTTTGATCTTTAGATTTAATATAAAGTAAAGTAGGAGGTAAATATATCTCCTTTAACAGCGAAGGATAATTACCATCAAGAACAGTAACAAATCTTATTTGATTTTTTTCAAGTAAATTAAGTTCATTTTCAAGTAATTTACTATCTTTTAAGCCATTATATATACGTGTTGCAAGATTAATATTAATACCTGAATAATGAACTAAATCGTTTATACTTAAACTGTAAACGTTTGAAAATAAATCTAATTTATTATTCAATTTTTCACCAAAAGAATAAAAACCCTGGACCAGCTTATCTATAGTAGCTGGTCCAATTTTTTCTATTAATGAAAGATGTAAAAGAATATTTGATATATTCATTTTAATTCTTAAAGTTTATTTATTCAGATACTTCTTGAGATTCTTTTTCTGAGGATACTACGGCAAAGGCTCCTGCTAATTTAGATCCTGAGTCTAATTTAATTAACCTTACACCTTTTGCTTGACGACCTAACGTTCTAATCTCTTTACTTGATAAGCGTATGATTTTACCATGCTCATCTATTAATAAGATATCCATATTATCGCCAACAACAACTAATCCTATAACTTGACCATTACGTTTATCTGTAGGAATAGTTCTCACACCGTATCCTCCACGATGAGCTATTCTAAAATCACTAATTTTAACACGCTTACCGTAGCCATTTTCCGTTGCAAATAATATATCTTGAGTTTCATCACTTAAAACTTCCATTCCTATAACATAATCATCTTCATGAAGCCTTATGCCTATAACACCAGATGCTTGACGGCCCATTGCTCTAACTTCTTCCTCTTTAAATCTTATACCTTGTCCTTTAGCTGTAGCAATTACTATGGTATCTTGACCAGAACTTAAAGAGCAGAATACTAATTCATCAGATTCATTTAAAGTTATAGCCCTTATACCTGTACTTCTAATATTGCCAAATTCTTGTGCTAAAGTACGTTTAATTATGCCTTTTTTAGTTAACATAACTAAATTTTTATCATCAAGATCTTTAGTACACAATAATTTTACTACATATTCATTAGGATTAAGCGGAAGCAAATTAACTATTGCACGCCCTTTTGCAGTTCTTGAAGCTTCTGGAACTTGATAAACCGGTATATTATATATACGGCCTAAATTAGTAAAGAACAATAGTTCATCATGATTTCGCGCAACAAACATATCTTGTAATACATCATCATTATCATCAAGAGAAGCCATAGCCATTTTACCTTTACCACCTCTATGCTGAACATTATAAACAGATAATTCAACACGTTTGATATAACCCTTTTTGGTAAGAGTAACTACTACTTCATCATTGGCAATAAAATCAGCTTCTGTAACATTATCAACAGGACCTTCGATTCTAGTTCTGCGTTCATCAGAGTAATTATCTTTAATTTGTAATAGCTCTTCTTCAATTTCTCGTTTGAGTAAATTTTTATCAGATAATAAAGATCTTAAATAAGAAATTTCTTTCTGAACATCTTTCAATTCACTATTAATTTTCTCTTGTTCAAGACCTGTTAATCTTTGAAGACGCATTTCTAATATTGCTTTACATTGTTCTTGAGTAAGCATAAATTTGCTATTTAATTTAGCAGCTGCTTGATCAGAATTATCAGAATTTTTAATTAAAGAAATAACCTCATCTATATTATTAAGAGCTATTCCAAAACCTATTAATATATGTTCTTTTGATAAAGCCTTTTCAAGAGCAAACTGGCTACGCTTTGTAATTACATTTTGTCTATGCAATAAAAATTCGGTCAAGACTTGACGTAAGGTAAACACTATAGGCCTGTTATCAAGTAGAGCAAGCATTAAAATTCCAACACTTGACTGTAAAGAAGTATGTTTATAGAGTAAATTTAAAACCACTTGAGGAGTTTCATTTCTTTTGAGTTCTATAACAACTCTAATACCACTTTTATCAGATTCATCTCTTATATTGGTAATACCTTCTATTACCTTATTTTTAACAAGATCGGCAATTTTTATTATTAACTCTGATTTGTTAACCTGATAAGGTAGTTCTTTAATAATTAAAGCAGTACCCTTTTTTGTTTCCTCTATATCAACAACCCCACGTAAGATTAAATTACCACGCCCTGTTGTATAAGCCTTAAGAATACCCGCTTTACCACAAATTATACCGCCTGTTGGAAAATCCGGCGCAGGAATTAACTGAAATAGTTCCTCATCTGATAAATTTTCATTTTTCAATAAAGCTAAACACCCATTAATCACTTCGGTTAAATTATGAGGTGGTACAGATGTTGCCATCCCAACCGCAATGCCTGAAGTTCCATTAACTATGAAATTAGGCAATCTGCTTGGAAGTATTACAGGCTCCACAGTAGATTCATCAAAATTGGGCACAAAGTCAACGGTATTTTTATCGATATCATGAAGTAACTCTTGAGTAATCTTTTCCATACGTACTTCAGTATAACGCATAGCCGCAGCATTATCGCCATCAACAGATCCCCAGTTTCCTTGCCCATCAAGTAGGGGATACCGCTTGGAAAAAAGCTGAACCATACCAACCATAGTATTATAAACAGCTTGATCACCATGAGGATGATATTTCCCTAAAACTTCCCCAACTATACGAACAGATTTATGATAAGGTTTATTATAATGAAAACCTAACTGATTCATCGTATATAAAATTCTTCTATGTACTGGCTTTAAGCCATCTCTGACATCCGGTATAGCTCTACTAACTACAACCGACATCGCATAATCAAGAAAAGAATCTTTTAATTCTTCTTCTATTAAGACAGGAGCAATACGCAAATAGAGCCCTTTTTCTTGTGTAAATTCCATAAATAAATTTCCTTTAAAGAGCTTAAATTTATATAATTTATTTATAATTATTTTCTATAATAATTATACCAAATTTTTTGAAATTACTCAAAAAAGGCAAATTTAACTTTTTAAAGTATTAAATAAAAGAAATTTTAAAATTAAAAATTTAGGACCATATCTTTACCAGAGGAAATATCAGAAACAGTAATATTATACATTATCGACATTTTTGATTTACCTAAATTAGAGATAACGGTAACTTCTGGCAATTCAAATCCTGTCACATAATTATGGTTCTTAAATTTTTTAGGATTGAGAGTCAGATTAATAGTAGAATTAAAAAACTTCTTTCCTAAAGATTCTATCTTAGGAACTGGTATTATAATCTTACCAGACCAATATTGACGAGTTCCATAAGAATATTTAATTATTAAATTTTCTGGATTACTTAATTGATACACATCGATTAAATAATGTTTATCGGGTTCTAATCTAGTGATCAATTTTCTATTATCTTGTTTATCTCCGTTATTGCTATTACTATTATTTTGATCTTTAAACCCCAAAGAAGGTGTTTGAGTATAGGAAATATCTACGTTATGACCGGTTTTGTTATGAATATCTATATTAACTCCCAAAATGGTCATAGAGAACAAATAAGAGTAAAAAAATATAACACTAAATAATATTCTTAAATCTTTTAAATATTTAAATACCATTCTAAATCCCTTAAAGTTTGAAGCGTCCTTTTATTTAAAATATACAATATTATTTAATAAATATTCAATAAGTAAGATAATTAAATTTTAATGTAAATGCTAAGATATATGATTATAATGCTATATTAGATTTACAAATAGTGCGTTATATAATATAATTATATAAAAGAGAGTATTTAAAATTAAAATAAATAAAATTTTCAAAAATAATTTAAAAAAACAGAGATATGGACTTAAAAAAAATAAATTTATCTAGCATTTCTCCTGATAAAATTCGTAACTTTTCAATCATTGCACATATTGATCATGGAAAGTCTACTTTATCAGATAGATTATTAGAATTTACTGGCACTATTGATTCAAGGCATAAACATGAGCAATTTCTTGATAAACTGCAAGTAGAAAAAGAACGTGGAATTACAGTAAAAGCTCAAACAGCATCTATGTTTTATAACTATAAAGGCGAAACTTATCTTTTGAACTTGATCGACACCCCAGGACATGTGGATTTTAGTTACGAAGTATCAAGATCTTTATATGCTTGTCAAGGTGCTATTTTACTAGTAGATGCCGCTCAAGGAGTTCAGGCGCAAACTATGGCAAACTTCTATTTAGCATTTGATCAAAATTTAACTATTATTCCAGTAATTAATAAGATCGATATGGCAAACGCTGACCCTGAAAGAATCTCCAAAGAAATGACGCATCTTTTTGATTTCAAAAAAGATGAAATAATCAAAGCCTCAGCAAAATCCGGTATAGGTATAACTGACATATTAGATGCGGTCATAGAGCGTATACCAGCACCTGAAAGTTCTACAAATAAAGATTTAAAAGCTTTGCTATTTGACTCTTGGTTTAATGATTATAAAGGTGTTATATGTTTAATTGCGGTCAAAGATGGAGTGATTAAAAAAGGTGATAAAATCACTCTTGCTCAATCAAGTCAAAGCTACGAAGTTTTAGAAATCGGCCTAATGTATCCTAATGAAACCTCTATGGATGCACTATATGCAGGTCAAGTAGGTTATGTCGTGTGTGGCATGAAAAACGTTCTAGAAGCACGAGTAGGTGATACAATATATCATACAAAAAGACCAGTTGAACCTTTTGCCGGATTTAAACCAGCAAAGCCTATGGTTTTTGCAGGCATATTTCCTGTTGAAAATGAAGAATTTGATCTTTTAAAAGATTCAATCGAAAAACTTACTCTTACCGATGCAAGTGTAAAAGTTGAGAAAAAAAATTCAACAGCATTAGGTCTAGGCTTTAGATGTGGGTTCTTAGGACTTCTTCATATGGATGTATTCAAGCAAAGATTAGAGCAAGAATACAATTTATCTGTAATTATAACAGCACCAAGCGTACTTTATAAAGTTAAATTAACAAATGGTGAAACAATAGATATTGAAAATCCATCTGATTTTCCAGAACCTCAAAGGATTGAAGCTATATATGAACCTGTTATAGATGCAACTATAATCTTGCCATCTCAATATTTAGGAACTGTTTTAAAGTTATGTCATGATAAAAGAGGAACTCAAAAAGGACTTGAATATCTAAGCGAAGAGCGTATTATTTTAAGATATCGTTTGCCATTAAATGAAGTTGCTACAGATTTCTATGATCAATTAAAATCTGTAACCTCAGGTTATGCTAGTCTTGATTATGAAGAAGCTGGGTATCAAGAATCTGATTTAGTTAAAATGGATATCTTATTAAATGGCGATCCCGTTGACGCTTTATCAGTTATCGTCTATAGAGATAACGCATATTATATTGGAAGAGATTTAGTTGAAAAGTTAAAAAAAGTTATACCAAGACAACTCTTTCAAATAGCAATTCAAGCAGCAATAGGAGCTAAAATAGTAGCTAGAGAAACAATATCACAGTTAAGAAAAGACGTAATTGCAAAATGTTATGGCGGTGATATAACTCGTAAACGCAAATTACTTGAAAAACAAAAAGAAGGTAAAAAGAAAATGAAAGCTGTAGGTGGCGTAAAGATACCTCAAGAAGCTTTCTTAACCATATTGAAAAAAGAAAATTAATTAATAAGGCTTAAAATGCAAACAAAAAGTGCATCTCCGCAAATTTTTTCAGGCAATATATTTATTTTTTATTGTTTTGATGTAGCAGATGATATCGATCTTGAAAGTGTAAAAGATAAGCAGCTACTTTTAAGACAACCTTTATTGCTTTCAAAATATTTTAAAAATTATCATACTCCATTAGCCGTAGAGCTACCTCATCCTCACTCAAGTTCTAAATGTATAAGCGCCAAATTGCATGAATTTGGCGTTATTTCCCTTGCTTATAAGATACCATTTAAAGAAAACCTGGTAGATTTAAGACAACAAATCAACGATATAGAAGATGAGTATAGAGAACAAAGTGTAATAGACGCAGGCGCTATATTTAAAAAAATAAAATCTGAAACTAAACAACCAAGATTCTTTCATTTAAGAACTTCTTATGTAGTTATACAGATTAATCCTGAGCCTGATATAGATATTAATCAACTAAAAGAAGAATCGGGCAGCATAATTGCTTCTATGTTAAGATTTGAAATAGAAGTACTTTCTGAATATCAAAAAAATGAAATCTTAGCATCTGCAATAGGTTACTATCGTGGAGATTTAATTATAATCGATGCTTATGCGGCATTTGTCTATGATGATGAATATGAAGAATATTTAGATATATTTGAATTTGCCAATGTACAACAATTAGAATTACAATATTTTGATCGTTTACTTGATCAACAACTAAATACTGTCTATGAAAGGCAGATGAAAAAATCTAATTTCAGATCATATTTACCTCTTTTTGATGTCCTTAAAAGTAACCCTGTTGAAGAACTAGGAAATTTAAAAGTTGATATATCGGTTATTACTGAAAGATTAGAAAGTAGCATAAAACTTTCAGGAGAAGCTTACTTTTCAGAACTTTATTCTTTAATAGTAGAAAAGTTAGATATCAACACTTGGAAAGAGTCTATTAACAGAAAATTAGATATTATAAAAGACGTAAGCACAGTTTACCAAAATAAAGTAGAATCTGCTCGAGAAGATTTAACTTCCGGCCTTATCATTATCTTAATATTTATAGAATTAGTTATAGGTATATTAAGTTATTTAAAATAAGATATTAGTTATGTTATGGTATAATTATAAAGCTACAATTTTGAGAAATAATATTAAAAAACTCTGGTTTATATTATGATTATACCTAATTTTTTTGTTGACGGTGCTACCGGTGTTGGAAAAACTACATTTATTAACTTACTCAAACAACATCTTTCCTATATTTCGGTAATTACTGAAGAAGTCGAAAATTTTACTAATGTACAAAATACTGGAAATATTTTAGAGCGTTATTTCAGCAACCCTCCACGCTGGGCTTTAAGTACAAATATTTACATTACTTTAACACATGTAAAATCTCTAGAGATAACTAATAAATCTAATAATAAAAATCTAACAGCAATAATTATGGATCGTTCGATTTATTCCGATTACTATATACATGCAAAAATGGAATACCGTCAGAATCAAATGGATTTATTAGAATACACTATATATAAAGAGTTTTTCGACTATATTGAAAAAAATACAATCAGGCCGACTGGATTCATTTATTTGAAAGCATCGCCTGAGTTAGTATTGCAACGTGTTCATGAACGAAATAGAACTGAAGAAAGAAACCTACAGTTGCAATACCAAAAAATACAGGCTTTTCTTTATGATCAATTGTTTATTGAAAAAAAAGATATACCAGAAAATATAGCTCGTATTCCTGTACTAATTCTTGATGCAACCAAAAATTTTAAAGATGATATTGAAATACAAAAAAATTATATTAATCAAGTTAAAAATTTTATAGAACTCTGTATAAAGAATCAAAAATTATATTCTAGTACTTGATAGAGTATCTTTTTATTTATTGAGCTACACTAACTTTTGCAGGTCTTAATAACTGCTCTTTATGCAAGTATCCCTTTTGAAGTACCTGAACTATATCACCTGATTTATGATTATCAGATTGAGTTTGCATAATAGCTTCATGAAATTCCGGGTTAAACTCTTGATAAGAAACTTGAGTTATATTATATTTTTCTAACAATTTTTCAAAAGATCTAAGGATTAATTTAAATCCTTCTAAATGTTTTTCAAAAGTTTCAGGTAACTTTTCACTTTCGATTTGGGCAAATGCACGTTCAAAATCATCCAATATACCCAAAAGATCTTTTAAGACTATAGATTCACCATATAATAAAGCTTGTCCTCTTTCTTTTTCAGTTCTCTTTTTAAAATTTTCAAATTCAGCAACCAAATACATATAACGTCTTTTAGCTTCAGATAACTCTTGAGAACATCTTGAATCTTTTGAATTATCTACATTATCTTCTATATTTTGGCTTTCTTTATTATCTTTTATATTATCATCAAAGTTATGTGACATATCAATACCTCATCTAGTTTTTGAATAATTTTACGTATTTAAAGACTTTTAAGACAGAGCAATTAAAGAAAAATGCTTCATAAATAATATAGGTCTTTTTATATTAAAATTATAACATAAATGACAAAATATTCCATAAGTCCTTCTTAATTACTAGAAATAAAAGACTTGAATTATATATAAAAATATTGCTATTATTAAATTAAATATTTTTTTTAAATAAAAAATTAATAAATATATAACAAAGAGGAAGCTAAATGAAAAAAGCAATATTAATTTTAATGTTAATCTCAGGAACAACTAACATGTTCGGAGCAATAAACGTAGAAAAGATGATTAGTAATATAGCAGAGCTTTTAAGAACCTTAACTGATGAAAAAACCGGTCTTGCCCATAATGTAGATAATCTTAAGAAAAGCGCTGATACTATTAAGATATTTGCTTATTGCTCTAGATTTAAAGGCCCAGAAAGAAAAAACAAAGTAGTAAAGATGACCTCTAAGGGCGTAACCACTTCAGTCAAATGTAACGATATTTCTCAATTAATTGAAGCTATGATTCCTATATTACACTTATGGCAACATAATATTATAGGTTCAGAAGAAAGTCCTGGAATTCTTTATACCATTTTAAATCTATTTGAAAATGCCGGAATAACAAGCCTAAGAGATATTAAAACAATTATTTCTAGTTTATCAAAAATAATTGGTATGACAACTAAATTAATGGGAGCAATGGAAGACAAAGTTATTGTTAAAGATTTAGTACCAGTTAAAACCGTTTATCATTAACTTATAAAAAAATAACTAGAAAAAAAGGATACAAAAATGAAAAAGAAAATATTAATTATACTATCTTCTATATTTATGTTTTTAAATTTAGAATTACAAGCAGCACCATTTAGTTATTATCAAGTATTAGGCGTATCTCAAACAGCTACTGATAGAGAAATTATAAATGCCTTTAGAAAATTATCATTAAAATATCACCCTGATAAGAATGCTGGCAATAAAGAAGTTGAAGAAAAGTATAAAGAGATAACTGTCGCTTATACTGTTTTATCCAACCCAGAGACTCGCAAAGAGTATGATGAATTTTTAAATAAACCAAAAGAGCTTCCTAATGAGCCTACTGTTCCTACAAAAGAAGATGAAGAATTAACAAGTGCACACATCAAAGAAGCCCTTAAAGAACTTTTAAGTATGGGCCAAATAGCACTTACTATACCTTCAAAGTTAAATATTATAAAAGAATCAACCTCTAAACTAGGAGAACTTTCAACATGTTTACAAAATCCGCAATCTTCCGCATGCTATGAAAATTTATGTAAAAAGAATAGAACTATTTGCGCTGGCGTAGCCATAGGAGAATTTGCAAAAATATTAGAACCTTCTGTTCATGTAATATTAGGGCAAGTCAAAAATAAAGAGGTTGAAAAAAATGGCAAAATGACTAAAGTGCTTGAATATAATAGAGGATTAATTTCTTCTGTTTTATACATATTGCCTAACTTCATACAAAAATTTTTAAAAGCATTACCTTCAAACATAAAAAATGAATCTAATATGAAGCAAGCTATAACCTATATAGATACATTAATGGGGACTGTAAATACAACAGTAGTGCCTAAAATGGCTAATATTACAGAATATTTACAAATGACAAATGAGATGTTAAATGCTCTTTCTTTTGCACTTGCACCTGAAGAGGTACTAAAAACCACTCCTTCCGTAGAAATACCTCCACTCGAAATAGAAGCTCCAGAAGGGGAACAAGACGAATTTTCTTTTGAAGATATAGACGAAGAATAATTTATAAAATAGGCCTAAGTATTAATATTTAGGCCTAATCAAATCATATAAACTAATGAGAATCTTCGTGATTAATTAATTCTTTAGGATTTGAAAATATTTCATCACATCCTGCAATGCCGCATTGAAACGCAAAACGAACTCTTTTCTTTTTAGAGCCACATTTTTTTAAACTGCTAGCTTTCTTGGATCTCTGAATACCTATTTTATTCTTTTTACTTTTCAATGCCAATTCTTTTAAAGCATCCTGAACTTTAATATCTTTACTAAATATTGTAGCCAAAATCAAATCTTTTGCAGCTTTAGATTTTGTATAACTAATAGCAGTCTTACCATAAACATCCTGTTTAGTAACATCAGCACCTTTTTTAATTAAAGTTTTGATTAGATTTATATCATCATTTTGACAAGCAAACATTAAAACAGTGTGGCCAAGAGCATCATAAGAATTAACATCTGCTCCTAAATCGATCAATTCTAAAACTTCTTTAGCTTGTTTCAATTGAGCATAAGCTACTAATTCATAATTATACTTAGGCACAACCATCCCTACTGCGTAATTACTTACAAGAAACATAACTACCATATACTTAATATAAAAATTTCTTAACATTTTTAAACACCTTAAAAAACAATTTTTGAAAGATTACTAACTACTAATCATTAACATTAAAATTAATTTTTTGTATATAATTTATATATTTTTATATTTTTAAAATTAAATAAAAAATGATTCGTTAAATGCAATTATACATATGTAATATAAAATATCAAGTTAAAATATATTGAAAAAAATTAGGATATTATTTTAAATAACATCCTAATTTTTATAATTACGAATTAAATATAATATTTAGATTATTCTTAATTGCTAACATTAAAGCAATGTTATAATAATCCTAATTTGTTATACTATTATTATCATATTCAATAAGAAGTCTATTATCTCTTTATAATCTTATTAGAGTTTACCAAAGCAATATAATCAAACATATCACGCTTTAGTTCCTCCATTTATTGATCATAATTGGGACGTTTTAATATTCTTGTCTCAAGAACTTTTAAGTAAGATCTACATATAAGAGGTTTTGCATAATCAAAAGCACTCTTTTTATTAATATCAACTACCCGGTTTAATAAATCTGCTTTATCGAATCAATTAAATCAATATCTATATACACTATTAAAATACTCAAAAAAATAAAGTTAAATCAGGAAGATATTAAATCTCCCTGATAGTTTATCAAAATTTAGGCACAAATTTATTAATAATTTCTTTAGATAAGCTTTCAATACTCTTTGATATATCTTTTAAATCAAATTTAGTTTTAAGGATTTGAGGTTTACCAAGTAAATGCATATCTAATTGAATATCAAATAGCTGACCCTTTTTAACTTCACCTAAAGTACTTTGGAATTTAACTTTATCAACCATAAAACCTTTTAAAAGACCGGTAAAGACAAAATTAGTACCTTGAAGAACCCCAATGCCAGCATCACGCGCAAGACCTAAAGAGTTAATCAACTGATCCCTAGTAAGTTGCATAACTGCTATATCCACTGATCGAACCGATTCTAAGAACTTTCTACCTGTAGCTAAAGCAGCTTCAGCTGTTTTCTTAGATATAGCTAAAGTACCGGTTGCTGATTTTTTAAATATATACTCTAAAGCAGTATTAGCAATAGCACGAGAAGATTCTAATTTAGAAATTCGATCTTCAAGCACTAGAATTTTAGCTTTTTGACCTATATGTCCTACAACATTCCATCCATGTTCTTTTTTCTTTAGCTCTGCTATTTGTGCTTTTGCTTTATCTATATCTATTTTAAGTTTATCAACATCTTTTTTCCATTTATTAATCTCAATCTCAGCTTCTTTTGATGCAGAATCTATAGCATCTAGATCTTTTTTAGCTTTCTCAATATCATTAATAGCACTTTGCATGTCTTTTTTATGTTGTTCTATTGCATTATCGATCTTTTTAATTTCTTCAACAGCTTGATTAATATTATTTCGGACACTATTTTCAGCATCTTTTAAGTATTTGGATATTTGTTCTTGAGCATATCGAGTAAATTTCTGTTCCATCTCTATTAAAAGCTTGAAATCAGGATTAGAAAGAGAACCTATAGATTGACCATTTAATAAGCCATTAAATAGTTTATTAGGTCCAACACTAACTTCAAAATTAAAATTAATACCATCTTTAGATACTTCCATATCACCAGAACCTGAAAACATAGAATCTAGTTCCATTAAAGCATTAATTACAAAATTCTGGCGAGCAGACGTAAATTCTATATCTATTTGAGGACCACCGTATTTTGTCTTTCTAACCTCACCTTTTGCTGTTTTTGCAGCAGTAATCTTAAGCGGTCCTAAATTTACAGGTGTCATCTCCCCTTTTGCCATAATACCAGATTTACTAACTCCAAAATCAACTTCAGCAATAGAGGAAAGTAATTGAATTTTACCCTTAAGCTTAATACCTTGAGGAATCTTAATAGCTCCTACTGAAGTATCTTGTAAAGCAAAAGAAAAATGAGGTTCTTCAACTTCTAAAACCGGTATTTTATCTTGAGGAACATTTGCTCCTAAACGATCAGCAATAAGAGTGATTATATCCACAAGAGATAAAGTCCTTAATTTGCCATCAGCACCTTCAAGAGATCCAAGAAAAGCGGCTTGGCTATCTACAAAATTTATAGCAATCGCTAGACTAACTATTTTGTCAGGAGCAAGACCTAAACGACCTCCTAAATCAAATTTAGAGGGAATAAGCGTCTCAGGAAATGTCTGAGGATTAATTCCTAATGAAATAGACATATCACCTATTGAAAGGCCATTAAGACCAAATGGATCACGCCACATACCATCCATTCTTAGATTACCTGCTATTTCAAGCGCTGAATAACTTGTAGTTCCACTGAAATCAAGTTCTTGAGTTCGATCTTTAGAATTAGGACGTAATATTAAATGAACTTGTAAATCAAAATAAGGAGAAGCATTTTTAGTTCTTATATCTACAATAACCGGACCAATAGAAACTACATGCCCTTTGATTGGTATACCTTTTGATAACTCAATAGATATCTTATTATCAGTTGGCTTTTTAGGATCAAATGCTCCAAGGACATTTAACTGCGCATTTTGAGATCCAATCATTTTACCAAGAGGCTCTAAAGCCCCTGATAGAGTCACTTTACCGGTTAAATTTAAGCTATTAGGATTATAAGTCACTTTGGTCTCAGGATCTGTATATTCAATAGTAGTTGCCACAAAAGCAGCATTATGTATAGGTAACTTATTAAAGCCCTGAGGCAATTCATTTTCAGGAACTAAAGCTTTTAGTAGAACTCCAGCTTGTTTGGCATTTTTTATAGATAAAACTTCAGCCTGAGCAGTTATACCCATAATTTCAGCATGACCTTTGAGATTTAATTGAGCTTCTAAGCCTTTTATAGGATCTCTTACTAAACTTACTTTTGAAGAAATCTCTTTTATATCGATATCTTTAATAAAATCAGGCACTGAAGCTTCTTTAAATGGTTGCCATTCTTTTTTCTTTGTTTGAGCTTCCAATTTATAAACTTTATTTTTAGGATCCTTAGGATCAGAAGCTGCACTTAATTTTGCAAGTACATCAAACCCTTGTATTACTGCATCACCTTCTATTGTAATAACGCCGGTATTAGTATTAAGTTCAAGAACTGCTTGATTTATAGCAAAGTTAGAATACTTAACATCTTGAGCAATAGTACCCTTTATTTCAAATCCAGTTGATGCATAATTAGAATCCAAATTAAAGCTCAGAGGGCCAATTTCCGGTAAATTAATAATACCATTACCTGTTAACATAATTAATGGCTTATGTTCACGTCCAACTAAAGTAAGAATCTTCAACTCATGTCTTTCAAGCTCTTCAAGCACTGTAGTTGGCTTATCTGCTAACTTTTTCTTAACCTCTGCTATTTTATTTTTTATAGCATCTGTTGAATAGAATATTAATTTTGCTTGATTTATCGAACCTAATGCTGAAATATTAAATTTATTAACATTTGATTCTATATCTAAACCTTTATCTTTACTATAAGTACCTTTAATATTTAATTTATTAAGAGAAATATCAGAAAGACCCGCAACCTTTAAATTAGAAAAATCAGCAAAGCCACTAAAATCAAGAGCAAAACTGTTTAACTCTTTATTAGCAGTTGCCACTTCGACTTCTTTTGAAGAAAATCTAGATTTTAAAGTTAGATCATTTAAAGAAGCATTACCAAAATCACTACCTTTAGCCTCGGAGATAAAATCAGACAGTGCTATCTTTTTAATGTGAAAGCTTACTACTGTATCCTTTTGCTCAGAAGCATAAGACATTTGAGTTTCATAACCAAAAATATTAACATTTGATACTAATGCAGGCTTTTTTTGTTTTTTAACGATTAGATCTAAATGATTTAATTCAATAGATTTGAAAGGCAAAAGTGGTATGATAGGCTTATTAATAAATTTTATTCGAAATGTAGCAGAATCTATTGGCAATTCTAGTTCATCATACTTAGTTCCAGGAATAGGTTTTTTAACAATTTTAGACTCTTTTTTTAATTCAACAAGTTCTAAAGTTGCTTTTTTTCCAAATAAAGTAACATCAGCACTAACACCTGGAATCTTATTATCATCAATTATTACAGAAAAGTTATCAATCTTAATACCAAAAGCGCCAAAATCGATACTTTTGGTTGTTAAGTTAGCTTTCAATATCTCTTTTCCATTCTTATCTTTTTCAGGATATAAGGTAATATCTCCAAAAACCGGAAAGTTCATGGTTAAACCAATTTTTACCTCTTTACCATCTATAACAGGAGGTTGTATTGGCAGAACTTCAATCTCACGTTCTTCATCTGGATCAAATTCTATAACCTCTTCTACTTCAGGCTCAGGTTGAGATAGGTCTTTTGTTAATTGAGAACATATAAATGTAAAATTAAATAAAAATAATATATTTAAAAAAAAATATATTATTTTAAAACTACTATATCTATTCTTCACTTCAACCTCCAATAAATTTTAAAAAATACCTCTTATTATTTATTATGCTAAATAAATTGAATAATATTCAATATTTTCATTAAAACATGCATTTTAATTTCTTTTGATTAAAAACAAATAATATAGCAAAATATTACAGTTGAGTACTTTAAAAATAAAAGAGGTGCTCTTTTTTTTAAGAGCACCTCTTTCTTATAGGCAATAACTATTTCTTAACATCTCAAGACTAGAGGTATAGGATTTACTACTGCCCATGGTTTATATCATTGAATAATTTGATATAAAGATTTGATTAATATATCAGCCTTAAATTTAGCTTCTTTTATATTACCATCCTTCAGCAATTCTTGACAAATACTAGCTTGAGAGATAATTTTCTTTACTTGAGCACACCTAGAATAATAATCTTTAGTAGTTGATGCACTATAAGTAAAATTAATGCATTGAGAAACAATATCAATATACATGTCTTGTACACCTTGTCTTTCTATATCCTCATACTTTTCTAAAAAATCAGAAGAACATAAAAGAATTGTCTTATCAGTTTGAGTAAAAACAAGAGCATTATAAATACCATGAACAATATTAGCATACTGTTTTGATTTTGAATTATTACTTTCAAGACAGTTAGCAGCAGCAATTATATAATCCAATATTTGGGTTGCATATATCATTCCTTTATCACTAAAATCATGAGACAAAGTACAATTCAAATATTTCCTCAAAATTTTTGCCTTCTCAGTTGATAAGATTTTAGGTAAGTTACGTTGCTCTAATAACTTATTATTAGTTAGGTTTTTTAAAACACCATAATCATTAAAAAAAGCATAATAAGCTCTTCTTTCATCACTAGATTCTGAATTAGAGGATAAATTAATTAAAGACTTTATCTGTTTATCTAAATTTTTAGAAATTAATTCTAATAAATTAGACATAATCTGCTCTTCATTTTTTATTTCCGGATTTCTTAAAGTTTTTAACAGAGCTTCTTGATCTATTAGACCATATACATACTCTTTAATCACAGAATTATTATACAGATCTTTTATACCAAACAATTTAGCTAGCTCTCCTGCCCATATATGTCTGTATAATAACATAGAGTTATAGCTTTCTATACTTCTAAAATTAACTCTATTTTTATCATAAAATTCCGGAGTTAAAGTCTTTAGAATAGGATCATGAATGAATCCTTTATAAATTCCATCTTTATTATGTGCATCAACAAAGAATAATCTATAGGTTATATCTAATGCTTCTCTATCAAGACTTGAGCATTTTATATTACTTATTGTTTCTTTAGCTTTTGCAAAACTATGATCATTGAGTAATTTGATAATACCTAAAAATTGTTTAGACTTAGGATTCTCTTTAATTAACTTCATAAATCTTAGGTCTCTATTACTTTTAATAGGTAAAGGTCTTTTACTTTCTGCATTAAAGTTTTTCGGCCATAAATATTTATTTTCACGTAAAACTTCTTTAAAACCATATAATTTACTTGCTTTTTTCAATAGATTTTCATAAAATTCTTTGCTTCCTGAAAGGTCGTATATAAAATCCAAAATACGTTTAGTAGGCTCATAATCAAGACAAATATCTTTTATTCGACCGGTTTTATAATCAAAGTACATTTCAAGAAGATCATCTCTTAACTTATTAAACGCTTTACCAAAGGTAAGTTTATCTGTCACTAAATAAGCTAATCTAAATCTTGTCAGTAATGGACTATTACCATTTTCATAATTTGATCCTGAAGAGTTAGTTGCTATTGCTAAATCTATCGATTCATTCATCATAGCATAATATTTTTCTCTATATTCTGGTTTATTAGCCATTAAATAATCATGAATATTTTCATTTATCATGACACCTAGTTCACTAGTATCCACTTGTAAAATTTCTGATCTATAACCATATCCAAATCTAATGTCAGGCACTTGCGAAGCTATTGGTTTTTTAGATTTTGACTTATCAGAAAGAGGAACAGGAGTTGTCTTTAAATCATTGCCTGATTTTGCACTATCTTGTTGAACTTCTTGAGAATCATCAAATTCAGATTTTCTATCAAAACCATAATCAGCAGGAATTAGAGAAATTGACTCTACACCAGTCTGACTATTATCATTAATTTTTAACTCTTCAGTTCTTTCATTACTTAAGAGTTCTGCTCTAGTTTTATCAATTTGATTAGAATCTTCTTTATTATTTATTTGTTCAGGTATTTGTGTACTTATTGCTTGTTTACTTTGATATTGATTTGTAAAGTTCTTTAAGTACCTAGAGATAGGATTTAAACATTCAGATATATTGCTTGTATTGATTTTACTTATTTCTGTAATTGCATCTAGATCTACACAATTCATAGCAAAAGGAATTTTAGGCATACTTGTACTATGGAATGATTGAAATTCTGAAAGCTTTTCTGGAGTAAATAACAGCTGAATTCTATCAGAATAATTAATTAGAGTAGAACGACTATTCATCTCTTGCAATACATCACAAGCAATTTCATATGACATAGAATTTAAACTAACGTTTACTCTTCTTTCTTTCAAAATCTTATATTCAATTTGATCAACTGCTTTTTTTATATTATCTATATAATTGTTATAGGCCTGATTTTCTTGATTGCTTTTATCAGGTTCATCTTGACTTATAATTGATTGTCCAAATTCAGCCATAGATTCTGGCAAAGTATAGTCATCAGCACTATCTGCAATAGATATCCAAGTTAATTGATTTGAAGAAAAATTATATCTATCCAAATCATCTTCTGCTTCATCATCACTAGATGCACATTGCTCAATTTTTTCTTGAGATTCATTAAAAGATTTGAAAAAATTAAACACATTTTTAAGTGCTAAGGCAAAATATTGATAAGGTTTTGTAAAAATTGGAGTTTGATCAGGATCTAATAGAGGATTTCTTAATGGTATTACACGGGGAGTATTTTGTAAAAAATAATATTTAGTCTTAGCAATTTTAAAGCCATATTGTTCTGCTAAATTCATTAATTCTTTACTAGTATATTTAGAAAACACTAAGATTGTTTCTGAGACATGGGTATTAAAATTGTCAAAAAATTCCTTTATAATAACCTTTGCTTCTTCTTCGTTGACTAAAAAAAGACCTATTATAAGTTCCTCTTTTGGTTTTATTTTTAAATTCTGAACAAAATCTATTGGATTAAAATCTCTTTTTACTTCATCTTTTAAATAATTATTACCTCTAGGAACTTTACAATCATAATGACGATTTGTTTTAAATTCCGTCTTACTAGTTTGAGAGTCTTTAACATATTTACCAATTTCAAAATCTATACCATCACAGCCCTTACGTGGTGGTTGAGATTTTGCATTCAAATTTTTAGAAACTTTTTCAACTAAATCTTTAATTCTTTTATTATCAACCTTCTCTAAGTATTGCAAAATATCTTGATTTATGCCACTTGTTGATTTTATTTTATTAGTTAAATCTTTTACCATCATTTTCATTGAAGCTTCACAAACTTCTTCATGAAAGTCTAAAATTTGAGATTCAATTAATTCTTTTAAGCTATTTTCTACAAACTGTTCAATTGTATGAGTTCCTTTTGTTAGCTCTTTTTCAGCTTCTTTTATGAAAGAAGTAAATTTAGAATGCTCTCTAAGCGCGTCACAACAATCAGGTACAACTTGGTCTTTAGTAAGAGGTCTTCTTAACTTATCTCCTGGCCTAAAACAACCACTCTCTAATGCTGCATCAGCTGCTACGCCTTCTATAACACTATTTACAGTTTCTTTACCTCGTTCTCCATATAAAACTCTGTTTTTTGGTTGAATTTTGTCTAATATAATTTTCCCCTCAGAGGATTTAGTATTTACATCTATTATCCTATTTTTATGTTTTAATGCTTTATAGTAGGGGTAAACTTTCTTAAAAAAAGAAGAAGATTTTATGATATTTGCTAACTTAGGAATACTATAATATACAGCAGCTTCTGCAACAAAAGCTCCTAGCTCTTTTTGTATAATTTCAGGAGTAGTTTCATTACAAGTTTTTTCAGTTTCTTCTTTAAAATTTCTAAACCATTCCGCAGTGTAACTTTCTCTAACTTTACCTTCAAGTTCTATTTTTTTTGTTAATAAGTTCTGATAATTCTTTTCAAAATCTACTCTTTGTTCAGAAGACAATTTAGAATTATTTTTTAGCTCTTTTTCAATAAAATTAATCGCACTATTTACACTTTCAAGAGGGCGAACAACTTCAACTCTATGTGTTATATCTTTTAGAACAGCAGCACCAAGATTTGAACTACATAGTAAGTACATACCTTGTGCACCAAGTAGACCAAGATTAGCCTTAGGACTCAAATAGATTATACCTACTAAATTCAATATAGTTTGATGAAGATTATTAGTAAGCATATTTTGAACTTTATTCTTACCTCCTATCATCATATTCTGAATAACAGGAATTAATGTTTCAGCAACATCATTATAAGAATCTAGATCAAATTCACTCCAATCCAAGTCTTTATCATTGATAAACCCTTTCAATAAAAAGTTAGCCGATTCTTTTGCTTTATTATCTTCATGAGTAAAATCTTTAAGCAAAACTTTCTTTTCAGGAGCATTAGATAAAACTTCTTCTAATAGATTTAATTCCTTTTCAGCAGCTGGAATATCATTTGCTTCTATTAAATTAACACATTGATACAAAAGGCAAACTGCAGTTCCTTGAAAAACTTTATCTTTCGTATCGAAAAAATCTAAATTACTTTGAAGTAAATCTGCTAATCTCTCATAGCATTCAGCTTGCAATTCTGGCGTACTATGAGTTATTTGTTCTTTTATATTATCAACTATTTTTTGAGTTAGAGCTTGAGTTATACTTTGAGTTTCAGTAACCGTATCATTTTTAATTTCAGGAAACATCTTATTATTAGTAAAAGCACAACTTGCCATAGAATAATCAAAAAAACAATCTGCTGCTTTTTGTACTGCACTTTTAAATACTTGAGTAGCTTGGGTAGTAAAATTTAGTAACATACCAGATGCCTGATTAGGCACTAAAAGAAATACTAAAGATAATTTTTTAAATTTATTAAACACGCTTATAGCCTCCATTAATTTAAATTGTTTTTCTCACTGAATTTAATTTTAACGTTAATTGCAAAAAATGTCTATTGGATTTTTATTTTTATTCAGTAATATATTTAGTAATAGTGGTTTATATTTACAAAATTTTCTTTTTTGTTAATAATTAGCATTGGAATAAAAAATGAAAACAAGGAAAAAGCTATATGGCAAATAAATTAGTAAAAAGTGAATTAATGTATGCAGTTCTTGAAAATAATATTAAAGAAGTAGAAACTCTCTTAAATCAAGGTGTTGATGTAAATTTTCAAGATGCATTAGGTTATACTGCTCTTATGCACACTGTTGAATTGAATTACAAGCCTATTGCTCAATTACTTATTGATCATGGTGCTGATGTTAATATTAAAAATAATGTTGGATTTTCACCACTGATGCACGCTGTTTATTTTTCCCAAGATAAAAATCTAGCAAAATTTCTTCTTGATAATAAAGCAAATCCTAATGATGCGTTTACGCTTGCTGTTATCAAACAAAATGAAGACCTAATCAAACTTTTAATTGAATATAATACCGATATTAATTCAAAAGATCCTTTTACTGGTAAGACCGCTTTAATGTGGTCTCTTTATTTTTACTATACTACCTATCTTGGATACATTCCTCTTGATTTTGCCTTTCATCAGTGTTTTAGCTATATTATTCTTGAGACATATTTTCCTAGTCTATGGCATGATAGAGAAAAACAGTTAAAATTTATGTCTTTTCTATTTCAACAAAATTCTATAAATGTTAATACTATTGATAATTACGGATACAATGCTTTAATTATTGCCACAAAGCTTGATAATAAGTATTTTTCTAGATATAATGTTAAGACTCATATATTAAAAGATAAACTTGAAAAATTAGACAATAACTCCAAAGAATATAAAACTATAAAATATGAATTAGATGAACTAACATATTCTCCTGATTTAGTTAAATTTTTTCTTGATCAAAAGAATTATACTTTTGATCTAAATTATAAAAATTCCCTAAATAGCAATCCCTTAATATACACTATAAAATACTATAATCCTTACCTAATTAAATTATTTTTGAATTATAAGCAAGACACCTATACAATTGATATTAATAATCTTAAAGATAGTAATGGAATAAATATACTACGTAGATCAATATTAGATGAGGATATTGAAACCGTAAAACAAATTTTGCAATATAAATACCATACTTATAATATAGATCTTTATTCTGAAGATAAAAGAGGTCGTAATATTATAATAGAAGCGATTGAAAGTGATAGTTTAGAGATTTTAAACCTTATCCTAAATTACAAGAAAGAAACTATTACTATTGACCTTAATAAAAAATACAATATTTTTCTTAGCAACAATGATACTTTTATTACAACCGCATTAATATCAGCTATGGAGACAAGAAACACCGAAATAGTAAAATTAATACTAAATTATAAATCTGAATTTATTATCCTAGATGTTAATGCTACTGATAATTTTAATGGTACAGCATTAATATATGCGTCTGAAGAAAATAAAGTTGATATGGTAAAATTAATATTAGATTATAAATCAGATATTATTACTGTTGATATAAATCGAAAACTCAATACCATTGAATACACAGCCTTACTATTTGCAGTTATCAATAATAATTTAGATATAGTTAAATTATTATTTAATTATAAATCAGATATTATTACTGTTGATATAAATCAAACTCAAAAAGTAACACGCTTTGAACGAATTCCTAAAAATCGTACACTTATCCTTATTGCTGCTATGAATAACAACACTGAAATAATTGATTTACTTTTAAATTATAAATCAGAGCAAATAACATTTGATTTAAATATGCCTGATGTTAGTAATATGATAGCTTTACTTTGGGCTATCAAAAATAACAATATCGATATAGTAAATTCTCTACTAAATTATAAACATGATACATATACTATAGATATTAACTTCATAGGGCCCTATAATCAAACTGCTTTAATTTGGGCTGTTAAAAATAATAATACTGCGATTGTCAAAGCTCTTCTTAATTATAAAACTACTGTCGATATTAACTTTAGAGATAAATATGATAAAAGTGCTTTAAGTTGGGCTATTGGTAATCAAAATACCGAAATAATAGAACTACTATTAAGTTATCAAAAAGATAATTATATTATAGATCTTAATTACCTAGATAAAAATCAAGATAATTATTTAATTTTAGCAACTAAAACTAATAATGTAAAAATTGTCCAATTGATTCTCAATTATCGTGTTAAGGATTATATAATTAATATTAATAGCCAAGATAAACATGGCAAAACTGCTTTAATTTATGCTATTGAAAAAAATAATATAGATATCGTTAAAGCTCTTTTAAATTATAAACAACAAATTATTGACATCAATTTACAAGATCATAATAAATCTAATGCTTTAATGTACTCTATATCTAAAAACAATTTTGATATTGTTAAAATGCTTTTAAACTATAACTATACTATCGATTTAGATATAAAAAATAGTAATGGCAGAACTGCTTTAATGATCGCATCTAAGAAAAATAATATTGATATAGTTAATCTTATTCTTAATTATACAATTAAACCTAATATTGATGCCCAAGATTTTTATGGCTACACAGCTCTTATTATAACTACGAGAAAAAATAATATCGAAGCAGTAAAAGCTCTTTTAGATCATAATGCTAATAAATCGATTAAAGATAATTATTTTCATACCGCTTTAGATTACGCCAAAGAGCTAAAAATTAGCAAGTTAATTAAGTTTCTTTCATAAAAATCTATAAACATTTTCAAAGGATATTATGTTTCCATATAGAATTGTATCTGATTATATACTTTATATACAATTTAGAAAGAATCTAAAAATTTTAGCTCCTCCTCTTTGGATCTTAGAGATCTTAAAAAAAGATCTTATTTATCTTATTGAAGAAAATAAGGTAGAAGTTAATTCAGATTTAACAAGATTCATTCAAAGACTAAATAAAAAAGTTGATAAAAGCTATCTAAAGCGCATAGAACGTCAAGATAGGAACCCTTTAAATTACTCATCTTATTCTTTTACTTTAAAATTTCCTTATACAGGAGATAACCTAACTACCTTTGTTAATTTAGTTGAATTAGCTGTTAAAAAAGGTATACATCAAGGTTCATACGAAATAGATCTTGAAACACTAAAGAAGTTTGAAAAGGATATTGAAAGTTTTATCAGAGTTCAAACTCATCGCCAAAACAATACACTTTTAAGAAAACTTGATAAAGAAGATTTACTCTTAAGCGAATTCGCTGAAGTAATAGAATTTATTAATGAAAAAGAATATAAAATAGTTACTACTGCCAATTTTCCTCTTTATGGTATTTTTCTAGATGAGAGATTTACACTTATGCATCATATGCTTTATTTATTAAACTCAAGAACCAATATGGTAATTAAATTTAGAGATACAGTAAAAGACATTCTGGATGATCATAATAAAAAATCCCAATCTTGGCTATATCGTATGTTTGGATGGTTAGAATGGTAACAAATAAATTAGTAAAAAGTGAATTAATGTATGCAGTTCTTGAAAATAATATTAAAGAAGTAGAAACTCTCTTAAATCAAGGTGTTGATGTAAATTTTCAAGATGCATTAGGTTACGCTGCTCTTATGCATGCTGTTGAATTGAATTATAAGTCTATTTCCAAATTGCTTATCGATCATGGTGCTGATGTTAATATTAAAAACAATATTGGATTTTCACCATTGATGCATGTTGTTTATTTTTCTCAAGATAAATATATGGCAAAATTTCTTCTTGATAATAAAGCAAATGCTGATGATGCATTTACACTTGCTGTTATCAAACAAAATGAAGAACTAATTAAACTTTTAATTGAATATAATACCGATATTAATTCAAAAGATCCTTTTACTGGTAAGACCGCTTTAATGTGGTCTCTTTATTTTTACTATACTACCTATCTTGGATACATTCCTCTTGATTTTGCCTTTCATCAGTGTTTTAGCTATATTATTCTTGAGACATATTTTCCTAGTCTATGGCATGATAGAGAAAAGCAGTTAAAATTTATGTCTTTTCTATTTCAACAAAGTTCTATAGATGTTAACACTATTGATAATTATGGATACAATGCTTTAATGATTGCTACAAAGCTTGATAATAAGTATTTTTCTAGGTATAACGTTAAGACTCATATATTAAAAGATAAACTTGAAAAATTAGACAATAACTCCAATGAATATAAAACTATAAAATCTGAGTTAGATAAACTAGCATATTCTCCTGATCTAGTTCAATTTTTTCTTGATGGTAATAATAAATTTGATATCAATTACAAAAATAAGCTTCAAAGCAATAGCTTAATATATTCATTAAAATATTACAATCCTTATTTAATTGACCTATTTTTAAACTATAATAAAAATACTTTTACTCTCGACCTTAATAACCTAAAAGATAATTATGGAAATAATACTTTAAATAAAGCAATATTAAATAAAGACAAAGAAACTATAAGACAAGTTTTAAACTATAACATAGATCTCTCTATAGAAAACAAGCGAGGCGAAGATGCAATATTAAATTCCATTCGAGCTAATGATAAAGAAATAGTTAATCTTATTTTGAACTACAAGAAGAATATCTACGAGCTTAACTTAAACAAAAAATATAAATCAGGAACTACGGTATTAATAAGTGCAATATTCCATAGGATAAATTCTGATATAATTAGATCAATTTTAGATTATAAGAAAGATACTTATATTATTGATATAAATACTACAACTAATAATCATGAAACCGCATTAATATATGCATGTCAAAATAATAATACAGAAACAGTTAAGCTGCTATTAAACTATAAACCTAATATAATTACACTCAATATTAATAACAAATCTAAGGTTTATGGATACTCAGCTTTACTATTTGCAGTTATCAATAACAATTTAGATATAGTTAAATTATTACTTGATTATAAACCAGACATTATTACTGTTAATGTAAATCAAATACAAAAAGTAACACGTTTTGAAAGAATTCCTAAAAATCGTACACTTATCCTTATTGCTACAATGAATAACAATACTGAAATGATTGATTTACTTTTAAATTATAAATCAGAGCAAATAACACTTGATTTAAATATGCCTGATGTTAGTAATATGACAGCTTTACTTTGGGCTATCAAGAATAACAATATCGATATAGTAAATTCTCTACTAAATTATAAATATGATAAATATACTATAGATATTAATTTTATAGGACTCTATAATCAAACCGCTTTAATTTGGGCCGTTAAAAACAATCACAGCGAAATTGTAAGAGCTCTTCTTAATTATAAAACTACTATCGATATTAACTTTAGAGATAAATATGATAAAAGTGCTTTAAGCTGGGCTATTTATAATCAAAATACCGAAATAATAGAACTATTATTAAGTTATCAAAAAGATAATTATATTATAGATCTTAATTACCTAGATAAAAATCAAGATACTTATTTAATTTTAGCAACTAAAATTAATAATGTAAAAATTGTCCAATTGATTCTCAATTATCGTGTTAAGGATTATATAATTAATATTAATAGCCAAGATAAACATGGCAAAACTGCTTTAATTTATGCTATTGAAAAAAATAATATTGATATAGTTAAAGCTCTTTTAAATTATAAATATCAGATCATTGACATTAATTTACAAGACCATAATAAATCTAATGCTTTAATGTACTCTATATCTAAAAACAATTTTGATATTGTTAAAATGCTTTTAAACTATAACTATACTATCGATTTAGATATAAAAAATAGTAATGGCAGAACTGCTTTAATGATCGCATCTAAGAAAAATAATATTGATATAGTTAATCTTATTCTTAATTACAAAATTAAACCTAATATTGATGCCCAAGATTTTTATGGCTATACAGCTCTTATTATAGCTACAAGAAGAAATAATATTGAAGCAGTAAAAGCTCTTTTAGATCATAATGCTAATAAATCGATTAAAGATAATTATTTTTATACTGCTTTAGATTACGCCAAAGAGCTAAAAATTAGCCAGTTAATTAAGTTACTTTCATAAAAATCTATAAACATTTTCAAAGGATATTATGTTTCCATATAGAATTGTATCTGATTATATACTTTATATACAATTTAGAAAAAATTTAAAAATTTTAGCACCTCCTCTTTGGATCTTAGAAATCTTAAAAAAAGATATTCTTTATCTTATTGAAGAAAATAAGATAAAAGTTAGTCCAAATTTAACAAGATTTATTCAAAGACTAAATAAAAATGTTGATAAAAGCTATCTAAAGTCCATAGAACATCAAGATCGGAATCCCTTAAATTACTCATCTTATTCTTTTACTTTAAAATTTCCCTATACAGGAGATAACCTAACTACTTTTGTTAATTTAGTTGAATTGGCTGTTAAAAAAGGCATACATCAAGGTTCATATGAGATTGATCTTGAAACACTAAAGAAGTTTGAAAAGGATATTGAAAAATTTAGAAACCTTCAAAGTACCCGCCAAGAAGATTTACTCTTAAGCGAATCTGCCGAAGTAATAGAATTTATTAATGAAAAAGAATATAAAATAGTTTCTACTGCTAACTTTCTTCTTTATGGTATTTTTCTAGATGAGAGATTTACACTTATGCATCATATGCTTTATTTATTAAACTCAAGAACCAATATGGTAATTAAATTTAGAGATACAGTAAAAGACATTCTGGATGATCATAATAAAAAATCCCAATCTTGGCTATATCGTATGTTTGGATGGTTAGAATGGTAACAAATAAATTAGTAAAAACTAAGTTAATGTATGCAGTTCTTGAAGATAATATTAAAGAAGTAGAATCTCTCTTAAATCAAGGTGTTGATGTAAATTTTCAAGATGCATTAGGTTATACTGCTCTTATGCACACTGTTGAATTGAATTACAAGCCTATTGCTCAATTACTTATTGATCATGGTGCCGATGTTAATATTAAAAACAATATTGGATTTTCACCATTGATGCATGCTGTTTATTTTGCACAAGATAAATATATGACAAAATTTCTTCTTGATAATAAAGCAAATGCTGATGATGCATTTACACTTGCTGTTATCAAACAAAATGAAGAACTAATTAAACTTTTAATTGAATATAATACCGATATTAATTCCAAAGACCCTTTTACTGGTAAGACCGCTTTAATGTGGTCTCTTTATTTTTACTATACTACTTATCTTGGCTATATTCCTCTTGATATTACCTTTCATCAGTGTTTTAGCTATATCATTCTTGAGACATATTTTCCTAGCCTACTAGAGGACAAGAAAAAACAGTTAAAATTTATGTCTTTCTTATTTCAACAAAATTCTATAGATGTTAATTCTACTGATAATTATGGATACAATGCTTTAATGGTTGCTACAAAGCTTGATAACAAAAGATTTTTCAGATTTGAAGTAGACTCTGGCATAATGAAAGATAAACTTAAAAATTTAGATATTAATTCCAAAGAATATAAAACTATAAAATCTGAATTAGATGAATTAACATATTCTCCTGATTTAGTTAAGTTTTTTCTTGATCAAAAAAATTATACTTTTGACCTAAATTATAAAAATTATCTAAATAGCAATCCTTTAATATACACCATACAATCTTATAATTACTATTTGATTAAGTTATTTTTAAGTTATAAGCAAGACATTTATACAATTGATATTAATAATCTTAAAGATAGTAATGGAAATAATGTTTTACAAAAGGCCATAATAAATAAGGATATTGAAACCGTAAAACAAATTTTGCAATACAAACATGATACTTATAATATAGACCTTTATTCTCAAGATAAAAAAGGAAGTGATATTTTAAGATCAGCTATACAAAGAGATAATTTAGATATATTAAATCTTATTTTAAATTATAAGAAACAAACTACTACTCTTGATCTTAACAAAAAATACAATATTTTTCTTAGCAACAATGATATTTTTATTACAACAGTTTTAATTACAGGAGTTAAAGGCAATAACATTGAAATTGTAAGATCAATATTAAACTATAAACCTGAAATTATCTCCCTAAATATTAATGCTAAGAACAATTATAACGGTACAGCATTAATATATGCCTCTCAAAATAACAACAAAGATATGGTAAAGTTAATATTAGATTATAAGTCAGATATTATTACTGTTGATATAAATAATAAACTCAATACCATTGAATACACAGCTTTACTATTTGCAGTTATCAATAACAATTTAGATATAGTTAAATTATTATTTAATTATAAATCAGATATTATTACTGTTGATGTAAATCAAATTCAAAAAATAACATACTTTGAACGAATTCCTAAAAATCGTACCCTTATCCTTATTGCTACGATGAATAACAATACTGAAATGATTGATTTACTTTTAAATTATAAATCAGAGCAAATAACACTTGATTTAAATATGCCTGATGTTAGTAATATGACCGCTTTACTTTGGGCTATCAAGAATAACAATATCGATATAGTAAATTCTCTACTAAATTATAAACATGATACATATACTATAGATATTAATTTTATAGGATCCTATAATCAAACTGCTTTAATTTGGGCTGTTAAAAATAATAATACTGCAATTGTCAAAGCTCTTCTTAATTATAAAGCTACTATAGACATCAATTTTAGGAATAAATATGATAAAAGTGCTTTAAGTTGGGCTATTGGTAATCAAAATACCGAAATAGTTGAATTACTATTAAATTATCAAAAAGATAATTATATTATAGATCTTAATTACGTAGATAAAAATCAAGATACTTATTTAATTTTAGCAACTAAAATTAATAATGTAAAAATTGTCCAATTGATTCTCAATTATCGTGTTAAGGATTATATAATTAATATTAATAGCCAAGATAAACATGGCAAAACTGCTTTAATTTATGCTATTGAAAAAAATAATATTGATATAGTTAAAGCTCTTTTAAATTATAAATATCAGATCATTGACATTAATTTACAAGACCATAATAAATCTAATGCTTTAATGTACTCTATATCTAAAAACAATTTTGATATTGTTAAAATGCTTCTAAACTATAATTATACTATCGATTTAGATATAAAAAATAGTAATGACAGAACAGCTTTAATGATTGCATCTAAGAAAAACAATATTGATATAATTAGCCTTCTTCTTAATTATAAAGTCAAACCTAACATGGATGCCCAAGATTTTTATGGCTATACAGCTCTGATTATAGCTACTAGAAAAAATAATATTGAAGCAGTAAAAGCTCTTTTAGAACATAATGCTAATAAATCTATTAAAGATAATTATTTTCATACTGCTTTAGATTACGCCAAAGAGCTAAAAATTAGCAAGTTAATTAAATTACTTTCATAAAAATCTATAAATTTTTCAAAGGATATTATGTTTCCATATAGAATTGTATCTGATTATATACTTTATATACAGTTTAGAAAGAATCTAAAAATTTTAGCTCCTCCTCTTTGGATCTTAGAGATCTTAAAAAAAGATATTCTTTATCTTATTGAAGAAAATAAGATAGAAGTTAATTCAGATTTAATAAGATTTATTCAAAGACTAAATAAAAAAGTTGATAAAAGCTATCTAAAGCACATAGAACATGAAGATCGAAATCCCTTAAATTACTCATCTTATTCTTTTACTTTAAAATTTCCTTATACAGATGATAACCTCACTACTTTTGTTAATTTAGTTGAATTAGCTGTTAAAAAAGGTATACATCAAGGTTCATACGAAATCGATCTTGAAACACTAAAGAAATTTGAAAAGGATATTGAAGGTTTTATCAGAGTTCAAACTCATCGCCAAAACAATACAATTTTAAGAAAACTTGATAAAGAAGATTTACTCTTAAGCGAATTTGCTGAAGTAATAGAATTTATTAATGAAAAAGAATATAAAATAGTTACGACCGCCAATTTTCCTCTTTATGGTGTTTTTTTGGATGAGAGATTTACACTTATGCATCATATGCTTTATTTATTAAACTCAAGAACCAATATGGTAATTAAATTTAGAGATACATTAAAAGAAATTCTAGATGATCATAATAAAAAATCCCAATCTTGGCTATATCGTATGTTTGGATGATTAGAATGGTAACAAATAAATTAGTAAAAGTGAATTAATGTATGCAGTTCTTGAAGATAATATTAAAGAAGTAGAATCTCTCTTAAATCAAGGTGTTGATGTAAATTTTCAAGATGTATTAGGTTACACTGCTTTTATGCACGCTATTGAATTGAATTATAAGCCTATTGCCCAATTACTTATCGATCATGGTGCTGATGTTAATATTAAAAACAATATTGAATTTTCACCATTGATGCATGCTGTTTATGTTTCCCAAGATAAAGATATGACAAAATTTCTTCTTGATAATAAAGCAAATCCTAATGATGCATTTACACTTGCTGTTATCAAACAAAATGAAGACCTAATCAAACTTTTAATTGAATATAATACCGATATTAATTCAAAAGATCCTTTTACTGGTAAGACCGCCTTAATGTGGTCTCTTTATTTTTACTATACTACCTATCTTGGATATATTCCTCTTGATTTTTCCTTTCATCAGTGTTTTAGCTATATCATTCTTGAGACATATTTTCCTAGTCTATGGAATGACAGAGAAAAACAGTTAAAATTTATGTCTTTTCTATTCCAACAAAATTCTATAAATGTTAATACTATTGATAATTACGGATACAATGCTTTAATTATTGCCACAAAGCTTGATAATAAGTATTTTTCTAGATATAACGTTAAGACTCATATATTAAAAGATAAACTTGAAAAATTAGACAATAACTCTAATGAATATAAAACTATAAAATCTGAGTTAGATAAACTAGCATATTCTCCTGATCTAGTTCAATTTTTTCTTGATAGTAATAATGAATTTGATATCAATTACAAAAATAAGCTTCAAAGCAATAGCTTAATATATTCATTAAAATATTACAATCCTTATTTAATTGACCTATTTTTAAACTATAATAAAAATACTTTTACTCTCGACCTTAACAACCTAAAGGATAATTATGGAAATAATACTTTAAATAAAGCAATATTAAATAAAGACAAAGAAACTATAAGACAAATTTTAAACTATAACATAGATCTTTATATAGAAAACAAGCGAGGCGAAGATGCAATATTAAATTCCATTCGAGCTAATGATAAAGAAATAGTTAATCTTATTTTGAACTACAAGAAGAATATCTACGAGCTTAACTTAAACAAAAAATATAAATCAGGAACTACGGTATTAATAAGTGCAATATTCCATAGGATAAATTCTGATATAATTAGGTCAATTTTAGATTATAAGAAAGATACTTACATTATTGATATAAATACTACAACTAATAATCATGAAACCGCATTAATATATGCATGTCAAAATAATAATACAGAAACAGTTAAGCTGCTATTAAACTATAAACCTAATATAATTACACTCAATATTAATAACAAATCTAAGGTTTATGGATACTCAGCATTACTATTTGCAATTATCAATAACAATTTAGATATAGTTAAATTATTACTTAACTATAAACCAGATATTATTACTGTTGATGTAAATCAAATTCAAAAAGTAACACGCTTTGAACGAATTCCTAAAAATCGTACCCTTATCCTTATTGCTGCTATGAATAACAATACTGAAATGATTGATTTACTTTTAAATTATAAATCAGAGCAAATAACACTTGATTTAAATATGCCTGATGTTAGTAATATGACAGCTTTACTTTGGGCTATTAAGAATAACAATATCGATATAGTAAATTCTCTACTAAATTATAAACATGATACATATACTATAGATATTAATTTCATAGGGCCCTATAATCAAACTGCTTTAATTTGGGCCGTTAAAAACAATCACTGCGAAATTGTAAAAGCTCTTCTTAATTATAAAACTACTATCGATATTAACTTTAGAGATAAATATGATAAAAGTGCTTTAAGCTGGACTATTGATAATCAAAACCCCGAAATAGTTGAATTACTATTAAATTATCAAAAAGATAATTATATTATAGATCTTAATTACCTAGATAAAAATCAAGATACTTATTTAATTTTAGCAACTAAAACTAATAATGTTAAAATTGTCCAATTGATTCTCAATTACCAGGTGCAAGATTATATAATTAATATTAATAGCCAAGATAAACATGGCAAAACTGCTTTAATTTATGCTATTGAAAAAAATAATATAGATATCGTTAAAGTTCTTCTAAATTATAAACAACAAATTATTGACATCAGTTTACAAGATCATAATAAATCTAATGCTTTAATGTACTCTATATCTAAAAACAATTTCAATATAGTAAAAATGCTTCTAAACTATAATTATACTATCGATTTAGATATAAAAAATAGTAATGGCAGAACTGCTTTAATGATCGCATCTAAGAAAAATAATATTGATATAGTTAATCTTATTCTTAATTATAAAGTCAAACCTAACATTGATGAACAAGATTTTTATGGCTATACCGCTCTGATTATAGCTACAAGAAAAAATAATATTGAAGCAGTAAAAGCGCTTTTAGAACATAATGCTAATAAATCAATTAAAGATAATTATTTTTATACTGCTTTAGATTACGCCAAAGAGCTAAAAATTAGCCAGTTAATTAAGTTACTTTCATAAAAATCTATAAACATTTTCAAAGGATATTATGTTTCCATATAGAATTTTATCTGATTATATACTTTATATACAATTTAGAAAGAATCTAAAAATTTTAGCTCCTCCTCTTTGGATCTTAGAGATATTAAAAAAAGATCTTATTTATCTTATTGAAGAAAATAAGATAAAAGTTAGTCCAAATTTAACAAGATTCATTCAAAGACTAAATAAAAAAGTTGATAAAAGCTATCTAAAGCACATAGAGCGTCAAGATAGGAACCCTTTAAATTACTCATCTTATTCTTTTACTTTAAAATTTCCTTATACAGGAGATAACCTAACTACTTTTGTTAATTTAGTTGAATTGGCTGTTAAAAAAGGTATACATCAAGGTTCATATGAGATTGATCTTGAAACACTAAAGAAGTTTGAAAAGGATATTGAAAAATTTAGAAACCTTCAAAGTAACCGTCAAGAAGATTTACTCTTAAGCGAATCTGCCGAAGTAATAGAATTTATTAATGAAAAAGAATATAAAATAGTTTCTACTGCTAACTTTCCTCTTTATGGTGTTTTTTTGGATGAAAGATTTACACTTATGCATCATATGCTTTATTTATTAAACTCAAGAACCAATATGGTAATTAAATTTAGAGATACATTAAAAGAAATTCTGGATGATCATAATAAAAAATCCCAATCTTGGCTATATCGTATGTTTGGATGGTTAGAATGGTAACAAATAAATTAGTAAAAGTGAATTAATGTATGCTGTTAATAAGCTATCTATAGTTAAGTAAAATACTACACTATAGATAGCCTCTAATTTAATTATTAATTAATTTACTCTCGGCTAAATTTTTTTGCTCGATTTATAGTATCAATTACTCCAAACATAGTATAGGCTGCTATATATTTAGCTATCAGTTGATCTTTATCCCTCATAGTAATATCATCTTTTGACAAAATTTTTGATAGATTAAAAATCTCTTTTATATGATTAAAGGTAATATCACCAATTCCTAATTTAGACATCTCTTTATCTAAATCGTAAGATTCCATTTTAGAAAAATCTTTTACTAAAGATTGAACATTTGATAAAAGCAATAATGCTTCAAAATTATATGACAAAGCCCCAAACATGCTTTTTTGTAATTCTTTGTCCTTATACCTATCTTTGAATTGCTCCATCTTGGCCTTATATTTAGCGCGTGTTTGACTTATAGTTTCCTTAAGTTTCTTTTCATCGCCTCTATATAAATCAATACCTAAATTATCAGCAGCTTTAACTAAATCTACCAATAGCAATTTCTTGTTGCCAAATTCATAAGGAGGATATTTACTCTCAAATATTCCTTGAGGTTTATTATGCCATCTTTCTTCATATCTCATTCTATCTCCTAAATTTATTATCTCTTTCAAAGTATAACAAGTTAGATCCAAAGTAATTTCTGCAAATTTCCTTATATCTTCTTTTGAAAGATCATGATTGACATTATGAAGAAAATATTTAATAACTGCTAATCTTAAATAATATCCCGGTAATTTTTCTGTTCGATAATCTAAACGAGTTTTTTTATTTTGAGAGCCTCCCTCTATATCATTCCTTAGAAACTTTTCATTTTCTGCTAGATCTCTTGATTCATGATATACATTAGTATTTTTAAACCATTGATAATTTTGAGAAGCAGACGAATTATAACCACCTCTTAAATTAATAGGCAATGATATAGGAATCGGGGCAGGTATTGGTATACTAAAACTAGCTCCCAAACTTGCTTCTCCACTTAATCCACTCTTAGGTTCATTAGCCAAAGTAGAAATAGTGTGATCTCCCACTATAATTTGTACAGCTTTAGCCTTTTTTTGTAAAACCGAATATAAACCTATATATAAATCATGAGACTTTATAAACTTTAGACCTCTCCAACGAACAGAAATCATTGCATTATCAACGACTTCTTGCAAATCTTTAGCAGTAAAATTATCTACAGCCTCAGCTGCTATATCATTGTAAACATAATCTGTTATATCAGAGGTCGTTTTATCGTTTATTAAATGTTTAAGAATAGTAAATCTTAAATTTTGATCTGCTAAAGTACCGTTTTGTTCCCAGTACATTCCTGTATAAATATCATTTATAGTTAAAGTTCTTAAGTTTAAAGCTCTAGATTTTATATTGGTTACAGTATTTTTAACATTCTCAGCAGTACACTTAAACATATGTTTAAATAACTTTCCCCAGAAATTATTAAAAGTCACATCTTGTAATTGTAATCCATAGATTTCAAGATAATATTTTAGTAAAGCTTTTGCATGTTCTTCAGAAGCAATAATCATTTTAGGTCTTTGGTTATATATAGCAACTATATAATCTTTCTCTGTTAGAATCCTATCTTCAATAGATCTACTTTTTATCATAGAGGTAGAATTTACCAATATTTTAGACAAATCCCTATAATTTAAATCATTAAACATGTTAGCTATCGCTTGCAATGTATCAGTTGAAGAATAATAACCTTTAACCCTAAGACCTTTTCGTAAAAAATCAACTATATCTACAACCATAGGTAACTTAATTTCTACAGTAATAAAGCGATCTTTAAGAGGTTGAGGTAATTTATCAGGATAGTTAGTAGCTAAAATACATATTGATTTATTTTGAGATAAATTACACTGTAAATTTCTAGTCGCTCTTAAACTTTCACCATTTTTATCATTAATATCATTATTAGTTATGGCGTCAACCTCATCTATAAATATAACGGAATTTTTAGATGAATTCTCGGTATAATTAAAAACAGCATTAATAGATTCAGATCCTGATCCTTGGTAACTAGTTATTAATGAGCCTGCATTAAGATAATAAAAATCACTATTAGTTTCTTTAGCAATAGCTTCTGCTAAAGAGGTTTTTCCTGTCCCTGGAGCTCCAACTAATAAAATATTCTTTATATCCTTATCACTTAGCTCTTCAGATTTTATACTTTGTACAAGGTTTTTTATCTCTATAGGTAGATCCCCTATTAAATCTCTAAACATAATAGAAGGAATCCGTTTAAAACTCTGAGCCAAAGTTTCTTGTTTATTATCTTTATCAAAAGTATCAGAATCTTGTTCAATAGTATTAGAGTTTAAAAATTCATTAAAATCTTTAGTATTATTTTTATCTTTCTTACTTACATTAGGTTTTTCTAAACTCACCTCTGATATTAACTTTATAAAAGTTATAATTTCATCTAGATAAGCAGAATTAGAATTTTCATAGCAGTTAACTAAAAAAACTTTGGCCAATTCTTTTTTATTTTTATTAATAACACAGGTTATCCAATAATTTTTATGAGAAAATAATAAAATTGCCATACCGGAATAATCTATATTATTAAAGTTATCAATAAATTCCCTAAAATCAATATCTTTTTTAAGCAATTCCTGAATAACATTTTTTTTAGAAATATCAACACATCGTATAAATATATCTCTAGGTATATCAATCTTACTGATCTTTTCTAAAGATATAATATTTTCCAATTCTTCTTTTGATATCCATAACCCCGGATCGCATATATCAAACTGAGTTACGTTCTCAATATCAATTAAATCGGCAAAATTCTCATTAAATCTATTTTGCCAATTTATCTTATAAACTTTACTATTATTATTTAGATTTACAATCATATAATCTGAGATAACTTCAAAATCTAAATCCGATAAATTTATAATATCACATATGTTGTCTTTAATAGTTTCACCTTTTTGACCAAAACAATTTTCAAATATCCTGAATATATCATCGGACCTAATATGATAAACAAATTTATTATTATATTTCACAAAATTATTAGACAAAATCTCAGCTACTTCATAAATCATTTGACAAACTTTTTTTCTTGTTCTTTCTATAGATAAACGGGAACATAAACTAAATCCAAATTCATCTTTATCATTCTCTTCTAAATTACTAGCCATGGAAGATAACTTAATCCATTCATTACTCAAATTAAGCTTATAACACTTATCTTGGAACTCCGAAATTATCTCTGTCTTTCTTAAGGATTTAAATAAACAATCAGATATAAATGCCTTAGCTAAATCTTTAACTCTAGCTTCAGTTATATATTTCGTCCACTTAGAATCCGCTTTACCAAAAAATTTATTTCTAAATTCATAGTCAGAAAATAATTGAAAATTAGACTTACAATCTAAAGAATTTAAAACAACAATAGCATTATAAAGCGAATAATAACCTGAGTAATAATCTTGAGAAATATTTTTATATTGAAATATATTATCAAAATTCTTTAAATAATTATTTGGTCTAGATTTTTCTAGAAACTTTCGTAATTCCTCATCACTACTATTTCTTAAATCTTTTAACTTACCACTTAAAAAGTTTATTAATTTTGAAACATCGTCACAAACATAATCCCCCTGATTATTTCTTGAATCTGCTAATATAAACCTTGGCAATTCTCCTATTTTTTTAGTCATAATCAAAGGAACCCAATGTTTTGCAATATCTAACATAAAAAGCAAAGATCCTCTGGTATTAGCATTAATAAAACTAGAAAAACTTCTTCTTAAATTATCGGACTTTTCAAAAATTTCATGTAAGCTCTCATCATTAAACTTATCTATCCAAAATATTTGTAAATCTTTAAGAAATTCAAAATTCTTACACTTCGCTAATCTAAAGAGTGAATCAATTTCATCAGTAGATAACCAACTGCCTGGTTCATCAAAAACAGTATCTTTGGATATACCATTAAATCTAGTTAAAAAATTATCACTTGCAAAACAAGACCAATTGATAGTATAAATCTTGCTTTCATCTTTAACACTTAAATCATTAATACGATTATCAAAAATAACTTCGAATTTTAAATCTGAAAACTCTATAAAATGTTCTTTAGCCTTAGCTATAATCTCAGACCTTTCCTTAAAACTTCTATACCTATATTCAAAGGCATCAATTATATCCTGTTTTTTGACTATAACAGTAGCTTTATCATCTTCAAAATACACCAAATCTTCAACAAGATCACAAGCAACTTTGTAAATAAGATCACAAAATTCCTTTCTTAATTCTTCTAAATGGAATAAACTTAAATTTAAATGCTTTAATTTAATATATTTATCACTCAAATTCAATTTATAGCAATTGAAAGATGGTTCAGATACTATATCAACACTTTTTAAGCTTTTGAGCAAATGATCTGCAATATAATATTCTACCAATTTTCTCATTCTATTTTGTATAATTAACTTCTTAGAACTAGAAGTAAATTCCTCAAACTTAATATCATTATCTTTGCTAAAAAGGTTAGCGCCAGAGCCATTTTCTAACAACTCTAAGTTTGTTAAAACATTATAAGCGGCATTATAACCTGAAAAATTGCTTTTAGTTTGATTAACTTTGCTATAAATTACCTCGGGATTATATATTTGCTTAATCAAATTAAAGATCTTCTTAGAACAAGTTCGATTTTTATTATAATAAGAATCCATCAAAATAAAATTAGGCAAACTGTCCTTATCTTTAGTAAGAACACAAGTTATCCAATGTTTAGGAAAATAAAGCAAAAAAATTGCTGTTCCAGAATAATCCTTAGACTTAAAATCTATCACAAGTTGTTTTAAGGAAGCATTTAATAAAAATAATTCCTTAATTTCATTCTCCTTTAGAGTATCAATACAAAAAATATTTGTATGTTTCAACTTTTTATCAGTCTCTATCAGAAATTCTATTTCCTCACTAGTTAACCACTCTCCAGCATTAGCTTCATTAGAAACCTCTTGCCTATCATTAACATAAAATTTAACTCGATCTTGATTTGATATATCTTGCCAATTAATAACATAGACCTCATTAGGTTTATTTAAATTTTTGATTTTATTATCAGAAATAATTTCAAAGTTAATACTAGAAAAATCTATTACTTCATAAATTTTATCGAAATTTTGAGATTTATAAAAAAGCTTAAAAATATTTATAAAATCTTGTTTATCAACCCTGCAAGTAGCTTGGTCTTTTTCAAAAATTATTAAACGATTTGCAATATCACTAGAAACATCAACAATAAGGTTAATGAATTTCTTTCTATATTCTTCAATATTTTTTAAATCAGAATAAAACTGCTTAAGCTTTACCCAGTTATTACTCAAATTTAACTTATAAGCATTCTCTTCAGGCTTCGAAATTATTTCTATATTTTTGAAACTTTTAAATAAATGATCAGCAATATAATATTTTGCAAGAGTTCTAATTCTTTTTTTTATAATTTCTTTAGTCCAAGTAGAATCTATAGAACCAAAATAATTACCTCTATCTTCATTACTAGTAAGTAACTTATATTTTGATGGATCTTCTAGGGCTTTTAATAATGTAAGACCATTATAAAGAGCATGATATCCACAAGTTCCTCCAGTCTGTTGAGCAACTTCGTATTGAAATATATTATCTAAATTTTGAAATTTCTTATTCGGAATTTTATTATCAGTTTCCATAGAACTTAAATAAAAATTGAAAGAAATAAAGACTCCAAATAAAATTTTGGTTAATTTATCTAACTCTGGTTTGCATAAAACCATAAAACCTCCTTGACATTAAAATAAAAAACAAGTTCTATTACAAAAATCTTACCACAATAATTAAATATTGCAATAAGAAATATTTAATTATTTAAAAATTTTAAAAAAAAAAGATTGGATTTAGAATTGCTCATATAGAAAATAATAATTAATAAAAATAATACTGATTTAATCATATAAGACCAAAATCATAATAATTATAACAAGATAATATTGAGTTAAATCTATAACATAAAATCAAACAATATATTATTTTATTTCTTTACACTAACTAATTTGCAAAATTAATTAAGTAAATATCAGTATTTTAAATATAACCTATTTCACTTTTACAGATATTGCTTAATCCTATTTTAAATTTAAAAAAAAATAATTTTAACTATTTAAGCAATTGAAAAAAATATAAATTATAGTATTATATTAATTAATATAAACTTTTTTATTTATTATAATTACGGAGGATTACTCAATGAAATTAAAATATTGTTTACTTATTTTAATTACCCAAATATTTTCACTTTATTCAATGGAAAAACCTGAAGCTTTGTCTTCAGAGGAATCTATTAAAGTTCAACCTATATCAGAAACACCTATAACAAAAATACCAAAATACGTTTATGAAAATTGCAATCAAGCTACAAGGTATAATTGGAACGAAGAATTTTTAGAAAAGTTAAAAAAACAAGTAAAAAATTTTTCTAAGGAAAAAGTATCAGCAAAATATCCAAATAAAAATGATTTTATTAGACACGCTGAAGGTTTTGATTGGGTTTATGGACTTAATTATCTTGAAGAAAATTACTTAAAACCCAATATAGATTTTGTCAGTGCTTTATCTATTGACGAAGTTAAAAAAGTAAACGGATTTTTATCAAGATTAGTTTCTGATATACCAGGACAATTTAGAAAACACTCCATTATATGGAGAAAAAGAAATTTTACGAATGCCGAAACTATATTCTTTGAATTTATAGAACATAACACTCCGGAAGATCTTTTCATAGGCAATAATGATTTCAACCTAAGAGTCGATGATAACAAAAATATTAGCATTCTTGCTATAAAAAGAGTACTAGAATACTATAAGGCAAATCCTAGATGTATTCACGGTCTTACAAATCAAGCACTCGGAATCAATGTTGACGAAATCAAGACATGGGCACAAGAAAGTCTGGGTTTGCATAATAACGTTAAAAAAAACATAAAACCTAATTTTATAAACTTGACTACTTGGATCAACAAACGTATACATATGTTTCCAGCTTTTGATGTAATTGAAGAACAAGTATTAAACGCATTGGATAAAATTAAAGATCCATCAATGCATCCTGTTAGAAAGGCTGCTTTTATTTGGTATGAAATAGTTAGGATACATATTTCTCATGAAGCAAATAAACGTAGTGGTAAAGCATTAGCATCTATAATATTACTTCAAAATGGTTATTTACCACCTTTAATTGACAAAGAAGACGAGAAATTATACCTAAGTACATTATTAACATCATTGCATGAAGATAATTTTGAAATTTTCCTAAACTTTGTTATAAAAATGATAGAGAAAACTCAAGAAAAATATAAATCTGGTCTTTTAAAAATATAATTTACAAAAATTAAACATTTTTAAGCTAAAGCTTTAAAGCTTTAGCTTTTTTATTAACTAAAATTTGTTATCTTTACCAAAGTTACATTTGATGAAATAATTAAAATAATATGTAAAATTAAAATAATTAATACCTCAATCATATTTATATAGAAAGTTCTTATGATGAAAAAATTAAATTTAATATTAATACTATTCACAATAACTTTGATAAATGGTAATACTTACATCAAGGCCATTAATAATACCATAAGAGAGAAGATAGAACATGCTATAAAAAAAAGTAGACCTAATCTTTTAAATCAATATCTATCAAAACTAAATTTAACAAAAACCGAAAAAGATAACCTTATTGAACTTGCTAATAGTATTTTAGAAATGAGAAAAACTAAAATGCAGTTTAACTTCATTTCACCTAAAAAAAATCCTGCTGACTTAGGATTGTGGAGTGTTATTTCAGGAATCATAATGGGAGGAATAGCAACCTCTAATTTAGGATGTTATTTCTTCTCAAATCTTTCATCTGATGAAAGGCAAAAAGCAATCTTATGCGGTACAGGAGGCTTATTGCTAGCAACATTACTTATTGCTTCCGGAATTAATGATATAAAAAAAGATGAGACTTTTAGAACACGAAAACAAAAATATTTAGATGCCATAAAAATTAAACAATTATTAAATATCATAACGTTAGACAAAATAAAAAACTAAGTATACTAAAATAAACAAACTTTCAATCACACTTATTAGCAAAGATTTATTAAGTTATTTAATAGAATACAAATAGGTTTTGGGATAACATTTCTTAATTTATACTAATACAATAGCGCAACCTCCAGATGCTGATGAAATAATTAAAATAATATGTAAAATTAAAATAAATAATCCTTCAATCATATTTATATAGGAAATTCTTATGGTGAAAAAATTAAATTTGATACTATTATTCACAATAACTTTGATTAATAGTAATACTTACATCAAGGCCATTAATAATACTATAAAAGAGAAAATAAACCATGCTATTAAAAAAAGTAGACCCTATCTTTTAAATCAATATCTACCAAGACTAAATTTAACACAAACCGAAAAAGATAACTTTATCTAGCTTTCTAATAGTATTTTAGAAATGAGAAAAACTAAAATGACACTTAATAATATTATTAAAACTAAGAATCCGCCGGAAACTAATGCTGTTATTAGCTTTATTATTGCAGCTATACTAGGCAAAACAGGAATCTCATATCTATATCAATTTCTTAAAACTAAAGATTGTGAATGCTTGCTTTTAGGAATAGGATCTATATCGGTTACCGGTTTACTAGCACTTATGGTAATGTGTGATGTAGAAAGAGCAAAAAATTTTAGAACTAAAAAACAAAAATATTTAGATGCTTTAGAAGTAAAACAAATATTAAAAAAATAAAATATTTTATTCAGTATAGAGAAGATGCTATCCTATACCGAATTTTAGTTAAATTAACTTAATGTCTATTAACAGAATTTATAACATTAAACATTGAACTTAATATAGAACCTGAAATAGGATCAATACCTGCTGGAATAAATACAAATGGAGTAGGCCTTGTTGTTTTAGAAATTCCTTTATTTTTATTATACCAAGTCCAAGCTCTTTGCCATAAATATCTGATATTTTCCCTAGTAATATTATCTTTAGACCAAGTACCCATATTTTCTTGAACTCCATAAGCGACTCCACCAATAGCCGCTGTTAAAAGGGTATCTCTAGCTTTGATAGCAAAGCTATCAGGAGAAAAGCGACTCCCTAACATATCACAGGAATATTTCAAAAAATATAAATAAATTTAAAGAAATATTTGAAGTTGAAAAGAATTGTTTTGTCAAAATAAAAATTTTGAATCAAAAAAGTTCAATATATAAAAAATGAATAAGCTATTATAATATAATAAAATCTTTCAATTCTATATAACCACCTTATACCAATTTTTTTTAATTATGGTATACTTTTAATAAAGATAAACAAAGATTAATTAATATTATATTTATTTTTAAGAATAAGAATTATGAGTAAAGCAGACTATTACAAAGTACTTGGTGTACCTAAAACGGCTACCCAAGATGAAATTAAATCAGCATATAGAAAATTGGCTCTAAAATATCATCCTGATAGAAATCCGGACAACAAAGAGGCTGAAGAAAAATTCAAAGAAGCTGCTGAAGCTTATGAAGTTCTTTCAAATACTGAAAAGCGTAAGCAGTATGATCAATTTGGTCATGAAGGTCCTTCAATGGGTGGCTTTGGCGCAAATATGAATATGGATGATATCTTTAGCAACTTTGAAGATATATTTGGCAATATCTTTGGAGCAGGACAGAAAAAGAAAAGTAAAAAATCAGGTCCTACACCAAAAAGAGGACAAGATCTGGCTAAAGAATTAAATATAAGCCTTGAAGAATCATTCTTAGGTACAACAAAAGATATTAAAGTATATCGTTATGTAAGCTGTGATGTATGTCATGGAAAAGGTTCTCAAGAACCTTCATCAATAGAAGTTTGTAAAGAATGTACAGGAACCGGACAAGTTGGTTATCGACATGGAATATTCATGTATACTCAAGCATGTCCAGTATGTAATGGTGAAGGCTTCATAATTAAAAATCCATGTACAAAATGTAAAGGTCAAACTAGAATTCAGCAATACGATAGCTTAAAAATTAGTATTCCAAAGGGAATATTTGATAAAGCTGAATTAAGAATTCCTGAAAAAGGTGATGCTGGGACCTTTAACGGACCTGCTGGTGACTTATATTTAAGAGTACATGTAATGCCTCATCCAACATTCAAAAGAGTGGAAGATGACATACACTGTTCAATTTTACTAACATATCCACAATTTGTATTTGGATCTCAAGTAGAAATTGAAAATATAGATGGCACTAAAGAAAGTCTAAAAGTTCCTAAAGGTTGGCAAATTGGCGATCCTATAAGAATTAAAGGTCAAGGATTTCAAAAAATAAGAGGTAAAACTAAAGGTGATTTAGTAGTAACTCCAAAATGTGATATACCTAAAAAGCTATCTGCCTCTGCTGAAAAAGCGTTAAAAGAGTATTCTGATGCTATTGGAACTCAAATCAACGAAAATGAATCAGATGGTTCAATAAAAAGTTTTTTTAAAAAATTTTTAGGCTAATCTAAAAAAATAGTTTAAACTTTATAATCAAATAAGTTTTTCATATTAAAAGTGTTGGGTTTAGATTATGTGTTTTTCTGCAAAAGCAAGTTTTATTGCCTCTATATCGCTTGGATTTATCGGTTTAGCTACTTTAAAACAAGTAAAAAAAAAGACGCAATTGCTTTTTGCACTTATACCACTAATGTTTTCTATTCAACAGTTTAGTGAAGGACTTATTTGGTTATTAAAAGACAATTTTAGTACCAATCATATTTTAATAAAAGCTTTATCTTATATATTTTTAAATTTTGCACTTATAATTTGGCCTATAGTTATTCCTTTATCTCTTTATAATTTAGAAGAAGATAAAAATAGAAGATGGTATTTAAAAATACTTTTATCACTGGGACTTGCATGGGCTATTTTATTTTTTGTAGTACTATTAAAAGAGCAGGTTTTTGTGGCTATCGAATGCTCACATATTTACTATAATGTTCATGTACCATTTTATAAAAACTATAATTTAGCATTAACAGTTTATGGTATGACAACTATATTGCCATTTTTTATCTCAACAAGAAAAAGCATGAAAATATTTGGAACCTTACTTTTATTCTCATGTCTAATATCTTATGTATGCTGGTATAATTATTTAACTTCTGTTTGGTGCTTTTTTGCAGCACTATTGAGCTTATCGGTTTACGTTATTATTAAGTGGCAAAATATAAAAGAAAACTATTTGACTGTACTTAATAGATACAAAAATCTAAATAAAATTTAAATACTAACAAATTTTTTCTTTAAGCTTTTTTTAGACATTTTTAGAGAGTTTTTATTAGTTAAGCTTATTTTTTGAATCATTTGGAAAAAAAATTCTCGATCGATACTCTTAACAACTGCTTGCTCATGAGCTTCTGATAAAGCAACAGGATAGCCTTGTCCTTTTTTACATTGATCGATAATCAACTTAAGTAAACTATCAAGATATTCAAGATCCTGAGAAAGCCAGGAAGGAAATTCGACTCTTATTATTTCACTTTCTATATTTATATAACAGAAATTTATCTTTAAATGATCAGGATAATAATTTAAAATTTTTGTATTGCTCAAAAATATATTTGATCTACAAAATGGCTTTAAAATATGATCCATTAAATCAGAATCAACTACGTTGTCTAAAAGATTTTTCTCAGTCAAATTATTATCTAAAGAAGAGTGTAAATAATCATAAGATAGATCAGGAATGATAGATAATAAAATACCGTTTTTGATAATATTTACTATATCTTTGCTTTTAGTAAAACTAATAAAACCAAATACAGGAATGCGTTTTTGGTAAAATTCATCAAGAACTTTAATATATCTTGATAAAAAATAATCTCTTATTTTAATATCTTTACTATCTAAATGACTAAATATAAGAGTACCATCTAGTAAAGCAATAATATTTTTAGAATAATTTTTAGCATTTATACTTAATTCAAGACACTTTTGAATTTCAAGCTCATTACGCTTACAATTTATAATTTCTTGAGATAAATGTTCAGTATTTTGTATTTCCTTATAAAGATATGGAACAGAACTGAAGTTAACTTGTGATACAGGATCTAAATAATTTATTTGAACTAACCCCAAATTAAGCAAAAAACAAGATATTCCGTAATGCCTATCGGGATATATCTGAGAGCCATCAACTGAGATAACTGTATACAATAAAAATTTATTATCTAAATTAAGATCTTTGACCTGATCTATATTATTTATATAATCAGGCATAGTATATTTAGCTTCTTGACTTAAAATTAACCTTATTTGATCTTGGTGTTCTCTTAACCAATCAAAATATTGACGAGCTAGTTCTACTTCCTGATTAATATTAAAAAAATACTTAGGAACAAATTCATTTAGCTTTAATATCAACTTATTTTTATCAAGCATATAATATTACTTTAAATTATTTATACCGATATTTAAAGCTTCTAATGGCAATAGAGCACATTTTAAACGCATAGGTCCTAAATCTAATTCTATCATGTTTAATATATCTTCTTTAGATAAATTTTTAACAAAATCAAAATCTTTATTAATTATATATTCAGTCAACATAGAAGCAGTCGCTTGACTAATTATACATCCTTGACCTTGAAAAGCAATCTTTTCAAAACAGTTATTATTTACTAATGCTTGAAATAATACACTATCTCCACAAGAAAAATTAGTTAATTCTGCTTTAAAATTATAACCTTCAATAACACCATAATTTCTCGGGTTTTGATAATGCTCAAACAATTTTTTTTTATACAAACTCATAAAAATTTACAAATAATCTAATATCAAAAAATATTTATCAACAAATAGGGCATTTGCATTATTATTATAATGCTGTAAAATAATAAATAGCACTATGCTATTTAATTAATATTATAACATAATTATAAGGATTTTTCATGTTAAAAATTAATCAATATATTAAAAAACATTTCTATTATGTTGCTTTAGCAACATTAATATTTGTAAATTCTGCTTATTCTAAAGTAATAATTTGGGATTTAGGAGATACTTTACTAGAGATTGATCAATTGGCAATGGCAGGTCAAATAGGAATGGGTGATCTATTTTTTCACTCACTGTTTAGCTGGAGTAGCCCAATAGAGATAAAAGATCAAGTATTTAAAATATTAAATCAAATAAAAAAGCCTACTAACAGACCACATCATCCAACATATAATGAACAGCTATTACCAGAATTAATATGTAATTGGCTTGAAGGCTCTAAAGATAGCCAACAAATCTCTAAAGAAGTTAATCAATTTATAGATGATCCTAAAAATTCTAAATTTTTCTCAAGCGATAGGCATAAAAGAATTATAAAAAATAGCATAGAAGCTATGTTTAATTCTAAAGAGCTTGCAAAAAACATGAAACCTATCAAATCAAATATTAAACTCCTTGAAAAATGTGCTAAAAAAAATCACAAATTATTTATCCTTTCTAATTTCGATGCAAAAACCTTTAATTGCTTAAAAAAATCAAGACGCTTTAAAAAAGTGTTTCAATACTTTAAACCAGAAAATATAGTTATATCAAGCGATATAGGTCTATTAAAGCCAGATCCTAAAATATATGATCATATAATCAAAAAATACAATTTAGATCCTAAAGAATGTACTTTCATAGATGATCAAAAAGATAATCTAAAAGCCGCTGAAAAAGCAGGAATAAAGACTATTTTTTATAAAGGTACTAAGCAACTTGAAAAAGAGTTAAAATCTCAAAAACTAATATAGTTATTTACTTATTTGATTTAAAAATAGCAGCTTATATATTAATTAAGCTGCTATTTTATTTTATAATATCTTAAGATAATTTAGCTTATGTAATTTTATTATAAAATAAGGATTCAATGGACTATGCAATTGAATTAAAATCTATAGTTAAGGCATACTATTCTAATAATAATCAAATTTTCCATGCAATTGATAACCTAACTTTAAATATAGACAAAGGAGAAATTGTTGGATTTCTAGGTCCAAATGGAGCTGGGAAAACTACAACCATTAAGATTCTATGCAACTTAATAAATCCTACAAGCGGAGAAATCAAGCTTAACGGATTTGATATTAAGAAAGATCGTAATAATGCAATGAAACAAGTAGGAGTAGTACTTGAGGGAAGTAGAAATCTCTTTTGGCAAATTACTCCTCAACAAAATTTGATATATTTTGGTCGCCTTAAAGGAATAAATAAAAATATATTAAATAATCAAATAGATAAATTATTAACAGAATTAGATTTGTTAAAAGTAAAAAATGAGATAGTTAATAAACTTTCAAGAGGAGACCAGCAGAAACTATCAATTGCCTGTGCTTTAATTTCTAATCCTGAAATAATTATACTTGATGAACCTACTCTTGGATTAGATTTGGAATCATCAAGAAATCTTAAAGACTGGATCAAAGCACTGTCAAAAGAAGAAAATAAAACTATAATATTAACTACTAATCAATTAGATATTGCTCAAAAAATATGTAATCGAATTATTTTTATGAATAAAGGCAAATTAGTTGCTGATAAAAATATATTGGAGTTTTTAGAATTATTTAAAGAAGAGTATTACAAAATAATTATATCCTCTAACAATTTGGATAACTGTCAAGAAACTTTAAAAGTACTTTTACCAAGCATGGATATACAAAGAAATGAAAATGAAATTATCTTAACCGGAATTATATCAAGTCAAGAAGAGCTTTATAATAAAATTTCAGTCATATATAGCAATCACTTACAAATCTTATCTATAAATAAGATTAAATATAATCTTGAAGATATTTTTATGTTACTTTCTAAAAAATAAAGTACGGTTAATAATGAAAAATATACTTAATTCATTTTACAAAATAAGTATACTAATATTAAATGACATAAATCTAATAAGCTTAATGTATAGATATTATAAATGGAGTGCCTTAGCAGATACTATAACTTCTATCTTAGATTTTGTTTGGTGGATTTTATTACTTGATAATGGTTCTTTGACCTCAGAAAAAATAGGCCCTCTTGCTATTGGTTATTTTATATGGTTCTATGCCTATCTATTTATTTGGGACACTACATATTTTATATCTGAAAGCTCTCAAACTGGAGTTCTTGAACAATTATTTTTAAATCCTAACCCTTTTTATAGCAAATTAATAATAAGATATATAGCTAATATACCTTTTTGGACATTGCAAAACTTATTAATACTATTAACACTAGTAGCTATAACTGGTGCTTATATTCCCTTTAATTTAGCCTCTCTTTTGGTATTTATAATCACTATATTTGGAATCGTAGGATTTTCATTAATCATTGCTGGATTTGGAATAATATTTAAAAAAACCCAATCTTTTGCATATCTAATTACCAATATTTTACTGTTTCTAAATGGTTCGATTTTACCAATAGAGAATATGCCATTTTGGTTAAGACAGATAAGTAGAAGTTTACCTAGCACACAAGGAATAATTGTAATAAGAGAATTAATTTTTAACAATAAAACCTTACTTGATTGCTTATATGATACAAGTTTAATTTTTCTGATATTTAACTCTTTTATATATTTTGCCTTAGGCTTAATTGTATTTATGCTCTGTCAAAAGTGGGTTCAAAATAAAGGCATAATTGGACATTATTAGATTTATTTTCTAAAGAGCTTATTAAGTGCTTTTACTAAAGTTTCAACTTCTTCAAATGTATTGTAAATATAAAAGCTTGCTCTTACAGAACCATTAATACCTATATTCTTAAAAAGAGGTTGAGCACAATGATTACCTGCTCGAACTGCTATGTTAAATTGATCTAAATAAAAAGCAATATCATGAGGATGATATAAAGTAGAGACAAAACTAACAATATGACCAGAATTTGATAATTGGTCTTTAGGACCTAAAATCTTTATATGATCAAACTTAGATAACTCTTGAATCAAATAAGCACATAAAGCACTTTCATGTTTTTTTAGCAAATCATAATCTATATTGTCACTTATATATTTTATAGCTTGAGATAGACCTATAGCTTGAGCAATAGCAGGAGTTCCTGCTTGATAACAATTAGGAGGATTTAATGAAATAAAATCATAGTCATTAACATCTAAGACCATACCTCCGCCTAATTGATAAGGTCTTACTTCTTTTTGCATATCTTTAGATATATATAAAACCCCTATTGCAGTAGGACCCAAAATCTTATGACCCGAAAATGCTAAAAAATCTATATTTAAGTTTTTAAGATTAAAATCTCTATGTCCAATAGTTTGAGCAGCATCAACTAATACTTTTGCATTATATACTTTTGCATGTTTTATAATAAAATCAAGATCAGTAATTGATCCAACCGCATTAGAACAACTAGTAATAGAGACTAATTTAGTTTTATTTGATAATAATTTAGTATAAGCTTTATAATCAAGCTCAAAATTATTAGTAATTGGTATATACTTAAGCACTATATCTTTCTCTTGCATTAATCTAATCCAAGGTAAAATATTAGAGTGATGCTCAAGTTTACTGATAATAATTTCATCACCAGGTTTTAAATTATAAGAAGCCCAAGATTGAGCTATAAAGTTTATACCCTCAGTAGTTCCTTTAGTAAATATAATTTCATCTTTATCAGCACCTATAAATTTAGAAACAGTCTCTCTTGACTCTTCATATAAAGTAGTTGCTTGCTCAGATTTGGAATAAATTCCTCTATGAACAGGCGCATTATGATATGCATAATAATTAGATATAGCTTCTATAACTTGATAAGGTTTTTGAGAAGTAGATGCATTATCAAAGTAAATAATAGAATCTAACTCTTTTGATTTTAAGTAGGGAAAATCTTTTCTTATATTTAGCATTTTTTTAAATTATATTAATTAAATAATTAATTTATATTAAGTCTAATATAATATTGCAATTAATAAAAGAATTATTATAAATTAAGTATAATTAAATTTTAGGAAATAATTATGTCAAAACTAGTAATTAATAAAGATCTAAATAATACTTATTTTATCTCTGAATCTAATGATGAGAGATTAAACATAATAGCACAAATTCTTATTGATAAAAAATTAAGAAAATATTTTTATAAAATTCTTAATGATATTTCTACTGTTGCAGAACACGAGACATATCATATAACTAGTTCAGATCAAAATTTTGACTATACCTTTCATCTAAAAGGAGATCAATTTTTGGTAATAAACTTAAGAGAGATAAATAAGCCTGAAGAAATCAAAAATATAGAAGAGCTAGAGAAAGTATATCAAACTGATATTCCTAAAGATACTTTAATAGATTTAATTATCAATATCGAAGAATTAATGGATAGCCAAAAAAATGAAATTCTCCTAACTGCATCACAAGATAATTTTAATATTGAATAGCTTAATTATAGTATAATACCTTTTGATTTATTTAATAAAATTTATTATTTTTAAATTAATAGATTATTATAATAGATAAAGAATATGCTCATTCCAAAAAAATTACGCTCAAAGTTAAAAACATTAATATACATATTAATACTGATTTTGATATCCACTCATCTTAGTATTCATTCAAAAAAATCAGTCAAAAATGTGACTATATTTATCCATGGTACTTTTATGCCTGGACTAGCCTTATTAAACCCATTTAAAACCTACAATCAAACTGTAAGCCCTAATGATAGATACTATAAATGCTTAAAGAGATTGCGCCAAGATCCAGTTTTATATGAAGACTCGATTATGTTAGAGGAAGGTTTAAAAAAGATTGACTCTACTATTCTTTATCAATATTCTCAATTTAACTTAATTCCTGCTCATAGTAAAAAAGGAGCTTATCAAGCAATAGGTGCTTATGATATGCTATCTAAATATATAAATCATAATAAAAATAGCGATTATTATACTTTTGGATTCTCTGGAATATTGAGTGATAACTATAGAAAAGAAGCTGGTCATTTATTATATCATGAACTTAATAAAATCATTAAAAAATATCTTCAAGAAGGATATAAGCCCGTAATAACTATCTGTGCTTATAGTCATGGAGGAAATGTAGCACTATATTTATCAGATGCAGAAAATATATATAAAGAAAGTTTAAAGATAGATAAATTAGTCCTTTATGGTACTCCTATTCAAGAAGAAACTGCACTATTTGCTCATGATGAAATTTTCAAAAAAATTTATAACTTTTACTCTCAAGCAGATCAAGTACAACATAATGATTCATTTTCAACATCAAGTAGCCAAAGCTTTAGAACATTTAAAGATTTATATAATTATAATAGTAGATATAAATTAGATTACTATCAAAAGATTATAGATATCAGATTGCTTGCTCAAGATGATGCTATGATCTTTGGTCATTTTAATTTTTGGTACTTCAATAGATATAGTAGTTGGCCTACTAAAGTAAAACCAGAAATAGAAGAAGTATGTTCATTTTTAGATCCCTTGCCAATTGCTATTTTAACACCAATCTTTTTATATTTAGTAGATCAAACCGATCAGTCTAATCAAATAGATATCTCTATTTTAGCAGATAATCAAGAACTCAATATATTAGCTACAGATACTATAAATAATAAAATAATCTCCCAGACAAATAATTTAGAAATAGTACTTAATAAAATACAAAAATATGCAAAATCAAGTTGGCAACCATATACCAATACTGATGAAACAACGAGACTTGGAGTAGGTATATTAGCAGCTTTACAAAGTTTAATAACATAATTTTTTGATTTAATACTAAAAATTATATAGACTTGTAATTACAAGATTTTTAAGATACCTAAATACAAAGGATTATTTATGTATAGGCGTAATTATACAAAAAACAAAAACAATCAAATATTTAATACAATAAACTCTTTAAATACTCTAGTCTCTTCTATTTCCGGACTTATTAATTCCAATTTTATTATGGCCTGTTGGGTCGTTCAATTATAATCAAAAAAATCTAATTTTTTCTCTTTAAGTTTATTATAATAGCTATAATATATTTATTAAAAATTAAACATAACAAATTAAATTTGTAATTTTATCAATTAAAATCTAAATAGAAAATTAATTCTATTTAATTATCAAACATAAAGCATAAAGGGTAAATCGATGAAAAAGTACTCGCAATCTTTAATACTTAAAACGGGATTGGCTATATTTGCAATGTTATTTGGATCTGCAAATCTAATATTTCCAATGAAAATAGGAGTTATCTCTGGAGATAAAACAGCTATAGGATTAATTGGATTTATATTAAGTGGTATTTTGATACCTATGGCAGGATTAATGAGCATGGTATTTTTTAATGGAGATTATCGAGCCTTTTTTTATAGAATAGGCAAAGTTCCAGGAAATATTTTGATAGCTTTATGTATGCTTATAATTGGACCATTAGTAGCAATGCCGAGAATTATTACATTTTCTTATGAAATAGTAAGACCTTTTGTAGGAAATCACTTATCTTTATTATTGTTTAGCACAATATTTAGTATAATTACTTTTATATTTACCTATAAAAAAAATTCGTTATTAGATTCAATAGGTAAAATATTAAGTCCTTTATTATTACTTTCATTATCAGGAATATTTTCAATAGGTTATTGGCTTAAAGATGGTACTATAAAAACTGTTTTACCAGATTGGCAGGTTTTTTCAAAAAGCTTTTTAATTGGATATAATACTTTAGACTTACTAGGAACAATATTTTTTGCTTCTATAGTTATATCAATTCTTTACAGTACTTTAGAAAAAGATCAAACAAAAAATCCAAAATACATGGCTAAAATAATGAGCATCTCAAGCTTAATTGCTGGAGTACTATTAGCATTGGTATATTGCGGCATAGCCTATTTAGGAGCGTGGCACGGTAAAGAATTTGCAGCTCTTGATGAAGGAAAGATATTTATAAATACCATACTAAAAATAGTTGGTTCTCAAGGAGCTTTAGTTTTAGCAGCAACTGTATTTCTTGCTTGTTTAACTACTATTATTGCTCTTACATCGGTAGTTAGTGAATACTTAAAAAACGGTATAACCAAGAATAGATTATCCTATATAAATTGCTTAATAATAATACTAGTAACAGCAACATTTATGTCACAATTTGAATTAGGGCCTTTACTTAAATTCTCTGCACCTTTAATATCTATAGCATATCCAGTATTAATTACTTTAACATTTTGCAATCTAGCATATAAATTATGGGGATTTAAGCCAGTTAAAATACCTGTTTTAATTACTTTAATTATAAGCAGCTATTTCTACGGTCCTAAATTTATTAACATATTAAAAGAATCTAAAAATTTAATAGAAAAAGTATAATAAAAAAAGGCCTAGTAAAACTAGGCCTTTTAATTTAATCTTTATAGCTAAAATAATTTTTAGACAAGTTTTTGATATTCTTATCGGTCAAACCTATTTCTCTAAGCCATTTAACAGCACGAAGAGCAGATTTACATCCAGCTGCAGCTGCAACTATTGCTTGACGATATTCAGCATCTTCAACATCACCCGCTGCAAAAACACCTTTTACCGAAGTTTCTTGAGTTACCGGATCAATAGTAATATAACCAAATTTATTAAGAGATAAAGACTTTTCAAAGAGTTCAGTATTAGGATTTTGACCTATTGCTAAAAATAGACCATCGACTTTCATAGTACTTACTTCTTGAGTTATACTATCTTTAACTTCTAAGCCGTTAACTAGTTCTCCATCGCCTAGAACTTTTAATACCTGTTTATTATATATAACCTTTATATTTTCAAAATCTTCTAATTTATCACGCAATGTCTTAGTAGCTTTCATATTAACGTCACGAACTAAAATAAATATATTTTTAGCATAAGGTGCAAGCTGCATAGCTTCTTCAACTGCACTATCACCTCCACCTACAATAGCAACATCTCTATCTTTAAAGAAATGACAATCACAAACAGCACAAGAAGAAACTCCTCTACCCCAATAATCTAATTCTCCTTCAACTCCTAATTTTCTTGGAGCAGCGCCAGTAGATATTATTATAGAAAGAGCATTAATCTTATCTCCAGATTCAGTATTCAAAACAAAAGGCCATTTATCAAAATCAACACTGGTAATAACATCTTCAATTATAGTAACTCCAAAATCTCTAGCTTGTTCAAATAGACCATCCATGATATCATTTGCAAAAGCCTTTTTTATACCAGGCCAATTTTCAATATAAGTAGTTTGAGTTAATTGTCCTCCTGGCAAGTTACCTGTAAATACAACAGTATGCATTCCTCCTCTTCTTCCATAAAGAGCTGCTGTTAATCCTGCAGGTCCCGAGCCTATAACTACTATAGGAACAATATTATTTTTTTTAGCAATACTATTAAGATCTAAATTATATAATCTTGAAGGCAAACTTTCTCTTTCATTAGAACTGAAAATAGAAACAAAACAAGAAAATATTAAAAAAATATTCATTATTTTAATCATATACATTATTGACCTCTCTTTTTCATTTAAAAACATAAAATACCTAAGAAAAAATAACTCAATTAAAAAACGAAAGCAAATATTAATATTTGCTTTCGTTTGTATTTAAAATAAAATTGCTTGTAAAAATTATTTTAAGATATTTTCATTTTAAAAGAAGGGGTATTAATTGAAAATGCAGGCTTCTGCTTAGTTGAAAGAGTTGAACGAATCTGTTTCATAATTTTATAAAAAGTTTCTCTATTATTATACGAAAATTCTCCTATAGTATTTAAATTATTATAGGCCAATATAGCAGTTCCTGCACCTAAAGTTCCCACAGCGGTTAATTTAGCATACTTTTTAAGCTCAGCACTTTTTCTACCATCGAATTTAGATTTCATAATCTCATTAAATTTAGCTGATATATTCTTATAATTATCTCCATGTAATACAATTAACCCTGTAGCTCCTAATATTGTTGTACATAAAGCCAAATTACGTAACTGCTTATGTTTAATAGAGTTTTGAGGTAAACTTTGTTTAGCTTTTGTATCCTCAATTATATTAGAACCACCAAAAATAGGGTTTGTTAATATTACTAAAGAGAACACTAATATACTTTTCTTAATATTACTCATATTTAAATTACCTACGTAATTATATATCAATGTTAATAATTATTTATCACATTTTGCTAAATATTTATTTTCAACAGGTCAAATATAATCAAACACCTTAAAGAGCTCTAATTGAATATGCCTTAAGATTTTCTTGAAGTAATATAATATGCAACAGAACCTAACAGTAATCCACCTGCAATAGACAAAACTGTAGCTTCTTTATCATTAAGCCCTTCGTCCTTTATCTCTTCCCATTTAATTACAGCAGGAATAACTATATCATCGCTTATTATATTTTCGGCTTTATTTTTTATACTTGTTACTTTTTCTCTAAAAATTTCACTATTTTCATATAAAATAGCAGATACTATGCCTGTTCCAGTTAAAATAGTAACAGGATAATAAAAATTTTTATTGTTAATAACATTTTTAAAATTATTCCAAACATTACTTAAAGTGGAATTAAAAGATTCTACAGGTAATATATTACCGCACGAAAACAACCCAACTAAAAATATAGATCTAAATTTCATCATTTTATAATCCTTTATATTTTCTAATTCAAAAACAAAACTTTATAATAAAATTATTATACTTAATAATAATATATCAAAATAAAAAAAAATAAAAAAAGCCCGGACAATTTGAAAGAAATAAAAAAAATAGCGCCCCATTAAATAGGGCGCCTAAAAAATAAATTTATATAATATTAATATTATAAGATTTAATTGCTTCAGTCACTAAACCTTGTTGCTCATTATTCAATATAGAAAAGAACAACGGATCTTGAATTAAAGTAAAATTACCTTCTAAAGCTTGATTAATAACATTATGTACATCTTGGTATTGTGCCCATTGATCATGGGTTAAACTTGAAGTTAAATTGCTTAAGTAATTTTTGAAGTTAGTTAACTTAATATCTTCTTTCATATCTTCAACAATAATATTATGAAATCTAGTTCTGCTTTTATAGTAACTGTATAACTTTTTAAGACCAAAAGCTGATACTCCTAAAGCAAAAGCTCCTAATAAGTATTTCTTACTATTATTTTGAGAGTCATCTACTGAAATTATCTCTTGAGATGAATTATTATTAGCTTTGTTCATTACTCCTAAAATTGAATGCCTATGAACAACAAAATCTTGCCGAGAAGCAGGAGAATCAATTAGCGTAAATAAAGAATTTCTATCACTATTTTTATTTGCTTGAACTCGATTATTCACAACATTTCTTACAAGACCTGCCATAGAATATAATTTAGTACTAAAATTTAAGGGTATAATCGCTGAAAGTAAAATTACTAATAACTTATTATTCAACATAATTTTGCCTCCACATATTTCTAACTAATTTACTTTTTCTCTAAAGTAAATTTTTCTATCATTAATTCAACAATAGCTTTTTGTTCTTCGTTAAGAGCGCATAAAAAATGCTCAAAATCTTTATCTTTCAAAATCAATGGATTACCATGAATTCTTATCAATTTATCATCCATATCATCATACATGTGCCATTGATCATTAGATAAAGTAGCTATAAGTTTATCAAATAATTGCTCAAAACCTAAGTTATCAAATCTATGTTGAACACCATTTGGTACTTTTGGTTCTTGATTTTCGGCTATAAAGTCAAAAATATCATCTTGAGTAGTTTGACTTGCTTGATCTGTTTCAACTTTTTTTAAAGGAGTTCTTATTTTATAAAATTTATTATAAAGCCAATATCCACCGCCTAAGGTAATTACTGCTGCAGCAACCATCATTCCTCTACCTGTTGGAGTATGTATAAATCTAGTGGCTTGAATCTCAGGTTCATAATCCTCAGGTTTCGAATTCATCAAAAAGAATAATCTCTTAGCTGGTCCTTCCCCCAGATCTTCCACAATTTCCTCTGGTGTTCGAATATCTGTTGGGCAACGAGGAGTAGAACGTACTGTAGGAGTTTCAGAAGAAGTTTCCATAGAAAACAAAGAATTAGTAAAACTAAAGAAAAGTAAAGATGTGAGTATATATCTCATATTCATAATCAACCTCCAATAAATATTTGATATTTTAATTTTTAAAATAAATCATTAAAAAGAAAAGATATTAATAGCAAGGCCCTGAGTTCAGGGCCTTGTTTGATTATTTCTTATTACACGCTAGGCAAATGATATTTTTCAACATATTTACCAAGTAATTTATAACCTGCAATAAGACCTACACCAGTTGCGCCTGTTACAGCAGCTATTTTTGTATATTTAGCTTTTTTAGCTTTATCCATTTTGCTATAGCTATCTTTTAAAGAATTATATTTTGCTTTTAAAGAATTAAGCTTATCTTTTGTAAAATTCTTAGCTTGAGCAGCTTTATTATTTACAGCATCTTTAAAATTCTTGTTATATTTATAAGCAGCAGCAAAACCAGTTGTTCCTAAAGTACCTAAAGCTAAAACTACTTTTGTAGACTTATTTAAGCCCTTTACATAATCAAAAGAAGCTTTTCCTGCTTGAGCTGTTGCATTTGCACCCTTAATTGCATTTGAGTACGCATAATTACCAGCTGTTTTTGCGCTACCTTTAATCTTTTCCCAAGTAGGTATATAATCATTCCACGCTGCAAAAGCACTATTTGCTGGAACTAATAAAGCTAAAGTTAGCATATATTTTTTTAAATTATTCATATTATTTACCTCGTTTATATAATTCAATATATTTCTTACTTATTTTTAATTTTATTATAAATATTAGCAATACCCCAAACTGCTGCTGTAGAGGCTCCTGCAAGAGCTGTATACTTAGCAACTTTTTTAGCTTTAGCTTCTTGAGCATCAGTTACATTATATTTTTCTTTTAAATCAGCATACTTATTTTGAATAGCTGCCAACTTGTTATTTGCAAATCTCTTAACTGGAGAAAGTTTATCATTAACCGCTCTATTAAATTTTGTATTTTTATTATACGCAATTCCTGTAGCAGTTAAACCCGTAGCTATTACAGCTAGAACAGCACTATTTTTAGAATTATTTTTAATTACATCTTGTAATCTAGATGAATTAACAAATGCAAAATCCTTAAACTTTTCAGATAATTCTGAAGTTTTAGAAGATATAGCATTCCAAGTATTTTTTGTTATATCTTTCGCACTTTGCAAAGTAGGAATACTCCAAGATATTGCAAAAGCACTGTTTACTGGAATTAATAGTGACAACGCTAACATTGTCTTTTTCAAATTATTCATATTTATTTACCTCCGTAATTATGAATTAATTTTAGATTATTGTTTTTATTATCAACTCAAATTAAATATTAAATTTAAGCTTATATTTAATATAATACCTGTTAATTTTTTATTTGCAACTGGTTAACTATTTGCGCTTTTTACCCTTAATAGCATTAAATTTATTGTTAATACCTTTGAACATACCCTGGAGATTTTGCATATTTCCTTTTACATAACTATGCAAACCATTAAGATTTTCGCTTATAGAACGAAATTTTTTATTATTAGAATCATTTATCTCATTTATACGTACGTCTATATTTTTAAGCTTCGCATTATTATTTAATTGTAAATATATAACTGTACCTAATAATCCCGCTAGAGCGGTTCCAATTACCAAATTATTTTTATCAATTAAATCAAATTTAGACTTAATTTGCTTTAATTTATCTTGAGAATAATCTTTGACTTTTAAAGCTCTTTTATCCACATTTTCTTTGAATTTTTTATTCTTTTTATAAGAAACTATACCTGTAACAGCCGCCGTACCTGCAATAGCAGTAGTAAGTATAGCCTTTGGATTATTCTTAACCAAACTTCCAAAATCAACAAAAGCAAAAGCATTACTAAACGGTAATAATAATGCTAAAGACAAAGCTGTTTTTTTAACCATACTCATATTTTACCTCAAATTATTTTATTTTAAATTTATTAATAATTTTTAATTTTATGCTAAAAACACTTTTAACACTTTATATAAAATATTATAGATTTAAAATTTATTTGCAACTGGGTTACGAGTCAGAAGTAAATCTCTAATTGAATAGGTATTAGATAATAAATATCATTAGTTTTGCTTAAGTAGTTTGCTTGTCACATCTATATTATAAATATAAAAAGAGATACCTAAAAAATTTTAGGTATCTCGTTAATCTAAACTTATAGAAATAATTTAACTTAAAATGTAATTTTTTTACATTTTAAACTCTATAATAGTTGAACTTCTTATTTATCAAAAAGCTTTTTGTACACTTTATAGCTAGAGGGATTTAAGTATGAATTATTCCATTCTTCTTTCTTTTTTTGATCATTGTTTTCGATTGCATTATCAATTAAAGTAAGAATATTAGAATCACAATTCAATGCCAAATCACGAGCTGATTGATCTTTATTATTTCTAGCATAAAAATCAAGAAAATCAAAAGTTAATAACTTTTTAACAAGCCACTCTTTTTTGGCATGATTTACCATTAAATTAGGATTAGCTCCAGCAATAATCAATTTAGCCACCTCTACTTCAACATGATCAGTATAATTAATTTCTAAAATAACTTTCAAATTAGCGTTTAATTCTTCTTTGCTGAAATTTATAAATTCCGCTGCACAACGTTTTTTTAAATAATATTTGGCATAGTTTAGCAAATCGTCTTTTAGCACAATACATTCTTTGCTATTTAATAATTTTTCAATTTTATCTAACAAACTAAATAAATCATCATTTTGTTGAAATAGCTCTCTTAATTTTTTTAGTAACTCTAACTTAATAGAAGCTGTATTTTTAAAATCAAAATCTTTTTTATTATAATCACGCAAAAAGTTACTAGCACCAATATTATTGTTTATATTAGCTACGTCTAAAGCTGATTCGCCATTATTATTTTTAATATTAATATCAGCCCCATACCCTAATAGAAGTTGTATAGCATCTATTAGGTCATTATCTTTCGAGCAATCACAGTTCACTAGATGAATTAAAGCAGTATTGCCATTATTATCTTGCATATTAATATTAACATCATGCACTAATAAAAATTCAATTAATTTTCCTCTATCGAGAGACTTTTTAGTTACAGCAATCATTAGGGCTGTCATTCCTCTATCATCTTGCAAATCAATATTTGCTCCTTTACTAATTAATAGCCGAACCAAACTATAGTCTTTCCACATAGTAGCTTCCATCAAAAGAGTTCTTCCTAATAAGCCGCGATCATTAATATAAGCACCATTGTCGATTAACATTTCTACTAAATCTTGGTTATGTCGCGCTTCTAGAAAATTACTATTAATATTACTCCACCCAGTATAAGGAGAATAAGCTTTATGCTCACCGCATTTTTCAATCGCTCTACTTAAAATACATTCACCTTGCCTATCTCTAGCATTAATATTAAGACCATATTTTATTAACTTAGGTATTAAATTAGAAAAATCAGACCGTATAATCTTAAATAATATAGGTGACAATCCATATTTGTACTTAACTAATACGTTAGGATTAGCTCACTTAACTATTAATTGTATAGCTTCTTCTTCTTTTTCCTTACTATAAGGTCCTTCTAATATATTTTTCAATTGTGCTGTTAATAGAGCTTTTCTTTTACATTCTTCTTTGAAATTTATTAAATTAGTAGAAAATTGATTTAAGTCACTGTTTATAATTAAGCTCAAAGTTAAGTACTCAGAAGCTTTTTTGCAAGCCTCTTCTAATCATTATCTTGAAATATATTTTCCAGTACAGCTTCAATACGTTTTACTTCTAAATTTAAAGTATCACTTTTACATTCTTCTATAAAACCTAAAAAATAATCTTTAAATTGAACTAGTTCTGGTTTTATTGATAAAACTTCTTCCAAAAAATGCAAAGCTTTATCATAGGACTCTTTAGAATCTTCATTTTGAAAAATATTTTTAAAAATTACAAATTAGAATAATTTACTACGTACTTTGAATTACAAAAGTAAAATGTCAGAAATATAAAAAAAGCTATGAATTTTTAAGACAATAAACAATTTTTTATTTTTTTACACTTATTTTTCTTTGAAGATTTTTTATCAATAAGCTTGACTATATTAGTATAACCTTTTGCTAATGCAATCTCTCGGGCACTTAAGCCAAAAATATCATTTTCATCTGCATTATAGTCTAAAAGCAATCTAACTGTAGCGACCTGATTGTATTGAACAGCCCAATGTAAAGCTGTTGATCCATAATTATCTTTAGCATTAATATTAAGACCATATGACAATAATTTTTTTAATGTCTTCTTGTCTATACTTTCAGTATTGATAATCAGCCACATTAAAATATTCCATCCACGAGCATTGTCTTGAAAATTAATATCAGCACCTTTTGATAATAATAATTTTATTATATGCTCTTTATGAACATAAGTATCATAACAAAATACATCCATTAATGCTGTATGACCAGTAATATCTTTTTGATCAATATCTAATCCATAAGCAACCATTAAGTTAATTAAATTTATAAAATGCCTAGAACGGACTATAAAAGTTAAAAGAAACATATAATTACAATTATATTTGATCATTACATTTTTAAAATCTACACCAGCAATAATTAATTTTGCTGCTTCTTTTTCACACTGGGTATAATGCTCAGCTATATCAATTTCAGATTCTGACGGTTGATCCTCTAAAACTGATTTAAATTTCAAATTTAAAATATTTAGATCTTTATCATCATTATTTACTATATCATGGGCAAAACGATTTTTTGCATAACCCTTTGTAAATAATATTAAATCATTTTTAAGACTTCTAAACACAGAATCTAGTATAAAAGTAGTCTTCAAAAATTTAGATAGCTCCTCAAAAGCTTCAAAAATATCATTTTCATCCATAATGGCCTTTATATTTATTTTTAATATATATAGTTTAATTTCCACAGGAAGTATTAAATCTTCAGGCATAGATTCAGACATAGATAAAGAATAAAAATTAATATTAGAAAAAATAGAGATAAGAATAAAAATAATAATTTTTGACATATAACCACTTAGCTATATTAAAGATTTACAAATCATTTTATTTATAATCTTAAATTATATAATTAATCGTGGTAAAGATTTAAAATAAAAAACCCCAACTTTATGCTGGGGAATTTTTAATCTAATTAAATCTAAAACACTTAATCTAGATATAAATAACTTTATAAAAATATTTAATATAAATTTTATATTCTATAAGTTATATTAGGCACATGTATTTTATTACATAACCCATTCTAATCTTGCAATAGTTGCGGTATCGCTAACTCTTTTTCCAAGAGGAATAATTCTAGTATAGCCACCTGGTCTATTTACATAACGTGGTGCTATTTCATCAAAAAGTCTTACTATTGCTTCTTCTTTGTATGGTAAAATTGCTTTAGCACAACGAATGTTATTAAAGTGCTTACCTTTACGAGCTAATGTAACTAGCTTTTCTGCCACTCTTCTTACTTCTTTAACTCTTGCTTTAGTTGTTACAAGATGACCGTAAGTAATCAAAGAAATAACCTGATTTCTAATCATGGCTTTTCTATGAGGAGATGGTAAATTAAGTTTTTTTCTACCTGATTGATGTTTCATAAGATAGATTCCTTTTCTTTACTTTCCAAATATTTTTTAATATCAGATTCTTTTATATTCATACCAAGAGAAAGTCCAAAAGATTTTAAGCTTTCTTTTACTTCTCCTAGTGATTTTCTACCAAAATTTTTAATCCTTAAAACATCATCTTCTGTTAAATTAGCTAGATCTAAAATACGCTTTATATCAGCATTAATTAAGCAATTATGAGCACGTACTGAAAGTTCAAGCTCATCAATCGGCTTAAGTAAAAGATCAATAGGAATGCCTTTAAGCACTGATTCCTCGCCTTTAACTTCTTTGCATTGCTTTTCGTCGCTTGGAGTAGAAGATATTTCGTTAAATGGAATTTCCGCAGCTAAAAGGAAATGTTCAAGTTGAGTACGAAGAACAGACACAGAATAATGTAAAACATCAACAGGTGTTTCAGATCCATCAGTTTGAATCGATAAAATCAATTTATCAAAATCGATTTCCTCTCCTACACGAGTTTTATGTACATCAAATGTGACCTTACGAACCGGCGAAAACATAGCATCTAGATAAATTCTATTATCTTCTTGTAAAGCTTTGCTTGGCCAATTAGCAGGACGATAGCCTCTACCTGATTCAACAAAAAATTCAATTTCAAGTTCTCCATCATGTGAAACATGAGCAAGAACATGTTCTTTATTTACCAATTCTAAATGCTCGTCTGTAGTAATATCTCCAGCAGTTGCAATACCTTGACCTTTAAAATTTAAATACATCTTGCCTGGTTGACCAGTAGAATTTTTTACCACCAATTCTTTAATATTAAGCAATAATTGCATTGTATCTTCGACCACACCATGTAATGATGAAAATTCATTATTAACACCCTTAATAATAACAGATGTCACAGCAGAACCTTCAACTCCACCTAGCAATACCCTCCTTAAAGCATTACCTAAAGTAATACCAAAACCTGGCTCTAAGGGCTGAGCAATAATCTCACCAAAACTATTGCTTAAAGTCTCTTTTATCCAACCAAGCTTTGGAATTGTTAAGGATTGATACTTCTTTTTAGACATTAAATCTCCTGAATCTTAACTTAGAGCCCACTAAACGAACTTATATTATTACTTAGAATACAATTCTACTATAAGATGTTCTTCAATTGGCATTTGAATATCAGCACGTACAGGAAATCTTAAAACTTTACCTTTACGAGTTTTTTTATCAAGCTCAATCCAATCTGGAACTTTAGCTGCTGTATTTAAACGTTTATCAACTACTTGATCAATAAAAGCAGGCTTAGATGTAGATACTGATGATACAGTAACTTCATCAGATACTTTTACTAAATAAGAAGGAGAGTAAACTTTCTTATTATTTACTAAAATATGACCATGAACAATAATTTGTCTTGCTTGTGTTCTAGTGTTAGCTAATTTTGCTCTATATAAAACATTATCAAGACGACGTTCAAGTAAGCTTAATAGCGCTTCACCAGTTGCCTCTTGTCCTCTAGAAGCAATATCAAAAAAACGTCTAAACTGTCTTTCTCTAATACCGTATATTTCTTTTACTTTCTGCTTTTCTTTCAATTGTCGACCATATTCAGAAAGCTTATATCCAGTAGTTACAACTTTTGAAGAAGAACGTTCAGATGTGTTAGTTTTCTTTTCCATTATGAGTTTCCTAAATCCATCGTTAAATTCTTTAATACAATCTATACTCTTCGCTTTTTAGGCGCACGACAACCATTATGTGGTAAAGGAGTAACATCTCTTAAAGTTGAGATATTTAACCCGGAAGATTGAAACGCTCTAACGATCGAATCTCTTCCAGAACCAGGTCCTTGAAGATTAACTTCAAGACTCTTAATTCCCATTGCTACCATTTCTTTAGCGAGGTTTGTTCCTATTTGGGATGCAACAAAAGGAGTTCCTTTTCGAGCACCTTTAAAACCTAAAGCCCCGGAACTTGAACGCAATAAAACGTCTCCATCTTCAGTTGTAATAGAAACAAGAGTATTATTAAAAGTAGATTTAACATGCGCTATAGCAGAGTCTATCTGTCTCTTCTGCTTTTTTGTCTTTTTCTTATATGACATTATTTTATATCACCTTTATTAAATTACTTAATTTAAACTAATTATTTTTTAGTAACTTTACGCTTTAAAGCAACTGCAGATCCCGCTTTACGTGGACCCTTACGAGTACGAGCGTTAGTTTTTGTTCTTTGACCACGTGCTGGTAAAGATTTTTTATGTCTTGTTCCTCTATAAGAATTAATTTCCTGAAGACGACGAATATTTTGCCTTATTTCTTTACGCAAATCACCTTCTGTCAAGTAATTATTAGTAATTTCTTTTTGAATAGTAGCAACTTCTTCATCACTTAAATCTTTTACACGCTTATCTAATGCTATGCTAAGCTTATGTAAAATATCTTGAGAAGACTTTAAACCTATACCATATATGTATGTTAATCCATATTCTATACGTTTTTGACGTGGAAGATTAACACCTTCAATTCTAGCCATAAATACCTCAATTATCTTTTTATCATATCAACTTTTGTAAATTGTGTTGACCTGTTAACCTTGACGTTGCTTATGTCGAGGTTTTTTCTTACACAAAACGTGTACCCTGCCTTTGCGATTAACCACACGACAGTCTCTGCAAATCGCCTTAACAGATGTTCTTACTTTCATGCTAATTCCTCAATTTTTATTAATTTTTATATCTTAAAACAATACGTCCTCGAGTCAAGTCATACAAAGAAAGCTCTAGTGCTACTCTATCACCCGGCAAAATACGAATAAAATTCATTCTCATCTTACCAGAGACATGTGCTAGTACAATATGCCCACCTTCAATCTCAACTTTGAACATAGCGTTTGGTAAAGTTTCTTTTACAATACCATCAACTTTAATTATATCATCTTTTTGATTAGATTTCATAAATCATTACCTATAATCTCGTTATTATCCTTGGCCCTTGATTAGTAACTACTACCGTATCTTCTACATGAGCTGCTAGACTATTATCAGCTGTTTTTACTGTCCAGCCATCTTTTAAAATAACTATTCTATGATCTTTCATAGTAATCATGGGCTCTATTGCAAAAGCCATACCTTCTTTAATTACAGGACCACAACCCGCTTTACCATAATTAAGAATCTCCGGATCTTCATGCATCTTTTTACCAATTCCATGACCTGCAAATTCTCTTACTATACCATAGCCATGCTTTTCAACTTCAGCTTGTATAGCCGCTGAAATATCCGTTAATCTATTCAAAGGCCTAGCTTTATCTATACCCTTATTAAGAGCTTCTGTTGCTACAGAGACCAAATTTCTAGCTTCTAAAGAGGCCTCATTATTTACAAAAAAACAACGTGCCATATCAGCACAATAAGATTTATATGAAGCACAAACATCAACTTTAACTAAATCACCATTTTTTAATTTATAATTACCAGGAATTCCATGAACAACTTCCTGATTAACAGAGATGCAGCTTGAATGCTTATATCCCATATAGCCTTTAGAACAAGAAACTAGATTATTACTCTTTAAATAATTTTCTATCCACTTATCTATCTCTAAAGTAGAATTGTCAGCAACAAGCAATGCTTCTATGTCCTTGAACATATGAGCTAAAAGATTTCCTGCGACAGCCATCTTTTCTATTACATCTTTATTTTTTATAGTTATCATTTTATAAATAATTTTATTAGTTAATGTTTAATTTAGTTAAAAAATCTCGATATATATCTTCAACAGGCCTATTTACAGATAAAGTTATTATCTTGTGGCCTTTATTATGGAAAAAATCAATAATATCATTCTCATGTAAATGATATATTTTTAAACGATCTAATATTGCATCGATTTCATCATCAATGCGCTTTATTAAATTAGATGAACAATTATCACAAATATTTTCTACTTTTGGTCTTAGAGAAATATCACTAAGTGAATATATTGTCTGACATTTTTTATCGCTACATATCATACGTTTGGATAAACGAAGAATTATATCTGAATCAGGAATATCTAATTTTACAATATTTAACTTCACCTGATTGAAGCAAGATGCTTTTAATATATTGCTCAAAGCTACAGCTTGTTCTTTTGTTCTTGGAAACCCATCCAATATTACTTTAGATTGATTCTTAAACTGTTTTTCAAGCTCTTTCTCAACCATTTTTATAATAAGGCTATCAGATATAAGTTTACCAGATTTTATAATAAAATCTATATTTTTGCCTAATTCTGTCTTATTTGTAATATGTTCTCTGCATAAATCGCCTGTAGAGAACTGAGTCCATGCCAAGCGATTTACACATAATCTTGATAAAGTTCCTTTGCCAGAACCAGGCGGTCCCAAAAATACTATAATATTACTTGTATCCAATTTCATTTCTTGTTAATTACCTCTTTATTCTACCTGTTGTTAAAAACCCTTCGTACTTATGTTCTATTAAGTATGATTCAATTTGAGCAGACATTTCTAATGCTACACTTACCATAATTAACAAAGAGGTTCCTGGTATAAATGGAATATTAAGAATGCGACTTAAAATTCCAGGTGCTATTGCAAGAAATCCTAAATATACAGCACCTACTAAACCTATGCGATTTAGAATAAAATCAAAGTAATCAGCAGTTTGTTTTCCTGGTCTAATACCTGGAATAAAGCCCCCACTTTTTTTAATATTATCAGCAAGCTCAGTAGGATTAAAGGCCACAGCCGTATAAAAATATGTAAAGAATATAATCAAAGCAAACTCTAAAGCATTATATAAGGCTCCACCAGGACTAAATACATTGGATAACCATTTTATTCCTAAAATCCCTATAAGAAATGGAGGTATATTAAGAAGAGCTTGTGCAAAAATCACAGGCATAATTCCCGATGTATTAATTTTAAATGGTATATAAGTACTTTGACCACCATAAACTCTTTGACCTATTATACGTCTTGCATACTGTACAGGAATTTTTCTATCTGCTTTTTCCAAGTATACTATAGATCCTGTAATTAAAATGAATAAGATAAGCACTAATAACACTTTAATAGGATGAGACATACCAGCTTGAACAATTGCTAAAACTGTCGCTGGAAGCCTAGAAACAATTCCAGCAAATATGATCATGGAACTGCCATTTCCTATACCAAAAAGTGATATTTGCTCTCCTAACCACATAACAAACATAGATCCAACAGCAATAGAAAGAGTAAATATAAAAATAAAACCCCAACCTGGTTGTATCAATAAATTAGGATCTAGCGTATTTTGATGATTTAAAAACAAAGCAGCACCAAGTGCATATGCTATACTTATAAATAAAGCTAAATACCTAGTATATTGATTTATAACCTTACGCCCATAATCTCCTTCTTTTGATAACTGCTCAAGCGATGGAATAGTTAAAGTTAACATCTGCATTATAATAGAGGCATTAATATATGGCCCTATACTAAGCGAGAATAATGTAAACCTTTCTAATGAACCGCCTGAGAATATATCAAAATATTTAAGAAAACCGCTTACTGTTTGAGATTTAGCCAGATATTGAGCAAGATATTCGCCATTTACACCAATAGCTGGAATATATGAGCCAATACGATGCACAATTAAAATACCCAAAGTTACTAAAAGTTTTTTGGTAAGCTCTGGTATTTTAAATATATTTCTGAAATTCTTTAACAAAATCACGGCCTACGACTCCTTAATTACGTTAACCTCTCCGCCTTTATTCAATATAGCTTCTTTTGCAGATTCACTAAATGCATCTGCATATATGATAAATTTCTTGTTAATTTCACCTTTAGCCAAAATTTTAACCAGTGTAGTTCTAGATTTAATCAAACCTTTTTCGATAAGACTTTCTCTATTAATAGTATCACCAGCTTCAAATTTAGTTTCTAATATATCTAAATTTATAATTTTATAAGTTACTTTAAAAGGCGCATTAGAGAATCCTCTTTTTGGCAACCTTCTAGTTAAAGGCATTTGACCGCCTTCAAAATAAGCTCCTATTTTACCACCTGAGCGTGCTTTTTGCCCTTTATGACCTTTACCAGAAGTTCCGCCACGGCTTCCACCTCTACCAACGGTCTTTCTTTTTTTAACTATTTTAGTTAAATTACTTAGCATTGTCATCAATTACTCCTTAGTAATTTGCTTAACAGTTTTACCTCGCAACTTAGCCAAATATTCAGCTGATCTGCATTTAGATAAAGCATTAAAAGTTGCTTTTACTACATTAAGACCACAAGTAGAACCTAATGACTTTGCAAGAACATCTTTAATTCCAACAACTTCCATAACTTTTCGCATTACGCCACCAGCAATAACCCCAGTTCCTTTATAAGCAGAACATATTATTACTTTTGATGCTCCATGCTTACCAAGAACATTATAAGGTACGGTAGTATCTCTTAATGAGATAGCTATCATACTTTTTCTTGCTTTAGCAGTAGCTTTTGCTATAGCGGAAGATACCTCTCTGCTCTTGCCAATACCCATGCCTACACGGCCTTGTTGATCTCCAGAGACTACAAAAGCAGAAAAAGAAAATCTTTTTCCACCTTTAGTCACTTTGGTAACCCTATTGACACTAACTACTTTATCTACATATTCTTTAGTTTTTTCTGCCATATTAATCCCAGTATAATTATAATATAATTTTATAGTATAATTTATGCTTTATAATTCCAAGCCGCCTTCTCTTAATCCTTGAGCAAGAGATTTTACTCTACCGTGAAATAGGTAAGAACCTCTATCAAAAACCACTTTTTTTATACCTAGGCCTAATGCTTTTTTTGCAAGTTCTAAACCTACTTTATGAGCAACATCTTGCTTGCCTTCTTGAGATTTTTCGATCCCTAAAGAAGAATGGCTTGTCAATGTTGTTCCTTTTGCATCATCAATAACTTGAGCATAAATTTGATTTAAACTTCTAAATACTGAGACTCTTAAATGCTCAGATAACTTAATTTTTTTTCTAACTCTTAATGCTCTAGATTGAGTTCTATTAGCAATTTTTCTACTTAGCGACACAGTTTAGCTCCACTAATTATTAGCTTTTATTTAGCTTTTTTACCTATTTTACGTAAAATAACTTCTGTTTCATATTTAATACCAGTACCTTTATATGGTTCTGGTGGCCTTAAAGCTCTTACGTTGCTACATACTTGACCAAGTAAATCTTTATGAGGTGATTTAAAGGTCAAAACTTGACCAGACTTATCGATTTCTAACTTTACCTCACTTGGCAATTCAAAATCTATTTTATGGCTATAGCCTAAAGAAAATTGAATTTTGGATCCTGTTAAAACAGCTTTATATCCTAATCCATTAATTCTTAAAACTTTTTCAAAACCTAAATCAGAGCCCTTGATTTTATTTGCAACTAAAGCTCTATGAAGCCCCCAAAACATATTAGTATCTCTAACTATTTTTTTAGGATTCGGAGTCAAATATAAATTTTTATCTTTCAGGTCTGCTACTAAAATTTCCGGCAATTCATGAATGCCTTCAGCTAACTTACCTTTATAATAAACTTTATTATCTTTAACTTCAACCTGGGTATTGCCTATATCAATAGGCTTTCTTCCTATTTTTGACATAATATTACCTTAATTTAATTACCAAACTGTACAAATAATTTCGCCGCCAACAGCAAGTTTTTTAGCTTGTTTGTTGGTCATTAAACCTTTACTGGTAGTTAATATAGTAATACCAAGCCCACCTATTACAGGTTTGACTTTAGAAACACTTTCATAAACTCTGCATCCTGGCGTACTAATTCTAGTTATTTCATGAATAACAGATTCACCAGAAGCATATTTAAGAAACAGCTTTAATCTTTTAAAAGATTTGTTATTTTTATCTTCTTCGACAATAACATCTTTAATAAAGCCTTCGTCTTTCAAAATTTGAGCAATTTCATGCTTTATTTTAGAATAAGGCATTGAAACATCTCTTTTTGATATCATTACACCATTGCGAATTATTGTTAAAAAATTACCTATTGTATCAATTGACATATTTATTCCTTAAATTACCAACTTGTTTTTTTGACACCAGGTAAGAACCCTTTTAATGCAAGGTCCCTAAAGCAAAGACGACACAACTGAAACATGCGTATAAAACCTCTAGGACGACCACACAATTGGCATCTATTATGTTTTCTAACAGCAAATTTAGGTACTTTATTTGCTTTTTCTATTAACGCTTTACGAGCCATTATATAACCTTTATATAACTTTTAATAATTAATTTCGTTTAAACGGCATACCAAAAACTTTAAGCAACTCGTAAGAGTTAGCATTACTGCCTCCGGTCATACAAATAGTTATATTTAAACCAAAAGTCTTTTCTATATTTGAGTCAACTTCAGGGAAAATAATCCATTCTTTTATACCTAGATTATAATTACCTCTGCCATCAAACTTAGTTGGTACACCTTGAAAATCTCTAACTTTAGGTAAAGCTATATTTATTAACTTGTCTAAAAAATCGTACATTTTTTTGCGTCTTAATGTAACTCTAACACCAATAGGCATATCTTCACGAATCTTAAATCCAGCAATAGATTTCTTTGCCAAAGTTTTAACAGACTTTTGACCAGCAATACTATCAATTGTCTGAATAACTGTATTTAAAATACGGCTATCTGCAACCGCTTCTTTAACACCAACGTTTATCACAATTTTATCTAATTTTGGAACTTCCATTATATTAGAAAGATTCAAATTTTTTTGTAATTCTGGTCGGAGTTTATTTACATATAACTCTTCTAAACGAGATTTTTTTACAACATCAGATGCATTTTTACTCATCATTAATCCTTATTAATCACAAAATCTCATTTGTACGTTTACATACACGAGCTTTTTTACCATCTTCACTAACCTTAAAATTTACTCTACAAGGCTTAGAATCTGTTGATAAAAGCATAACATTGGATATGTTTATATAACTTTCTTCTCTTTTAATTTGAGAAGCTTCACCTTGACGTCTAGCTTTTTTATGCTTAGTCGCTAAAGCTACATCCTTAACTTTTATAAGACCTTTTTTAGGTAAAATAGCAATAACCGTACCTTGCTTTGATTTATCTTTACCTGCAATGACTATTACAGTGTCATTTTTTTTTATTTGCATCATAATATTATTCCTTATAATTATAATACTTCTGGTGCTAAAGATATTATTTTTGCAAAATTCTTGGCGCGTAATTCCCTTGCAATAGGTCCAAATATACGTGAACCTACTGGTGTAATATCATCAACTGATTTGATTATAACAGCAGCATTATCACCAAAACGAATATAACTACCATCAGCACGACGGGTTTCTTTACGTGCTCTTACAACTACTGCAGTTACCACGTCTCCCTTTTTAACCTGACCACCAGGAATTGCTTTTTTTACAGCACATTTTATAATGTCTGCTATATAAGCATATCTTTTTCGGGTGCTACCTACTAAATGAATACATTGTAATAATTGAGCACCTGAATTATCGGCAACTTCTAAGTATGATTCTTTTTGTAACATAAGAAGATCCTATTTTTAGTGAGACAAATCAGTAGATTTTAAAATACGAGAAAGATACATATATTTAGTTTTTGAAAGTGGACGACCTTCATAAAATTCAACTATATCACCTAATCTTGCACTTTCATTCTCATCATGAACTTTATATTTTTTAAAGGAACGCATTATTTTCTGATATCTTGGATGCATAAATGTACGTTCTACACGTACAACTACAGTTTTATCCATTTTATCAGAAATAACTTCGCCTGTAAGTACAAATTTTGTTTTTATTTCTTTATTTTCTGACATTTGCTGCCTTTAACTTTTATTAACTTTTTGCTGCATATATGTTAATGCGCAAGCAATTCCTCTTCTTAACTTTTTAAATTGAGTTTTATCTTTCAAAGAAGTATTGATATCTTGTAAACGTAAACTAAAAAGTTCTCTTCTTAATTCGTCTACTTTAGAAGCAAGTTCTTGCATTGAAAGCTGTTTTAACTCATTTTTTAATTTATTCATAGTAATTATATCGTTTTATTTAGTCTTCAGAATTTTGAACTAAATCTTTTTTAATAATTCTTGTTTTCATAGGTAACTTATAAGCAGCGGCTTTGAGTGCTGCTTTAGCAGACATTTCATCTAAGCCTGCTATTTCAAACATAATTCTATCACGTTTTACTACAGATACCCATAATTCAACGTTACCCTTACCTTTACCCATACGTGTTTCTGCAGGTTTTTTAGTAACAGGTTTATCAGGAAATAACCTTATATATAGTCTTCCAATTTTTTTAAGCTTTCTTGATAAAGTCACTCTAACAGCTTCGATTTGCTGCGCAGTAACCCAAGATGGTTCTACAGCCTGTAAGCCGTATTCACCAAACTCTAAAGAACGAGCTCCTTTGGAAAGACCAGCCATACGGCCCTTTTGAACTTTACGATATTTTATTTTTTTCGGCATTAACATAGCTAATCTCTTACGTTATTTTGAATTCTCCACGACAAATCCAGACTTTAATACCTATAACGCCATATGTGGTATGGGCTTCAACAAAACCATAATCAATATCTGATCTTAAAGTATGTAAAGGTGTAGAACCTACTCTAATCCACTCATCACGAGCTATTTCTGCTCCACCTAAACGGCCTGCACAGCGGATTTTTACACCCTTGGCACCACTTTTCATTACATCAAGAGCAGCTCTTTTCATAGCCTTTTTAAAACTGCCTCTTTTTTCTAGTTGCTCGGATATACTTTTAGCAATGATTGTCGCATCTAATTCAGGTTGTTTAACTTCTTGAACAGAGACTTCAACATTTGCTTTATTAATTAATTTAGATAGGTCTCTTCTTAAAGTATCTATTTCTTGACCTTTTCTACCAATAACAATACCCGGCCTTGCTGAATAAACGATAACTTTTAAATTATTATCTCCAGCACGCTCAATTTCTACTTTTGAAATTTCTGCATTAGCAAGATTTTTCTCAATGAAATTTCTAATTTTAATATCTTCGAGCAATAACTTGGAATAATTTTCTCGACGAGCAAACCATCGAGAAGGCCAAGAACGGTAAACACCAAGTCGAAATCCTATAGGATTAACTTTTTGTCCCACATTTCACCTACTTATTAAGCTTTAGTTTCTAAAATTACACTTAAATGACATAACCTTTTGCGCTGTTCTGTCGCACGTCCCATAGCTCCAGGCTTGAAATAACGATGAACCGGGCCTTGATCTATTCTAATTTCTTTAATCTTTAAAAGATCAAGAGCCACACTACCATTATTTTTAGCATTTGCAGCAGCTGATTCAATAACTTTTTTAATTGCAACAGCTCTTTGTGTACGATATGTAGTAAGCCAATTTAAGGCATAAACAACATCTTTACCTCGTACAACATCTGCTATAGGCCTAAGCTTATAAGGGGAATACCAGACATATCGCGCTTTTGCTATAAATTGCATTTTTAATACCTTTATTTATCCCTAATAATCATTATACAAAAATTTTAGATTATTTTCCAGCGGCGCCTGCTTTACGCTGTCCACTATGTAATCTAAAGGTTCTTGTTGGAGCAAATTCACCTAATCTATGACCAACCATATTTTCAGTTACATAAACTTGTGCAAACTTACGGCCATCATGAACAGCAAATGTTAATCCAACAAAATCTGGAATAACCATACTTCTTCTAGACCAAGTTTTGATTACTTCTCTTGACTTGCTTTCTTTAGCTCTAGTCACTTTCTTTAAAAGAGATTCATCAACAAATGGTCCTTTTTTAGCTGATCTAGTCATAACTATTTCTCATTGATTTATCTATGCTTTTCTTCTTTTTAAAATACGAGGATTTTTACGCTTTCTAGTACGAGTACCTTTAGCACCTTTACCCCAAGGACTAACTGGATGAGAACCAGATTTGGATCGTCCTTCACCACCACCATGAGGGTGATCTATAGGGTTCATTGCCATACCTCTTACAGTAGGTCTAATTCCCATATTACGTTTTCTACCTGCTTTACCTATGCTAATATTTTTATAATCAGCATTAGATAATTCACCTACAGTAGCCCAACAATCTAAGTGAATCATTCTGATTTCACCAGATGGCATTTTTAGTGTAGCATACTCATCGCCTTTAGCAACTATCTGAACAGAAGTTCCTGCTCCACGAGCAAATTTTCCTCCAGATAAAGGTGTAATCTCTACATTGTGTATAATAAAACCAACAGGTATATTACGTAATGTAAGACTATTACCTACTTTTGGCTCTGCATTCTCAGCAGAATATACTGATGAACCAACACTTAATCCTTTAGGCATCAAAATATATCTTTTAGATCCATTGCTATAAATTACTAAACCTATACGAACATTTCGATTAGGATCATACTCTATAGTAGCTACCTTACCCTGAACATTTTTCTGGGATCGATTAAAATCTATTATACGATATTTTCTTTTTGCTCCGCCACCTTGATGTCTAACTGTAATACGACCATAAGCATTTCTACCAGCCTTTTTCTTAAGACCAAACACCAAACTAGGTTCTGGTGTAGTAGTAGTTATATCAGATGTATCAACATATGTCTGAAATCTTAATGAAGCATTACGGGGCTTTCTTGTTATAATTGCCATAATCTACCTCTTATTCTCTGTCTACCTGAGAGCCTATATCTTCTTGAATTTCAGTATTTTGAAGATCCATCATATCAACAGAGTAACCTTGTCTTAAAGTAACAATGGCTTTTTTGCCATTATTAGATCTAAATTTATGACGGCCAATTCTCTTATTCTTCCCTTTAGATACAACTATGGCTATTTTTTCAGCTTCTACATTAAATAATTTCTTTAATGCTTCTGCAACCCATGGTTTATTAGCATGAGGATGAATATCTAATACTAACTTTTTCAATTCTTTATTTAATCTATAGGCTTTTTCTGTAATTCTTTGACCTTTAATTATGTCGTAAATAGTTAAATCCATAAGCTAACCATTTCTTTAAATGCGTCTATATCTTTATTCAAAAGAACCCAACAATCACCATATGATAAATCATATGCATTTGGTTGATCATAAAGTAACATACGTACATTTGGAATATTTGCAAATGAAGAATGTACTAAGTAATCGTCCTTAGAAACAAATAAAACTATTTTTTTATCATGCAAATTAGCATTTTTTAAAGCATTATATGCACTAGAAGTTTTTGGTTTTTCTTCAACAGTCCAATTCAAACTTATTAAATTTTGATTTTCTAAGAAATTCCAAAATAAAGAACTAAATACTTTATTTCTTAATTTCTTAGGGACTTCTAAAACTCTAGTTCTTGGTTGTGGACCAAAAGTCACACCACCTTTTCTCCATAATGGAGATTTTAAACTACCGGCTCTTGCTCGGCCTGTCCCTTTTTGCTTCCATGGCTTTCTTGTTGAATAAGATACTTCAGATCTATCTTTACATCCAACAGTACCTTGACGCCAATTTTGCAAAAGTACACGTACACATTGAGAATATCCTACATTAGATATCTCAACTTTATTATTACTATCAAGTTGTAAATCATTTACAGATACAACTTTACTTAATTCTGATTCAGATGCTTTAATATTAGCCATGTCTAGACTTCCTAACAAACACTAACGAACCTGATTTACCTGGAACTGATCCTTTAACTAAAACAACTTTAGCTTCAGTTTCTATTTTAACTATTTCAAGGTTTCTCATAACTCGTTGTTCAACACCCATATGACCAGGCATTTTTTTACCTTTAATTACACGACCACGGCTTCTCATATGACTCAATGCTCCAGGGTAACGACCGAAAGTCGCCCCGTGACTTGCACGTCCACCCGCAAAACCATGACGTTTAACTACACCTTGAAATCCAGCACCTTTAGTGATTCCAAATATATCAACATATTGCCCTTCTGATAAAATATCAGAAATATTAGCAACTTTACCTAAACTATAATCAGTTGTGGTAGACCCTAATTTAACTTCTTTCAAAGCTTTAAAATATTTTTGAGGGTGTTTTAACCAGTCTTGAGAATATTCTTGTTCTTGATATCTATCTTTAATACATCCTAATTGTACAGCATCATAACCATCTTTTTCTTTAGTTTTGATCTGTGTAACATACCAATTGGATATATCAATTGCAGTAACAGGAACTACTTTTTTCTCGCTAGAAAAAACTTGAGTCATACCTATTTTCTTACCCCAAAGACCTTCCATCATCAATCGATCCTTCCTGTAGCTTATTTAATTTCCACATCTACACCAGATGAAATATTTAGCTTCATTAAAGCATCCATAGTTGCATCAGAAGGTGAAATAATGTCTAAAAGACGTTGATGTGTGGTTAATTCAAATTGTTCTCTAGATTTCTTATCAACATGAGGAGATCTAAGTACTGTAAAGCAACGCCTTTTATTAGGAAAAGGTACAGGTCCCACAACTTGGGAACCTGTTCTTTTTACAGTTAGAACAATTTGCTTAACAGCTTTATCTAATAATTGATGATCGTAGGATTTCAGCGTTAAACGAATTTTCTGTTTTTTCATATATCAACTCACACTAATCAAGAATTTCTGTGACAATACCAGAACCTACGGTTCTTCCGCCTTCACGAATAGCAAAGCGTTGATCTTTTTCCATCGCAATTGGTGAAATTAATTCAACACTTACGGAAACATGATCACCAGGCATTACCATTTCACGACCAGCTGGTAAGCTAACTACACCAGTTACATCAGTTGTTCTGAAATAAAACTGAGGTCTATAGCCTTGGAAGAATGGACTATGACGACCACCTTCATCTTTGCTTAAAACGTATACTTCACATTTGAATTTTCTATGTGGAGTAACTGTTCCAGGCTTAGCTAATATTTGTCCTCTTTCTATTTCTTCTTTCTTAACACCACGAAGTAAAAGACCTACGTTATCTCCAGCTTGACCTTCAGAAAGTTCTTTTCTAAACATTTCAACACCAGTTACAACGGTTTTTTGGTTAGAACCAAACCCTACTAGTTCTACTTCTTCACCAACTTTAACTCTACCGCGTTCAATTCTTCCTGTGGCTACTGTACCACGTCCAGGAATAGAGAAAACCCCTTCAACAGCCATTAAGAATGGTTTATCAACTTCACGAGCTGGTTCAGGAATGTATGAGTCAAGAGCATCCATTAATTTTAATATAGCTTGAGAACCTATTTCACTAGTGTCGCCGTTTAAAGCTTTTAGCGCTGACCCTCTTACTACTGGTATTTCATTTCCTGGGAATCCATATTTTGAAAGAAGATCTCTAATTTCTTCTTCAACCATATCTACCATATCAGGATCGTCAACCATATCTACTTTATTCAAGAAAACTACTATTGCAGGAACACCTACGTTCTTTGCAAGAAGAATATGTTCACGAGTTTGAGGCATCGCACCATCTGCTGCTGAAACTACCAATATAGCACCATCCATCTGAGCAGCACCGGTGATCATGTTCTTAACATAATCAGCATGTCCTGGACAGTCAACGTGCGCGTAGTGACGATTAGTAGTTTCATACTCAACGTGTGAAATAGCAATGGTAATACCACGCTTTTTTTCTTCTGGAGCATTATCTATTTGATCAAATTTTCTTGCTTCAGCAAATCCCTGTTTTGAAAGAACAGTAGTAATTGCTGCAGTCAAAGTGGTTTTACCATGGTCAACGTGACCAATAGTACCAGTATTTAAATGTGGCTTTTTTCGTTCGAATGTACCTTTTGCCATCGATATCTCCCGATAACAATTTAAATTATTAACTATTACTTTACAATTTATAAATTTTAAAAAATTTATTTCTTAAGCAGTTGCTCCTGAGCAGATTTAGAAACTTCACGGTAGCATTCAAATTCCATAGAATAAGTAGCTCTACCTTTACTCATAGAACGCAGTTGAGTTGCATACCCAAACATCTCAGCCAGTGGAACCTCTGAGGTAATAACACTATTACCAATCTTAGAATCCATACCCAAAATTCTACCTCTACGAGAGTTTAAATCACCCATTACGTCTCCCATATATTCTTCAGGAGTTTCAACTTCAACCTTCATTATAGGTTCTAAAAGAACAGGGTCTGCCTGTGCCATTCCTGATTTAAAAGCCATACTTGCTGCCATCTTAAATGCGAGTTCCGAAGAGTCTACATCATGATAAGAACCATCAAATAATACTGCTTTAAAATCTACTGTAGGATAGCCACCTAGAACACCTGTATTTTTAGCTTCATCAAGACCTTTTTCAACCGCAGGGATGAACTCTCTTGGTATAGATCCACCTACAATTTTATTTTCAAATTCATAACCTTTTCCTCTTGAAAGCGGTTCAAGCTTTAACCAAACGTGTCCATATTGACCACGTCCACCGGTTTGCTTAATATATTTACCTTCAATTTCAACAGGTTTTTGAATTGTTTCTTTAAATGCAACTTGAAGTCTACCTTGAGCAACATCGATTTTATGTTCTCTTTTTAAGCGATCTACTATAATCTCTAAATGTAACTCACCCATACCGCTAATAACTGTTTGATTAGTTTCTTTATCATAAGAAAAATGAAATGAAGGATCTTCCTGCATCATTTTTCTTAAAGACAAGGTTAACTTCTCATAATCAGATTTATTCTTAGGTTCAATGGATGTAGAAATAACCGGCGGTGGAACGTCTATCTTTTCTAGTATAATTGGATGATTTTCATCACAAAGTGTATCCCCTGTAGTTGCATCCTTAATACCTACGATAGCTCCTATGTCCCCTGCTCTAAGTTCTGAGATTTCTTCTTTTTTATTAGCATGCATCTTAAGCAATCTACTAACACGTTCTTTAGAACCTTTAGTAGCGTTATAAACATAAGAACCTGATGTAATACGTCCTGAATAAACTCTTATAAAGTTTAAAGATCCTACAAAAGGATCGGTCATTAACTTAAAAATTAAACCAGAAAATGGTTCATCAAGTTTAGCAGATCTTTGTTCAACAACATCAGTTCCAGGAACCATTCCCTCTACAGCAGCAATATCTAAAGGAGAAGGCAGATAATCAGTTACAGCATCTAAAAGCAACTGAACACCTTTATTTTTAAAAGCTGTTCCACAAAACGCTAAAGTTATCTTACGTTCTATAGTACCTTTTCTTAAAGCAGCCTTTATCTCATCTACAGAGATCTCTTCTTCATTTAAAAATCTTTCAGCCAAACTGTCATCAAGCTCTGCTGCTTTTTCAACTATTTTTGATTTTAGCTCTTGCAGTTGATCTTTGTATTCTTCAGGAACATCAACCCATTTAACAGTTAAACCTCTATCTTCTTCACTAAATAAAGCCATTTGCCCTTTAAGGATGTCGATAATAGATTTAAACTCATCAGATTGACCTACTGGTATTTGCATTGCAACAGCATTACCTTTAAGTTTTAAATTAACATCATCTAAAACTTTAAAGAAGTCAGCTCCAATGCGATCTAATTTATTAACAAAAATAATTCTAGGAACTTTATAACGACTTGCTTGTCTCCAAACAGTTTCAGATTGAGGCTGAACACCACCAACACCGCAAAATACCGCAACTACGCCGTCAAGTACACGCAATGAACGACCTACTTCAATAGTAAAATCAACGTGCCCTGGAGTATCTATTATATTAATTTGATGATTTTTCCATGTACAAGTTGTAGCAGCAGATGTAATGGTTATACCACGTTCTCTTTCTTGCTCCATCCAGTCCATAGTAGCTTCACCTTCATGAACTTCACCAATTTTGTGAGATACACCGGTATAAAAAAGTATTCTTTCAGTTACCGTAGTCTTTCCAGCATCAATATGTGCTGCAATTCCTATATTACGATATTTTTCTAAATAATTACTCATCACAAACCTTTACATAACCTACCATGCATAATGCGCAAAGGCTCTATTTGATTCTGCCATTTTATAAACATCTAATCGTTTTTTAACAGCAGCACCACGGCCATCATGTGCTTCAATAAGCTCATTTGCAAGTCTAATTCCCATTGTTTTATCAGAACGACTTGAAGCAGCAGAAATGAGCCACCTCATTGCAAGAGCACGACCTCTATTAGATCTTACTTCCATTGGAATTTGATATACACCACCGCCAACTCTTCTTGCTCTTACTTCAATTGTTGGTATTATTTGATCTAGAGCTTTCAAGAAAAATTCAAGTGATTTATTCTTATCACCGCCAACTTTTTTTGATATAACATCTAATGATTCATAAACTATTTTTCTAGCAGCGTTTTTCTTACCACGCCACATAATAACATTAATTAATTTTTGGACAGTTTCTGATCCGTATCTTGGATCAACACCAACGTCGCGGATAAAATTAACTGACTTACGTCTTGGCATATTTTATTCTCCTATTTCTTTGGTCGCTCAGTACCGTAAAGAGAACGACTTTGTTTTCTATTTTCGACTCCAGCACAATCAAGAGCCCCGCGAACTATATGATATTTAACACCCGGCAAATCTTTAACTCTACCACCTCTGACTAAAACTACAGAGTGCTCTTGCAAATTATGGCCTTCTCCAGGAATATAAGCTGTTACTTCGATTCCTGTTGAAAGCTTAACTCTTGCAACTTTACGCAAAGCTGAGTTAGGCTTTTTAGGTGTTGTTGTAAATACACGGGTACAAACGCCTCTAACTTGAGGATTAGATCTCAAAGCCGCACTTTTAGTTTTAATTTTTGGCTTTGTACGTTCGTTTTTAGTAAGTTGATTAATTGTAGGCATAATAAATCCTATAATTTAATTTGTTTATTTATATTTTAATTAATTTTTTAAACTATGGACCTTAAAGCTGCATTTTTATTAGGCTAAATTTAAGAAGTTCTAAAATTATAGAAGAAAAATCTATAATATCATATCTAAAGCCAGTTTTATTACAATTTAATTTTTAAGCAATATGTTATATCATATCTTAAAAAGAGTTTATTGTAAAGCAAGAATAATATCATTTACAAAAAACTATTGAAAAAACATAAGTAATAATTTCGTGAATATTTAAACTATAATAAAATAAAATTTTCACATATAAGTTCTTAAGCATTTTATATTTAATATTATATATATTTTTACAATTATTTCAAGCTGAAAAACAAAGTCTCATATAAAAAATTTAATTTTATTAAAATACAAGGCAGTTTAATACAGTATAAATTGACTTACTCAAAATAGACCCTTAATATATACTTAAACCGTAAAAAACTAAAAAAATTTAAAATCTGAGGAGATTCATGAATTTAATACTTTCTTTATTCACCAATTTAGGAAGCAATCTGCTATCAATTCTATATAATTTACCAATGATATTTTTAGGAATTATAGGCCTATGTCTATTAGTTGTATTTCATGAATTTGGTCATTTCATTTTTTGTAAAATATTTAACGTATATACTCCATCATTTTCTATAGGTTTTGGTCCAAGATTATTTGAGAAAAAGATAGGCGATACTGTTTTTGCAATATCAGCAATTCCTTTAGGAGGATACGTTGAAATAGCAGGAGCTCAAGAAGTAGGACAAGGAGATCAAACTCATGCTCATGATAAAAACTCAAGAGCATTTAGCCAAAAACCTTATTGGCAAAAGATGTTAATTATATTTGGTGGTGTATTATTTAATTTTATCTTTACATATCTTGCCTTAAGTTTACTATTTTACCTAGGATCTCCTTGCATAAGCTCATTATGCAATAAATATCCTGCAATAGTATCCATAATTGGTAAAAATTCTCCTGCTGAAAAAGCAGGCTTAAAGTCTAATGATAAGATTACTGCAGTTAATAACGTAAAAATCGATAATATAAAACATCTTAATAAACTTCTCACACCATATATAGATAAAACTGTTACATTAAAAGTTAATAGAGACGGCAAAGAAGAAAATTTAGATATTAAAATAGCTTCTCATAAGGTTGGCAATGAATTAAGACCGGAAATTGGGGCATATTGGCTTGTAAAACCAATGACTCTGAAAAATGCTCTAATTGCAGGATTTAAAGGCACTATGGACATGATAAGCGAAATGCTGAAATCTCTTAAAAATTTATCCAGCAATAGAGAACAATTAGGGGGCCCACTATTAGTAATAACTCAATTAAGCCAATCTATAGGACTTGGATGGAAGGTTTTTATTTTCATGTTGGCTTTTATAAGCATTAATCTGGCTGTTCTTAATATAATTCCTCTTCCAATATTTGATGGAGGACAAGCATTATTTTATACAATCGAAGCAATAACCGGCAAGCCACTTTCAGATAGATTAAGATATAATATTCACTACTTTACTTGGATAGCAGTTATATTATTAGTAATATATATTACCTATAAAGATATTTTAAAGCTTGGTAATCGTTTCTTTAAAACTAAAACTGAACAATTACCTACCAATGTAGAATCCAAAAAATAAGACTAAAAAAAGGCTCCTAAATTAGGAGCCTTTTTTTAATTACTTCAAACTTATCTTGAAGACGTATTAATTTGAGCAAAATGAGGATGTTCAGCTCCTGCATATACTTTCAATTTTTTTAATAATTTAGCAGCTAATTTATTTTTTGGAAGCATTCTTTTAACTGCTAATTCCATTATTTCTCTAGGATTTTTAGCAAGCAATTCTTGAGCAGTAGTATATTTCTTGTTACCTATATATCCTGTATATCTTTCATAAACCTTTTGCTTAAATTTATTGCCAGTAAAAACTAAATCTTGAGCATTAATTACTACTATATAATCACCAGCATCAGCATGATGAGTAAAAATAGATTTATCTTTACCTCTTAAAGCATCTGCTATATGAGTTGCTAGACGGCCAACAATTTTACCTTTAGCATCAATTAAACGCCATTTTGGCTTAGAGTCTTCTTTACGTAAAAAAAACGTTTTGTTCATATCCATGGTTAAACCTTAATTAAAACTTATGCACTATCTTTATTTTGCTTGATTTTTATGATACTATAATTTTATATTAAAAAAATATTATTGTAAAGATAGGTCAATTTTTAATTATTTTATTTATAAGATAAATTTATGCAAAGTATATGGTTAAATACATGGTTAGTAATAATACCAGCAGTTATAGTTCTTGGTACTGCAATTATTACAAGAAAAGTTATATTATCATTAATTATGGGCATTTTAAGTGCAAGTCTTATAGCCGTAAACTTTTCTCCAATTAAAGCCGTAGGTCTAATTACAAAGAGACTATTAGATCAAACTCATTTAAAAAATCTATTTCTACAAAATCAATCACCTACACATCTATATACTTTTGGATTTTTAATATGCTTAGGCATCATTATATCCTTAATAACTATAACAGGTGGTGTTTCTGCTTATAGTAAATTAATAGAGCCTAAATTAAAAAACAAAAAAAATGTTGAAACGACTTCTTTAATTTTATCATCCATGTTATTTCTGGATGACTACCTCAACAGTTTAATAGTAGGATGTGTAATAAGACCCTTAACTGATAAGTTTAAGATCCCCAGAGCTAAACTTGCTTTTCTTTTAGATGCGCTTAGCGCTCCTCTTTGTGTTTTATTTCCAGCTTCTAGTTGGACCGCTCTTATATTAACCGAACTAAAAACTTCAGGTATAAGTTCAGACATTACAAGCAGTACGCTACTAATATCAGATGTATTTAAAGCATATTTAAATTCCATATTATTTATGTTTTACCCAATAATATTAATAGCAAATGTGTGGTTAATCGTAAGACGGCAATTATCTTTTGGGCCTATGAAAGATCAAGAAGAAATAGCAGAAAAGTCTGGTAATTTATTTAATAACAAAGAACCTATAGAAGTCAAATTAGAAAGCTGCAAAAGTACAGGTAGTATATGGGATTTTATAATACCCATTTTCTCATTTTTATCTTTTACTATAATATTTCTTCTTTACTTAGGCAATTGGTCTATTTATTCACCAATAAAAACTTTCTTCAATGCTATACTCAATACAAATCCACTCTTAGCATTATTTATCGCCAGCATATTATCTTTAACTATAAGCATTTTGTATCTTATTCTCAATAAGAAAATTTCATCAAATGAACTAATTCAAGCTATTCAAGGTGGATTTAATCTCATGAAAAATTCACTAATAGTTCTATTATTAGCTTGGACTTTAGGTTCTATTTTAGAACAAGATTTACAAACTGGTCAATATCTAGCAAACTTACTAATTCAAACGATTCCAGCATTATTATTACCAGCAATGATATTTATTTCCTCTATAATTATATCTGCTAGTACAGGATCTGCTTGGGGAACTATTGCCATTATGATGCCTTTATCAATACCAGCAACAGTTACCTTTACTAATCTACCAATACCTATTTTAATAGATCAAGCTCCGTTAATATATCCTGTTATAGGCGCATTAATTTCAGGAGCTATTGCAGGAGGCCATATTTCACCCATATCAGATTCAACAGTAATGGCCGCAACTAGTGCAGGATCTTATCATATAGATCATCTTATTACGCAACTTGCTTATGTTATACCTGCAATAATATCATCTATGTTGTCTTTAACAATAACTGGTATCATTACCAAACATTATCATATAGATAAAAATTTAATAGCGTTAATAAGTTTAGTATCAGGCATAATATTTAGTAGTCTAATAATTATTTTATCTTCAAAAATTAGATATAAAAAAAGATAGCCTTTTTTACAGGCTATCTTAAAAATTGAATATAATAATTTTAATTAATCATCGTACTCTTCATCTTGATCGTCAAGACCTTGAGCCATAAGTTCCTCTACTTGATTAGCTTCTTTAGGCAATTGCTCACTTAAGCACACTAATCCATCAGGAGATAACCAATAATTATCTTCTATTCTTATACCTATATTTTCTTCAGGAATATAAATACCAGGTTCTATAGTAAATACATCTCCTTCTTGTAAAGGTTCTAAAGTATTACCAACATCATGAACATCCATACCAAGAAAATGTCCTATGCCGTGAGTAAAATATTTACCATAACCCTTTTTATCTAAAAATTTGTAAGCTAGATGTTGAAGAGATTTATTTTCTTCATCTTTATTACAAATCCAATAACCTGGTTTTGCCAAATCTTCTATATATTTCTGAGTATCTAAAACAATATTATATAGCTCTTTCTGGCGTTTAGTAAACATACCTGAAGCAGGATAAGTTCGCGTAATATCAGCACAATAGTAATTCATTTCTGCGCCTATATCTACCACAACTAAATCATTATTGTTAATCTTGCTAGAATTTGAATTATAATGCAAAATCAACCCATTCTTACCACTAGCCACTATTGATGGAAAGGCTGGTCTGGCACCGGTTTGGCTAAAAATAAATTCTATACCAGCTTGAACTTCATACTCATACTTATCATCACCAATAATTCTAGCCGCCATATCATGAGCCGCTATAGTGCAATTTACAGCATCATATATCTTTTCTGCTTCTTCTAAACTTTTTTTACGCCTCATTTTAGCAACTATATCAGAAATATCTATTATATTTTCTTTAAATTCAGGCATAATATTAGACAGTTGATCAATAACCAGACATTGATCTGTAGATTTACTATAAACGGTAAAAATTGAATAACCTTGCGATATATAATTTTTCAATTCTTCAATAAAATTATCATATTGTTCTTTATGACAAACAGGACCAACACTATAGCCTTTGCATGCTTGTCCCAAACATTTAATATCTTTAATTTTAAAACGTTCTAAAGTCTTTTGATTAAAATCAGACAATACTGATTCAGTCCACTTTGCTTTAGTTTCTTTATATTTTGGCATATAAATCACCTGAGATCCTAAAAGATCTAGCGATAAAATTATACCAGGTTCTTCTAAACCAGAGTAATAATAAAAATTACTATTCTGCCTAAACTTATAGCGCTCATTTTCAAAACTAGAAAATAATAATATTAAGCCCTTTTTATTAGGATAGTTGCTTTTTACTTGTTTAATTAATCTTTCTCTTCTACTACTATATAGAGATAATTCTGATTTTTCGTTCATATTTAGCCTTAACATTTATTATAAATTTTAAAAAGGACGTCTTTCAGAAAGTGCTTTAGATACAGTCAACCGATCCATAGACTCTAAAACCGATCCTACTGGCAATCCTCTTGCAACACAAGAAACTTTTATAGCATCATTCTTTATTTTAGAAGCAATGTAAGAAGCAGTAGCTTCGCCTTCAGGAGTTTGATTTAGAGCTAAAATTACCTCTTTGCAATCATGATTAATTCTATTAATCAGCTGATTAATAGTCAAATCTTGAGGGCTAATACCATCTAAAGGACAAATAGCACCTCCAAGAACGTGATACTGTCCCTGGTAAGCTCCTGTTTTTTCTATAGCTATTAAATCTCGCCAAGTTTCTACTACACAAATAATATCTTTATTTCTCTTATGCGATACACAATAACTACAATCTTTATTTACTTCTTTCCATACAAAGCAAATTGTACATTTCTCGGTATTTTGCTTTAAGCTTTTTAAAATATTACAAAACTGTTCTACATCTTGATCTTTAAGATCTAAAAAATATTGTGCAACTAAATACAAATTTTTAGAAGCAAGATAAGGAATCTTTTGTAACTGCTTCAAGAACAGTAACAGAACCTGATTATTTTCTATCATATTTTAAACTTTCTTTGAAGATAAGTTTGAAGAACTCCAAGCAAAGTACTTACAGCTATATAAAGTGCTAATCCTGCTGAAAAGTTAGAGCTTAGCGCGGCTACTACAACAGCCATTAATAATACAACTAATCTTTGTTGAGCATTGGAATTAGTTTGAGAAGTTTGTAACGCTATACCTAACCCTACCAATACAGGCAATACATAATAAGGATCTTTAGATGATAAATCAGGAATCCATAGAAATGGGGTCTTATAAAGTTCAATAGCATTATTTAATACTTTACTCAACCCAATAAATAAGGGTATTTGTACAAACATTGGTAAAATTCCAAGAAATCCTACACCATGTTTTTTTAATATCTCTAATCTTTCTCTAGCTAATGTTTCGGGATCATGTTTATAAGCTTGCTCAATATATTTTAACTTCTTTTGCATTTCTATACTTTTACGTCTATTAGATTCACCTTTAAAAGTAAATGGTAAAAGAAATAATCTGCTTAATATAGTTATGATTATAATAGCTACTCCATAACTCTTAAATATACTATAAATAAAGTTAAGCAAATATAATAAAGGTTTTGCTATAAAAGAAAACCATCCATATTCAAGGAGATCATTTAATTTATTATCTACCTGAGAAAAATACTTAAGTTCTTTAGGCCCACAGTAAAAAGATAATTTCCATGTCTTCTTATCATTAATATAAGCACTTTCATATATCGATGAAGCTTTATTAGTTCCTTCTATTTTAAAATAAGCACGTTTTGTAAAGTTATCACTATCTTTAATTAAAGCATTTACAAAATAATGATCTTCAAGTCCAAATAAAGAAGGACTCTCTTTTCCAAATCTCTCTAAATCTTTTAATTGACGCTTTTCCAAAGCATTACCTTCGGAGTAAAATACCGCTTTATTAATATCGTTACTATCTGCATCATTTACTAAAGGTCCCGGTAGAAATATTCTTGCTCTTAAATGAGAATTATTCTTAGGTTCTATAGTTAATATCATATCTATTTGAGGAACAAAATCATTTATCACAAACTGCTTTATAACAGTTGCTACATCAGACTTAGCTTCATAAGTTAAAATATTTAAATTATTCTCTTTCTTACTATCTATAAGATTATAATAATATGGTGTACTTCCAAGACCATTCAATGCAACTAAAAATCCTCCTCTTTCTTTTAAAGATTCTGGAACCATAGTCTCTATAATGTCTTCTTTTGAATCCAATTTACGAATATAAGCTAAACGCTTAATAACTGCTCCATTACTAGAAAAATCTAGCTCTCCATAAGAAGTTACAACCTTGGTTATTTTTTCTTCTGTTTCTTTGTCTAAATTATGTTCTTTAGAATCATAAAAATCTACATCTAAATCAAGCGGTTCAGCAATTTGTTGTGATGCAGGCGCTACAAAACTTCTATTTAAAGTATTACAGGTTTCCTGCTGATTTTCCGGCTTTGTAAAGAAATATTGCAATCCCCATGTTACAGTCAATGCTAGCGCAACTGGAAATAAAAAATCTTTAAGTTTCATCATAAAATATCCTCACTTTAATGTTAAAATTATTAATAGACTTTTAATTATTTTTATAAATAAATAGAAATAATTTTTTCTATTTATTTATTAGAATTTATTATCATAATAAGAAAAATATAACATATAATCAAAGTTTATGCTAGTTACTGCAAAAGTACCTGCTTTAAAATATTTATAAAAATTTCTAAATTATAAAACGATACCCTTTTGATTCTTAAAAAAATAGTTTATACTAAAATTAACAACATGCATAATTTAAAATATAAAAAATAAGTTATTGACAAATATAACAAATATTTGTTATGCTAATAATAGCAAATAGGATAAAATTACAGAAAAGGAATATAAAGAAAGGATTTTATAATGAAAAAAGCTTTACTTTCATTATTATTGGTTATCTCAGGAACCGCTTCTACTCAAGCTAGTGTATTTGGGTTGTTAGGTTCTACATTTAGAACAGTCGGTGGTGTAGTAACAGGAACCTTTGATATGGCAACTGAAACAGTAGGAATAGTAATTCCGGGCGTAGATAGAGAAGATAGAGAAGCAATGCAATGTTGCTGCAACTAAGAAGAAATAAATAATAGTGGTATTTTTATACCACTATTATTTATTTTAATGATATGAAATCACAATACCTTTATAATGCTTAAAATTTTAATTAAATAAATATTCATAATTAATCAGTAGCGTCAAACTTAAATACTGCTCATATTTCAAGTACTAGTCGTATAAATATATATTATTGATTTATATAATTTTTATTAAGTTCAAAAATCTGTTGATCATTACCAACTTTTAATATCATAATATGCTTAATATTGCAAATACGCAATAAAAAAAATTATTATTAAAATAATAGAGTAATATTTAGTATATTGGAGGTTAAAAATGAGAAAAAAATTATATTTACTAGCAATAGTAGTAATGTGCATAACGTCAAATTTAAATGCTAGCAAATTTGGTACAGGGTTTGGAACCGGTGCTCTTACTGGATTTGCATCAGGAATAATAACCACTAAATTGATGCAAAGAAATAAACCACAATATGTATACGTACAAACAGCACCTCAACAACCAAATTATTCAAATATAAGAGAAAGAGAATTAGAATTGAGATTAATACAAGAAAGGCGTGCACTTTTGCAAGAGGAAAACAGAAGAGCACAAATAAATTCAATTCAATATAGAGCTAGATAAATAAAGTATAAAAAATTAGGAGGTTTAATCTCCTAATTTTTTATTACGAATTCTTATACGTTTGCTTGATTCTTTTTTTGCTGTTCGCGTTGTTCTTTTTGTTCTTTGGTTAGAACTTTTTCTTGAACTCTTGCAGCTTTGCCAATACGATCTCTCATATAGTAAAGCTTAGCTCTGCGAACTTTACCTCTACGAACGAATGAAATAGATTCGATAATAGGTGAATAAAAAGGGAAAATACGTTCAACAGCTACCGAATTAGCTCCTATTTTTCTTATTGTAAAAGTACTAGCAATACCTTTTTCATGTTTTGCAATAACATCGCCTTCAAATATCTGTATTCTTTCTTTATCGCCTTCTTTGATACGTTGAGCAACTTTAATCGCATCACCTATATTAAACTTATCAAAATTGCGGTCTTGCATACCAATTTGCAAAATAGTTTCTTTTGTGTATTTTTTTGCCTTCATTTTATTCCTTAAGTTACTTAAGTCAATTAACTCAATTTATTAATTTAAATTTATTTTTGTATATTTTTTGGATTAATACCAAACCAACGATCAAAAATTATAGCAGCTGCTGATCTTACTGATAAATGATTATAAGAAGAAAATCCTTTTATAGGTTCAAGCAAGTAATCACATGAATTAATAATATAAGAACTCAACCCTCTAGCAGTACCTAAGACAAATAATACTGGTTTATGTTGAGACCATACCTCATCTTGATCATAGTAAGTTATTGCTTTTGCTTTATTTTCGACTTCCTTGGATTTTGCAGTAGTAGCAATTAATACAGGTTCTTTGCCTTCTATTTCAATTATTTTAGTTATTACTTCTTCAAGACTCGAGATTAAAATAACGTTTTTAATAGCCTCATGCCTAGTAATATTATAGCTAATTCCTGATTCTTCTAACCAAAAGTTAAGTAGTTTTCTAATTATCTTTTGTTGATCCAATAATGGTGTAACAATAAAATATTTTTTTAATCCAAAAGTACAAGCAGACCTAGCTATATCATGAACATCTAAAGAAGTAACAGAACTAGTCCCTACTCTATCAGATTCTACTAAAACATGATCATGCATTAACACTATATAATGAGAAGGAAGTTTATTCTTAACTTCTTGAATATCTTCATAATTTAAAATATGGCTTCTAAGCCAATTAAAATTATTATATATTGTTTTTTCAATTGCTTTTGATCTCTGCCAATTAAATATCTCTTTATGATTACCGGATCTAACTATATCCGGCACTTTAAAGCCTTTCCATATTACAGGCAAAGTATAAGAAGGATGATCAAAAAAAGGTCCCGAGAATGATTCATTTGCTATAGATTCTTGATTTGAAACAACCTCTGGTAAAAGTCTTGTTAACCCTTCAATGAGAACCATAGCAGGTAAATCTCCTCCCATTAGGACATAATCTCCTATAGATATAATCAAATCAGCATAATATTCTTCTACTCTTGAATCCATACCTTCATATCTGGCGGGTAATAACATTAAATGTTGTTTTTGATGTATTTTAGATGCAAGATCTTTTAAAAGATTTTGATCCAATTTTTTACCTTGAGGAGAAAAAAATATTTTGTAAGAACTTTTATAAATTTTTTCTTGTTCTTCTATAGCCTTTTCTATAATCTCAGGTCTTAATAACATACCTGAATTATGCCCAAAAACAGGACTATCTATTCTAGTTTTTGGCAAAGCATACTCAAATAAATTTTTTACATTGAGTTTCATAACTCCTTTTTGAGTAGCACGTCCGATTAAACTAGTTTTAGAAAATTCTTTATAAAGCTCAGGAAACAGAGTTAAAATAGATATGATCATTATATATTAAATATTTGCTAATTACTGTTTTATTGAGCTATAGTATCTACAACTAAATCTCTTTTTGATTCTTGATCTACAACATTAATAATAGTTCTTAATGCTCTGAAGGTTCTTCCTTCCTTGCCTATAACTTTTGCAAGATCTTGAGGGGCAACACGAACTTCTATAATACTTTTACCTTTGGTTTCAACTTCAGTTATGGTAACAACCTCGGGTTTATCAACCAAGTTAAGAACAAAAAATTTTATAAGCTTTTCGAGCATATTAAACTCACTTTAAATTTAAGCAGCAGTTTTCTTATAAAGCTTTTCTAATCTTTTTACTGCATCACTAACTATAGCACCCTTAGATACCCATTCTTGAACACGATCTGGATTAAACTGTATCAATTTACCTTCTACTGGATCATAAGTTCCTAAGATATCCAAAGCAGCACCATCTCTCTTTTTCCTTGAATCTATCGCAATAATACGATAAAAAGGTGTATTTGTCTTGCCCACACGAGTAAGTCTTATCTTAACTGCCATATAGTCCTTTCATAAAACTATTTAATATTTTTATAAATAATTATTAATTTCTACTGAATTTTTTTAAAGTTTTAATAAATTGCTTGCTTTGCTCAAATCTATCAAGCAATAGATTTATTTCATTAACCGTAACACCTGCACCTTTTGCTATACGATTTTTTCTTGAGTTATCCAAAATTTTAGGTAGTTCTCTCTCTTTTGGAGTCATAGAACTTATAATAGCCTTAAACTTTCTAATTTCTCTTTCACCACGTTCTAATTGTTCTTGAGATACGTTAAGAGATCCCATCCCTGGTAAATATTTAATTAACTTAGAAATAGAACCTAATTTATTTACCATATCGATTTGTTGAGCAAAATCCTCTAAAGTCAAATTACCCTTTGATATAGACCTATACATAGCCTCTTGGTCTGATGCTTTTATCTTTTCTTGAGCTTTTTCGATTAATCCCGATATATCGCCCATACCTATAATTCTACTTGCTACCCTATCAGCTCTAAAGCTTTCAAGATCATCTAATTTCTCTCCAGTGGCAACAAATAAAATAGGTTTTTTCAAAACATATTTAAAAGCAAAAGCTAATCCTGCTCTTGTATCACTATCCATCTTAGTCAGAATAACGCCATTAAATCCTACATTACCTTCAAAAGATTGAGCTACTTTTAAAGACTCTTGACCAGTCATTGCATCTATAACTAAGAATTTATACTTAGGCTTAATACTTGAATCTATTTTCTTTAGTTCATTAAGCATATCATTATCAACATGCAAGCGACCTGCTGTATCTAAAAACAAAATATCACATTGTTGATTTTGCGCATACTTATGAATATCTATGGCAGCTAGAACTGGATTTGTTTCAGAAGATCTATAAAAAAGAACTCCTGCTTGTTTAGATAGTATTTCTAATTGATCTACAGCGGCAGGTCTATAAAAATCAACTGAAGCTAATAAAATTTTACGTTTTTTACCCTTTTTCTCAGCCAAATTATTTACATAAGTTGCAAGTTTTGCAATAGTTGTAGTTTTACCTGCTCCCTGAAGACCCATGACCATTACGGTAGATGGTATATCAAAGACAAAGTTAACCTGACTAGCAGATCCACCAAGAAATTCTAAAATTTTGTCATGAACGATTTTTACAAATTGCTCAGAAGGCTTTAACGATGCAAAAATTCTTTGACCTATAGCCTCTTTTTTAATTTTTTGAATAAAATCTTGAACTACATCATAAGGAACATCAGCTTCAAGTAAAGCCTCATTAACTTTTAACAAAATATCATCGATATTTTTTTCGGTTAACTTATCTTGTCCTGTAAGCTTAGAAAATATTGAAGAAAACTTTTTTGATAAAAAATCAAACATAATTACTTAATTTAGCTAAATTATTTTAGATTAATATTAAACACTTACTACTAATATACCATAAATTTAAAAAATAGGAAAAAATTTGTTATATTTTATTTAAAATAATTATTAAACAATATAAGGCTATTTATGAAAAATATACAAAAACCTACTATCATTCATCCAAAAACACTTTTAATAGGTATTATAGCACCCTACAATACCACTAAAAATATAGAATCTTATTATGAAGAGTTTATAAGTCTAGTTGAATCAAACGGTATAGAATACGACAATACTTACTTCACACGCTTAAGAGAAATAGATTCTGCCTATTTTGTTACAAAAGGCAAACTGGAAGAGTTAATTAAAATATGTCAAGAAGAAGACATAGAAGAAGTAATATTTTCCGAAAGTTTAAATGGACAACAAGAACGAAATTTAAGCAAAGCTTTAAACTGCAAAGTCTTTGATAGAACACAATTAATTTTAGAAATATTTGAAAAAGGAGCTCATTCAGCTGAAGGTAAATTACAAGTTGAACTTGCCATGCTACAACATAAAAAAACTAGAGTTGCTGGCCGCGGCATTCATATGTCTCAACAATCAGGAAGAATAGGAGTTCGAGGACCTGGTGAAACGGCTAAAGAAAAAGAATTACAACATATAGATCGTAGAATATCTAAATTAAGATCAGAATTATCAGATTTAGAAAAGCATAGACAAACTCAAAGACAAAGTAGACTGGAATCTAAAATACCATTAATCTGCTTAGTAGGATATACTAATGCTGGCAAATCAACTATATTAAATACTTTAACCAAAAGTAATGTACTTGCTGAAAATAAATTGTTTGCCACCCTTGATACGACTACACGAGAACTTTATATAGACCATGAAAAAAAAGGTTTAATATCTGATACGGTAGGATTCATACAGCAAATACCTCATAAATTAATCGAAGCTTTTAAATCTACATTAACAGAATTACAATATGCTCATTTGTTACTATTAGTAGTAGATGTCTCAGATTTAAATTGGGAATCCGAAATAGCAGTAGTGTTAGAAGTCTTAAAAGAAATAGAAATTGAAAAACCTATATTATATGTATTTAATAAAATAGATAAAATAGAAAATAAAGAAATATTTCAATTTTCTGTAAGAAACTATCAACCTCATATACTAATATCCGCCACATCTAAAGAAGGCATACAACCTTTAATAGACTTCTTAAGAAATTGGTATCCTGCAAATTATTAATGTTCAGCCCAATATACTTTTTGCCAAAATCAATTAAATAATATATTATTAAAATTATCTACTAATTAAGCAAAAAATCCACACGAGAAAATTCGTGTGGAACAAATTTAATAACAATTAAGAAACTGCTAATATTTTTAATAATCGATAAATTTAATTTAGTAAATAACTTAATTGTATCTAAAATCTAACAGGATTATGGAAAATCAAAAAAATTCATTTAATAATTTCTTTAAAGACTTTTTAAATCAAGAGCAACAAAAAGCTATTTCACCTAAAAACGGAGTACTATTAGTTCATGCAGGGGCTGGCTCTGGCAAAACTAGAGTAATAACAAGTAGGATAGCCTCCTTAATCATTAATCATAGCGTTGATCCTGAAAGCATATTAGCATTAACATTTACTAATAAAGCAGCTAAAGAAATGAAGGAAAGAGTAAAAAACTTTTTACAAGAAAATACTAAACTGCCTTATGTAGGCACTTTCCATTCATACTGTCTGAGATTACTTAAAAGCAGCAAATATTTCAGTAAATCAAATTTTTCTTTCTCTTTAATAGATGAAGATGATCAAAATAAAATTATCAAGGGATTAATACAAAAACATAATCTTGATAAAAAAATAACCGCAAAACAAGTTTTATCTTTTATTTCAAAAATAAAAAACGAAACTCATAATCCAGAGACATCATCAGCATTTTTATTGGCAAACAACATTTTTCAAGAACTTTATCATATGTATGAAAAAGAGAAAAGCATATCTAATTGCTTAGATTTTGATGATTTACTTATTAAAAGTTACCGTTTATTTGAAGAAAATCCTGAATTTAAAGCAGAATTTCAGCAAAAAATAAGACATATTTTAGTTGATGAATATCAAGATACAAATCAAATTCAACATTTAATATTAAAAACAATGTGTCTAAATAAAGCATCTGAAAATGGCGATTTTGCAATTGATTCTCTTTGCGCAGTAGGTGATGAAGATCAATCGATTTACTCCTGGCGTGGAGCAACTGTAAGTAATATGCTTAACTTCAAAAAAGATTTCAAGAATACAGTTTCTATAACTTTAGAACAAAACTATCGTTCAGTTCAACCTATTTTAGATACAGCAAACAGTGTTATTCAAAATAATAAATATAGAAATATAAAAAATCTATGGTCTGATAAACAAGCAAATGATAGAATAAGAGTTATTCAATGTGCCTCTGGATATCAAGAAGGACAAGCAATTTCACTATTTTTAAAAGAATTAACTAGCATAACGAATGATTTTAATACTTCCAATGCAATATTATATCGCTCTCATTTTCAATCAAGAGCAATAGAAGAAGCACTTATAAGATTTTCTATTCCTTATAAAATAATAGGAGGAATACAGTTTTATGATCGCCAAGAAATTAAAGACATAATAGCATATTTAAGATTAATATTAAATCCATTTGATAGATTAGCATTTTTAAGAATAATTAATACCCCAACTAGAGGTTTAGGACCAAAATTTGAAGAGGATTATTTAAATCAATGGGACGAGCAACCCTTTTTAAATTTTAAAGAAATAGCTCAAAACTTTATTGAAAATAATCAATTGACTAAAAATAAACTAGATCAGTTAAAATCATTTCTAGAAATATTTAATGATTTATCAGATCAAGATAAAGCTAGTAATATAATAACACAAATCATAAGCCGAACTAATTACTTTAGCTATCTAGATCAAAATTTTGAAAAAGAAGATTCTCAAAGCAAGAAAGATAATATTAAAGAGTTAATTAATAGTGCTATATTCTTTGAAAAAAATAATAGTAGTTTTTCTGTTAAAGAATTTTTGGAAGAAATATCTTTATTACAAGAGCTTATAAACTCTAATAACTCAAATAATACACAAGTATACTTGATGACCTTTCATGCAGCAAAAGGTCTTGAATTTGATAATGTAATGATTTCTGGGGTAGAAGAGGGAATCCTACCAAGTAGTCATTCAACTTATATACATGAATCATTAGAAGAAGAGAGAAGACTTATGTATGTAGGCATTACAAGAGCAAGAGAACGATTATTAATATCATATACTATGCACCGAACTATATATGGTCAAATATCAAATCAAAAGCCATCTAGATTTATAAATGAATTACCTGATATATATATCAAGAAAGACGATTGCTCTAAATGGCCTTACGATAATTTTAAGTACTATTTCCAAAATTGGATCAATAATAAAAAATATAATTATAATTTTGACCAATCTTATACTATAGATTCTGTTGTAAATAAGCCTAGCACAAGTAGTTGGATGATAAAACAAAAAGTAGAACATAAAGTATTTGGTATAGGCACTATTGAAAAAATAGAAAATAATGCTCTTAACACATATTTAACAATAAAATTTAATAATGCAATAAAAAAAATAGACGCTAAATTCTTAAAATCTATTTAATTATTTAGAAATCCAATTTAGCTGCCATAGGTTTTTTATTAATATTCAAATCATTAGAATCAGATAGCAATAAATCTATATCAGTACATTTATTAATAACTAAAGTCTTACCAATAATTTTACCATTAGAAAGCTGTACTCCGTCACCTGGTAATATGTAATAACCTTTTTTAGTTTTTATAATCTGATAAAATATATTTCTAATGCTTAAGTTATTATCAAGATAAGGCCCTTGCCATTTATCTCTATATTTAATACTCATAGGTCCTACAATATTACTCATAAAACTTTTAACATTTAAAAAATCAATAATATTTTTCTTATATCTAAATGCTATTATTTTACACTCTTTATTTATTGTATAAAAAATATCTTTTAAAGTTTGAATATGTTGAGCTATAAGCTCGTCATTCTTTATTAATTCAGGATTTTGAGACATATTAACATACGCTGCTAATGGCTTACCTTCGCTCAATAAATACTTAGGATCTTTCATTAAATTTTCAATATCAGTATATTTATTAATATTTAAAGTTTTATTAATGATCTGTTCATTGGAAAGAGAAACTCCATCACCTGGAAGAATATAATAACCATCCTTTGCCCTTATGATTTGATACTCTCTGCCTTCTATAGTTAAATTCTCATCTAAATAAGGACCTTGCCAATTATTCGGCTCTCTCAATAACATGGAACCCAGTAATGAACCAGAAAACTCCTTAACCGTTAAAAAATTTATACTTTCTTTTTTGTTTTTAAACTCTAGAATTTTACAAGTCTGATTAATTTGATTGAAAATATCACTTAACTGGCTAATATCTTGAGCAATCTGTCTATCTCCTATTCTTTTAGCTTGAAAAACAAAATAACGTGTTACTGCTACTATTACTACTAAAGATATGATAGCTAATAATAATTGAATCCACCATTTATTAGAGCTTTCTTTTGCTAACATACTACTCTCCAAATAAAATTAGAAATTTATAAAATTAATAATAATCGATCTTCATTGCAGTTTTTACTTCTTTTAAAGTTTTTTCGCCTATGCTTTGTGCTTTTTCGCTACCCTCTTTAAGTATACTTAATACATAGTCAGGATTTTGCTCAAATTCCTTACGTCTGATTCTAATAGGCTCCAAAAAATTATTTAAAATGTCGGTTAACCGCTTTTTAAGAACCATATCTCCAAGACCACCCTTTTTGTAATGCTCTTTTAACATCTCAACTTCTTCAGAATTTTTATCAAAAACATCCAAATAAGCAAATACAGTATTACCTTCAACCTTTCCAGGGTCACTAACATGAATATGTTCTGGATCGGTATACATGCTTTTTACTTTTTTAGCAACTATATCAGCACTATCACTTAAAAATATAGCATTACCAAGAGATTTACTCATCTTTGCTTTACCATCAATACCAGGTAATCTAGCAAATTTAGGCACTAAAGCCTTAACTTCAACCAAAACTTGAGTATTATAAATTCTGTTAAAACTTCTTACTATTTCATTAGTTTGCTCAATCATAGGCAATTGATCTTGGCCTACAGGAACAAGTTCAGCTTTAACAAATGTAATATCAGCCGCTTGGCTAACAGGATATACAAAAAATCCTGCGGGTAAATTATCATTAAAACCCTTTTGCTGAATTTCTGACTTTAAAGTAGGGTTTCTCTTTAATCTATTAACTGTGACTAAATTTAAATAAAAAATAGTTAGCTCCGCAATAGATGGTATAGCTGATTGTATAAAAATAGTTGTCTTATTAGGATCTATACCAACCGCTAAATAATCACACGCAACTTCAAAAACACTATCTCTTACCTTGGTAGGGTTATTAAAATTATCAGTCAGCGCTTGAACATCAGCAATCATTACATATTGCTGATTATTTTCTTGTAAAAGCAAACGATTTTCAAGCGACCCAACATAATGCCCTAAATGTAAAGGGCCGGTAGGTCTATCGCCAGTTAATACAATTTTTCCTTTATTCATTTTATCCCTTAAATTAAAAACTTACCAAATTATTTTTATAAGAATAATTATAATAAGAATGATAATTTTTATCTATTTACTTACCCTATAGTATAAAAATTGAGAAATAATTGAAAATTATATATAATTAAAATTTATTGAAAAGAAATTTATAAAACCAAAGTTCTAAAGCATTATGACCAAGGCCATTTTTAATATCAAAATCTATTTTATATAAATTTTGATATGCTTTACATAAAAATTCATAATCATAAGCAGACCAACTTTTATTCATAAAACTAAATGGCAGCTTAGAAGCATATTTTTTAGCGTTAAATATACCTAATTTATTAGCCCTAAGAACAAAAAGAGCCGCTTGCCAAATTTGATCAGACCAAAAAGCAATCCAAAATTCATAAGGATATTCAAGTTTATATTTTAACCATAGTTCAAAAAAATTCTTATTCTGCTTATCAAAAAAATACTGACTAAACATAAAAAGAGATTTTTCAGTAGGCCTTAACTTTGTAAGCCAATTATCAAAAAATATCTCGCTTTTATTTGGTAAAATAACTTGATAATTCATAATAGTCAAAGATAAATCCAATGACAAAGTTTTAGAACTATCAAATAATCTTTTAACTGCTAATTTATTTCTAGAGTAATTAGAATAAAAAAAATCATAAAATTCACTATAAACTTCCACATCAATAGACGAAGGAACTTCAAAAATTAAAAATTTATCACTAACAATATTAGATTCTATTGTATCAAAAATAAAAATTTTATTAGGTCCATCATAATTCAAAAAATAGTTATATAATTCATTTTTTAAATTTACCTCTAGATCATAAAAATCTTTAATAAAATAAATAAATTCTTGACCTAAAAAACTTGTCTGTAGCTTTAAGCTCAATTGAGAGAGATCTAAATTTGCTAAACTTAATAATATAACTTGATTGGGCAAATGAAATTTTAATTTACTAAATAATTTTGACACAAAAATAGAAGAATAACTTTCAAATTTAAGTAAGATAATATTTTTACTTAAATTTGGTAAATCATTAAACGCTTTGGTAAATTGTGATAAAAATTTTGATGACATAGATATAATGCTCTAAGAAACAAAGAGGAAGTACCAATTATTTTTATCGGTATTTCCTCAACATAAAACTAATTATAATAAACTTAAGATAATTTTAAACGTATACGTCCAGTTACATTATCATAATCTACAACTTCTACTTTTAAAATATCATCTACTTTTAGCTTATCTTTATAATCAACTTTTAAATCTTTTGGCATATTAGAGATATGTAATAAACCATCCTGACCCGGCACTATTTCAATAAAGGCGCCAAAATCAGTTATCTTTTTTACTTTACCTTCGTATTTCATGCCTGGCTCAATAAGACCAGCTAAAGTTTTTATCCACATTATAGCTTGATCTAACTTTTCTCCAGGATGGCCAAAGATCTTAACTAATCCATCTTCTTCTATATCAATAGTAGTATCAGTTTTTTCTATGACCTCTTTGATAAATTTACCAGAAGGTCCTATCACTGAACCTATTCTTTCTTTAGGAATTTTAAAACTAACAATATGAGGAACTAGATGAGAAAGATTAGCATTAGGAGATGTCATAACTTTTTGCATTTCACCTAATATATGAAGACGTCCAGTTCTAGCTTGTTGAAGTGCCTGCTCAAATACATCTCTTGATAAACCGCCCTTATACTTAATATCCATCTGTACCGCAGTGATACCTTGATCAGTACCGGCAACTTTAAAATCCATAAGTCCAAAAGCATCTTCTATTCCAGCTATATCACTTAAGACCTTAAATTCACCATTATCATTAGAAATAAGACCCATAGCAATTCCACTAACCATAGAAGATATAGGAACTCCAGCATTCATTAAAGCCATAGTAGAACCACAAACTGTAGCCATAGATGTAGAACCATCAGAAGATAAAATATCTGTAACAATTCTTATAGTATAAGGAAACTTTTCAGCATTTGGTAATATATACTTAAACGATGAAGCTGCTAAATGTCCATGACCAATCTCACGTCTACCAGGTCCTCGCAAAGGCTTAACTTCACCAACTGAATAAGGTAGAAAGTTATAATGTAACATGAATGTTTTTTCCAATGTATCTTGAACTACATCTTCCACTTTCTGCTCATCTTGACCACCACCTAAAGTAACACTTACTAAAGCTTGTGTATTGCCTCTTTTAAATACAGCAGACCCATGATTAAACGGTAATAATCCTACTTCAATGCTTATATCTCTAACTCTATCAAAGGACCTATTATCTAATCTATGATTTTTTACAAACATTTGATTAGTAAGCTTATTTTTCAAGACATCATCAAAAATATATTCTACAAATGTTAAGGATATATCAAGTTGCTCAATTTCGCTTTTTAACGATTCTAAGAATTGGTTTTTAAGCGATTTAAATGCTTTTGACCTAGTTGCTTTATCTGCAATAAATAAAAGATCAAGTTTGTCTTGAGTTAAAAATTTATCTACATGATTTTTCCATAAAGACCAATCAAATGCATCAACAATTTCTTCTTTTTCTCTAGCAACTTCTTTAGCAATTTCTCTTTGCCAGGCAACTTGTTTCTTTATAACTTCATGAGCAATAAAAAGTACATCTATAAATTCCGATTCTACTACATGATCCATACGACCTTCAACCATGTTAATACCTTCATCAGTTCCAGCTACAGTAATTTTAGCATCTGATCTAAGGGTATCCTGATAAGAAGGATCGATAACCCATTTACCATCAATTCTATGCATCTCTACAGCACCAATAGGACCTAGAAAAGGAATTTTAGATGTAACTAACGCAATAGATGTAGCTATTAACGATAAAGTATATGGTAAATGCTTTTTATCAACCGAATAAACAGTAGATAAAGATTGTATTTGATTAAAATAATTTTCTGGAAATAATGGTCTTATTGCACGATCAATTAATCGGCTTACCAAAACTTCTTTATCAGTAGGCTTACTTTCTCTTTTAAAGTAGCCGCCTGGAATCTTGCCAGCGGCAGCCCAATGTTCTTTGTAATCTGTAGTTAAAGGCAAAAATCCAGGAAATTCGGATGAGGCAGCAGATACAACCGTAGACAGCACAACTGTACCACCTTGCTCAAACCATGCCGCTCCATCTGCTTGATTAGCAAATTTACCTATTGTAACTTCGTAACCAAACTCTGGAAGCCTAAATTTTTTTTCCATTAGTTAAAACCTAAACTTAACAAAATCTAAAAATATTACTTACGTAGTCCTAAACGGCCTAAAATTTCTTTATATTTAAGCGGATTATGACGTGCTATATAACTTAAAAATCGGCGTCTTCTGCCAACAAGTAACATAAGACCTCTCTTTGAAGAGTAATCTTTAGAATTAGATTTAAAATGACTATTTAATTTATTAATTCTATCAGTAAGTAAAGCAATTTGTACTTCGATAGATCCTGTATCACCTTCATGCTTCTTAAAATTAGCAATTATTTGACTTTTTGTGTTTTCTTGCATTTAAAAAACTCCTAAAAATTTTTACACTTTTATAAATTGGTAGGCGTAAGCGGATTTGAACCGCTGACCCCTGCTACGTCAAAGCAGTGCTCTACCGCTGAGCTATACGCCTTAATTAAAGTTTTAAATATCTTTAATTATTATTTTATTAATACTTTATTAATATTGCAACTGATTATCTTTTTCCAAATATTTTTTTCTAAAAGATTTTATTCCAGTTCCTGCAGGTATTAATTTTCCTATAATAACATTTTCCTTAAGTCCATAAAGATGATCAACTTGTCCTGATATTGCAGCTTCTGCTAATATTCTAGTAGTTTCTTGGAAAGAAGCAGACGATATAAAGCTTTCAGTTCCTAAAGAAGATAATGTTATACCCATTAAAATAGGTTTTCCAATAGCTGGTTTCTTGCCTTCTGTTATCAGTGCTTCATTAACAGTTTTAAAGTGTATTTTATCTACACGATCACCGATAAGGAAATCAGTATCTCCTGGATCAACCACACGAACTTTACGAAGCATTTGCCTAACAATAAGTTCTATATGCCTATCATTAATATCAATACCTTGCAACCTATAAATCTCTTGAATTTGATCTAAAAGATATTTCTGTAGATATTCAGACCCCAATATTTTTAATATATCATGTAGTACTGGTGTTCCAGTTGTCAATTTATCACCTGCATTAACTTTATCACCATTTGCTACATTCAACTGTTTAGACCTTGGGATAAAGTAATCATGAGACTCATCGGCATTAATAATGCTAATCTTACGTCGTCCGCTTTGCAAGCCTCCAAAAGCAATTTCACCATCAATATCAGCTAAAATTGCAGGCTCTTTAGGCATTCTTGCTTCAAATAACTCAGCAATTTTAGGTAACCCACCTGTAATATCTTTTGTTCTTGAAGCTTCACGAGGAGTTTTTACTAGTATATCACCAACATTAACTTTTTGTCTATTATTTACCATTAAATAAGCATTAACCGGTAAATAGTAAAGAGCTAATTCTTCTCCTTGATCACTTTCAATCGCTATAGCTGGCTGATACCTATCGCCTTTATGTTCAAGAATAAATTTACTTGATTTATTGGTCGCTTCGTCAAATCGCTCTTGAATAGTAACATTTTCAATTAAATCGATAAATTTAATTCTACCTGTACGCTCTGTTAATATAACCTTACTATTAACATCCCACTCAGCAAGTCTAGTTCCTACTTTGACTTTTTGACCATCTTGAACCAATAATATAGATCCATATTCAAGCTCATTGCGTTGAAGTTCTCTACCATCATCTGCAAGTATTACAAGTTTAGCTTTTCTGCTTAAAACAATAGTTTGGCCATCTTTATTCTCAATTGCTCTTAAATTGCGTAACTTAACCGTTCCATCATATTTAGCAACATAATAAGATTGTTCAGAAACGTTTGCTGTACCTCCAACGTGGAAAGTTCTCATAGTAAGCTGTGTACCTGGCTCCCCAATCGATTGAGCAGCTATTATACCAACTGTAGCTCCTACATCAGCAATTTCAGCTTTAGATAAATCATAACCATAACATAGCGCACAAATACCTCTTTTTGCCTGACAGACTAAAGGCGAGCGAACTAATATCTTAGATACGGCAGAGTCATTTATTTTTGCTATATCATCTCTACCGACAGTTTCACCTTGCTTTAAGATAATCTCTCCAGTTATTGGATCCTTAATATCTTGAGCAACAACTCTTCCGTATGAACGTTGAGACAAGGAATAAAGAACATCTCCCGCTTCTTTAAGGTCTTCTAATTCAACGTACCCTAAAGTTTTACAATCCTGCATGCTAACAACCACATCTTGAGCAACGTCAACTAATCTTCTAGTCAAGTAACCTGAGTTTGCTGTTTTTAGAGCAGTATCTGCTTGACCTTTACGAGCACCATGAGTTGAAATAAAGTACTCAAAAACACTTAATCCATGCTTAAAGTTATTTTTTACAGGAGTTTCCATAATCTCGCCTGACGGCTTAGCCATCAAACCTCTCATACCTGAAAGCTGCTTAACTTGATCTTTAGTACCTTTAGCACCTGACTCTAACATCATATATATAGAGTTAAATGGCTTGAACTGTTTATCTTCGTTTAAATAAGCTTCTTTATCTTGGGCTACCATCTCTTTGGTCATTTGGCTAGCTACATCTATATTTGCCTGGTTCCAGATACTTATAACTTTATTATAGCGTTCACCATTTGTAATAACACCATCTTTATAAAGTTGTTCAACTTTTTGAACTTCTTTTTCAGCCTTTGAAACAATAGTATCTTTGTTATCAGGAACTATTAAATTATGAATAGCAAAAGATACACCCGCCATAGTGGAATTATAAAAACCAAGTTTTTTGATTTTATCTAAGCATTTAACAGTTTCTTCTGGACCAAAGCGATAATATACTCTTTCAAGTAATTTACCTAAATCACCTTTTGTCATAACCTTATTAACCCAATTTAACTCAGATCCTTCAGGTAAAGCATCATATAGCAATACTCTTCCAACGGTAGTTTCAACTATATCTTTAGAATTTAATCTTAATTTAATACGAGCATGAAGATCCACTTGACCTAATTGATAAGCAGAAATAATCTCTAAGATATTTGAAAATACTATATTTTCGCCCTTGCTATTAAATCTAACTTTAGTAATATAATATAACCCTAAAACCATATCTTGAGATGGAACAGAAACAGGTCTACCGTTTGCAGCAGAAAGAACACTTTTTGAAGATAAGATTAAGTTTTTACATTCTTCTTTTGCATTTTTACTCAACGGTATATGTACTGCCATCTGGTCTCCATCAAAGTCAGCATTAAATGCACTACACACTAACGGATGAACTTTTATAGCCTTACCATCAACCAAGATAGGATAAAAAGCTTGTATACCTAATCTATGCAGTGTTGGTGCACGGTTAAGAAGAACTGGATATCCTTTTACTATTTCTTCAAGAACGTCCCACACCTCTGGATCTGATTCTTCCACCATACGTTTGGCTACTCTTAAATTAGGAGCATATTCACGCTCAAGTAATCCAGCATACACATGAGATTTAAATAGTTCCAAAGCCATAATCTTAGGCAATCCACATTGATCTATTTTTAATTCTGGATCAACTACAATTACGGATCTACCAGAATAATCAACACGCTTACCAAGTAAATTTTGTCTAAATCTACCTTGTTTACCTCTTAACATCTCGCTAAGAGATTTTAATTGTCGGCGATTAGGTCCCCTTACAGGTTGACCACGACGTCCATTATCTATAAGAGCATCAACTGACTCTTGAAGCATACGCTTTTCGTTTTTAATAATTACTGAAGGCGCTTCAATTTCAATTAATCTTTGTAATCTAATATTTCTATTGATTACACGTCTATATAGTTCATTTAAATCAGAACTTGCAAATCTACCGCCTTCTAAAGGTACTAATGGTCTTAAATCAGGAGGTAGAACTGGCAGCACACTTAAGATCATCCATTCTGGTCTTAAATTCCCTTGAATTAGATTAGAAAAAACTTTAATTCTTCGCATCATTTTATGTCTTACTGCTACAGAAGTTGTTTTTTCATATTCTATTTGAAGAGCTTTAACTACATCATGAAGATCCATATCGCTTAAAGCGTCTTTAATAGCTTTAGCTCCAGTCTCTGCTACAAAATCATGATCATCAGGACGTATATCTAAATAATTTTCATAGTCTACTGAACTTAGTAAAGTCTTAACTGGATAAGGAGATCGTCCTTGCTTAATGACTAAATAAGCATCAAAGTAAATAACACGCTCAAGGTCCTTAATAGACATATCCATAATTAAACTTAAATAACTAGGAATACCTTTTAAATACCATATATGAGAAACAGGAGCAACTAATTCAATATGTCCCATACGTTCTCTTCTGACTCGTGATTGAATTACTTCAACACCACATTTTTCACAAGTAATACCTCTATGCTTCATGCGTTTATATTTACCGCAATTACATTCCCAGTCTTTTACAGGTCCAAATATTCTTGCACAGAAAAGCCCGTCTCTTTCAGGCTTTAATGTACGATAATTTATAGTTTCTATTTTCTTAACTTCACCATATGAAAGTGAACGTATCTTTTCAGGAGAAGCAAGACCTATTTTAATAGAATTAAATTGTGTAGTATTAATATATTCTCTAAAACGTTCAAGTAAGCGATTACTCACTGACTTCCTCCTTGCCACTCTTAAATAAATCTATACGAAGACCAAGACTTTGAAGCTCTTTAATTAAAACATTAAACGATTCTGGAAGACCCGGTTCTGGAACTTCATCATTTCTGACTAAAGCTTCATATACTTTATGACGACCTATAATATCATCTGATTTATAAGTAAGCATTTCCTGTAAAGCATAAGATGCCCCATGAGCCTCAAGAGCCCATACTTCCATTTCTCCAAATCTTTGACCACCTAATTGTGCTTTACCACCAAGAGGTTGTTGAGTAACAAGAGAATATGGTCCTACAGAACGAGCATGTAACTTATCATCAACCATATGATTTAGTTTCATCATATATATAGAACCTACAGTTACAGGCTGATCAAAATAATCACCAGTTCTACCATCTTTCAGTCTAAATGTACCTGTTTCAGGTAAATTTAAACCTTTTAAGATAGGCTTAATATCATGATTAAAATTAGCACTATCAAAAATAGGTGTTTCAAATAAAACTCCTGACTTTGATGTTTTTTGAGCTAAATCTTCAAGACCTTCTTTCCCGTACTTATCTTCATAATCTTTAATTAATTCTTCACCATAAGAATTTTTTAATAGCTTTAAAGTTTGATTCCAAGCATTAGTATTTAATAATTTACTAACTTCTTCACCAATTTTTCTACCAGAAAAACTTAATATAGTTTCAAGTATCTGACCAACGTTCATACGAGATGGTACACCTACTGGATTCAATACTATATCTACTGGAGTTCCATCTTCCATATGAGGCATATCTTCACGAGGAACAATTATAGATACAACACCTTTATTACCATGACGTCCTGCCATTTTATCACCAACTGCTACTGGTCTTTTCATGGCTATATAAACTTTAACCATCTTTATAACACCTGATGGAAGAACATCACCTTTTCTTAATCTGTTAATTCTTTCTTCCTTCAATCCCATTAAAATTCTAATTTGATTTTCAAAAGAAGATTTAATATAGGCTATTTCATCGTTTATAGCTTTATCATCGGCTTTTAATGTCCAGAGCTCTTTAAGCGGTAATTCACTTAATTTGCTTTCAATATACTTATTATCAGATAATAAGTTTTTAGGTGCTTTGGCAAAAGCAATTTCATCTGAAAGTAGAGATATAGTCTTTTGTATTACCATCTTTTCTAAAGTGGCCACATGCATATTATTATCAGACTCTAATTTAGCAGTTTCTTGAGCAACTACTTCTTTATAACGTCTATCTTTACGCATACCACTTCTTGAGAAGACTTTAACATCTATTACACTTCCTTCTACTCCCGGTGGGACTCTTAAGGAAGTATCTCTAACTTCTCTTGCTTTTTCACCAAATATCGCTCTTAATAGTTTTTCCTCAGGAGAATATTGAATATCCCCTTTAAGCGTAACTTTTCCTACTAAAATATCTCCCGGTTTTACACGAGTTCCAACTCTTACAATACCATCTTCATCAAGACCCTCTAAAGCTGCTTCGCTAACATTAGGAATATCTCTTGTAATTTCTTCAGGTCCTAATTTAGTATCACGTGCATCCACTATATACTCATCTATATGAACGGACGTCAAAGTATCATCAGCCACTAATCTTTTATTTAAAATAATAGCATCTTCAAAGTTATAACCATGCCAAGGCATAAAAGCTACTAATAAATTAGCACCTAATGCTAATTCACCATCAGAAATAGAACTACCATTAGTTAAAATATCATTTTCTTTAACGATATCTCCTTGAGTTACTATAGGAGTTTGATGTATCCACGTACTATAACTAGATCTTTGGAATTTCTTTAAATAATAAGTATCAACACCCTGAGATATCCAATCATCAATATTTTTAAATGAATCTTGATTAGCTCTAATTACTATCTTATCTGCTGAGACATATTCAACCACTCCAGGACGCTTTGCAAGAATTACAGAACCCGAAGATCTAGCAATTTCAGGCTCCATGCCTGTAGCTACTATAGGAGCTTGTACTTTAATTAAAGGAACAGCTTGACGTTGCATGTTTGCTCCCATTAAAGCACGTGTAGCATCATCATGTTCTAAAAACGGTATTAAAGCTGTTGAGACCGATACTAACTGTTTAGGAGATAAATCTACGTAATTAATTTTATTCTTATCTACGTATAAAAAATTACCCTCATGACGAGCAAAAACATAATCTCCTTTTAAAATTTTAGTCTCTACATCAACAGAATTAGATTCTGCTATATATTTATCACTTTCCTCAAATGCATCTAAAAATACTACATCATCAAGCATCTTACCATCTTTTACTGGTCTATATGCAGTTTCTATAAATCCTAGATCATTTACAAAAGCATAAGTAGATAAAGAAGAAATTAAACCAACAGTTTGGCCTTCAGGAGTTTCTATAGGACAAATACGACCATAATGCGAGTTATGAACATCTCGAACTTCAAAAGTAGCTCTATCTTTCATTACACCGCCGGGCCCTAAAGCTGACAACCTTCGCTTATGAGCTATTTCTGCCAATGGATTAGTTTGATCCATAAATTGAGATAGTTGACCAGTTCCGAAAAATTCTCTAAGTACAGCATTTAAAGGTTTAACATTTAAAAAGTCTTGAGGCATTAAAGCAGCATGAACTTCTTGAATTCTAAATCTTTCTCTAACGATCTTTTCTACTTTTAGTAAGCCGGTATATATTTGATTATTAAGCAATTCACCTACTAATCTAACACGCCTATTTCCTAAATGATCTATATCATCTAGCTCACCTTCGCCGCGTTCTCTTAAATTTACCAAGTATCTAATAGTGGCAATAATATCATCTAAAGTTAATGCTAAAATTTCTTCATTAACAGAAATATTTAACTTTCTGTTTAATCTTATTCTTCCTACTTTAGTTAAATCATAAAGACGATTATCGAAAAATAAAGCTCTTAAACGATCTTTAATTTCCTTTAAAGAAGAGCTATCTCCAGGCCAAATCTTAGTATGAACTTCTCTTAAAGCATCTTCTTCTGTATAACATTTGTCTTGAGCAAGAGTAAGTGCTATAGTAGGTTGTAAAACATAACCAGAAGATTTAATTAAATTAAATTGTAATTTATCAAAATTTTTTAATAAATCATAATGCTCTTCTGCAAAGATAGCGCCTTGCTCTACAATAAATTCTCCTGTTTGAGGATTTATTACATCAGAAGCAAAAACTCTATTAAGTAGATTAGATTTACGTAAGACGATTCTGTTTACATCTTGTCTTAAAAGCAAAGCTATTGTATCTTTAGTAAGCCTTTTACCAACAAAATTATCCTCATCTTTAAGATAAGGCAACATTCCTTTTTCAATACGTAATCCTAAAAGGCTATCATTAATAATTTGATAGAACTCACCATTTTCAAAATAAATAGTATCAAATTGATAAAATAAAGAAATAATTTCTTCTCTTGCCACCCCTAAAGCTTGAAGCAATGTTGTTGCCAACATTTTCTTCTTCTTATCGATTCTAACGTTTAAAAAATCGTTATTATCATATTCAAAGTCAATCCAGGAACCTCTCATTGGTATCAAACGAGCTAAATAATATGGTTTTGACCTTAATTCTTTAACTTTTTTACTTTGAGAAAATACAACACCTGGTGACCGATGTAATTGACTAACTATTACTCTGTCAATACCATTTATTAAAAAAGTACCTAAATTACCTAATTTAAATTGCCCATCCTGTTCATAAAGATCAGCCATAACAGGCACATCAGCAAAGAATATATCTTGCTCTTTAATATCTCTAAGTAATTTATTATTATCTTGATCAACATCCCATGCTACTAATTGCATCTTAACCTTTAAAGGCATCGCAAATGTTTGACCACTTGAACGACATTCTTCTAAGGTCATTGGAAGTTGAACAGTCACTCGAGATAAGCAGTTAGGACAAGTTCTATAACGAGCAGTATTTTTGTGGCAAAAATTACACTCTAGATGTTCATTTAAACGTGAGCAATCAGATTTATCACAATTTAAACAATTCCAAGTATATCTATTTATAATACCAGTCAATTTACCACAAGTACAAGCCCAATTACCCAATTCATAACTTACATACTCAAGCGACATTTTATTGTCATAATCGATTGGAAATATATCCTTAAAAACTTTTTCCAACCCCATTAATTTACGTTCTGATGGCAAATAATCTAATTGAATAAAATCATTAAAAGAACGAGATTGAATCTCAATCAAATTAGGAACTGAAACTATATCTTTAATTTTTCCAAAAGATCGACGTACAGGTTCATTACCTTTACGTAGGTTAGACATTAAGTTGCTCCTAATAGCTAAAAATAAGTTAATTTTTACAAATCTAAGTTATATAAGTAAATATAAAAAATTTTAACTAGAGCAATTTATTTTTAATATAATTTTAATTTTATATTGTACTTATATTTATATATATGTTAAATTGTTTTTTAATTCTGTAGAATTTTTGTCTAAAAAGGTACCCAAAAAAATTGGGTACCTATAAAGCAAAAAATTATGATAATTTTACTTTTGCGCCAGCTGCTTCTAATGCTTCTTTCATCTTCATAGCATTTTCTTTAGAAACAGATTCTTCAAGAACAGTTGGAACTTCTTCAACAGCTTTTTTAGCTTCAGTTAAACCGATATTTTTTACAGATCTAAGAGCTTTAATTGTTTTGATCTTATCAGGACCACCTTCAACTAATTCTACTTTATATTCAGATTTTTCTTCAGCTTTTGCAGGTGCAGCTTCAGCAGATGCTGCAGGTGCTGCTACTGCCATAGGCATTGCAGCTGAAACTCCAAATTGTTCTTCAAGAGCCTTTACTAATTCAGCAAGCTCAAGAACAGTTAATTTACCGATTTCACTAACTAATTGTTCAGTTTTTAATGCCATAATATCTCCAAATATTTATTAATATTTAATCTTTTTAATTTTATTATTAATTTTTATTCTTCTTGCTTTTCAGCTATTTGTTTAAGAGCAAACAATAATTTTAATATAGTTTGATTTAAAACAGTTGCCAGACCAGTTATAGGAGCTTGAATTGTACCAATAACTTGAGCACGTAAAACATCTTTAGAAGGTAATGAAGCCAAGAATTCTATTTGAGGCTTATTTATTACCTTATTATCGATAGTTCCTGCAACTAAAGTCAAATTTTTATTTTCCTTTGAAGCCTTAGAAATAATTTTAGCTATTTCAGACGCATTATCCTTTGCAAATACAACAGCAATTTGCTGCTTAAAGTAAGGCGCTATATCTATTGCTAAATTTAAATCTTGAGTAGCTCTTTTAAGTAAAGTATTTTTTGCAACTTTCAGCTTTGCGCCTTCTGCTCTTAAACTTTTTCTAAGTTGCTGAACAGAATCAACAGTTAAACCTTGCATACCAACAATAAAAGAAGAATTACTATCTTCAAATTCATTTTTTATATGATCAATTATTAATTGCTTCTCTTGACGATTCATAGATAACCTTTCGATCAAGATAATTCATCTGGATTGAGACGAATACCCACACCCATTGTAGATGATAATGTTATCTTTTTTATAAATTTGCCTTTAGCTGAAGCCGGTTTAGCTGCAACAAGTGCTTTAAAAAATGTCTTAAGATTTTCAAGTAAATTTTGATTATCAAAAGATACTTTACCTATTGTAAAGTGAACAATAGCACTTTTATCATTTTTAAAGAACAAACGGCCTTTCTTTAGATCAGAAACAACTTTTGCTACATCAAAAGTAACAGTACCGTTTTTTTTACTAGGCACTAATCCACGAGGCCCTAATATTTTAGCAACTTTACCAACAAGACCCATAAGATCTGGTGTAGCTACAGCAAAATTAAAATCCAGCCAACCGCCTTCGATTTTTTCTATTAAATCTTCAGCGCCAACATAATCAGCACCAGCTTTAGTAGCTTGATCTGCATATTCACCTTTTGCAAAAACAGCAATCTTAACTGTTCTTCCAATACCATGAGGCAAAGTAACCGCTCCTCTTAAAGCTTGATCACCTTTAGTTGGATCAATACCAACATTAATATCAACGTCTACGGACTCATCAAATTTAGCAAATGATAATTCTTTAACTTTTTTTATACCTTCTGAAAAGGAATATTGAACAGTTTCAACGCCTTTTCTTGCTTGTAGGTATTTTTTTCCATGATTTGACATAAAAATCAGCCCCCTTATTCTACTACTTCTATGCCCATACTACGAGCACTACCTGCAATTATTTTTTCAGCTTGTTCTAAATCAGCAGCATTCAGGTCAGGCATTTTTATTTTTGCAATTTCTTGAATATCTTTTCTTGAAATTCTACCAACCTTATTGACATTAGGCTTTGAAGAACCTGTTGTCAAATTAATCTTCTTCTTTATTAACTCGGAAGTCGGTGGGGTCTTAACAGTAAAATCAAAAGTTTTATCTTTGTAAACATTAATTAAGACAGGAACCGTTTGTCCTTTTTTATCAGCAGTTCTTGCATTAAACTGTTTACAAAACTCCATAATGTTAATCCCTTGTTGGCCTAAAGCGGCCCCCACTGGCGGCGCCGGTGTTGCGGCTCCTCCCGGTATCTGTAAGCGAAGTCTCGCTTTTACTTCTTTTGCCATAAGTGTTATTCCTTATTGTTTAACCTGTTCAAAGTTTAACTCTACCGGTGTCATTCTACCGAAAATACTTACCATAATAGTAAGTTTTTCACTTTCTTCATCTATATGTTCTATGATACCCATAAATCCAGCAAAAGGACCTTCTTTTATTTCAACTTCTTTGCCCAATTCAAATCTATGACTTTCTCCTGAAACAAGAACATCTCCTCGCATTTGAGCAGCTATGCGTTCAACCTCTTTTTTAGAAAGAGGAGCATTAAGAAGCTTTAAAACACGTGGAGTGCTACTAACAAGACGATTAGCCTCAGGTACAGCTTCCATTTCAACAAGCATGTATCCTGGGAAAAGTTGTTGATCTTTTAGAGGATCAGAGGTATCAAAAAACTGTTTTACTTTAGCAGAGGGAATTAAGATATCGCCAAAATATTCTTGCAATCCTTTTTCCTCTATACTTTTTTCTATATCTGCTTTTATAATACCTTCGTATCCAGCAAATACCTGGATAACATACCATTTTTTCATTTAAACTAGCCTCACTGGGTGCTATTTTTTGATGTGGGTAAATATTTTATCATAAATAATAAAGATACTAGCCCTATCGATTAAGCCAATATAAATTGTAAACAAGAAAACTAAAATAAGTGTTACAATAGTAGCACCTATAAATTCATTCCTCTTAGGCCATTCTACTCGAGATAATTCAGTTTTTACCTCTTTAAGAAATTGAGCAACTTGTTTCATCATACCACCGTTATTTTAAATAACTCCCTTAAATTTTTTACGGAGCAATTGGCAGGCCAGGAGGGATTTGAACCCCCAACCATCAGATTTGGAGTCTGCTGCTCTACCGTTAGAGCTACTGGCCTATATACCGTTTTGAAAACTATTTAGTTTCCTTATGACTTGTATGCTTGCGACAGCGAGAACAAAATTTACTCAAATTCAAAGATCCTGTTGCTCTTTTCTTAGCAAGAGATTGAGTATAATTTCTTTCTTTACAAACTTCGCAACCCAAATGCGTAGTTACACGATTCTTTGCCATAAATACCTACACTTTAACTTTAAAAAGCAATTTTTAGACTATTGGAGCCCACAACCGGATTTGAACCGGTGACCTCTCCCTTACCAAGGAAGTGCTCTAACCAACTGAGCTACGTGGGCAATGGGTATAGCTACATTTTTACAGCTTTACTTACTATATAAAATAGTATATAGAATTTTTTTTTTATTGCAACAAAAAAACTAGATTCAAATAGTTAGAATCTAATTTTCAAATTAAAATAAAAGCAAGCAAAATAAAAATATAAAATTTATTAATTGGAGCTGGCGACTGGACTTGAACCAGCGACCTACTGATTACAAATCAGTTGCTCTACCAACTGAGCTACGCCAGCATATCTGGAGCGGGAAACGGGACTCGAACCCGCAACCTACAGCTTGGAAGGCTGCCACTCTACCAATTGAGCTATTCCCGCGATTAATGGTGGCGAGAGTAGGATTCGAACCTACGAAGGCATTTACCAACGGATTTACAGTCCGTCCCCTTTGGCCGCTCGGGAATCTCGCCAATAATTTCAATATACTTATAATATAATCATTTTCTTTTATTTTTGCAACTTATTTTTTAACTTATATATAACTTTATTTATTTAATTTCATAAGTTAATTTACGCTTGTTTTCTCCATAATATTCAATATTAATCAAGCATACATTTTTATTAAGAATAGGCAATATTATTTCAGGCCATTCTATAAATGACCAACTATTGGCTTCATATAAAAGTTCAGAAAATCCCATTGATTCAAATTCTTCTAAATTACCTATTCTATAAAGATCAAAATGATTAAATTTTTGATTTAGTTGATTAAAATATTGAACAACATATAAAAAAGTTGGACTAACAGTAACTTCATTAATACCTGATCTTTTTAATAGTCGTTTTATAATAGTTGTTTTACCGGATCCTAAATCTCCTGAAAAAACAAATATAGAGCATTTGTCAAATAACAAATACAAGTTTTCAACTACATTATCCAATTCTTTTAATGTATAAATAAAAGTTTTTATATTAGATTCTTTTTTCATAAGTTAATATTTTTTAAATTTTTTTAAGAATTTTGTTAATTTTTTTTTCTTTTTTGGAACTTGTAGTTCTTAATCTTTCATTATCAGGCCATTTACCATTATTAAAGTTTTGATCTTGATCTTTGTGCATAATATAAGAACTGCCCATTTGCATAAGTTCATCCAATTCTTTATTAACTTCATCATCTTTATTATCTTGGTTAAATTTATAAAGTTGTCCTGAAGACTTTTGTATTTTAATATTCAAAGATTTAGTCTTACTTTCTTTTTCAATATTATTCTGAACTTTATCAAAAAACAATAAAGAATCTATGCTAGGAATATCAAATTTGGCTGCAAATTTAGTTATATCTAAATCTGATGAAACAATAACAGTAGAATTATTTAATTTGTTATTTTTTATATAATTTTTTATATATTCATCAGCAGTTACATTTTGCGAATAAATAACATAAACATGATTATCATACTTATAATTATAATGATCAGCATTAAAGCCATCAAAAACAATTATCATTTCATGATTTTTTTTTCTAGCATATCTAGATATGTTTATCATAAACCAATCTATTTCATTTTTTGATATAAATGATTTTCTAAAAATAGATTTTAAAAGATTGTAACCATCAACTAAAAATAACATTACATACAAATTAAAGATTTATTAAACTTACTTATTGCAAAATATCGTATTAAAATTTAGACTTATTATATAATAGTATAACAAATATCTTTAACAAACTTAATAAAATTTGAAGATTTTAAAGATCAAAGTTTATAATCAATATTTAAAGGGTTATAATGGAACAATTGGTAAGCATGAAACAAAGAATTAAAACCATAGAGGTAATAAGGAAGATTACCAATGCTATGAGATTAATATCTATGTCAATGCATTCAAAGTTAAGAAACAGAAGATCTAATTTAGAAAATTATAAAGTAACTTTCTACCAGCTTTGGTCAAGAACTTCCCACTTATTAGGGGAAAATATTAAAGATATTGATCTTAAAACTAATAAAGGAAACTTAATAATATTGGTAGCTTCTCAAAAAGGCTTGTCTGGCATATTTAACTCTGAATTATTTAAATTTTTTAATAAATATAAAATAAATTCAGACGATAGATTTATAGCAGTATCAAAATATGCAGATGATTATTTAAGAAGTAAAGATATTCCAATTTTAGAAAGCTATAAACAATTAACATCAAATACATTTGTTCATATATCACAAAGTATAACAAACACAATATTAAAAAATCTAGATCAATTTAATAGTATCCGAGTTTTTAGTAATCATCCAAAAACATTTTTTATACAGGAACCTAAAGAAAATATAGTATTTCCTTTTAGTCAGCAAACAAATCAAAATAACAATCAACAAGAGAATGTAGACTACATATTTGATCAACCTGTACAAGAATTAAGCGAAACTATTAAGCAATTAATAATATCAATTAACATACAAGATCTTATTTTTGAATCCCTCCTTGCAGAACAAGCAGCTAGATTTTTATCTATGGATTCTGCCACAAGGAATGCTGAAAATTTATTATCAAACATGAAAATAGAATATAATAAACTCAGACAAGCAAATATAACAAGAGAATTAACTGAATTATCAAGTAGTTTTAATCAACTTTAATTAGATTAATTAGCTACTTTATATTTTCAACAAAGAGTATTAAACTTAAATTAAATGATCTTGCTCGATTTAATATTTAATTAAGTAAATACTATGAATAAACTGGCATTCAAAAAATCCATACTTTGGCTATTGTTTTTAACTTTATCTTTATTAAGCTCTTATGTAGCTATAACTTATTTTACTAAAGCTATACCTTTACTTAAAATTCAGATTAATAGCGATAAAAATAAAATACTTAAAAAAGCAAGAAAATTAAGTGCCAAATACGGTATAGGGCCTAAAGACTTCAAACAATCTGCTTATTTTATTTGCGAACATAACATTCAGAATTATATTGAATTAGAGCTCAATCAAGCATCCTCAATTGAGGATATTATAGAAAAAAAACTATATTACCCTTATACGTGGCAAGTTAGACATTTTCAGGAATATAATGCCAATGAAAGTGTTATAAAATTTACACCTGAAGGTAAATTTTATGGATTTATAGAGCATATTTCAGAAAATGAGCCTGGTTCTTCTTTAAGTGAAGAAGAAGCGCAAGCTATAATAAAAAATTTTTTAAATAAAGAAACTAGTATTGACTTAAACGAATATACACTTATCTCTCATTCATCAGAACATAGAATAAATGGCAGAACCGATCATACCTTTATTTATCAAAAGAATCTAATGACTCCTTGCCTAAAACATTGTTTAACTTTATCAATCTGTGGAAATAAAGTTACAGTAATGAATCACTATATCGATATACCAGAAGTTTTCATGCGCAAATTTGATCAACTAAAATCATCAAGTGAGTGGATAAATACCTGCGCAAATATGACTGTATATACTCTATATATATTTCTAGGTCTATTGGTAGGCTTATTATATCTAATCAAAAAAAATCTTTTAATAACACGTCCTGCTATTATGTTAGGTTTTGTTTTGGCAATTACCGAATTATTTTACAAATTAAATGAAATTCCTCTTAGTTGGTTTTATTATAACACTGCAAATTCTTTAAGCTCGCATCAAATTAATTATATTGGCGGAAATTTGACTATGTTTATAGTTTATATATTCCTATACGTTTCTACAATAGCTGTAGCTGAAGGGCTTACACGTAGAGCATTTAAAAATCATATTCAATTTTGGAAGATACTTAGACCTTCGGTAATATCTACTTATCAAACAATCATTCAAATAATAGTAAGCTATTTAATATTACCAATATATATAACATTTATAATACTATTTTATACTTTTGTTATAAAATATTTTGGTTGGTGGAGCCCATCAACATCACTTATAAATCCTAATATATTAAGCATTTATTTACCTGGCTTTAGCGTAGTTACATATAGCCTTAGATCAAGCATTTGGCAAGAATGCTTATTTAGAGCTATTCCTTTATCTTTCTGCTCCATAATCTCTGAAGAAAAAAAATATAAAAATGTAGTACTATTTTTAGGACTAATAATACAAGCAATAATTTTTGGTTCTATGAATACAACTTATCTAACAATTCCAAATTATATAAAAATTATAGAACTTATTATTCCCTCTTTCATGCTTGGATTAGTTTATTTAAAATGGGGCTTATTGCCACCTATTTTAATAAATTTTACTTATAATACACTATTTTTATCCTTACCAATACTAATATCAAAAAATAGTAATACACATATAGACAAATTGGTAATAATATTAAGTCTAATGTTACCTTTAATAATAGTTTTGATAAGTAAATTAGTATCAAAGTTAAGATTGAATAATACTAATCCTGAAAAAATTTATAATGGAGAATGGCAATCATCAAGATCAACATCTAAAGATTTGTATATTGACCTTGAAAAAGAGCCTGCTTATAAGCATATAAATTATAAAATAATTTATATACTAACAACTATATCTATAACTTTACTATTAGCATGGCCTTCATTTTCTCAACTGCCAAATAATACAAAAACAATGCAATTAACAAGACAGGAAGCCATAAATATTGCTAAAAGTTTTCTTAAAAAGAAAGATATAAATATAGAAGACAATCAAAAAGAAATAAACACTGATAGTAATAGCTGGTCAACTTTAACGCTTTTAGAAAACACCAAAGAAGATGTATTAATAGAGAAACTAGTACTTCAAGAAAATTCTAATTTATATAATTTATTATACGATTTAAATTACTTAAAAGGGCTACAATGGATAGTAAGATTCGTCAAATTTCATGGTACGCAAGCGGAAAAAACCGAAGAACATATAATTCATATTTCTTCAACAAAAAGTATAACGAGATATAAGCATATCGTTTTTGATCAAATTTCAGGCAGATATCTAACTCAAGAACAAGCAAAAAGTTTAGCAACAACTTTCATTCAAGATAAATTCAAAGTCAATATTAGCAATATAGTAGAAGTTTCAGCAAAAGATACACAAAAACAAAATAGAAAAGATTGGATTTTTATATTTAAAGATATCTCTCCTGAAATAAATAATAAACTGAAAGATTTACAACCAACTATAGTAATCAATATAGCAGGAGAAGAAATAGTAGATGCCTATAAGAAAATGAACATATCTCAAATCATCTCACGAGAAGAACAAAACCAAGAACAAATAGGAAATATAGTATCAGCTATAACCAGCACTTTATTTTTAATATTTATGATTATCGCTTTAATTCAATTCTTAAGTCTATATAAAATGAACAAGTTTAAACTTAGTAGTGTAAATCTATTTTTTACTCTTTACACTATAATATTAGTGATAAAAAGATCACTAAACTTTCCTGAAATTATATCCAACTTTAGCACTAGCAAGCCTTTTTACTTTCAATTAATCTCAAGCGAATTTATGTATTTTATTTATATTATAAGCTCTGCAATAGGTGTTTCATTAATCTTTGGTATTATATTAAGTAAACATCATAAAAACTATATTATACCAAAAATAAATCAAGAAACTTCCCAAGGAATATTATTAGGAATTTCTTTAGGAATAATAATAACCGGTATTACAATACTTATTGAATATATTATTTATCCTTCAAAACCAGTATCAATAATCTCAACACTGAATTCTTTCTATCCTATAGCACTTTATTCATTAAATCATATAGTAAACTATATAAACACTACTCTATACCTTATGTTTATTGCAAAACTGGCAGAATATAAAACAAATATTAGATCATTATTAATAATTACACTTAGTATATGCACTATAGTACCTATTGATATCAATATAAAACTAGATCAATGGCTCATAATGATATCCGTTATATCTATAGTTTTATTTATAATATATACAAAAATAATCAAGTATAATTTTAGCCTTATACCTATAACTTATGCCTGCATCTATCAGCTAAGTTTAATTAAAAGTTATCTAATATCAGATTGTTCTATATGCTATTTCTCTGGATTACCAATCGTAATAACATTAATCTTAATTTCTCTATGTAGTTTAATATTATTTAATTTTCTAAAATCTAAAAGCAATTATGAGCTTAAAAGCAGTAATATTACTATTCCAACAACAATTGTGCATTAAACTTAATTAATAAATTATTAAAAAATATTGATATTTTGTCCTATAATTTACTAATATGATTTATAAATAGTGTCTACTTTTATTATTGGAAATACTATGAATCATTTAGATTTAATAAAAACAGTATGTTTAATATTATTAATATCAAACTTTAATATAACCATTACAATTGAACCATATGGACCAACAGCTACCTATGGTACACATGTTGAACCATATAACATATGTGATAGAGAATATGCAGCAGGAATGAGAATCGCGCGAGAAGAACTATTTTCTCTTGAAATGCCTCAACCAAGAGGAACAATTAGAAGCAATGTTATACCGATAGCTCAAAGATATATGATCATGTTAAAAAAACATCAAGATATAGAATATAAGATTAAGTATTTTGAAGATAGAGTTTTTGAAAATAAAACGGTGGCAGAATTAGGAAGGCCTATGCAATTATATAGTAAGTGCCTTAGTGACATATTGGGATACAACACTGCTTTAACTTATAATATACCCACTGAAGAGAGTATTACTAATAAATTAAATCAACAGATATTATCGGGCCAACCAATGAGAGGTCAAACGAGATGTGACTTATTCTATCAGCAGGAAATGGAACGTACTTTAAACTATTTAAAAAGTAAATTAGATATTAATCTGCTAAAGCAAGCAGAACAATATATGGTTATGTGGAAACAATATCAGGATCTTAAATATAACTTGCAAATGATAGAGCTAAATGTATTAAGTATCGATATAGTAGCTAGATTGAGACTACCTTTACTTGCTTATACAAGATGCCAACGGTCAATGCTAACTAAAAGTTATTCTTTCAATATAAATAGATAAATTAGTTATCTAATTTTTGTAACAGATCTTCCCACTTATTATTATACTCCTCTAATCTTGATTTGGCTGATTCAAGCAATTTAACATTATGAAAATATTTATCAGTACCATATTCATAATTTAAGAAATCATTATTTATTTTTTCTATATCTTTTTCTAACTTAGAGATCTTAAGTTCAACAGAGCTTAACTCTTTTTTATACTGATTAATATCAACAGAACTCAAAATATACTCTTTTTTATCTGGAGATTTAAATTCCAACTTAGCTTTATTATTTTTTTGCCAAAAAATATAAGAATCATAATTTCCATGATGAACATAGATTTCGTTTTTACTTAAGATGAATAATTTATTAGCTAATTTACTTAAAAAATCTTGATCATGAGATACAAATAAAATCGTTCCTGAATATTGTTTTAAAGCTTGAAGTAATATCTCTTTAGATTGTAAGTCCAAATGATTGGTAGGTTCATCCAAAATTAAAAAGTTTGCTTTTGAAAGCAAAATTTTAACCATAGCTAACCTATTTCTCTCTCCGCCACTTAATACCGCAACTTTTTTATCAATATCATCTTTTGTAAATAAAAAGGAACCTAAAGTACTTCTAATACTAGATTCAGAAATCTCTTTGCTACAAGTTTTAACTATTTCTTGATAAACAGTGTTTTCTAAATTTAAAGCTAAAAGTTGATCTTGCTCAAAAATAGCATGTTTTACATTATGCCCAAATTCTATTAACGAACTCTTTTGATCATCCAAAGAATACTTTCCTATTAATAGATTAATAAAAGTAGTTTTACCAATACCATTAGCAGCTACAATTGCTATTTTATCATCTTTTTGAATTTCTCCCGATATATTATTAAAAATCAATTTATCATTAAAAATTTTTTTCAGATTTTTAAATCTTAATACCACTTTACCAGGACTATCAATAACAGGAAATTTTAATTTAAGATTATTAGATTTAGGTTCTACTTCTATTACATCTAATTTATCTAATTGTTTTATTAGACTCTGTGCCATCTTAGCTTTAGTAGCCTTATATCTAAATCTATCTATTAATTCTTGCTTTCTCTCTATTTCCTTCTGCTGCTTTTTATAAGCATTTTCCAAAATCTCATTTTGATGTTCTTTTATCAATAGATATTTACTGTAATTACCAGTAAAGATTTTTGCTTTTCCTCTTTCTAACTCTAAAATATAATCACAGCTATTATCTAGAAAGTATCTGTCGTGAGTAACCAATAAAAACCCAAATTTAGAATTTTTTAAAAAATCATGAAACCATAATTTAGTGTTTATATCAAGATGATTAGTAGGTTCATCAAAGAGATAAAAATCGGCTTCTTGTAACAATAACTTACTAAGTAAAAGCCTCATCTTCCAACCTACACTTAAATCTTTAACCGGCTTGTCAAAATCTTCAGAAGAAAAGCCTAAGTTATTCAAAATATTTTTAGTATTTTCTATAGCAACCACTTCGTTAAATTGCTCTAGTTCCTGAGTTATCTTAACATAAAGATCTAAATCTTTTTCCGGATTCAATGATATATTGTTCTCTAAATTCGATTCTAAATCTAATTTTTGTAATTTAAGCTGATTATAATAATCAAATACAGAAAAAACTTCGTCAAAAACCGTTTTAGTAGAAAGAAAAGTAAATTCTTGAGGCAAATAAGCTATCTTTTTATTTTTATCAATTTCAATAATTCCACTATCAACTTTTATATCGGAAGTTATAATTCTTAAAAGTGTAGATTTGCCAGCTCCATTGCGACCTACTACTCCTATACGCTGATTTTGCGATATAAAAATATCCACATCGTCAAATATAGTCTTATTAGAGAATAAAAGATTAATACTTTTTAATAAAATCATGGAAAATAGCTTTAATGTTTGATTTATAAATATATATAATTATATCATAATTACATATAAATAATATTATTTTTTTCTTTTATAGTACTGTTCCATGCAAGCAAGAGGATTCTTTAATCTAGTACTGTTTTGCTCAAAAACCCTTAAAGCACGATTAATACATCTATCCATATTGGCATTACGTCTCTTATCTTTAAAATCTATAGGCTGAATTTTATAACCCTGTATTACCATATTACCGATCATTAAATCATTATGATAAGGAATCTGATCTTTCATTGATTGGATATTTTCATAAATAATTTGACTTTGAGGATATAATCCACGTAACATAACAAAAGTAACTAGATTTATCCCTGGAGTCCAGTTTATGGGTTTATCTAAAAGCTTTTTATTAAAAAGTTTTTGTTTAAAATCACTATATATTTCATAGTTTTGAGTAGCTTGATAAGGTCGGTGACCTTGAGTAAAACGAGCAAGCTCTAATTTAGTTTTTTTCATATTAGATAAAAACAATTTTCTATCTGAATGCAAATTATTCACTAGCTTAATATTTTTGTGTTCAGAAAACATTTTTTGAATTTTAGGATCATTAATTTCAAAAAATACATAATCCCCCAATCTAGTAAAACAGTTCAATACATTGTAAAAATTATCAAAAATATTAAAACAATAATTATGTATAATCGATATATCAAAGTGCTCACATTTTGATAAAATATCTATGTCCTTATAATTAATATTAGTTGGATTAAGCAGTACTATATTATGCAAATGACTCCTCTTTATTTCATGTATAACTCTTTTGTAATCTTTGCCCAAAAATAAAACTATGCATACTGATTTATTAAACTTGCTAGCACATTTCAGTGTATATTCTATTGAATTATCTGTAACTTCCAATATAGTTATAGGTCTCTTAAACTTTTGTAAAAGATTTTCTATATCTTGAAAGTTATTTGCATTACATATACCATGCAATAATAAACATAAAGTAATAGTTATAAATTGATAAATTGCTCTTAATTTATTAAAGTTAAACATAAGCAAGCCCTCGATTTAATTATTATAATAATTTAGAAAACACATTTAATCTTTGAAGCTCATTATTTATGTAGTTAAAATCTTTAGCATGTATTGCAGTCATACCCAATTCCTTAGCAGTGTCTATATTTTTTTCTTGATCGTCAATTAGAAGACACTCTTTAGGATCCAAATTATACTTATCTATTAAATAAAAAAAGATTTTATGATCAGGTTTTTTAGATTTAGCCTCAGAGGAGTTAACTGTACCATGAAAAAATTGCATAATATCCTGAAAATTATCTTTAATATAGCCTAACATGCTGTCATCCCAATTAGTACACACATAAAACTTATAGTCATACTCTATGCCATTCAAGTAGCAAGACTTAAGTATATCAAGACCATAATCTATTGGCTGAACCCTCTTATAGTTTTCATCAAAATAAACAGCACTTAAAGAACTATATTCAAATAACACTCCGTGAAGATCAAATATTATATTTTTTAATAAACTCATATCATTCAACCCTTTGAAATACTAATTAAGTATACTATAAAATAACAGCTATTTATATTTATAAAAGGTTATACCAAAAATAACTAGAGTTTTATCGAAGTTTTAAGTGATAAGAAAATAATATAGACATAAAAAAAGGCTCTAGTATTAAAACTAGAGCCTTATATATTAAATCTGGCGGTACCTACTTTCCCGGTCCGTCTCCAGACAAGTATCATCGGCGCTGTAAACTTAACTTCCGTATTCGGAATGGTAACGGGTGTTTCCCTACAGCTATACCCACCAGAAAATTTTTATTAAATTTTACTTGTGTGTAGAAATATTTGTAGTAATATTTAGAATCAATTTCACTGCATTCTAAAAATCTTTACTGTGATTAAAATCTCGATCTATTAGTACTGGTTAGCTCAACACATTACTATGCTTACACATCCAGCCTATCAACCTCGTAGTCTTCAAGGGATCTTATGTGTAACCGAAGTTACACTGGGGTATCTAATCTTGAGGTAAGCTTCCCACTTAGATGCTTTCAGCGGTTATCTCTTATTAGCGTAGCTACCCAGCCTGCTCTTGGTGAACAACTGGAACACTAGAGGCTAACTCATTCCGGTCCTCTCGTACTAGGAACAACTCCTCTCAAATACCCTACGCCCACAACGGATAAGGACCGAACTGTCTTACGACGTTCTGAACCCAGCTCGCGTACCGCTTTATATGGCGAACAGCCAAACCCTTGGGACCTACTTCAGCCCCAGGATGCGATGAGCCGACATCGAGGTGCCAAACCTCCTCGTCGATATGGACTCTCAGAGGAGATCAGCCTGTTATCCCCGGCGTACCTTTTATCCATTTAGCAATGGCCCTTCCATTCAGAACCACTGGATCACTAAGACCTGCTTTCGCATCTGCTCGACCTGTATGTCTCACAGTTAAGCTCCTTTATACCTTTACGCTCTACCGACGATTTCTATTCGTCTTGAAGGAACCTTTGTATGCCTCCGTTACCATTTAGGAGGCGACCACCCCAGTCAAACTGCCCACCAGACAATGTCTTCTATCCGGCTTACGGACTAGAGTTAGATTCTCAAACGGATAAGAGTGGTATTTCAACGACGGCTCCATTAAGGCTAGCGCCTTAACTTCATAGCCTCCCACCTATCCTACACATACCAGTCCAAAAATCAATGTCAAGTTGCAGTAAAGGTGCACGGGGTCTTTCCGTCCAGTTGCGGGTAGCAAGCATTTTCACTTGCACTACAAATTCACTGAGTCTATCATTAAGACAGCGCCCAACTCGTTACGCCATTCATGCAGGTCGGAACTTACCCGACAAGGGACTTCGCTACCTTAGGACCGTTATAGTTACGGCCGCCGTTTACTGGTGCTTCAATTCAGAGCTTTGCCTTGCGGCTAACCCCTCCTATTAACATCCCAGCACTGGGCAGGCGTCAGACTGTATACATCCTCTTACGAGTTAGCACAGCCCTGTGTTTTTGTTAAACAGTCGGTTGGGCCTCTTTGTTGAAACCCAAAGATACTTTAACATATCTTCAGGCACCCCTTCTCCCGAAGTTACGGGGTCATTTTGCCGAGTTCCTTAATGATAGTTATCTCAACGCCTGAGCATTTTCAGCCCGTCTACCTGTGTCAGTTTGCGGTACGATCGCTTATAAGACTCGCTAGAGGTTTTTCTAGTCAGCGTAGGATCAGTCAAATACATGTGCTTACTAGAAACACACATACCCATAACGCTTCAAAGTTAATGACATCACGGATTTACCTATAACATCCTTCTTTGCGCTTAGCTTGGCAATCCAAAGTCCAAGTCAACCTACCTTCCTGCGTCACCCCTTCACTCAAACGTCCATAAGCGGTACAGGAATATTAACCTGTTGTCCATCACCTACTCCAATTGGCCTCGGCTTAGGTATCGACTAACCCTGAGTGGATGAACCGATCTCACGGAAACCTTAGACTTACGGCGAACAGGAATTTCACCTATTTTTTCGTTACTTATACCAACATACTCACTTCTTTGATCATCGACACCTGTCCTTACGGTCAAGCTTGTATCTATCAAAGAACGCTCCCCTACCCCTACGTATTAAATACGTAAGCCATAGCTTCGGTAATTCGTTTATCCCCGTTCGTTTTTAAGCGCAATTACACTTGACCAGTGAGCTATTACGCTTTCTTTAAAGGATTGCTGCTTCCAAGCCAACCTCCTGGCTGTCTATGTATTACCACTTCTTTTACAACTTAACGAATATTTTGGGACCTTAGCTGATGGTCTGGGCTGTTTCCCTCTCGACTATGAAACTTATCTCCCACAGTCTGCCTCCCGTCTTCTAAAGTTACGGCATTCAGAGTTAGCAAAAACCTGGTAAGCTTGCGCCCCCAAAGCTTAAACTGTGCTTTACCTCCGTAACAAATTCAACGAGGCTATACCTAAATATATTTCGGGGAGAACCAGCTATTTCCTAGTTTGATTAGCCTTTCACTCCTATCCACACCTCATCCGAGCAGTTTTCAACCTACACCGGTTCGGACCTTCATCTCATTTAACTGAGACTTCATCCTGGACATGGATAGCTCACTAGGTTTCGGGTCTATCCCATACTACTAACGCCCTAATTCAGACTCGCTTTCGCTACGACTCCGCTCTTTCTAAGCTTAATCTTGCAATATAGGATAACTCGTTGGCTCATTATGCAAAAGGTACGTGGTTGCGCGTACGTATACATCGCTTCCACCGATTGTAGACATTTGGTTTCAGGTTCTATTTCACTCCCCTCCCGGGGTTCTTTTCACCTTTCCCTCACGGTACTTGTTCACTATCGGTCATCAGTTAGTATTTAGTCTTATCCAATGGTCTGGACTGATTCCTGCAGAATTTCACGTGCTCTACAGTACTTGGGAGTAAAAACTCGTAAATTTACTAATTTTTTATTTACAAGGCTGTCACTTTCTTTGGCTATCCTTTCCAGAATATTCAACTAAATTAGTAAATCTTACGCTAAAAACCGCATTTTTTAGACGTTTATATCCCGCTACCCCGATAACACAACACATGCAGGTTATCACATGTTACCGGTTTAGACTCTTCCCTCTTCGCTCACCACTACTAGGGGAATCACATTCGTTTTATTTTCCTAGCCCTACTTAGATGTTTCAGTTCAGGCCGTTCGCTTTTATATCCTATATATTCAGATATAAATATCTTGGGTTTGCCAAGATAGGTTTCCCCATTCGGAAATCTTCGGATCAATGCTCTATTGACAGCTCCCCGAAGCTTATGGCAGCCTTACGCCTCCTTCATCGCCTTCTGATGCCAAGGCATCCACCAAATGCCCTTTTTAATTAATCACAAACTTTTATAACTAAGTGAATTTGTAACAACTAGATATTACTACAAAATATTTCAAAGAACACAAGAATTTTTTATCTATTTATAAGGAAATCCAAGAAACTAGGCCTTTAACTCTGGTGGAGATGAGCGGATTCGAACCGCTGACCTCCTGCGTGCAAAGCAGGCGCTCTACCAACTGAGCTACACCCCCATTATAAGGGGAATAATTACTCAAATTTTAGACTTAAAGCCTTTGGTGGGCCTAAGTCGATTTGAACGACTGACCTCCCCGTTATCAGCGGGGTGCTCTAACCCCTGAGCTATAGGCCCAGATTTGTACAAGCCTATGATCTTGCGAAAAACTCGCACACCTTAACAAAATTTATCTCCCTCGAAAGGAGGTGATCCAGCCGCAGGTTCTCCTACAGCTACCTTGTTACGACTTAGCCCCAATCACTCTCCATACCTTCAGCATCCGCCTCTTTTAACAAGTTAGCTAAGATGATTTCGGGTACAAACAGCTTTCATGGCTTGACGGGCGGTGTGTACAAGGTCCGAGAACGTATTCACCGCATCATGCTGATATGCGATTACTAGCGATTTCAACTTCATGAGGTCGAGTTTCAGACCTCAATCCGAACTTAGACTAACTTTATGGGATTAGCTTCCCTTTGCAGGTTTGCAGCCCTTTGTATTAGCCATTGTAACACGTGTGTAGCCCTAGGCATAAGGGCCATGCTGACTTGACATCATCCCCACCTTCCTCCTGGTTTCCCAGGCAGTCCCATCAGAGTGCTTCTTCACAGAATAGCAACTGACAGCAAGGGTTGCGCTCGTTATAGGACTTAACCCAACATCTCACGACACGAGCTGACGACAGCCATGCAGCACCTGTGTATATGCTTAAGGTTACCCTTAAGAAACTAAATCTCTTTAGCGGTCATATACATGTCAAACCTAGGTAAGGTTCCTCGCGTAGTGTCGAATTAAACCACATGTTCCACCGCTTGTGCGGACCCCCGTCAATTCCTTTGAGTTTTAATCTTGCGACCGTAGTCCCCAGGCGGATCACTTATCGCGTTAGCTACGACACTAATTCTGCAAGCAGAATTAACATCTAGTGATCATCGTTTACGGCGTGGACTACCAGGGTATCTAATCCTGTTTGCTCCCCACGCTTTCGTGCATCAGCGTCAGATATGGACCAAGAAGCTGCCTTCGCCATTGGTGTTCCTCTTGAGATCTACGCATTCCACCGCTACTCCAAGAATTCCACTTCTCTCTTCCATCCTCTAGCATACCAGTATCTACTGCTGATCTCCAGTTAGGCTGGAGGTTTTAACAGTTGACTTAATACGCCGCCTACGCACCCTTTACGCCCAATAATTCCGAATAACGCTTGCACCCCTCGTATTACCGCGGCTGCTGGCACGAAGTTAGCCGGTGCTTTCTTTAATGGTACCGTCAGTTACAAAATGTATTATATTTTGTCGTTTCTTCCCACTTAACAGGAGTTTACAATCCGAAAACCTTCATCCTCCACGCGGCGTCGCTGCGTCAGGCTTTCGCCCATTGCGCAATATTCCTCACTGCTGCCTCCCGTAGGAGTCTGGACCGTGTCTCAGTTCCAGTGTGGCCGTACACCCTCTCAGGCCGGCTAACCATCATCGCCTTGGTAGGCCTTTACCCTACCAACTAGCTAATAGTACGCAGGCTTATCTTTCAGCGACAGCAAAGAGGCCATCTTTCTCCCGTTAAGGACTTATGCAGCATTAACCTCGATTTCTCGAGGATATTCTTCACTGAAAGGCAAATTCCTACGCGTTACTCACCCGTCCGCCGCTTTACTCAGTCCGAAGACCTTTCTCGCTCGACTTGCATGTGTTAAGCACGCCGCCAGCGTTCATTCTGAGCCAGGATCAAACTCTTCATCACAAAAACTATAGAGTTTTTAAAATATTGAGTTAAATCGCAAGATCTTATAAGCTCGCTTGGACTTCCTATAAATTTCAAAGAAAACTTTTTACTTAAAGTTTTAGCAAATTTGAATTGTCAAATTTTTAACTTCAACTGATTATTAATATTATAATCGATTTTCAGAATTTGTCAAACTTTTTTTAATTTTTTTTCAAACTTTTTTAAGCTGTATTAGCTACTAAATTTCGCTAATTTTTGTTAATTTCAACTTATATATATTTATTATATATTAATTTTTAATTAAGTCAAATTTATTTTTAAAAAATTTTCAAAATTTATTTCAAAATCTTTAACTATTTTTATTAAACTTTAATTAAAAATTAGTTATAAATATATAATGCAATAAAAAACAAATTATGTCAAATTTTTATCATTATTTTTTAGTTAAAATAACTTCAAATATTGATATTTCAAATCGCTTTCGCTTAACAGCTAATCATGTATATAATTATACCCTTAAATACAACAAAGTCAAATTTTTTTTAATATTTTTTAAACTTATCCATTTTATCGATCTAAAGCTAATATTGACAACAAATTAAAGATAAAAACCTAAAAAATTATGAAATTAAATGAATATTTAGTTAGAAATGGTCTAACATAATAAAATTTAAAGCAAAAGTCTAAAAAATCACTAAATATCTTATAAAATTTTATCAAAATCACAATATATTTTACCATTAAGCAATTTTTTTATATCGTTTAAATTTTTTTAGTTACAATTTTGTATTAATATATTATAATAAGATTATAATCAAAAATAAAAAACTTAAATCAAATAGGGGTTATATGGATAACAATACTCAAAAAGCGTTTTTAGAGCAGATTTTAAATAGTAATGCTAATGCTAAAAACAATACTAAATCAAACAAAGCAAAAGCCAATACCTACGGAATCAACACCCCTTTAGGGACCGTAATAGTAATAGCAGATATAAAGCATGCTTATTTTTTGGCATTTAAAGATCAAGAGAACATCGAAAACAAAATTAAGATGCTTATAAAAAAAACAAACTTTACTATTACCGTAGAAAAAAATAGTATAATAAGTTTGATAGAAGAAGAATTAAACCAATATTTCAAAGGCAAACTAACTAAGTTCACCACTCCTATATATATGATAGGATCTAACTTTCAAAAACAGGTTTGGGCTGCTCTTTTAAAAACTTCTTATGGGCAAACCCAATCTTACTTAGAAATTGCCAACTCTCTTAATTTACCTCAGCATTCAAGAGCTGTGGCTAAAGCAAACGCAAGCAATTTATTATCGATAATTATACCTTGTCATCGAATTATTAATAATAACAATAAGTTAGGAGGATATTCTGGAGGAATAGAACGCAAAAAATACTTAATTGAGACAGAAAAAGAAATCGTAGCTAAAAACTATTTATAAACATTAAGATATTTATTAAAAAGCTCCTGCAATGACAAAAGAGTTTCATCAAGATTATCATTTATAAACTTATAATCAAAAATGGGCTCTAATAATTCCATCTCCATCTCTTTTTTTGCAAGGCCTAATCTATAATTAATGCTTTCTATTGAATCTTGAGCTCTAAACATTAATCTTTTTCTTAATTCCTCTATACTTTTAGGCTCAAGCCAAATAAGAATAGCATCTTCAATCTTATGCTTGATGCTTTTAGCACCCGCGCGATCAAGAATAACTATATAAGATTGACCATTTTTTAGAGCCTTAACAATATAATTAGGAAATCCATAATAAGCTAGATAGGATTGACTATACTCTAAAAAAAAACCTTGCTCAATCTTTTTAATAAATTCTTCTTTAGATAAAAAATGATAATCAATACCATCAATTTCATTAACTCTAGGAACTTTAGTAGTATAGGTAACAACACGCTTTAAGTTAATATTCTGAAAAATCTCAACCAGCTCATTAGATAAAGTGGTTTTTCCGCTACCTGAAGGACCAGAAATAACAAATAACTTTCCTAACATGACACAACTCAATTATGACTATTTAAATAAAATTTAGAAACAAAACTATTACGATGATATACTACTAGACCGTCACTATCAATAGCTGCTTTATGAGCTTTTGTACCGTAACCTTTATTATTAGACAATTTATATCCTGGCAAAAAACCATCAACGCGACACATTAAACTGTCTCTTGTTACTTTAGCAATAATAGAAGCTGCTGCTATTGAAGAAGAAAGCCTCTCTCCATAACTAAAATGTAAAACAGGAATATCAACAGTATCTAAAATCAGAGGCATATGATCTACCAATATTAAGTCAGGCGAATTAGGACAAGAAGCAAGCAGTTGAAATAATGCTCTTTTCATGGCATAAAGAGTAGCATTATGAATATTAACTTGGTCTATTAATCTGTGATGAATAATACCAACGGAGAATATGCTATTTTTCAAAAGCCATTGATAAACTTTAAAACGTTGTTCAGGAGTCAGTTCTTTAGAATCTTTAAGATATTGATGCTCAACATAAGGATTTAAGATAGCTGCAGCTGCGACAACAGGTCCTGCTAAACAACTTCTTCCTACTTCATCTAATCCACAAATTAATTTATTTTCAGCCCAAGCCTTCTTTTCATAATATAAAGGCTCAAAATCAGACTTACGTTTTATAGTTACCATTTATTTAATTGTTTTTATATTTAACATTAACCTATCTTAATAATAATAACTTAAAAAATAAATTTATCAAAAGCGATATAATAAAAAAACTGTTATAATTTATATTAAAATAATATTAATAAATTTATAAATAAATGGAATAAGATATGCTTATAGATGAATTAAGAGAAAAAATAAAAAGTTCAGAACCAGATATAAATGTAATAAAATCTTGGTGGAAAAACTCTAATCTAGAAAAACAACTAGAAGATTTAGAAAAATTAAGCAATCAAGAAGAATTTTGGCAAAACCCAAACCAACCCGATATACTCAAAGAATTAAATAGAATAAAACAACAAAAGGAAGCTTATTTACAAGCAACAAAATTATATGATGAGTTCCAGGAGTTAATAGAACTATTTGAAAATGAAGAGGATGAATTAATTAAACTAAAAGATGATATATACAAATGGGCCCGAGAAATTTCTAGATTAAAATTAAATGTTTTATTAACAGAAGAGGAAGACAGCTCAAACTGCTTTTTAAGCATAAACTCAGGCGCAGGAGGAACAGAGTCTCAAGATTGGGCTGAAATTCTCTTAAGAATGTATGTAAGATTTTGTGAAAGAGAAAATTTCACTTCAAGCATCTTAGATTATCAAGCAGGCGAAGGAGCAGGAATAAAATCAGCAACAATATTTATTAAAAGCAAAAATGCCTATGGGTTATTAAAAAATGAACAAGGGGTTCATCGATTAGTCCGAATCTCTCCATTTGATGCAAATAAAAGAAGACATACTTCTTTTGCTGGAGTAAATGTTACACCTGAAGTAAAAAAAGCAAATATAGAAATAGATCCCAATGATCTAAAAATAGATACTTACAGGGCCGGTGGCGCTGGAGGACAGCACGTTAACAAAACAGAATCTGCAGTTAGAATTACACATTTAAAAAGTGGAATAGTAGTACAATGCCAAAATGAAAGATCTCAAGTACAAAATAAAGAAATTGCAATGAAAATGCTTATGGCAAAACTTATACAAAAACAAAAAGAAGAAGAGAAATCAAAAGAACTGGCAATTGAGAAGAAAAAAATAGAATGGGGATCACAAATAAGATCATATATACTACATCCTTATAAATTAGTAAAAGATCATAGAACCGAATTAGAAAATCCACAACCAGAATTAGTACTTGATGGCGATATAATGGATTTCATAGAATCAAATTTAATTAAAGAAAAAACAAAATAATACAAAAGGCACAATATGCAAATCGAATTTTTGGTTTCTTTTATAGTTTATTTATTAACTATATTGATAATAGGCATAGTATCTTCAAAAAAAAATCAAAGTAACAATTTACCAAGCAACTCTAAAGATTCTAATTCTAATGACTTTATATTAGGCTCTCGCTCTTCAAATTGGTTACTAACAGCCCTTTCTGCTCACGCAGCTGATATGAGCGATTGGCTTTTTATGGGATTACCTGGTGCAATTTATACTAATGGGGCACTTGAAATATGGATACCTATAGGCCTTTTATTTGGAATGTTCTTATCATGGCACTTTATAGCAGCTAAATTAAGAATCGAATCTGAAAAATATAATGCCAATACTTTGGCCTCATATTTTCAAAATAGATTTAATGACAGATCAGGTATTATTGTAAGCATATCTGCTTTAATATCATTTTTTTTCTTTACTATATATCTTTCAGTAGGGATAAAAGGCATAGGATATGTCCTTAAATCAGCATTCAACTTTAACTACTACTTCTCAACCTTACTTGCTGTTATTATAGTTGTTATTTATACCCTTATAGGGGGCTTTGTATCAGTTGCTTATATAGATTTATTTCAAGGAATATTTTTATTACTAATGTTAATGCTCGTACCTATTTATGCTTTTATAAAGCTTGGAAATATAAGCTGCATAATGAAAGCAGCAAAAATAAAAAATATTTCTTTATCTCTAATACCTAGCAAGTACGAATCTACTATTAAAAATCTAGCATTTATAGTTCTGAACCCTTTTTCCTGGTGCTTAGGATATTTTGGCATGCCTCATATATTAACCAAATTTATGGCAGCAAAAAATCCTCAAGACATGAATAAATCAAAATATTTCGGTTTAACGTGGCAATTGTTAGCAACCTCATCAGCTGTTGCCGTTGGCCTGATTGGCCTTTGTTATTTTCAAGCAGTACCTAACAAACCAGAGTTTATATTTATAGAAATGACAAAATGCTTATTTACTCCTTGGCTAGCAGGAATTGTTCTTTGTGCTATTTTAGCAGCAACTATATCTACTGTAGATTCCCAACTTTTAGTAATTGCAAGCATCATAGCACAAGATTTTTATAAAAACTTAATTAATAAAAACGCTACAGAAAAACAAGTCTATAATATATATCAAATATCACTTATAATCTCGGCATTAATAGGATTAATTATTGCTTGGCAGGAAAATAATTCAATAATGTCTTTAGTAAAATATGCCTGGTCAGGGCTAGGATCATCATTTGGACCTGCATTAGTATTATCTCTTTATTCCAAAAAAATTAATAAATGGGGTATTATTGCTTCTATAATAATAGGATGCTCAACATCCATGATTTGGCCTTTAATTAATAAATATATAACTAATATTGAAATTTATTCTATAGCACCAGCATTTATTTTGAGCATTATAGCTTGCTATATTGTCTCTTTTATTACAAAAAACTATAAATAAATATGTAAAGAGATCTCAGTAAATTGAGATCTCTTATCTAATAAAATTATAAATCCAAAAATTTGATCTTAAGAAAGAGCACAGGAAGATGGCTTTAAAAGCTTATCCTTTGTAGACAAATTTAAAGCGGTATAACCATTATTATCTTTAATACTAATATCCGCATATGCTTTAAGAAGTATATCAACTATATTTTTGCATTCCTTTTTAGTAGCCCACATTAATGCGGTTAACCCTTTGCTATCTTGTAGGTTCACATTAGCATTATATAAAATAAGCAAATTAACTATTTTTATATTCTTAGATCTAACAGATTCTATTAATAAAGTAGAACTATCATTTGTTTTTTTAGAAAAATAAGAAAAATCACAACGCTGAATCGGTATATCAACATTAGCACCACTTTTAAGTAACATCTCGATTATTTCATAGCAATTATTTTTCACAGATGAATATAAAGCTTTTTTTACAGCAAGATATAAGGCTGTTACTCCATCAGAATCTTGCATATTGACATCAGCACCAGCATTGATAAGCATCTCTATGATATCTTTTTCACCATAAATAACAGCTAACATTAAGGGCGTATACCCTATTTTTAACCTTTGACATCCATAACAAGATCGTATGCTACGCTGAAAATTAACATTAGCTCCTGAATCAATAAGTAGTTTAATCCTTTGGTGATACATTTTTTTATTAGACTTTAGAATAACTTTAGAAATACTTAAAATAGCTCTGATTAAAGCAGTATTACCAAATTCATCAGGAATGTTACAGTTAACCTTATAAGAAAGTAACGTTTTAATTATATCTTCATCCCCTTGAGCTTCGGCAAATATTAAAGTATTGCCATGCTCATCATTAGGATTAGCACCTAAATCAAGCAAAATTTGGATCAACTTATTATATCCTTCTTTTACTGCTAGCATTAAAGCGGTTCTTCCATGTTCATTTTGAACATCAATATCAGCCCCTGCCAATATTAAGCAAATAGCCTTTTTTAAACTTTCTTTATCTATCTGGTAAAACCATATTTTTTCATCTCTATCACCTCTGTCTAGCATACTATAACTTGTTATATATTTATCACTAAAGAACAGATCTTGATCTAAATTCAATATTTCATATAATTCTGAATTAACAGAAAACTTAGCATATTGTAACTTTATTTGATCTTTTAAATAATTAAATCTTGCTATTTTTAATCGTTTAATAATTTCTATAAAGTATTTTTTATTATAAAGAATAAGTCTATTAAAACTCATACAAATCAAACGCATGTTTTCTAATTCTTTCTTTATACATTCTTTTAAACAACGCTTATTAAGAGGAATATTAACAAAAAATAAATTTATATGCCTATTATATTCATCTATAAGAACTTCATCAAAATTCATAAAAATATCATTCCAATATTTCATATAATCTGATAATTTTGATTCAAAAGCATTTAACAGAATTATTAATAAAACTTCCTCAGGCATATCATCTATTGATAAATATAATGGTCTGTAATTTTGAGATACACTTAATTCCATAGAAACAATATTATTAAATAATATCATAAATATAAAAAGGACCTGATTTAATCTATTTTTCATTATATCCCCTAATAATAAAACTTAAACTACTAATTAAAGACAATAGAAACAAGCAAAAACTCAAGATATTAATTTATAAATATCGATTACTTCATTTGCAAATTGCAAATATATCGCTATAATTGTTTATATATCTATAATTTTAAATTAACAAAAGGATGCGAGTATGAAAATAAACAGTTTTTTTTATAAATTTTTATTAACTTCCTTTATAACGTTAATAACACCAACTTTAATAACTATGCAAAATAGCAATAATCATTATGAAGAAGCATCTGTACTTTTAATAACAAGTTGGCCATCTAAGCCTAATACAAAATATGCTTTATTAGGAAGAGAAAATTATGGCTCCTCTAAGGGCGAATGGGATAATTTTGGTGGAGATAAAGAACTAATCGACAATAACAGGCCTTTAAACACAGCAACTAGAGAACTACAAGAAGAAACAATATACTTATTAGGCAATGACTCTAAAATAGAAAGCAAGCTCAAGAAAAGCAAAAAATTAGTTAATAATGACAAAAAAAGCGTTACTTATATTACTTATTTTGATCATAAAGATCTTGAAAACCTCACAAATAATTTTTACACAGCTCGTAATTCAACACAAAAATCAAAAAATAAAGAAAAAAATGCTCTTGCATGGGTAAAATACGAAGATCTTAAAAAGGTAATTAACAATGCAAAACGAGATGCTACAGGCAAACTTATTACACCTATAACTATACCTGCAAATCTTATTGATTCAAATAATCCTAGTTTTAAGCACCAAAAAAATACTGTTCTTGTATTACGTCCATTCTTTGTTAGCAAACTTCAAGGATTAATCTAAAAAAATTCAAATTAAAAAAATATAAAAGTTTAAAGTTATAAAGCTCATAATCAAATTTAATGAGCTTTATAATAAAAATCCTTTAAATTTTAAACAAAGTTTTAAAAAATATAAATAAGGAATTTGTAGTAAAAGCTCCAGAGCATAATGGATAATATCTTTCTTTATTTTTAAAAAAACAAGCAATAAAACCACCTAAAATTAACATAATAGCTGCGTTAGTAGGCATTAGAATACCAGCTAAAAGTAAAGCAGAATTGATTCCTAAAAAATTAAATCCTAAACCAAAAAAACATCCCAAGAATAATACTTTTAAATCAAAATTTTCCATACTCAAATTAATAAGCATAGCTCTTGATCGAGCTCTAGCTACATTTAAACATGAGGATTCACCTAACCCAAAAGTCGAAATTAACAACCAAAATACTAAACCTATTGATAAAGAACTAATTAAAAGGCCCATCCAATTAAAAAAAACCATTTCCTTTTGATCTATTGAAGCATTACAAGCAAGCTTACGACTAAACATCGAATCACAGGCAACTCCAGAAGCAATTTCGGCAAAAGCTACAACTAAAGTTGTTTGAACTGAATCAAAACCAAAAATTAATAATCCAGGTATCATAATCAATGTAGCATAGCGACCTAAAGGAGCTATAGAAATTTTACCTGCAATAATCAACAATTGATGAATAGACAAAAAGGTAAATATAATAATATAAACTTGTGATAATAAAGAAAATTCGAAATAACTGAAAAAAACACAATTCAAAATTAGAATTGAAACAAACTCTATTAAATTAAAATTTTTCCTAACGTTTAACTTATAAGGCTTATAATAATCAAACTTTAAAAATGCCAACACGATAAACTTATATAAACCACATATAATACTAAACAATAAAATTCCTGTCACAAAAGTATTTAAAAATTCATTAAAATTTACCAACAAAACAGAATCTAAATTTAAATATTTTACAATTTCAGGATAAATACCATATAGAGGAACTATAATAAGATATTTAAAGATAAGTCCAAAAAAAACAGAACTAACAATAGGCCCAACTATAAAACCAGTGCATAAAAAAATAGGCAATAAATCAAAATCCAATTCAATAGGTGGGAAATTCAAAATATTAAAAATATATCCCTTAAAGATTAACATCTTTTTTGGAAAAAATTTTAAAGTTTGAAGTATAAAAAATACAAAAATTGAAATTGACCCTGATAAAAAAAGAATTATATTATATAGTATATTATTTCCATAGATCATGCTATAAACAATATCTCCTATTGCAAATTTCAATCTTTCTTCCAATATTAAACTATTATAAAAAAGATTTGTGCCCATTAGACCTAAGCTTCCTGCTGACAATGTTAAAAATCCTATATAAAAACAAAACATCCAAGGATTTGCAAACCATAAATTAAAAACTTTAGAATCTATAAAATATAATACAGGCATCGAAAATCCCACGGCTGTTGCTATAATCCCTGATATACCGGAACAAGCAGTTATAAGACTTATAGATTTATTATTATATTTATCAAACTTATTGAAATTGAATAATCTAAATAAAATTATACTCAATAAAACAGTAGAAATTTCAATCCAAGGACCAAGCGAAGTAGTCATAGAAATATAAGCCATTATATATTGCGATAAAATAGATAATATTAAACTAAGCAATAATTCTAAAAATATTCTATAAAGAAACATAATAATCTTTGATTTTAGATTTTAATTGACAATTTAATAATTATAAATAAATAATCGTTTTTGTCAAAATCATTAAAAAATCATTTTTTTAAAAATAAAAAAAAAAAAAATTTTTAAAATTTAATTTAATAAAAATAATATACTCAAAATTACGATTCATAACCACTTATAGTAATATTAACAAATCCGTTTTATTTTTCCAGTTATAAAAATTTTTAATAAAACATTGATTTTTTATTTTTTAATATGACATAATTTAAATTGTATAAGCGCTATACAGAAGTAAAAAATATTAACCAAAAAAAGGGGATATAAATGAAGAAACAATTACTATTCGCTCTTTTATTCAGCGTATCAGCAGTAGCTGTTACCAATGCATTCTTCGGTCGCAGCTGCCATCGTGGGTGCCAACCTACTTATGAGCAACCAACTGCTTCTTTTGAATCAGTAGCATCATATGAACAACCTGCAACTCCACCAGTTTGTACAAAAACTGTAAAAGTTCCTAAAACTATATTAGTTGATAAAGTAGTTCAAGTTCCTGCTCGCAGAATTGAAATACCTCAACCTGATATAATTGAACGTATACCACAAGCTCCAAGAAAGATCTGTATCAAACAGCCACCTATACCTCAACCTGATATCATCAAATATGAACCAGTACCAGACAGAATAGTATGCCGCAAACAGCCAAATCTTGTTAGATATGAATGTCCAGTAGGCACACAAGAAGGTAATGGTTGCAATACTTGCAACTAAAACAATACCGTTTTGGGAATTAAGAATATGCCTCAACTTTAAGTTGAGGCATTTTATCTTAACAAATAAATTACTATAAATTAGTGGATTCAGACATATCGCCTGACAAAAAATGCATATGTACATGAAATATAGCTTGCCCTGCTTGAACTCCATTGTTGATAACTAATCTAAAATTCTTAGCATTATCAAATTTATCAGAAAGAAATTTTGCCATTAATAACATTTGAGAGCCAAGCTCAAAGTCTCTATGTTCAAAAGAAACTATATCTTTAATATGTTTTTTAGGAATAATCAAGAGATGCAAAGATGCCTTTGGCGCAATATCTTTAATTACAATAACATTTTCTGATTCTACAACGATGTCACTAGGAATTGTCTTATTAATAATCTTACAAAATATACAATCATTCATTTAAAATCCTTTACTCTATTATAAATTTTGAATAATTATAATTATAAAAAACAAATTTAGCCATAGAAAAGAGATTAATGGTGCCGAGGGTCGGACTTGAACCGACATGATGTTGCCATCGCGGGATTTTGAGTCCCGTGCGTCTGCCATTTCGCCACCTCGGCTTACAAATCTTGAGGAATAATTGTGGAATTTAATGGAGGAGAGAGAGGGATTCGAACCCTCGATCCCGATCACTCGAGATAACGGTTTTCAAGACCGTCGCTTTAGACCGCTCAGCCATCTCTCCATACTTAGATATAAGCTAAAGTAGCTTAATAAGTATCATATATATATTTTAAATAAAAATCAACTGTCATGCAAATAATTGGTGCGCCTAAGAGGAGTCGAACCCCTAACCTTCAGATCCGTAGTCTGACGCTCTATCCAGTTGAGCTATAGGCGCCGATTAAATAGATTTTAATGGTGGAGAGAGAGGGATTCGAACCCTCGCGTCCCAGTTATGAGACTCTTGCTTAGCAGGCAAGCGCTTTAGGCCACTCAGCCATCTCTCCATAATATATCTATATTATAGTTTAGATGATTTAGAACTTTATGCAAGTTTTATTTTTTATAAACTAAAGTTAAACTATCTCTATAAAAAATTAGATACACCACTTGAAAAAACAATTTTTTAAAAATATATTTAGTAAAACATTTTAACTAAATATAATATTCAAGGCAATAAAATGCATAAAAAAATATTTTTTACATTACAACTCTTATTTGCTTTAAACTTCAATATCATAATTTCTCAAGATAATTCAGAAGATATAGAATCAGTATCAGAAAGAGTAAATCAACTAAACTCAAAAATAGATTCAAACAACTCTAAATTAAAATACTTAGAACAGAACTTAAATCAAATAAAATATATAAACATAAGTTCCCGATTACAAAAGCTAGAAACGGATGTCGAAAAATTAAACAAAATCTATGAACTAAAAAAGAAAATAACAGATCTACAATATACAAAAAAAATAAATAAAATAGTAGAAAGCACTCCATGGATCTTATTAGGAATAACAAAAGATTCATCTGAAATAGAAGCAAAAACAGCATTTATAAATAAGTTAGATTCTTCCAATTTAAACTTTGAAACTCTTAAAAATAGCTATAAAAATTTCTTAAAAAGAAATAACTCTGAAGAAAATTTCGAATCTAAATTTGAAGATAATATAAATCAAATATTAAAAGAAAGAAAGGATTTACAACAAAAACAGGCCCTCATTATTGAAAAAGAAAATATAATGAAATCTATACTTTCTAACATAATATTTGAATCCCTAATCATAATAAATGAAGCAAATAAAATTAATGCTCTTTCAAATAAAAATAGATTATATAGAGAATTGTCAGCCATGTCTAATATAGCTATAAATTCTTTATATTCTGGAGTCAAGTTACTCTCAATTATTAAATCTACTCTAGATTTTAAAAAACCTAATAGCAGACTTGAAAAATCTACAAAATTATTAGGTTTTACTAATAGCATTTCCAATATTATAATTGCTTTAAAAGATTTAAGAATTCTTAAAGATACACATCTTGATTATCGTTATATGTATTGCGATGAAACAAAATTAGCACACTATATTTGGATTGCTATCAATAAATTAACTCCCTATATTTTATTTGCAAAAGCAAGAAATACTAATGATAATATAGATTTACTTGAAGTATTTGAAAAACCTAATAAACTAACTCAAAAATCAATAGATGAATTTAATTTTGCAAGCGAGTTGGCAAATACTTCAGAAAATATTCGTAAATATTTAATATCATAAACAAATAGATTATGTCAGTAATAATAGCAATTAAAGTCACTCCTAAATCTAAATGCTCTAAAATCTTATTAGATAAATCTGGTAGATTATGCATTCATTTAACAAGTGTTCCAGAAAATGGAAAGGCTAACTATGAATTAATCAAATTATTATCAAAATTAATCAAAGTTCCTCAATCAAATATAGAGATTGTTTCAGGATTAACTTCAAGATTAAAAAAAATAAAAATTACAGGATTCTTGACCCAAGAAGAAGTACTCAATAAATTAAATCTTAGTGTTCAAAATAAATTATTTTAAAATAAAATAACTTTATGCCATATTTTTTTTGGTCCGGGATAAATTTGAACGGTGAAAGTATAAGCGGAAAACTTTTTGCCAGATCTATTCAAGATCTTGACCGATATTTATTTAATCAAGAAATAGCATTATTAAATGCCAAAGAATACAAAATACATTTTATTTTAGCATTTTCATTATCTAATATCGATGAAAATAAATTTATAGAACATATTTCTATTTTATTAAATGCAGGCATACATCTACATAAAGCTCTTGAAATAGTATCTAAAACAATAAAGAATAAGTACTATAAAATCATAATAAATGATATAAAGAGATACGTATATGAAGGCGAAAAATTATCTTATGCATTAGAGGTACATAAAAATCATTTTAATATTTTAACCAGATCTATAATATATTCTGGAGAAATATCTTCTAATTTAAATTTGGCCTTTAATCAACTTGTTAAACATAACAAAATTATGAATGAATTTAAGAAAAAACTGAAATCAACTCTTTTAATCCCAATTATTACTCTAATTTTATTTATAATTATATTCTTTGGTTTACTAATTCTTATTATTCCTCGTTTTGAAGCATTTTTTAACTCGATAGATAAAAATGCTCTTTCAAAATCAACAAAACTTATACTAAAATTAAGCAAATTAATTAGATCTAAAAAGGTTTTATATATATCAACGGGCTTACTAACAATACTTATAATTCTAAAGAACATAAACATAGAAATGATCAAAATCTATAAATATAAAATATTATTAAATATTCCAGTAATTTCTAATTTTTTATTCCTAATTTATACTGCAAGATTTCTACAAAAATTAGATTTACTTTTAACCTCAGGATTGCATATTACCAAATCAATAGAAGTTATTATAGAAAGTACACAAAATTTAACATTAAGAGATGAAATTAAAAAGATATTAAACAAAATGAATTCAGGACATAATCTGAGTTTATCAATATCCCAAAGTCAAATATTTAATTCAGAAGAATTATTTGCATTAATAAAAGTAGGAGAATCATCAGGAAATTTAATTTTTTCAATCAATCAAGCGTCTGAAATATATCAGAATAAAGTCTATAACAATATAAATAAATTTATTTTTTTAGTCCAACCCTTAATATTAATAATATTAGGCTTATTAATCTCGGGCTTAATTATCTCTATATATGTACCATTAATCAACTTATCTTCTGCAATACATTAACCAAAAATAAATAGATAAATAAAAAAGTTTTAGATATAATAATATTATTATGAATGAACTTGTATTTTTTCTATATATATTAATAATAAGTAGCAGTTTATTAATTTCTCTTAAAATTTCTAAAGAAGCCTTAATTAGTATAATATGCCTACAAGCAATATTAGTAAATTTATTTGTAACTAAAGAAATACCAATATTTGGCTTATTAGCAACAGCTTCTGATGCAATTGCAGTGGGAATAACATTAGGACTTAACTTACTTCAAGAGTATTTTGGTAAAATCGAAGCACAAAAAACGATTTGGATTAGCTTCTTTTGCGCTATATTTTACTCAATAGTAAGCAAATTACATGTTCTTTATATTCCTGCTAATGAAAATATATCTGTTTCGAACTGCTTTGATATAATATTAAATTCGACATTAAGATTAATTATGGCTTCATTAATTGTTTATATAATAGTTCAAAATATAGACTGCCAGCTTTATAGTTACTTAAATAAAAAATTTAAAAATCGCTATTTTATATTAAGAAATTATGGATCTACTTTTATTACACAATTTCTTGATACTTTGCTTTTTAGTTTTCTTGGCCTTTATAAACTAAATTCAAATTTTAGCTCGATAAACACAATTGTTCAAATTATAATTGTAAGCTATACTATTAAACTAATAGTTATCTTTATAGCAACACCTTATCTCGCTTTATCAAAAAAAATAATAAATATATCAAAAACATAATACTAATAAATTAAATATGAATTACTTTAAATTCGAAGTTATTGCCAAATCTAAAAAATCAAGAGCAAGAGTTGGAAGAATATTCACTCCTCACGGAATAATAAATACCCCAAATTTTGTACCAGTTGCAACTAATGGCACCCTAAAACTTATCGATAGTATAACAACAAGTAATATAGGTGTAGAACTTATGTTTTGCAATACCTATCACTTAATGGTACATCCAGGAACTGAAACTGTAAGACAAGCAGGAGGCCTTCATAAGTTTATCAATAGGCCTCATCCCATAATAACAGATTCAGGAGGCTTTCAAGTATTCAGTCTAGCATATGGAACTGTAAAAGAAGAACTTAAAAGTAAAGGTATCAAAAAACATACTGAAGCAGTAGTTAAGATATCAGAAGAAGGCGTTTTATTTAGATCTTATAAGGACGGTAGCAAAATTATGCTTACACCTGAGACATCCATTCAAGCTCAAAAAGATTTAGGAGCTGATATCATAATACCATTTGATGAATTGCCGCCTTATCATATAGATCAAAGTAAACTGCAAAAATCTCTTGACCGAACTCATCGTTGGGAAGAAAGATCTTTAAAGCAACATCTTAAAGATAAAAATAATCAAGCTATATATGCAGTTGTTCATGGTGGAATTGACAAAAATTTAAGAAAGAAAAGTTGTGAATTTTTAACCAATTTACCATTTGATGGTTATGCAATTGGAGGTAGTATTGGTAAAAATAGATCAGAAATGCTTGAGCTTATTAATTACACTATGCCTATGCTTCCTGAAGATAAACCAAATCATCTTTTAGGTATCGGAGACTTAGAATCTATTGACGCTTGCGTTAGATTAGGTATTGATACATTTGATAGCTCTCATCCAACAAGATGCGCTCGCCATGGTCAAATTTTTACATCAGAAGGTACAGTAAAAATCCTGCAAAATAAATATAAACTTAAATTTGAACCTTTAGACGCTGATTGCATATGTTATACCTGCCAGAATTATACATCTGCGTATATACATCATCTTTTTAAAGCAAGAGAAATGACCGGACTTGCATTGGCATCAATACACAATACTCATTATATGATTAAATTAATGTCAAACTATAGAAACTTGATATTAAACGAAGTTATTTAAATCATGAAATATATAACTTCGCTTATAAATACTGAAATAAAATCAATTGTTAAACTTCATAATGCTAAAGAACGAAGAGAAACAAATAAGTGCATATTCCAGGGTATTAGAACTATAGAGACAGCTTTAGAGTCTGGGTTAAAATTAGACAAAATTTACATAACTCAAGATAATCTAAAAAATACAATAAATTTATTTAATAAATTTAATTTAAGTGAAAAGCTAATAAGAATAGTTTCAGATCATATAATTAACAAAATAAGCACATTAAAAACCAATCCTGGGTTGGTTGCTATATTTTACAATAAAAAGTTCGATATTAATAAATTAAATGAAGGTCTAGTCCTTGCTCAAATAATGGACCCAGGCAATATGGGCACACTGATAAGAACAGCAGCTTCATGTAATATCAAATCCATAGCAATAGTGGAGGGAACAGACCCTTGGTCTACAAAAGTCATTCAAGCAAGTGCTGGGACAATCGCTTTAGTTAATATATTTGAGTTAAGCTGGTCAGAGCTATTAGAAATTAAAGAAAAAAATAAACTAAAATTATATGCTCTAGTTCCTCAAAATGGTTATTCTATTGATAGTATAAAAAAAGATAATGCTTTATTAGTAGTAGGAAATGAAGGAAATGGATTGCCAAATCAATGGATAGAAGATTGTGATAGACCTATCACTTTAAAAATGCCAGGCAACACTGAAAGTCTTAATGCTGCTGTTGCAGGTTCTATTGCCTTATATTTAACTTTCTGTAAAAACATATAAAAAGAAGAGAGATTTTTAAAAGATTCTCTCTTCCTGATTATTAAAAGCTAATTGAAGTTCTTACTTGAACACCCCATTGCTCAAAAGCTGTATTGGAATGAGCAAACTCATACATACCAACAAAACCAAGCATAAGCGGCATACACCAAAACTCAGTATTATAAGATAAAGCACCATAAACAGTATGAGTCATTGCTTTAGGCATCGCTCCAGATGATAAATTTAAATCTGATGTGCTTAAAGGTACAAACATAGGATCACTAGGAGCTACATTACATCCAGCATTCACTACAGTTTGAGAGATATTAGCATTGCATGTAGCAGAAACTGGATTTCCTTGACAGTCCCCACTAATATCATATATTCCTACACATAAGCTTTGATTTTCACAATTAGCAAGACAAACTTTTTCAGCTTGATGCCAATACAAATCATAACCAACTTCAAAATGGTATTCACAACAGTTGTAATGTAAAGCTGTCCAAAAATCAACAGTATTTCGTGGAGTCGCTCTAACTCGTCTGGCAAAATAGTTAACTCCCGGTTCTGTCATAGAAGGCTGATCAGGAGATACTACTAATAAATACCTTGACCAAGGACCATTTTTACAAAGATCAAATAAACGTCTAGTACAATAAGAAAATTCATAACGATATTTCAAATCAGCCATCCAATGTAACGCTTGATTACCAAAATCATATACAGTATAATCACTATTAAATCCAACTCCAGCGCTACCAAAACGTGTGCCAACAAGTGGTTCAAAAATAAATAAATTTCGTGTTCTATGCCCAGTTGGTGCTGTTGCTACAAAATAAATACCAAAATGGTCTTGATTGCAAAAATAGTAATTCCACCCTAATTTAAATTGCACATCATCAACACCTGTTCTTACCATAGTATTAGGACAGAATCTACCAGCACACCACTCGCTATTATTTAATGCTTGAGTCGCGTTACATGCATTATCTAAAGTTCCAGTATTTTCAACACAACTTTCTTTAATACAAATATTTTGTTCAACACGCATAGCCGCAAATGCAATACTTAACCATGTACCACATAACCAAGTATTAAAATCAAAATAAAAGTTAAAAAAACCACCATCTACTTTTCTTCTAGGCGATAAACATACTCTTGAATCAAATTGTGTTCCATCAGCAGAAATAAGACCAAGCCATAAGGATCCTACATCCCCTGAACCATCTTCTCTTACACTTATACATCTTCTTCCATTTGGTAAAAAATAAGCAGCAAGTTCACATTCTTTTCTTGATCTTAAATGAAAGTAACTAGCTTGAATATCGAAAAATGCTTTATCTTCAGGACATTGAGCATTATGATAAAATTGATAGTTCCCTAAAGGCAAATCTAACATCGAATTTGTAGTTAAGAGTCTTGGTATAAATATAGTACGACTACTAGCATAATCATTACTGCACCCATAGCCGCATTCATTACTGCAATCAGTATTACAATTTGATTTATTTATATTTTCTGCCTCTGGAAATTCAGTACTTGATTGAGAAATATAAGCTTTGACATCTTTTATCAATATGATATTAAATATCATTAAAAATAATAAACTTTTTTTTAGATATTTTAATCTAACCATTTATCTATCTCCTGTAACCCACTTCAAATAATTAAACCTAATTCAAAAACTTACAATAAGATACATAACTCTATTATTATTTTCAAGCTAGATTTTTATAATTATTTTTTGATAAATTTTCAAAATATTGCTTAAATATATAGAAATATGATTAAAAAGCTATAAATGTAAATATAAGGGCCATGACAAATAAAAAAAAGCTATCTTTATTCTCCGTTATTCTAATAAACATAAACATTATGTTAGGATCAGGAATCTTTGTTAATACAGTACTATTATCAAAGCTAACGGGTTCTTTAAGTCCATTATCTTATATTATAGTAGGCATATTATTGCTACCGCTTATATTAGCAATAGTTAAATTATGGGGCTCTATAGATTCAGGAGCTACTTTTTATCATTTGGGGTTACCAATAAGTCCTTTTTTTGGATTTTTAAGTAGTTGGAGTTATTTCATTGGAAAAATAAGTACATTGGTATTAGGAATTCATGTCTGTTTTTCGCTTTTACAGCAAATTATTCCTGAACTTCAATCGATACCAATACTATTGCTTGATGCAATTACCATATTCATATTTACAATATTTAATCTCCTAAATTTAAGAACAGGTAGCACAATTCAATATGGCTTTATCATTTTTAAATTAGTACCAATAATTTTTACCATATTTTCTGGATTTTATTTATTTTCTAAAGCTAATTTTAACTCTGAATTACTAATACCTTCAGGAATACCTGCAAGTATAACATTAGTATTTTTTGCCTTTGCTGGATTTGAAGCAAGTTGTTCTCTTAGCCAATCTATTGAAAATCCAAAAAAGAATGGTCCTAAAGCTATATTAATTTCTTATATAATAGTAGTAATAATTGCTACATTATTTCAATTTATGTTATGTGGGAATTTAGGAAAAGAACTTTATAGTCTCACTAATGGATATTTAGAAGTTTTTCCAACACTAATAGCGAAACTTTCTAATTTTTTTCAAAATAATAAAATTAAACATATATCAATAGTACTTCTCAATTTAGGAATAGCAGCATCATCCTTAGGAGCTGCTTATGGGGTAATGTTCAGCAATAGCTGGAATCTTTATAATTTAGCACAAAGCAACCATCTATTTATGAGTAAAATTTTCACCTTACTTAATAAACATCATATTCCTTATGTTTGTATAATTACTGAAGGTTTAATCGCAATAATTTACTTATTAATAACACAAGCTCAACAGATTCCTCTACAACAAGTAGGTGCTCTAGGAGCAACCATTTCTTATACAATTAGTACTCTATCACTATTAATATTAAGCATAGATAAGAGGCAGAAAACTAACATTAAAATAGCTATATTTTCACTTATAAGCTGTTTAATACTATTAAGCGCATTCATATTTAATTTATCAGTTTATGGAATATCCAATTTGCTTATCTTATTCATATTTCTACAAATCATTGGATGTTATATGTTTTACAAAAAACATAAACTAGGTAATTTAGAAATTTATCAAGATTTATAATTTTTTGACCAAGTTTATTACTTAATTATAAATTATCAATTATACAAAATAAGTAGTATAGCATAATCAATATAACCCCTAAATATTGATAAAAATATTAATAAATACTAATCTGATATTAAGTTATTCAAATTTAGGGCTTTTGACATGAGCAAAAGCTCCTATTAAACTAGATTAGAAATATAATGTAATATTTAACGATAATTAACTGTTTTATTAAATCATTTAATTATTAATAATAAGGAATAAAAGCATGAAAAGAAATATTATAAATACATTAAAAATTAAAGCTCATTTTTTTATCTTAATAAGCTTACTTTCTTCTAATTTAACCACTAAAGCAACAAATGATACAGAGATTTCTAATGAACAACAACATAGAATATCTACTTTTATAGAAAATTTCCTAAACAAAGATATAGAGCCAGGAAAAACGTTTGAAGGTTGGTTAGAAGATTTAAAAAATTTACTTCAAGGTGCTCCTAATTTTCCACAATATTGCACTGCAATCGATAATATTAAAAAATCAAGAAATATTTATGAAGCAGGAAGAAATTTTGAAAAATTTCAAAATCTTATTCCTACAAGATTAAAACAAGATTTAGCAAAAAAATATAGCAAAGCTATAATCCTAAAAAATTTAACAGAAAGACTTAAAAGAAGAACTAAGTAATAAATTTTAATTTATTAAAAATCTTAATTTATACAATATCAACTGTATAAATTAAGATTTTTTTATTTTGTAATTTTAACGTATTTGGACTTTATGATTAATTTTTAGTATTATTAATTTAAAATAATCTATTATAACTATTTTAAATTAATAATATTTTATAACAATGAACACAAATAAAATCGATAATAATCTAATCTCTGAAAATATATTTGACGTAATTGTAGTTGGAGGAGGACATGCAGGAATAGAAGCTGCTTATGCATCTAGTCGTATGGGATCAAAGACTCTAATGATTACCTTAAGTATAGATAAAATTGGACATATGCCTTGCAATCCTGCAATAGGTGGTATAGGCAAAAGTCATATAGTATTTGAAATAAGTGCATTAGGAGGCTTAATGCCAAAATTATGTACTAAATCTTACTTACAAGCAAGAATGCTAAATACTCGTAAAGGACCTGCAGTTCAAGGCTTAAGACTTCAAATAGATAAAGAAAGATATAAAATTTTGAGTCAAGAAGAGCTATTAAAAACACCAAATTTAACTATCATAAGTGATATGGTGGAAGAGCTGATACTTGATAACAATAAAGTAATAGGTATAAAAACTCGCTCAAATAAGACTTATAAATCAGGTGCGGTAATATTAACAACCGGGACTTTCTTAAGAGGCTTAATTCACATGGGTCATAATAATTATAGTGCAGGACGTCAAGGTGAAGAAGCTGTTCAAACTCTTTCACAATCTATTAAAGAACTTGGGCTTAAAATGGTGAGACTTAAAACGGGTACTCCTCCTAGGTTACTGCGCTCAAGTTTAGATCTTTCTCAACTTGAATATCAAGGATCTGACAATTTAGACTCGCTTTTTGAATTTACTTCACATCAAGTTGAACATAAAATAGGTTGCTATATTACTCATACCAACGAAAACACTCATAAGATAATAAAAGAGCATGCTCATTTATCGCCAATTTATACAGGACATATAAAAGGGACTCCTCCTCGATATTGTCCATCTATTGAAGATAAAATAGCCAGATTTGCAGATAAGAATTCTCATCATGTTTTTGTTGAACCTGAAAGCGCTTCTAACGATGAAATATATCCAAATGGCCTTTCAACATCTTTACCAATCGAAATACAAGAAAAATATATAAGATCTATAAAAGGATTTGAAAATGCTATTATAGTACGACCTGGATACGCAATAGAATACGATGCAGTACTTCCTAATCAACTTTATCATACGCTTGAAGTAAAAACGGTAGAAAATTTATTTTTAGCAGGACAAATTAATGGTACTACTGGTTATGAAGAAGCAGCTGGTCAAGGCATAATCGCTGGTATTAATGCTCATCTTAAGATAAATAAAAAAGAACCTTTTATATTAAATAGAAATGAAAGCTATATAGGAATCATGATTGATGATCTAGTAACTCTAGGCATAGATGAGCCATACAGAATGTTTACTTCAAGAGCAGAACGTAGATTATTATTAAGACAAGATAACGTGTTTGATAGATTAGGAGATAAAGCATATAATCTAGGTCTTATAAGCAATGAGCTCTATCAAGATATTCAAAAAGAAAGAGCTTTAATTAAAGATATTTTGGAATCATTAAGATCTAATAAAAATCATCTTGAAATTATGCGTTTATTCAGTCAAGGTGAAGTAGAAAAAGTACATGACAAAATAAAAGAGATAAAGCCTGATATAAATTACAGGACATTACAAACTATTTCAGCTGAATTACTATATGGTCCTTATATTAAAAGAGAACAAAAAGAAGTTGAAAAATCTCAATATTATCAAAATTTAGAAATACCTGATAATATGAGTTATAAAAATATTCCAGGTCTATGTAGAGAACTTGAACAAAAGCTAACTAAAATTAAACCAAAAAATATAGCTCAAGCTAATTTAATTCAGGGAATGACACCTGCTGCTATATCGTTACTAATATTTAAGGTAAGAGAAAAAACTAAATAAAACTAATATTTTTATGTAAAAATTCTTTGCCTTATTATTTATATAAATTTATAATTTTATTAAAATCAAACTATATAAAAAAAGGGTATTAATATGAAGAATAAAATAATACTTTTATTATCTGTTTTCATTAATGTAAATATAAGCGCAAAGACTGTTTTTATATTTAGTCATGGATTAGAAGGAAACCGAAATCAAATTAAGCGGTATACTATGCCAAATAAACTTAATTGGCAAATTTTAGGTAACAATAATATAAGTTTTGATTTCGGCGATGTAGATTCTGATGGAAAATTCAATGAAAATAATGCTAATCTTGCTCAAGATAAAGATGTTGAGACTTTAGATAACATCTATAAAGAATGCTTAAAAGATGAAGCTGTAAACAAAATAGTATTAGTTGGAGTATCACGTGGAGCTTCAACGATTATAAATTATGCATCAAGACATCCAGAGAAATTAGCAGCTGTTGTTCTTGAATCCCCTTTCGATTCAATAGAAAAAATTATCGAATATCAACTAAATCGAAAGTATGTAGGTTGGATACCCGGTATAAAACATTTATTTCATAAAATTATAGAAAGAAAATATCCTAATTACGATAAAAATGGTATTAGGCCAATCGATATAGTAAAAAGTTTACCTAAAAATTTGCCAATATTATTTGTGCATTCCAAAAAGGACAGATTAATTCCAATTAAAAGCAGTATTAGATTATATAAACAGTTAAAGTCAACAGGTCATAACAACGTATATTTATTAAAGCTAAATGATGGTGAACATGCTTCTTATCAATGGGGTACTGATGCTAATAATTACCAAACAGTAGTACATGCTTTTTATAAAAAGCATGATATAGAACATATAGAAGAATTAGCACAATTAGGAGAAAGGCTACTAGAAGCTAGTAAGTAATCATTTTAAAAATTTAAATTAAATTAATATGTATCCAGTAATTTTTAATATATACGGTCCTATAAAACTCAATAGTTTTAGCGTTGCTATAAGTATTAGCATAATTGTTTTTCTTTGGTTAATAAGAAGAGATAAAAGCGTTACAAACCTTATAAGCAAAGAAGATATTATAAATTTAACATCAGAAACAGCTATCATTGCTATAATAGGGGGACGAGCTTTACACGTAATTAACAATTTTAAACATTACAATAACATTATTGAAATAATAAGTATTTGGAACGGTGGGCTTGCTGTTTTAGGATCCATTATAGCAGGTTTAATATACTTAGCTGTTACTTTAAAGAAAAAAAATATTAAAATACTTTATGCACTTGATATCATATCCGTCTATATACCTATTGTTCATTCTATATCAAGAATAGGTTGTTTTTTAGCAGGGTGTTGTTATGGCCAAGTGTGCAATCCAAGCCAATTATGGGCAGTTACTTATAGAGATCCTGAATCTATTGCTCCTCTTGAACTAGCTTTGCATCCTACTCAAATTTATAGCTCCTTAACATTTTTATTTATATTTATATTTATGCAATTTTTATATTCTCGCTATAAGTTAAAACAAGGAACTCTTCTAACAATATACTTAATGCTTTCTTCACTTGAAAGAATCTCAATAGACTTTTTAAGAGGAGACAGAGATATAATAATAAAAAATATTATATACTCTCAGGATATTTCAAAGGCTCAACTGCTTGCTATATTTATCTTAATAGTTGCTTTTTTAAGTTTTATTATAATTAGATTAACAAAAAATAAGATTGAGCATCATGAACCTATTTAACATAATCAAACAAAAATGTTCGATCTTAAGCATAATAAGCGAATATGTAACCTTAAAAAAAACAGGATCTTATTATAAAGGGCGTTGTCCTTTTCATAGTGAAAAAACCGGTTCTTTTACGGTAAGCCCTGAAAAAGAAATATTCTATTGTTTCGGATGCCAAAGTGGAGGCGATGTCATCTCTTTTATAGCAAAAATTGAAAATTGCTCACAATTAGAAGCAGCAAAGATAATTAGTCAAAAATATAATATAGATTTACCAGATAATCAAGAAAGCGACTTTAATAATTTAGATAAATTTAATAAGAAAAAAGAATATATTAAGACTAACGAAATTTTTCTAAAATGGGCACAAAAAAATTTATTAAAAAGTAAATTAGCACAGGATTACCTAAACAAAAGAGCCATTAATAAAAACAGTATAGATCTCTTTGAAATAGGGTTCGTTCCATCAGGCACTAAAAATATTACCGAATTAATATCTTTTGCAAAAAAAAATAATATACTTACAAGTGATTTAATTGATTCCAAAATATTGATAGAAGGAAAGCACGGCATTTATTCGCCTTTTGAAGATAGAATAATATTTGGTATAAAAGATCATTTAGGTAATTTATTAGGCTTTGGAGGACGCATCATTAAAGAGGAAGATAATAGAGCCAAATATTATAACTCTCATGATAATCAATTTTTCAATAAAGGATCCTTACTTTTTGGCTTAGATCTTGCAAAGAAAAAAATACAAGAAAAAAATGCCGTATTTTTAGTAGAAGGTTATATAGATACTATCATGATGACTCAAAATGATTTTTTAAATACAGTAGCCACTTTAGGAACTGCTTGTACAAAAGAACATTTAACCCAACTTTCCAGATACACTCAAAGACTTTATCTTCTTTATGATCAAGATACAGCAGGTCAAAAAGCTATAACAAGACTAATAGAATCTTGCTGGCAAGCAAATATAGATCTTTATGTCATTAGTTTGCCAAAAGGCGAAGATCCTGCTTCTTATCTTGAAAAAAATAATGATCTTAAATCTTTAATACTAAACACGAAAGATATATTTACATTCTATCTAGAATATATCGGATCTGATTTTCATAAACAAAGTCTAAATCAAAAGATTATATCTACTAAAAAATTAATAGATATAATATTCTCTATAGATGATTTACTTAAGCAAGATTTATTATTAAAACAAGCATCTCAAGCCTTTAGCATACCTTTTGAGACATTAAAATATGAATTAACTACTAAAAAGGAAGATCATAATAATTATAAAGTCATACATGAAGAGAAGCAATCAATAAAAAATATTAATATTCATGATACATCTAAAATAACACAATTAGAAAAAAAAATATTTTCTGCTATAATAGATTATAAAGAAGCTCATAAATCTTTGAACATAGAAGATACAGAATTTTTGAAAGATTGGTTTTCTTTACCTATTAAAGAAATATTCTCAAAAATGTGCAACAATGAAGATCTTAGCCAAGAGGATAAAACTTTTATAAGTAAAATAGTTATAGAAGCAGATAACAATAATTCGCTTGAAGAACTAATGACAGAATTTTACAAAAAGCAATGGAAAGATTTAGTTTATAACATCAAGCTAAAAATAAATCAAGCAGAAAAAACCGGTAACAGTAATTTAACAAAAACTCTCTTAGCCGAATTAGATTTACTAAAGAAAAAAATATTAAAAAGGGGTATACATGGTCAAAGGTAAGATCAACAAAGTTAAAAGTACTAAAAAACAAGATAAAAAAATAGCTGATTTGGATGGTTCTAATACTGAGGTAGTAGATATATTACTAGAAAAAGGACGTCAATCAGGTATTATCACGTATGAAGAACTTTTAGAGTTCTGTGATAGAAATAATCTTTCTGAATCAGAGACCAATGATATTATCAAGATTCTTGAAAAAGAAAATGTAGAACTTATAATGGAAGAAGAACTTGAAAATGAAACTGAAATTGGATATGAAAAAGAAGATAATATTGCAAAAGCACATATAAAATCTCATATTGAAAGCTCATTAGATTACACCGATGAGGATGAATTAGAAAGTGAAGATGAAGATGAGGATGAAAGAGATTTAGTAAGAGAAGCAAGTGAATCAGCGCACGTTTCAGATGGTGTAAAAGCTTATTTAAGAGATATAGGTAAAATACCTCTATTAAATAAAAAAACTGAAAGCATAATTTCACTGAAAATAGCTGAAGGCAAAAAAGAATCTATAGAAGCTCTTTCTAAATTTCCATTTATTCATAAAGAGGTAGTCTTACTCGGTGAAAAACTTGAGAAAAACTCTATTTCTCTTAAGGAAATAATTCAATTTTCTGAATATGACGAAGAGAATTTACCAAAATATAGTGAAGAAAGAGATGTCTTAATTGTTACTATAAATGAGCTAAAAAATCTAATTAAAAATGAAGAGAAAATCTATCAAAGCTATAGAGGCAAATTAGATTCAGAAGACAAAAAGCAGGAAATGCTAAATAAGGTTAAACAGAATAAAGAAGAAATTAGTAAAAAGATTCAAGAAATCAGATTATCTAATAAGCTTATTAGAAAACTTGCAAGAAGAATCGAAAGATCTATAAACAAAATAAATGATAAATTAACCTTTATCAAGCAAAATGAAATGCTATTCAAGCAAATGTCTAAAAAATCTATTTTAACAGAAAGCGAACAGCTTGAAGTTCAAGATCTTGACCGACAAATTCGTGCAAACTATAAAACTGCTAGAAAATTAGAACAAGAGCTAGGATTACCGCAAGCAGATATCTTTAAATATTATAATCAACTCAGAAGAGGACAGGCAAAAGATAAAAGAGCAAAAGATGATCTTGCTCGTGCTAACTTAAGGCTTGTTGTTAATATAGCAAAAAAATATGTCAATAGAGGGTTACATTTCCTTGACCTAATTCAAGAAGGTAATATAGGATTGATGAAAGCTGTAGAAAAATTTGAATTTGAAAGAGGATATAAATTCTCTACTTATGCTACATGGTGGATTAGACAAGCTATTACAAGAGCAATTGCCGATCAATCACGTACTATAAGGGTTCCTGTTCATATGGTAGAAACTCTTAATAAAATTAATAAAATAAAGAGAGTATTTATACAAGAACATGGAAGAGAGCCTTCTTATGCAGAACTTTCAAAAGAGTTAAATATAGATGAAAAGAAAATTAAAAATATAATTAAGATCTCAAAAGAGCCTATTTCCTTAGAAACGCCTGTAGGAGATAGTGAAGATGCTTATATCAAAGACTTTATTGAAAGTGAAAATGATTTCTCTCCTGCTGATACAGTTGCAAACACAGATTTAAAAGAAAGAGTACGAGAAGTATTAAAAACTTTAACTCCGCGTGAAGAAAAAGTTCTAAAAATGAGATTTGGTATTGATGTAGCCTCAGAACATACTTTAGAAGAAGTTGGTAAAGATTTCTCAGTAACAAGAGAGAGAATTAGGCAAATAGAAGTTAAAGCTTTAAGAAAATTAAGACATCCTTCAAGAAGTAAGAAATTACAAACGTTCTTTGAAAAAGAAATACTTTTACCAGAAGAACCTGATGATGAAAATATAGATGACGAATAATATTTAAACTAAAGGAATTAATATACAATGGAACCTCCGGTTGCTAGCACTACAAGCGCTGAATTGATTTTGCTATTAATAGCACTTATAATTTGTTCAATCCTATCATTTTTAGAAACTAGTATTACAGCTCTAAGGATGTTTAGATTAAAAGAGATATCAAAAACAACTACAAAATATAAGTCTTTAATCAATACTCTTGAAAATAATCCAAGCAGAATTTTGATAACTATATTACTTGCTTATAATTTGGCAAACGTAGTTGCAGCGGTATTAAGCAATCAAATAATAGAAAAACTAACAAGAGCATTAAACATATCTGATAAAGTAGGATTTATTGTAGGAATCTTGATAACTAGTACAACTATATTAATAGTTGATTTGATACCTAAAAACTTGGCAACACGTAATGATAAGTTTTTAAAATCAACTTTAGGTATAACTAATATTCTTTATGTAGGACTATATCCATTTGTAGAATTGCTTTCAAAATTAACTGATTCTATAGCTTCTTTATTATTAGGCAAGGAGAGCGATAAAAATGCCTATCACGAATCTGAAAATGAGATAAGGTTTTTAATAGATTATGTTTATGAAAAGGGTTTAATAGATGTAAACAAAAGCAATATGTTAAAAAGTATATTTGATCTTAGTACAAAAACAGTAAAAGAAGTCATGGTACCGGAGACTGATATAATTTCTATAAGTACCGACAATAATAAAGAAGAAATTATAGATGTATTTGCCAAATATCAATTAACAAGATTGCCTGTTTATCAAAGTAATTCTGATAATATAGTAGGGATGCTACATCAAAAAGATTTCTTTCAATTAATTTCTAAAAATGATTTAAGATCATGGAAAGAAGTTGTAAGACCATTAGTATTCATTCCTGAAAGCGCTAGATTACTAAAAGTCCTTAAAGAATTACGTGAACAAAGAATGCATATGGCTATTGTACTTAACGAATTTGGCGTTATAACAGGTCTAGTTTCTCTTGAAGATGTTATAGAAGAAATAGTTGGTGAAATACAGGATGAATTTGAGCCACAAAAAGATAAGATCATAAGTTTAAAATCCAATAGTTGGTTAATAAATGCAAGCATAGAATTAAAAGAATTAAATAACTTTTTTAATATAGAATTTGAAGCTCATCATTCTTTAACGCTAGCTGGATTTTTAACAGAACATTTTCAATATATGCCTAAAAAGGGCGAGCGATTATCTTATAAAAACCTTAATTTTCAAATTCAGCAAGCAAGCCATAAAAGAATATATCAAGTTCTGGTTTATCAAAATGAAATCCCTGATTTAAATGAATTAGAACAAATACACAATTAAAAAAGTTAAAAAAAGGGTCTATGCGTACAACATAGACCCTTTTTTAACCATAAATCTTAAATAAATCTCTATCTAATATCATGGAGAGTTTTTCACATGCCCAAATACATTTACATTAAATGTAAGTAATAATTTTTGATCAATATTAAATAATTTAATTCTAAATCTAGAAGTAAATTCCGAACGTGTAACAAATATAAATTTATTTAAAACATCATAAGGCGGAATTTCAATAGCTTGATTTTCACAAATTGAATTATAATTAATACACTCATTAATATTTTTATTAGTCCTATACATATCATATCCACTTTGCCCAACATAAAAGGTTGCCGGCCACCAAAATAACAAGGATAAACATCCAGCAGTAGTTACCCACCAATAAGTATCCCAATGCAATAATTTAGCAATTTTACTTGGTTCTGCTATTGCTAACTCTATATAACTTGGTCTAATGATATAAGTGTCAGGGGACCTATTTTCTATTCTGAGTTGTATTGGTATATAACCTTTACTAATCAAATCTACGCCAAAATGAGATTTGCTTTCTTGTGAAGAAAAAGCTCTTGCAGTTAAAGCAATATCATCTTGAATTTGATAAAAACTATCTGCTATATTAATCTCAGGAAAACGATTTAATTGATTTATTTTATCTACACAACCAGAGACACTTAATATAAACAGGGTTAAGAATATAAACTTGGACTTCATCATATGATCCCTATACTTGATGAAATTTTTAATATACTTTAAATTTACGGATACAATATACATGAATGAACATACACATTTAGCTAATTTGCTCAGACCTTTTAGGAGATAAAAGATGATAAAAAAATCTTTATTATTCATAATATCATGCAGTTTAATAATTCAAAAAAATTCTAATGCATTCATTTTAGAGATGCTAACAGATCTATATGCTATTCGTCAAGCTTTAGACGAGATGAACAAACAAAATCGAGATGCCCTATTAAACAACGTAAAAAGACTAGTCATCCCTGAACAAGCAGGAGAAAATCCAAATAATTACTCATTTGCGTCTATGGATAAAATAGATATTAAACGAAATGGACAGTCGGTTTTTACATTTAAAGATTTAGGAGGTCATATCCCAGAAGACATTAGGGAAATAATCGATTTTTTAAAATTTCCTGAAAAATTCAGAAGAGTAGGAGCCATTATGCCTAGAGGTATTTTGCTTGTAGGGCCTCCAGGAACCGGTAAAACTTCTATTGCAAGAGCTATTGCCGGCGAAGCAGATGCAGAATTTTTTAATGAATCGGCCTCAGCATTTATAGAGATTTATGTAGGTGTAGGACCAAAAAAAATAAGAGAATTATTTGAAAATGCAAGAAAATCGGTAAAAATAGGTCCTAGAAAAAAAGCAATCATATTTATAGACGAACTAGATGCTATTGGCGGTTCAAGAGGTGGAGAGCAAAACTCTGAATATAGAAATACTTTAAATGAATTACTAAATCAAATGGATGGATTTAACTCAGATAATTCAATATTGGTAATAGCAGCTACTAATACTCCAGATCATATAGACGCTGCTCTAAAACGACCAGGAAGATTTGATAGAATAGTAGAAATTGGCCTACCTAATGAAGAAAGCCGATTAGACATCTTAGATCTATATTGCCGAAAAATTGCTCGAGATCAAAGTATAGATCTTAAGAAAATAGCAAGCGCTACTAGAGGTTTTAGTGCTGCTGAACTTAAAAACCTAGTAAATGAGGCTGCAGTTAGGGCAGCACGTGAAGAGGCGCTTTCAGTTACAGCAACACATTTTGAAAGTGCACTAAAAGATATGATCAATAGAAGAAGACGAAATAACCATCAACCTTTTTCTAAATTATAATCTTAACAAATTCCCCCCAGTTGTTCTTTTGCTTTATTATATTAGACTTATAATAAATATAATAAACTTTTAGCTAACTAGGGGGGAAATAATATGAATCAAAATAAAAAATTACTCAATATTGTACTATTTTTAAGTATAATATTCACAAATATACTTAATATTCAAGCTAAAGAAATTGCTTCTACTGAAGAACTAGCAAATAAAATTGCTAAAACTATGGCGAATTTAATAATCTTAGATGATAAAGACCAAGAGTCTTATATTAAACTTGATAAAAAATGGCAAAGTTTAATAAATTCTAAAATTATGAAAAACCTTAATGAATTATATAAAAAAGCTGCTAAAATAGAAAAAATCAATGCCAAAGAAACAGAAGTATTAGAAATAGATATTATTAACTTTTTAGCAATATTAGGCAAAGAAATAAAAGCTATAACTATAGATAATAAATACCATTTTAATAAAGAAGAAATAGAAAAAATAAATAGGTATTATGATACTCAATTTTGTCTATCTTGCTTTCTCAATGATTTAGGATTTGAAATAAGTTGTTATACTAATTAAGCATCATTTATAATCTAGAGTTTGTTATATTTTTAAGCTATCTGTTAGATAGCTTATTTTATTAATTATTTATTGTATGCGATGAAAAATTTAAAAAAAAGCTTAGTCGATAAAGTTAAGATATGGTTCAATAAAATAAATCGTCTTTTAGAAATACAGCTATTTATGATGCTAATTTCTTGGCCTATATTGCTTTATTGGGGTCTTCCGCTTTCGATCATGTCACCAATAGGAAACATTATTTTTGCTCCATTTTTAACTATATTTATTATTATTAGCTCTTTAATATTTTTTTCAGAGCTATTATCAATTCCTAACAATTTTTTAATAAAATGCTTAGATTTAATAAGCAATTTATGGATAAAACCCTTAAAATGGTCGAGTAAATCTTGGCTAATAATATGCAAATACCCAAGCATTTACTTTTTAATAACCATACCAATAATAACTCTACTGATAATCTATAATCAAAAACTAAGTTCTTCTTTTTTAAAAATCGCTGCACTTATTACCTTTATGTCTTTTAATATCATAATTTTTAAATACTTAAATAATGATATTAATACTGATATACATCTACTGAATAAAGATATATTATTTATGTCAGATAATGAGATTCTAATAGATAAAAACAGTGCACTTAATCAAAGTATTTCTTCTTTTGCTTTGACAACCACAATTGCCAAAAAAGGTATTAATAAAATAAAGCATCTGATTGTTATAAACCCCTCAAGCAACTGCTTTAAAAATATAAAAGCTCTTCTTAATATAATAACTATAAAAAACATTTATATGCCTTTATTCAAAGGTAATTTAAATCAAAAAGGATGGTTAAACTGGCAAAACTTACTAGAAATAACAAAAAAAGAAAAGATTAAACTTTACCTACTAAACGAAAATATTACTATAAAATTACCTAAAGAAAAAGAAATTATAATTAATATAAAAGATAAGACCATAAATAAGAACAAATTAATTTATAAAAAAATCGATCTAATCTATCAATAAATTAATAGATTAGATCGATAAAGTAAAAAAAATTAACAATTAAGATTTAAGATTAACATTATTATTTAAAGCTTCTAATAAACGCTTTGAGCTTTTATAAGTACCTTTAGCAATATCAATAGCATTACGTCCATTATAATCTGTAATTTTATAATCAGCTCCTGCTCTTAAAAGCATTTTAACAATAGTAGCTCTATTCATACTAGCAGCAACCATTAAAGCTGTAAGACCTGTACCTTCATTTAAATTATTTGAATTATCTAGACTAGTCAATCCAGTACTTTGAGCATTAAGCTTTATACTAGGATGTTTAACTAATCTATTTACAATATTTTTCTGATTAGTACGACAAGCAGCCATCAGCGGAGTATACCCAAATATATCTTTAATATTGACATCTACATTATGTACACCAAGAAGTAAGTTTAAACACCTTAAATCTCCATATTCTGCTGCTAAATAAAGAGGGGACTTTCCTAAATGATCTTTTACATTTGGATTAGCTCCTTTTATTAAAAGACTTCTAACTATAGGATAATTATTATCGGATTTAAAGAGCAGCTCTAATTCTTTTGATGAATAAGATTTATCTAAAACATTTGAAAGGTTATCTCTATCAACTGCTAAAATTAAAGATGTTTGTTGAAGATTATTAATAATGTTAGGATCAGCACCTTTTAATAAAAGATAATTAACAGCATTAATATCGCCATTTTTTACAGCATACATTAAAGCGGTATTACCGTCTTGATCTTTATAATTTATATTAATATCTGATTTAATTAATTCTTTTAATTGATCTAAATCGGAATTAATAGCAGCTTCTATAAGCTCTTTATTTGCAATTAAGTCCATATTAAAATTTAATATCAATAGAAAAAATAAAATTCTTATTTTCATAACCTCTCCATTTTTATAAGAATCCTTTAAGTATTTATTTTATAATATAAATATATTTTAATAAAAAATCAAACTAAATTATTAAATACTTAACAATTCTTTAAGAATTTTTCTGCTTCTTGTTTATATAACTCAACTTCAGGCTGGTCAAAAACATTAATATTAAATAAAGTGCCTATATAAATTGTCTCTAACATCTTAAAAACCATAAAATCTATAAGAGATTCTAAATTTTTCTCTCTTAATTCAATCGACATAAAGGGCCTTTGATCTTTTTGATAAGCAGATTTTACACCATTTAATATACTATTTTTTATGAAAGTAATCGAAAGATTCTTCTGATATAAATCACAATCAAAAAGACTACTGTCAACCTTTATATTATTGCTTTCATTTTTAAATGACAAAAAAGTAGTTGTTTTATCACGCGGTCCTGCCAAATAAAGTTGAACAACTGAATGCAAATCTATAGTTGCTATAGAAATGGTAGGAGTAATCCCTACTTCTTTTAGATTTTTATTATTATCAAATTTTTTTCCTAAACTTTCTCCTACTAACTGTCTATACCAACTACCTAAAAATTTTAAATCCGGAGAAAAAATAAACAGATCACTTATATTTTTATACCTATATTGATAATTAAAATAAGTAATAGAAGCACTAATTAATGCATAGTTAATATTTAGATCACAAGATAAATATCGTTTTATCGCATCTTGATGATAAACTAAAATATCTTCTATACTACAAAAATCTTTAACAAAAAATCCTATAGGAAAAAGTCCCACAGCAGATAGTACTGAAAATCTACCTCCTACTAATTTAGGTATTTCCAGAATATTATAATTTTCTTTTTTAGAAATATTATATAATAAAGAATCTTTATCAGTAGTAACAAAAATGTAATCTTGATAATTAGATTTATATTTTTTTATCAAATCAATAAATATATACGCATTTATTGAAGTCTCTATGGTTTTACCTGATTTACTTACTATGTTAATCAGTACGTTATAGCCAGACTTTAACTCTCTTTCCACTATAAAAATTAAATCTGAAAGATAATAGTCATCTATAGTATCAGCACAATAAAATAAAGTTCTGTTTAAATCTTGAGAATCTAAAATATTTTTTAAGTTATATAAATTACCAAAAATAGAATTAAATAAACCTAAAGTTCCTAAATTAGATCCTCCTATACCTATTAATAAAAAAATTCTAGGTTTTAGATTTTTAGCTTTTAATATCATTTGATTAACTTCGCGCACTAAGTTAAAATCATTTGCTAAATTTAGAAAAGCATATTTAGTATTATAACCAAATTTAAGCTCTTTTTTTATGTCATCAATATGATTCATTAAGTAATTACAAACTTGTTTTATTTGTTTATCATTAATAAGTACAGTATCTTTATAATCAAAATATAAATTGCTCATAATAAATATTACTTCACCAGGTTTATAAAAATCATATTTTATGTATTATACAAATTTTTTAAACTTATGATAATGTAGTATCAATATTTATCTAGAATCAAAATTAACTCATTAATTAAATATATTAAATTATTTACACCAATATAATAATTTATGTAATGATTTTATTATATTAAACAGCAGCAAATCAAAATATAAATAATATGAGACTCGAATATGCACCATTTGAGATTTTTTAAAAAATCTATATACTTAAATAAGACTAGTTTTAATTTTTAACTTTAAGGAGTCATATGAATATAAAGAACTTACTTTTCACAATGTCTATAATATCTTTAGGTACTATATTAACTACCAGTGCAGTAGTCCAACAATTCTGTCAAGATGCACTAAGTGGCAAAAGTGTAATAAAATTTTACGCTACATGGTGTCCACCTTGCCAAAGACTTAAGCCTATAATAGAAGAAGTATCTAATGATTATGCAAATTCAGTAAAATTTTTTGAAGTAAATATAGATGAAGCAAATCATTTGGCACAAAAATATAATGTAAGATCCTTACCAACTGTAGTATTTTTAGAAAATGGCTCAGAAAAGGGTAGAATAATTGGAGCAACTACCAAACTGGCACTAAAGAACAAAATCAGTCAATATTTAAAAGTTTAAATAAATTCAAAATCAATAAAAAAAGATCGGCATTCGCCGGTCTTTTTTTACTTAAGTAGTACCTAATTTGTCAAAAAATTAGTCTTAATATCTCATGAAATCTTAAATCCATTCCAATAATAATATTGCAAATATTAAATAAAATAATTTATTATTATTAATATAGGTATCTAAAAAAAATCAATTTTTTGAATTTTTATTAAAGTTTGTTGGATAAAAGCATGAAAAAATTAATAATAAAAGTTTTACTACTTTTTGTCTCAATCTCTACTAATATATTTATGATTAACAGCACCCCACTAACAACCAATATAGCAAGAAAAATGAATTTCTATAATATGAAAAATGACTTAAGATTAAAAGCAACACAAAGATTAAATCAAGTAGAAGATCAATTAAATATAGTAATTCAAGAGCTTAGAAATAAAAAAAGATATAGAGCAGCGGATGTAATGGAAGAAGAATTTAGTAGAATAGCTGATATATATTCTCAAGAAATAGATGCAGTTTTTAACCATATAGATAGACGAATGGTCGTAGGCGGCCATAGATTAGATGATGTTAATGCACCTGTAGAAGAAAAAATAAAATTTGTACAAGGCGTACGCGCTGAAGCTTTAGTTGAATTGGGAAGAATAATAAACAAGAGATTAAGCCATACATTAAGATGGATGTATAGCTACTAACAATAATTATTGACTTTTTGAAACTTTTTGTAATATTATTATATTAAAACAGTAGTTATTGAAAGCGCAACTTGATTGCAAATAGAAAACTTTAGATAAAGTTATAAAAAATTAAAAAGAATTTTTTACAATAAAAGGAGGAAGTAAAATGACAACCAATAGAAAAAACAAATCTACAAGTAATAACTTAAACGAAAATAACAATCAACGTTCACAGAACGCTAGTTCACAATCAAATAACACAAATCGTTCTCAAAGTTCTTCTAAATCTACTGGAACAAGAGGCGGAAGCCATGAGCAACACGTAAAAGCAGGACATTTAGGTGGAGTGGCTCCTCATGAATGTAGAGGTAGAGAATGCAGCAAAAATGAAGGTTCCAGTTCTAATGGAAGAAATAACGGAAGAAACGAAAAATAAATCAGCACCTCTAATAAATTATAGTATTTAATATACTATATCTAAAAACGAGTATTAAATCTTTAATACTCGTTTTTTTTATTGTTTTTTATAAAAGGATAAAGCAATAATCCCAGCTCATTTCATTACAAAATTTTTAGCACATTTATAATCTTTAAAACAAAACATATTCTAAAGTGTTGACTTTATAGCTAAAAATTTACTAATATGAAATAAACAACATTATATTTAGTATACAAAACAAAAGTAATAAATGCTATATAATTTATTTTGATAATAAAAAAGGAGATAAAAATGGTAACAAAGAAAACTACTAATAATGCTAAATCTAAATTAAGCAGTAAATCAGCAAATAAAACCTCAAGCAAATCTCATAAAGCTACAACAAGCACAAAAGGCGGAAGTTCAGCGCAACACGCAAAAGCGGGGCGTTTAGGTGGACTTGCTCCTCATGTATGTAGAGGTAGAGAATGTACTAAGTTAAAAGCTAATTCTAGATCAAGATCAGCAAATGCAGCTACTAAATCAACCTCTTCTTCAAAATCTACCTCAACAAAATTAACCGCTCCTAAATCTACCTCAACAAGATCTCATTCTACAGGTGCATCAACTTCATCAAGAGCAAAATCATTAAGCGCTAATTCTAGATTGAAATCTGCAAAATCTAATAATTATAGTTCTTCTCATAAATCTAAATCTGCATCATCAAAAGCTACTCCTAAAAGATCAACATCAGCAAGAGCATCTGGTAGTTCAAGCTCGAGAAAAAAAGTTAGTTATAGATAGAGGAAACTATGAAAAAAATATTAATATTAAGTCTCATGGGCTTAAGTTTATATGCTTATAGTGAGGATATTAAAGAAGAGGCTAAAGAACTTCATAATACTTCAACTAAAGACGATAAGCTTGAGTTAACCGAACTTAATGAACTTGACAAAACAGACAAAGATACAGGTTTAGAAGGCGAAATAACAGTAGAAGAAACACCATTTTCAAAAGAGGTGACTAAAGAAGTAAGCTCAACAAAAAATTTACCTGATATTAATCAAAAAATTGTTATTGTTGAAAAAGAAAAAGAAGAAATCATACCAAAACAACAAAATAATAAAAATATAGAAGAAGAAAAAGAAGAAAAGTCATCAATTCAGCCAAATCTTAATCAATCAAATGACAAATTTGAAGAAGATTTAGAAAACCTAGAAAACTTTAATGAAGAAGAATTGCAAGCGTTTTTAGAGCGTCTGGAAAAAGAACTCAATTTTAAAGATATTGAATAAATTTCAATAATATACTAATAAAGCCCATAATATGGGCTTTTTATTTTTATAATATTACCTTTAATAAATCTCCTGAAATAAACTATGAAACATCTCTTTTTAGATTTAAACAATTTTACATAAAAACTTACTAATATTTACTTTGAATTATAAAGTTTATAATAAAAATCTTTACAAAAGACCTAAAAATATGACAAAACTTAAAATGAATTAGTTTCTAATACAATAAAAAAGGGGAGATGTTATGAAAAAACAATTAACTGGATTAATGGCATTAGCTTTATTATTTAATATAGCTCAAGCAAAAGCTAAAAGAGTAGAAGTTCAATCTCATCACGTATCAAGCCATGAGGGCAGCGCAACAGCTAAACATTATCAAGAAGAATTATCAAAAATTCGAGCAAACATTCAAACTAAAGAAGCTCAATTAGAAAGATTAGCTCTTGAACTAAATAATTTAAAAGAAAATGAAGCTAAAACAGAAGCTTTACATCATATTGCAGAAAAGAATAGCATTAGAAGAACTTTAGAAAGTCATCCTATTGCAGATCATAGTGACCATTCTAAAGCTAAAAGAAGCAATTTAGAGTATGCTTATAATCAAGAAAATTAATTAAAAAAAAGACACCCATTTGGGTGTCTTTTTAATCTTGCCATTCAAGCATTCCGCCAACTTGGTATTCGGTAACTCTCGTTTCAAAAAAGTTTTTCTTCTTTCTCAAATCTGTAGATTCTGATAGCCACAAAAACGGATTCTCTTTATTATATATTTTTGTTAGACCTATTCGCTCAAGTCTTCTATCTGCAACATATTCTACATAATTAGAAAACTGTTGAGCATTTATACCTAATAATCCTTTAGGACAAGCATCATGAGCATACTGTTGCTCCAATTTTACAGCTTTTTTTATAAGCTCTGTAATTTCTGATTTAAAATCGTTAGTCCATACTTCAGGATTTTCAGCAATTATAGTATTAATCAAATCACAACCAAATGCTAAATGAATACTTTCATCACGCATAATGTATTCAAATTGCTGTCCAATTCCCACCATTTTATTCTGTCTTTTAAGCGCAAGCATCATTGCAAAACCAGCATAAAAGAATATACCTTCCATAATTACATAATAACCAATAAGATCATGAATAAATGATTTTATGTTTTCAGATCCTTTAGTAGAAAAATTAGGATCAAATATAGAAGAAGTCAATTGTACTACAAATTCATCCTTTTCTTTAATAGAAGGAATAGTTAAGTACATAGTATAAATTTCTTCAGGATCAAGGCCTAATGAATCGCAGCAATAAATAAAAGTATCAGTATGAACTGCTTCTTCAAAAGCTTGTCTTAATAAATACTGTCTGCATTCAGGGTTAGTAACATTTTTATAAACTGCAAGAACTAAATTATTTGCAGTTAAAGATTCAGCTGTTGCAAAGAATCCAAGGTTCCATAATATTAATCTACGCTCTTCTTTACTTAAAGCAGTAGTAGATTTCCACTGCTCAATATCCTGCTGCATAGGAATTTCTTCAGGGGTCCAATTATTTGCTATTCCGTTTTTGTAATGTTCTCTGGCCCAAGTATATGTCATAGGTAATATTTTATTTGGATCCATAGTAGAATCATTATTAATAAGGCGCTTAAGAGTCTTTGTCATAAATTTCTCCAGAATAAAAATTAAACTATTGGCAAGATTCACAATCTTGATTTACACCTATATTGCATACCTTTGATTTTTTAGAAAATTCAGTATCAGTAGAACTATCAATTGGATCAACATTTCTTTTTTGAGTAAATCCATAAGTTGTATCTAGAGTAGATTTTTCTATCTGACTAGCACCTAAAGTTCTTAAGTAATAATTAGTTTTTATGCCCATTTTCCAGGACTTAAAGTAAATATCACTTAATTTGCTTCCTGATACACCCTTTAAAAAAGTATTTAAAGATTGAGATTGATCTATCCATTTTGATCTAACAGCTGCTAGTTCTATTAACCATTCAGGATCTATATCAAAAGCAGTTTTATATTTTTCTTTTAAGTAACTAGGAATCTCTTCTATTAAAGATAAATTTCCATCATAAAACTTAATTTTATCAAGTATATTCTTAGACCATAAGTTACGTGATTTAAGATCATTTACAAGATATTTATTGACTATGGTAAATTCACCAGTCACATTGGATTCAACATATATATTTTCATATATAGGCTCTATACATGGATAGCATCCTGTAATAGTAGATATCGTTGCTGTTGGAGCTACCGCCATAAGATTAGAATTTCTCATTCCATAAAGTTTAACTCTATCTTTTAATGAACGCCAATCAAGACGTGACTCTCTTGATACTTCTATCTTTGACGAACGCTCACGTTCTAGAAGGTCTAAAGTATCTAAAGGAAATATACCTCTTTCCCATTTAGAACCTTTAAAAGAAGCATAAGCTCCTCTTTCTTGAGCAAGCAAACATGAAGTTTCTATTGCAAAATAAGATATTTTTTCCATTAATAAATCACAAAACTCTTTAGCTTGTTGAGACGCAAAAGGAATATCTAATTTAAATAAAGCATCTTGAAGCCCCATAACACCTAGCCCTACAGGCCTATGGCGCATGTTAGATTGTTTTGCTTCTGGAGTTGGATAAAAGTTTAAATCAATAACATTATCAAGCATTCTAATTGCAGTTCTAATAGTTGCTTCTAAAGAAGTATAATCAAATTCTCCATTAACAACATGCTGAGATAGATTAATAGATCCCAAGTTACATACTGCGGTCTCATCTTCTGCAGTATTTAACGTTATTTCAGTACATAAGTTCGAACTATTAACCACACCAACATGATCTTGTGGTGATCTAATATTTGAAGGATCTTTAAACGTAATCCATGGATGTCCTGTTTCAAACAGTCTAGTTAACATTTTACGCCATAACTGTTTTGCAGAAATTACTTTATAAAGCCTAATCTCACCTAATCTTGCCTTTTCTTCATAAAAAGAATATCGCTTTTCAAATGCAGCGCCATACAAACTATGTAAATCTGGAGTTTCCTCTGGAGAAAACAAGGTCCACTCTTTATCTTCAAGAACACGTTTCATAAATAAATCAGGAATCCAATTAGCCGTATTCATGTCATGCGTTCTGCGGCGTTCATCACCAGTATTTCTTCGTAAATCAAGAAAATCTTCTATATCTATATGCCAAGTTTCTAAAAATACACAAGTACCGCCACGTCTTATTCCACTTCGAGTAATAGCAACTACTACGTCATTTGCTATTTTTAAATAAGGAATAACACCTTGACTGGTTGCCTTAATGCTCTTAATATAAGCACCTGTACCTCTAATGTTTGTCCAGTCACAACCTAATCCTCCTGCCCATTTAGCAAGTTGCGCATTGTCTCCCAAACATTTAAAAATATGACCTAAGTCGTCTTTTACAGTAGTCAAAAAACAAGAGCTCAACTGTGCAATAGGAAATCCAGAATGAAATAAAGTTGGTGTTGATGGAGTATATCTTAAAGTTGATAGTAAGTTATAAAACTCTAAAGCTTTGCTATTTTTATCAGATTCTTCAAGAGCAAGGCCCATTGCAATACGCATCCAAAAAGATTGAGGCATTTCAAGTCTGCGATTATTTATCTTAAATAAATAACGTTCATAAAGAGTGTTTAAGCCCATATAGCCAAAAAGTTTATCTCTATCAATAGATAAATGATTAGATAAATATTCTAAATCATACTGAAGCATTCTTTTATCAAAAAGACCATTTTTGACACCAGTTGTTATACTATTTATAAAACTCTCTCTATAATGACGAAGTTTATCATCATCCGCTACAGAAAAGCTCCTGGTTTCTTTAAATAATCTTTGGTGCAATAATCGAGAAGCAACTATATCATAAGCTGGATCTTGTTCAATAAAAACAATAGTTGATAAAATTAGAGCTTTTTCTAATTCCTGAGTACTTATTCCATCATAAATATTCTTTAATACTTCTTTAATTAAGTTATCAACAGAAATTTCTTTCTCATAACCTTTGATAACACGCTCAAAAGTAGCATTAAGCTTTTTGTAATCTAATGGCACATGTTGCCCATTACGCTTTACAACACTATAAATCAAAGGCTCTCTCATATCCTTTGCAAGTGCATCTCTAATGCTCATATTTTTTGATTCCATAACAACCTCAAATCCTTAACACAGGGCATATTATTAAATTTTTCTTATTTAGTTATAGTTTATATTATGCTAAAATATTTTTATTAAAAACCTAATTAAAGATCCCCTTTTTAATTTATAAGAACAATTTTTTAATTAAAAATTTTTTTAATTATTTTTTACAAATTGAAATCTTTGTAATATTGAGCATTTAGCAAATACATTAATAATTTACCAATTAACCCGTTTATAATCAACAAAAATTATAAAAAACAAAAACAAAAGAACATTCTTAATTTTTTAATAGAGTAATATATTTTTATAATTCTAACATAAATTAAAATAAATATTGTATATATGTTCTATAGACAATACATATCAGATTAATAGAGAAAATATCTTCAAATATTTATAGAAAAATTGAAAATTTTAATTACTTTAAAAAACTACCTATTGCAATTAATTAAAAAATGTTTATAATAGAAAATAGAAGCATTTATTTTTAATATATAGGAGATTATATGAACTATAAAAAAATACTCTTAGTATCTATACTAACATTTAGTACATATCTAAATTGTAAGACATACCAAGAAATAAATAATTTATCTCAATACAACCAGGCCAATGCAAATAATAAACCAACAGTTATTATGTACTGTAGTCCTTCATGTCAACCATGCAAACAAATGGAACCTGCCTTTGAAAAAGCAGCACAAGAGTTTAAAGACATTCAATTTTTTAAGTTAGATATAACTAAAAAAGATTTGGATACTCTAGCACAAAAAAATAATATTTTAGGACTTCCTACAATAACCTACTCACAAAATGGCATAGAATACAAAAGAGATAGACAAGGTGCAATGACTTTAGTCGAAATTAGAAATAGTATTAACAATTTCTTAAAATCAACCCAGAACAACAAAAACACTTCTAAAAAAGAAGTAACTCCAAAAAATCAAAAATCTAATAAAAATATATCTAATTCTATAAAACAAAAATACTCATCTAAATAAAATACATTTCAAAGAGAGCTAAATAGCTCTCTTTTCTGTTTAATAAATACTATAGTTCTGAGTAAATTCTTGTAATTAATAAAAAAATGTTTATATTGATATGTTATAAATATTTTTTTTATTATTTAGGAGTTTAATATGAACTATAAAAAAATGCTCTTAGCAATGTTACTTGTACCTGCAGTTTATGCTCAAGCAACAAATTGCCAAGAAAATGACCAAGAAAATAAACACATCCAAAATAAACAATGCGACAGAAATTGTGAAAATGGATGTTCATCTTGTAAATAAATATTAAATTAATTATTTATAATACTAAGAGCCTTAGGGCTCTTTTTTTTAACTTAATCTATTTTACAGGGGGCTGTTGTAATTAAAAAATAAATATTTATATTGAAATATAGAAGTATTTATTTTTAATCTATAGGAGTCAATTATGAACTATAAAAAAATACTCTTAGCAATGCTACTTGTACCTGCTTTCTATACTCAAGCAAAGTGTCAAGATAACAACCAAGAATGTACTCAAGAAAACAAGCATAATAAACAAAATAAAAGATCTAAAAAAAACAAATGCGGAAAACGTTACTCTGGTAGATGTTCTTCCGGCAGATGTTCTTAATTTCTTAATTTACTAAAAAGAGCCCGTCAAGGCTCTTTTTAGTATAAATACATTATCATTATTCTCTGTCACCATATGACAAAGGCAAAATAATATTATAAATTATATAAATAATGATAATTAAAATTTGTTTAATTTTATGGAGGATTTTATGAAACAATTTATATCAAAAATATTACTATCTCTTACAATAATTAGTTGTATAAATTTAAATCTTTATGCAGAAAATAACATCCCTGCAATACGAGAAGCAATTCAAAATAGCAGACCTAATTTACTTGAAAAAGCTCTTGATAAAACAAAATTAACAGAACAAGATCAAAAAAGTTTGATTGATTTTGCTGAACAAATAGCAAAACAAAGAGAAACAAAGATGAATTTAGCTTTTCTCACTAATAAAGAAAAAGAAGATCCTAAAGGAGCTCTCGCGCTTGGGGTTCTGGCCGCAGCTATAACAGGTTCTGCATCTTTAATAAAAGTTATAGCAGATATATTAAGCAATCGAACAAATCCAGAAACAGCAGGTTATGCTTTTCTGGTACCAGCTTCTTTTGCTACAAGCTATTTGTTGCTTCATATACTTAAAAGCAATAAATATAAAAATTTCAGAACTTTCAAACAAAAATGGCAAAATGCTTTACAGGTAAAACAAATACTAGAAAACAGAAAAATTAAAAACTAGATTAATAAGCAAGAGACTTATAGTAATAATTATCAGTACTCTTGCCTATTAACAATGCTAATTAATATATTGCTCTACTGAATTAGTAAATTCAAAAGTTTAGCTAAATTTTATATTGTTAGATAACCAATTATGAAACTTAATCTCTGTCCAGTCCCAAACAGCTTTAGTTACTTGCTCACATTTTTCTTCTGCTTTTTTCTTAGCTGTATCTGAAGCTACATTAAATAAAAAACAAAAAACCTTTTTGGCAGGATCTGGAATAATACTATCTTCATTTAAATAAAATCTATTAATGTTACTTATCTGTTCTCTTTGAATTTCGCAAAATTTTAACAAAGCATGCTCTAGATTACTAGATCTTAAATAATAAATACCTAAATGCATTGATAAATCTAATGGTAAAAGGACTACTTTAGTACCTGAAAGTAGTGTGCTTTTGCTAAAATTAAAGGTATTTTTATAAGTACTCCAAAATGAAGAATTTGTTACATTACTAATATTTTTACTTAACCCAACAACTGCTTTTTTAGAAATCTCTTTTAAATCAAGAGGACTAAAACCAGCTGAAGTTGATAAAAGATTATGATCACCTTTCGTTATCGGATTATAAAAAGAAGTTGCGGTTTTTTCCAGACTTTTAAACCAACTACTTTCTAATAAAGTCTGACAATTTTCTTCATTACAGTATTTCTTTATATAATATGAAAATATGGCACTTCGTTGAAAATAATTAGGCAAAGTAAACTTAATCGGCAAAACAAAACTTTCAAACACTCCATCTTGAGCTAATTCATCATAATAAGTACTTAATATAAGAAATGTTAAATTCTTGTTATTATAAATTTTTAGCTCTCTTAGAAAAATCGCCAATAAATTGCTAGAAATACTTTCTTTGTTGACCAAATCTTTAGAAATATTATGTATAAATATTATAGTAGGTCCAAAATTCTGAAGTTTATTAAAAAATTCTTTAATAAAATTATAATATTCTTTCCTATCAGGATGTTTAGCTTCATTAAAAAAATCTTCTGCTTCTACTGCTAATAAATTCCAACCAGATAAAACTTTCATAAGACAAGCAGTAGTAAATTTACCTGTATTTGGAGGTCCATGTAATATCAAACCTCTAGTTGTCTCTAATTTTTTAGACTTTAGTTGCTCTATAATAACATTTATATTTATAAGATTATTGCCTTCTAACAATAAATCTAAACCAGGCAAATCTTGCTCATCAAAGCTTGAAATATATTCTGAATTATTCTCAGAGACTTCATCTTGCTCAGATACTTCTTCTGATAATAACAATAACCTAATGAATTCAAGAGATTCTCTTGATTCTATGCGATTTTTCCCAAGAGAATCGGCAAAGATAAATTTAGGGAAATCTTCACCATTATTTTTAGTAACTACACAAGTAAACCAATGCTTTTCAGAATCAGAGTAAATTAAAAAAGCAGAAGTTCCTTCATAATTCTTATCCTTAAAATTACTTCTAGCTTCCATTAAATTATTATCACATTCAAACAATTGTTCAATATCTCTTTCAAGACAGTAAACATTTATATCTTGAGAAAAATCTGATTTCTTCTCTTTCTCTAATTGCATTATAGAGTCTATTTCTTCACTTGAAAGCCAATGACCAGTATTTTCTACAGAAGACATGTGATTTATATCATGTAATTTAATAAAATCTTTATCTGTTCTATGCACCCAATCTATAACATAAGTTTCATTTGTTTTCAAATCTTTAATTTGATAATCAGCAATAATTTCAAAACATACATCAGTAAATTCTATAACATACTTGGATATTCGTGTAATCATCTTACATGCATCTTCTTCAGACATACCTCTGCGAATAAATTCTATTTTAAAAGCTTCAGCAATAGAATCGGACTTCACATCATAAAAGTATTTTGGAAATCGAGAAGAACGATCAGAAAAATATGACTTAACATTGCCAAAAAGGTAAGATAGCGTAGTTTTTATATTATAAGAGTAATTTGCCTCTTCTATAATATTATCAGCAAGACTTTGTGCAACATTACTAATTACATTACAAAACATTTCTCTTTTCTTATCTAAATAACTTAAAATACATTCAGAAGAATTTCCAAAATTCTTTAATCTAATATAATTTTCACTAAGATTAAGCTTGTAACAATTTTGATCAATTTCTATTTCATTAGATAAAATTTCCATATGCTTTAAAGATTTCAATAAATGATCTGTAATGTAATATTTAGCTAAAGTTTTTGCTCTTTTTAATATAACATGCTTTACCCATTCACTTTCTGAAGAACCAAAAAAACTATTTATAACTTCTCTATCATGCAATAAATTATTTAAACTTTTATCTTTAATAGACCTAGAAATAACTAATGCATTATAAAATGCATGATATCCACATGAACTTCCATCTTCCTGCTGAGCAACCTCACATTGCCTTATGTCATATACTATACTTTGAGGATTCTCCTTACAAACCTGCATAGAAGGGCCATGCAAAGTTATTCCTAGAAACATAGAAAAAATAATTTTACTTAATTTACTTATTCTTGATTTATTTAAAATCATAATCCTGCACCTCTTTTGCAAAATATTCATTAAAAACTTTTTAAAACAAAATTAATTATATAACTGAATATATCAAATATTTAAAAAAATGCAATATATTATAAATAAAAAAACAATTATAATACAAAAGTAATTTTTAATTTAATGCTCAAAATATTAAAAATTATCAATAAAAGTCTGAAATAAAATTAATTTGCTATAAAGTAGACTGATTATAAATTTTATATACCCCAAAAGCACTAACAAGATAAGTAGCACTCAATTTCTCTTTTTAGTATTTGTTATATCATAAAATCATAAAGCCACTCTGTAAAGCAGAAACTCATATATAAAACTAACTATTTTTTCTTTGTTCAATTCTGTTTTCAAAATATCATAACTATTATCTGTTATCTTGACTTTACCTTCATCTCATATGCTAAATTCTAAAAGAGTAACTATAATATTATAAAAAGAGGGGGAATAACATATGAATTTAAAAAATTTAATATTTTTTATACCAATACTAATGTTTACGTTGTCATCAGATTTAATGGCAGAAAAAACTGTAAGAAAAAGACCTGCAAAAAAAGCTGTAGTTCAAAAGAAAAATAATAAACCTGAAAACAAAAAGACTCCTATGAAAGAAAATAGTAAAAAAAATTACACAGAAATTGAAAATAAAAAACATTATGATGAAATAAAAGATTATCCAGGTCTTCAAATCATTAAATTTTATGCTGATTGGTGTGGCGCCTGTAACCAATTTGCTGAAACTTTTGACAAAGTTGCCAAAGAAAACTTAGATAAAGCAGGATTCTTTGCAATTAATATAGATAAAGAAGAATTGAAACCATTACTTACTGAACATAAAGTTCAAGCTGTGCCTACTGTTGTCTTTATAAAAGATGGCAAACAGGTTGCAATAGAAAGAGGGGCGATGGGGGAACAAGAGCTTACAGACAAAATAAAAACACACTCAAAATAATCAAAGCTCGATAATTAGAGACAAATAAAAAACTAAATATTTCATATATTTAGTTTTTTATTTTTAATTTAAAAAAATACTAATTACTTAAAAAAAGTTACTAATAACAAAGCAACTATAGACATAAGCTTTATTAAAATATTTAAAGCAGGACCAGATGTATCTTTAAAAGGATCTCCTACTGTATCACCAATAATAGCTGCTTTATGAGCAGTAGAACCCTTTCCTTCTCCCTCTAATTTACCAGCTTCTATATATTTTTTTGCATTATCCCATGCTCCACCGCCATTAGCCATCATTAAAGCAAGAAGAACACCCACTACAGTAGAACCTACTAATAGTCCTCCTAAACCATATTTACCAAGCGGACTAAAATATATAATAACCGGTAATGCTACAGTTAAAATACCAGGTATTAGCATTTCCTTTAAAGCTGCTCGAGTACTTATTTCAATGCAACGCTTATAATCAGGTTCAGCAGTTCCTTCTAAAATACCAGGGATTTCCCTAAACTGTCTTCTTACTTCAAGTACCATTTCAAGAGCAGCAGATCCTACTGATCTCATTGTCATAGAAGAAATAATAAATGGCATAACTCCACCAATAAATATTCCAACTAAAACTTCTACCTTCAATAAATCTAAAGTAATAATATTTGCTTGTTCACTATAAGCAGCAAACATACCTAAAGCAGCAAGTAATGCTGATCCTATTGCAAATCCTTTACCTATAGCCGCAGTAGTATTTCCTAAAGCATCTAATTTATCAGTAATATCACGTACAGGTTTTCCTAGTCCTGCCATTTCAGCTATTCCACCAGCATTATCAGCAATCGGTCCATAAGCATCTACAGTCATAGTAATACCAACAGTTGCAAGCATAGAAACAGCCGCTAAAGATACTCCAAATAAACCACCGCCATAAACATAAGATAACCAAATTCCAAGAGCTAAGATCAGTACAGGTAGAGCAGTAGATTCCATCCCTATAGAAAGGCCATAAATTATATTAGTTGCTGCTCCAGAACGAGAAATCTTAGCAAGATTCTTAACCGGAGTGCTACCTGTATAATATTCTGTTACCATTCCGATTACAATACCCGCTAAACAGCCAATAATAACTGAAAAAAATAAATCCCCTGAAATAAAGTAACCACCTATACCCATCAGTCTCATATATACAAATGACATAAAACCAAATGCTAAAATAGCTATATAAGTAGCATTTCTTAACATTAAAGCAGGCTCTGCATTTATAACAATATTAGAAACTAGACCAATTAAAGATCCAAATAATCCCAAAATTGATAGAACTGCAGGTAAAATTAAATAAATAAAATTAGAATTATATCGTGTTGTTGCTAATGCAATAGAAGCTATCATAGCGCCTACATAGGATTCGAATATATCTGCTCCCATGCCAGCTGTATCACCTACACAATCACCAACATTATCAGCAATAACTGCAGGATTTCTTGGATCATCTTCAGGTATATTTTCTTCTACTTTTCCAACAAGATCAGCGCCAACATCTGCTGATTTAGTATAAATACCTCCACCAACACGAGCAAAAAATGCAACAAAAGAAGCTCCAAATCCAAAATTAGATAAAATAAATACCAAATCTGGTTTGTCAAAAAATAGATATAATATAGTCGCTATTCCTAATATACCAAAAGAAGCAACTGCAAAGCCCATTACTCCACCACCAAAAAAAGCAACTAAGAATGCCTGGTGCTCTCCATGATTTTTAGCAGCTATAGTTGTTCTAACATTAGCATCTGTCGCTGCTGTCATTCCAATAAAACCACAAAGAAGCGATAATAACGCTCCTAGGAGAAAAAATATAGCAGCATATTGACCTGCAAAATAATAAAGCGCTCCTGCTACTGGTAATACTGCCAATGCCATAGTTTTATATTCTTCTTTTAAAAAAGTCATAGCTCCAAGCTTTATAGCTTTTGCAATTGATCGTGCTTTATCATTATCAATCGGAAGCTTATAAATTTTATAGAATAAAAAACTAATTATAGATATACCAACTATCGTTGCCAGAATAGCAACTATAGTAAAAATAGTTAGTGATAACATATAAATACTCCTAAAATTATGATTATGTGTTTTAAATTGTAAACCAATAATTCTGAATTATCTCATTATTATCAACTTTTGCCAAGACTTTAATTTTTTTAAATTAATTTAACTACATTTAAGCACTTAAAATGTAATAGTAAGATCTTTGAATGAAAAATTTTATTTAATAAATTAAAGATCATAAAAAAAGATCGTATTTACAACGATCTCAATTTTATATCAAATAGTTTTATATTAACTTATTCAAACTTCATCATTATCAGAATCATCTAAAAGCTTCAACATATAAATTTTTACTCTCTTCTTTTACTTTCAATAATATCTTCTATTTGATTTAATAAAGGAAATTTAATACAGGTAATATATTTATATTCTTTTATTCTCTTTATCTTGAGCATGAGGATTTAAGAATTTTCTGTTCTAAAATTAGGACATCTTACTTTTAAAATCTCATAAGCTTGACGATGAGTTTGCCTAGGAACTACATTCTCTAGCAACTCGAATATAGTACAATTTCCGTTAATAGCAGCCAATAAGATAGATTCTTTAAGAGTTTCTCTAGGAATATCTAAAATTCCGGAATCTAAAATATTTTTTACAGTTTGTACATCATTATCAGAAATAGCTTGAACTAATATTTTAGACTTATTTTCTTCAAGAGATACAGAAATTGTCATAGCTACAAGATTCAAGTTAAATAAGAACAAAATAGTATACATCTTTATACAAAACTTTATATGTTTATAAGAAAATAACATAATATCCTATTTGGGTATTAAATCAATAAATTACTATCTTCATAAATTAGAATAATAATTTAATTATCAAAAAATCAATAAAAAATTGTACTTAACTTATAGACTTAATTAACAAAACAAAAATATCTTTCATAGTTCTATATTTGATAAAAATATTAAAATGAGAATTAATAAAAATATAATTGTTAATTTTTACTTCTAAATTTTTCTAAAATAAGATATAAGACCAAAAACTAAAATAGCTAACCTTATAGGTTAGCTATTACAAAATAAAAATTAAAATTTATCTAGCATTTCCATATTCAACAATAGCTTTTCTAATTTTAGGCATCAAATATAAAATACCATATAAATTTATTGCTATTAAACCAGCATTTACTAAATCTATAGAGTCCCAAACAAGTTGAACTTTAGCAATAGATGAGAAAAACGCAAGAACAGAGTAAAGTATAGAATAAACCCAAAGATATCTTCCTTTAGTTAAATAACTCCAGCATTCGCGCCCAATGTATGCATATCCTACTAATACACTCATACCAAATATTATAGATAATAATGTAATTAACCAATTTGCAAAACTACCATAAAATGTAGCAAAAGCCTCAGAAGTCAACGCAATTCCAGTTGCTTCATGGTTCCATACACCGGTTAACACTACTATCAAGGCAAGTACAAAACAAACCAAGTAATTACTAATAAATGCAGAAACCATAGACATTATACCATTTTCAACAGGATTTTTATTTCCAGCTGACCCAAAAAAGACAGCTGCTATACCTAGACCTGCTTCAGACGCATTTACAGATCGTGAAAGACCATATCTTATAGCACTTTGCATAGTAGTTCCTAAAATAGCACCTTTTATTGCTTGAGGTTCAAATGCACTGATAACTATAATTCTAAAAGCCTCAATTAAGGCTGAACTATGATAAATTAACAAAAGCAATGTTGAGACAAAAAATATAACTACTTTAAAAGGAACTAATGCCATTGAAAATTTAATAATACGAGCAGCTCCTCCTAACATTATATAAGCAACAAAAGCAAATAATAAAGCTGCTATAATATAAGAGTCAATATTAATAATACTTTTTAAACCACATGTTATAGAGTTAACCTGTACAGCATCACCAGCTGCAAAAGAAAGTAATAAACAAAAAATCGCATAAAAAGCAGGTAGTATAAATCCTCCTGGAACTTTCTTTAAATAAGCCATAGGACCACCGGTTGTAACACTAGCACCTGAATCACTATAAGCACTACTTAAATACACTTCACAAAATCTTATTGGTAAAGCAAAAATACCTAAAACAAATATCCAAAATACAGCACCAGGTCCTCCTTCATGAACAGCAGTTGCCATACCCGCTAAACTGCCATTACCAATACTTGTACTTAAAGCATTAACAAAAGCCTGAAAAGGGCTTAAGGAATCTTCTTTATCCCCTTCCTTCTTTTTCTCTTGAGGAGCTAAAACTAGCTGCCACGATTTAAAAAAATACCGGAACTGTACAAATCTTAAAGCAATAGTAGAAACCACTCCAACTATTACAAATAATACAACTATAGGGTCCCATATCAAATTATTTAACAATTTAACATAATAGCAAATTCGTTCTTGCATTTTTTTCCTTTAATAAATTATTGATTTAAAATTCTAAGTTTTTCAACAAGTAACTCTAATGATACATTAAATTCTTGTTTACCATTTTGATATCTTATACTAACCGAGTTATTTTCTTCTTCTTTTTTACCAAGTATTAACATCAAAGGTATTTTCTCAGTCTGTGCTGATTTAATCTTCGCATTAATAGGGTCAGAAGATTCATCTATTTCAAATCTTATTCTTTCTCGCTCTATAACATTTTTAACTTTTTGAGCATAATCTTTTTGCTGATCTGTAATAGTTAAAATGCTCAACTGTATAGGCGCTAGCCAGAACGGTAGATTTCCCTTGTAATGTTCAAGCAATATAGCAAAAAATCTCTCTAAAGAACCATATATGGCTTGGTGAATAATAACAGGACGCTCAAACCCGCCACTTGACGCAACGTACTTAAGATCAAAATTCTCAGCTTGAAAAAAGTCAAGTTGAACAGTTCCACACTGCCATTGACGTCCCATAGAATCTTTAATAACTATCTCTATCTTAGGTCCATAAAACGCCCCTTCTCCTTCTTTTATTGCATATGGATATCCTAATTTATCTAAAGCATTTTTTAAAGAATTAGTCGCATTTTGCCAAATATTATCATCACCCATCGCTTTTTCGGGCTTAGTTGAAAGAGCAAGATTAATATCTGCAAATTCACATTTTTTAAGAACATCAAAAGCTATATTAAGTATAGTTAAAACTTCTTGCTCAATTTGCTCTAAAGTACAATATATATGAGCATCATCTTGAGTAAAAGCACGTACTCTTAAAAGACCATGAAGAACACCAGAAAGCTCATGTCTATGAACATGACCAAATTCAGCCAATTTTAAAGGTAGTTCTTTATAAGAACGAGGTCTTGTTTTAAATATTAAAAAAGAACCAGGACAATTCATAGGCTTTATAGCATAAGATGCTTCATCAACACAGGTAAAGTACATATTTTCTTTATAATGTGCATAATGTCCCGATCGATGCCATAATTCGTCATTTAATAAAGTTGGAGTAGAAATCTCTTTATAATTATTATAGTAATGCAATTTACGCATATAATTAATAAGGACATTTAAAACAGCTTTACCTTTAGGATGGAAAAATGGAAATCCAACGGCTTCTTGATTAAAAGAAAAAAGATCAAGTTGCTTAGATAATCTTCTATGATCATATCTTAAAGCTTCTTCTATTCTTTTCTCGTAATTATCAAAATCTTCTTTTGTAAAAAATGCCGTACCATGTACTCTTTGTAACGCCTGATTTTCTCTAGACGCGCGCCAATAAGAACCAGAAAGACCTGTTAATTTAAAGTATTTAATTTCGCCAGTAGACAAAACATGACCACCGCGACATAGATCTTTAAAGTCTCCTTGAACAGAAAGTCCTACATAATCTCCTGGTATATTATCTATCAATTCTAATTTGAAAGGATTATTTTTATAAAGTTCTCGTGCTTCTTGCTTTGAGATTTCTTTATGTTCAATTTTATAATCCAAATCAGATATTTCATGCATTCTTTTTTCTATAATATCAAGATCTTCTTCTTTTAAATTATTTGGCAAAATAATATCATAAAAAAACCCTTCTTCTGTGGCTGGACCTATAGTTAATTTAACTTCAGGATATAATTCAGAGAGAGCATGCGCCAATAAATGGGCCGCTGAATGGCGCAAAACCTTTAAGTCTTCTTTTGATTCCATAATCATGACTCCTAAACAGTTTATAAGTAAAATATTTATATAAAATGCCAACAAAATAAGCAATTTATATTTTTTGAAAAATATTAATTATTGATTAAAAATAGATAAATTAAAAATTTTTTAAGATGGGCTTAAGCCCCAGTAGTTTTACAACAAGAAATTGTACAAAAAGTTGTACAAGAGGAAGAGAAAGAAAATAAAGTATTAGAAAAATTAGAGAAAAAATTAAAAATATTTAGAGAATTTATCAGGTCGCTTGCTTTGTTCATTAGCTTGCCCTTAACTTAGTTTTAATTATTATTATTGTCTTTAAATTTTATCAAAAAATAAAATTTTCTGCAATGAAAACATACTTTAACTAAAAAAGTCAATAAATAATATAAGCATTTGTATCAAATTTATGTTAATATTAACATAAATTTAATTATTTCTACTATTTTAAAGAGGGAGGATATTATGCCTAAAATTATGGCTTTAGATTTAGGAGATCAATGGGTAGGAATAGCATTATCTGATACCTCACTTATATTTGCTAAACCTAATACTACAGTAAATATTAATGACATTGAAGAATTTTTATCAAATTTTATTGAAAAAGAAAATATAAAAGAAATAGTCATAGGATATCCTAAAACTTTAAGAGGAACTGAAAGCGAACAAACATTAAAAGTTCTCAATTGGAAATCTCAAGTTGAAAAAAAATTTCCTGAAATAAAATTTGTTTTATGGGACGAAAGATTGAGCAGCAAAAGAGCAGCTGCACTAAAACCTGCAAAGACAAAGGACGAAAAGCTCAAATCACACGCAATAGCAGCTGCATTTATACTTGATTCTTACCTCTCCTTTTTAAGTTCCAGAATCTAGTTTAAATTTTGTTGACAAAAATCGAATGTCTCCTTTAAAGTTTCAAATAGTAGTACAGATTTGTCGCTTTAAAGGAGAGTAGTATGAAGTGTACAAAATGCTCGGGATTAATGGTATCTCAATCATTTTTTGATCATTTTTTAAATTTTGATGGATGGAAGTGTTTAAATTGTGGTAAAATAATTGCACGTAAAGAAAAAATTATAGAATTTGATGCATTTAGCATCTTTTGCCAACAACAAAAACATAATAATAAAAATAATTAAATAATTAAATAATTAATAAGCATGGTATATTTTTTAACATTAAATACTCAATATAAAGATGTAGAAATAGGCTTATTTAATGATAATAAAGATATTATTACTAAAGAGACTATAGTAAATAAAGATATAAACAAATATTTACTAAACACATTAAGTGATATTTTAAATAAAAATAATATTCACTTTCACGATCTAGCATTTATAGCAGCGAATCAAGGACCTGCACCTTTTACTACATTAAGAGTTGTTTTAGCAACCCTTAATGGATTAAACTTTGCTTCTCAAGTGCCATTAATAGGAATTAATGGCCTTAATGCTTTGCTAAACCAATATCAAAATAAAGAAAATAAGTTAACTATTGCATTATTAAATGCCTATGGTCAAGATCTTTATTACGCATTTCAATATCAAGGTCAATACGAAACAGGATGTCAAAATTACACAACATTATTGAATCAAATCAAAGACCGATTTACTCAAGAATCTTTGGTATTTATTGGAAATGGAGCGAATTTATATCAAAAAGAGATTAAGAGTATATTTGATAATAAAGCAGATATATTAAATCCAAATATAGAATCAGCTTCAATTGAAACAATATCTCAGGAAGCTATTAAAAGTTATAAGACACAAAATACTGTCTTTGAATTGCTTCCAGTATATCTCAAAGACAGTATAAACAGTATATCAAAATAATTATAATAAGGAGCGTAACGCTCCTAAACTTACAGCTATGGCTTCTTGAGTACGTAAAATAGTTTTAGTTAAAGCTGAAAACTTAAATTCGTGCTCTATTAACTTCATTTTTTCTTCATAGGTTAAATCTCCTTCAGGACCTACTAAGACTAATAATTCATTAGGACTTTCTAATCTTATATGATCTATTACTTTAGAAAGAGGATCACCGGATGCATCAAAAAAGATATTTAGAACCTTAGGCTTATCTATTTTACTTATAAAGTACAGATCAAATGGCATTACCGGCAAAATGTTTGGCAATATAAACTGTTTAGACTGCTCAGCTGCTGATATCATTATTTTTTTATTTCTTAAACTATCTTTTTCTATATTAATTAACTTATAAGTTTTTTCTGTAATTAATGGTTGAATATCCTGAACACCCATTTGAGTTAATAAATATAATGCTGATTCAAATGCTTCTTTTTTCAGTAAAGGCAAAAGCCAAGTTATTTTAGGATTTAAAGGTTGATTATGATTAATACTGAGCAATTCGACAACTATCTTTTTCTTTGTAATAACCGATATAATAGAACACTTTATATTATAATTAGAATCAAAGAATATAATCTGATCACCCTTTTCAAGCCTTAAAATATTAGATACACGATATAAAATTATTGGATCATCGATCTCATGTATATCAAAACAAGATCTATATTTAACAATATATCCTACGACTTCTGTATATAAAGCAAATTGGTGTTTATTTAAATTCATCTTTATTAAAAGTATAACAAAAACTTACTTCACAAAACTAAAAATTTTTCCAAAGCTTTTTTTACACCAACCTTTGACATTATAATATTTGCATAGCAACCCAATTCCTATTTCACGTATCCATACTTTAAACATAGAAGGGTTTTCAAAAGCATTCTCTATTTTTATATCTTCGTCTATATTAGGATCAAAAAAACTATCAATTTTAGATTCTTTTGATTCTTTAATTCTATGTTCTAAACAAGTCTTCTCGTTCACATCTCTTGACTTACATTCAATAGAAAAATTATAAAAAAGAACAAACCCTAAGGCACAAATAGATACAAATATCTTTTTATTCATCATTATATTCCTACTAATTATTTCTGGTTAATCAATATAAAAAGTCTATAAGCATATTATAGCAACTTTTAAAATATCAATCTATTTAATATAAATTAACAAATGTATAAAAATAATTTCAAGCAATAGAAGTTAAATATAAGATAAAATATAATACTTTAATTTATATATCTATAAAAATATTATTGTTAATTTTGAGTAGAACGTTCAAGTAATAATTGTTTTATTCTTTCATTATTAAATGCATATGCAAATACTGTATTACCATTAACATTTTGAGCATTAATATTAGCTCCATTTTTAAGTAATAACTCAATTAATTCAATATTATCATTGACAGCTGCACACATTAAAGCTGTATTACCATTAACATTTTGAACATTAATATTAGCCCCATTTTTAAGTAATAATTCAACTAATTCCATGTTATCGTTCATGACTGCGCACATCAAAGCTGTATTGCCATTAACATTTTGAGCATCAATATTAGCTCCTTTGAGGATAAGAATCTTCGCCATTTCTTTGATATTATAATATTGCGATTTTTTATCGTTATGAATTAAAGCAGATAATCTTGCTAGCCAAATTAAGGGAGTATAACCATCTTCATCGTTAATATTAACATCTAAATAAAACTGATATCCTTCTTTAATCTTTACAGATTTTCTTAAGATAGAGCTAAAAACTCTTAAAGCAAAAATATTATCTGAAGAAATTATATATGACAACAAACTTTGATTAAGAATTTTAAGATCATTTACATCAATATTTTTTTGCTTAAAGAAAAACATAAAAGAATGTAATCCTATACTATATAAAATATTATTATGTTTTAACGATTGATCAATTCTACAATTTATAAAATCAATCAATAAATCCATAATTTTATTATTATCGTCAATCTTAGATAAATAAGTATTGAATAATAACATCATAATATACTTTTGTGATTCTACTTGTTTAATACAACCTTGTAACTTAGGTCTACTTTGTAGAGATCTATATAATTCATCTATAAAATATATTATTGCTTCAGATAAATTAGGCTTAACTTGAACGGATATTTCAGATAAAGTTTTAATTTCAACTAACTCTTTATAATTCTTTTGATTAACTTGAGGGTGTTCCATTGCACGCAAGTTCAAAGTAAGAGCACTCAAGATAATTGCTATAATAGCTTTTTTCATAAGATAATTTCCTTAATTAATGTATCGATAAATGAGAATTATGTTTGTTAAAATATATTTATAATTTATAAAAAAAATTTAAATATTTTTTTAAACTATTTAATATATTTTGATTATTGTTTTTCTCTGCCAATACAAGATAATTTTTATTTTTAGAGTCAAATTCTATAATCTTTTTACTTTCTTTAAGAAAAAAATCAACTAAATGCTCATAATCATGAATAATAGATAAACTTAAAGGTGTATATCCATATTTATTCTCTAAATTAACATTTGCTTCATAATGAATAAGAATTTTTAACATACGAATATATTTTTCTTTCTCATAAGCACTAAGACGCACTGCCCATATTAAAGCAGTATCTCCAAAATCATCTTGAACATTAACGTCAAAATAATTTATAAATCGTCGCAATAATTTCAAGTTGCCGCGTTTGACCATTTCAATCAATATTTGATCGGTTTTAAATTCTTTGTTTTTTAAATAATTAATAAAATATTTGAAAATAAATTTAGATAATTCAACATTAATATCTAAGAAATAATCACAATCAAACAATAAATCTGCTATTAAAGTTAAATCCTGATTTGAGCAATTCAAATATTTATTAATAACAGGAATCACTAATTTAAAATAAGAAGGATTAAGAAATTTATTAAAGTCAGAAGATTTTTGACATACATAAAACAAATTATTAAAGAATTCTTTAATATTTTTATTATTAAGGCTCGATAAAAAAACAATAATTTTGATACATTTTTGCCCCTTGAGATCAACAGTATCATCAGAATTTATTTTAATTAATTTAGATATCACTAAATCAACAATAAATAATTTACCTTGAGAATGACTTATAAAATTAAGAAGATCAGCATTATATTGAGAAACATATATTAAATCATCAATTAACTGATTTAAATCTGTTTTATTTTTTTCTCCCAAAAATACAATTAAGTCTCGGGTTTTACCCTGATCCTTATGTATCATGGAAACTATATTAAAACTTAACAAGCACAAAATAAGACTTATTATTAAATTTCTTTTCATTTTTCTAATCCTAATCCACTTAAACGGATTCTATCATCTCAATTATATTTTCATTACCAAATTGATCTGCTAAAGTTAAAGCACATTCTCCACTTTTATTCTCAAGATAAATATCCCCCCCATTCTCAACAAGGGCTTGAGCTATCGAGGTAAAACCTTTATTTATAGCTATAACTAATGGACTATCACCAATATTATTTTGCATATTAACATTAGATTTATTAGCAATAAGTATATCTACTAGCTCCTTATAACCGTGAGTTATCGCTTTTATCAAAGCTGTATCACCATCTCTATTTTGCATATTTACGGCAGCTCCATGTTGAAGAAGCATTTGAGATATTGATGTATAACCATTATCTACTGCTATAATTAATGGACTATTACCAGTGTTATTTTGCATGTTAACATTCGATTTATTAGCAATAAGTATATCTACTAGCTCCTTATAACCGTGAGTTACCGCCTTTATCAAAGCTGTATCACCGTCTCTATTTTGCATATTTATGTCAGCTCCATGTTGAAGAAGCATTTGAGATATTGATATATAACCATTATCTACTGCTATAATTAATGGACTATTACCAGTGTTATTTTGTATATTTATATCAGCTCCACGATTAATAAGCATACGGACAAGCTCTTCATTCTCTTGCAGTATCGCTTTTATCAAAGCAGTGTCTCCATTTACATTTTTTTGATTAATATTTAAATTCTCTTGATTTAAAATAAATTTTAATACCTCTTTACTACAAGGGTCACATATAATACTATCTACTAATTCCTTAAAACTTGGCCTAATTTTTAGTCCGTCATTAGGAATACAAAGACGTATAGCCCAAATTAAAGGAGTATCTTCTTGATCATCTACAATATTAACATCAAGTTTTTTGATCAGCATTTTTAATCCCTCTAAATTGCATGTTTTGATCAAATGAATTAATAGATATTGTCCTGCATTATCATATAAACCAGATATATTTATTTTTTCTTTCTCAAAATAATATAAAAAAGATAATACTACACTTTTATATAGTGAAGGATTACATTTTAACTTATCAAGATATACCCAAAATTGCTGCAAGACTATTTGAAAACTTGCACGTTCAAAACATCTTTGATAAATAATCCTTGAAAGAAACTCTTGTCCTTGATCCGTAGATAAATAACTCTTAAAATTGTTATCAATTTGACACTGCAAATCTAATTTACCAAGAAATATTTTTAAATTACGAGATTCATTTCCAGAACGAATAATAAAGAACTGACAGACGTTTTCAAATTCTTTAGAAACAATGACCTCTGAAAAGTGCTGCATTGATAAAATAGGATAACTAAAAATAACTAAAATAATATATAAAAAATTCTTTCTCATGACATACCTGCTTAATTATACAAACTATAAATTAACATAAATTATTAATAAATTTAGAAACACTAAAATAACTAAAATTATTTATATTTTGATTTTTAAATTTTATAAATTAAAATCCAATAAATTAAAAATCTATAAACATAAATATTGAATTAACAAAAATTTTTACAAAAAGAGCTTAATTAAGAATCTTTCTATAACGGACAAATTGTCCATCGTCCTCTATCTGTTCAAATCCAGTTTTCTTATATACACTTCTGGCAGATACGTTACTTGTCCGTGTTACTAAATTAATTAAATAGGCACCATGGTTTTTAAGATCTTCAATAGCATAATTCATTAACTCTTTGGCATATCCTTTATTCCTATAATTTTCATCGACTGCTAAAAATAAAATGTATCCCTGATGAAACCTTTTCATAAAATATGCAATAAATCCTACCGGTTTACTTTCTACATGATAGACTTTAATCTCTAAAGTACCTTTACTTTCAGGCCTATTTGCAATGGCTCTATTTTCTAACATATATTCTGGTGAAAAATCATTAGAAGTTCCAGAAACAAGCCAATACCAATGATTCTTAAACATGTTTACAATGAATTCTTTATCCATTTCTGCATTATAATCATAAACACCGGTTTCACTACAACTTTTAGAAACTTTATGATAAAAAGCAGCAAATGAAAGAACCCCAAATAAACACAATAATAAAATTTTATACCTAATGAATTTTAATTTAACCATTATTAAATCCGCCTTAAAAATTCTTTATTTATAAATTAAACAATTAAACATAGTTATTTTAAATGTAACTTATAACTAAAATCTATGAATATTTCATAATTAAGTATAGGAAGATTAAAAATATTGTCAATATTTGTATTTGAATTTTTAATGAAGTTATATTTAAATAAATAGACATTTTGAACTAAACAATAATATTGCCAATAAAGTCATATTTATATAAATTGTATACAATAAATTAAAAAATCTACACTTACTATAAGTTAATGGGGAAAATAATGAGTAAATATAAATCAAGATATAATTATAATTTAGTATGGATAGATCTAGAAATGACGGGTTTAGATATTGAAAAAGACGTTATTTTGGAGATAGCCACACTGGTAACTAATAATGAATTAGATATCCTTGCAAAAGGACCTGCCCTAGTTATTAATCAAAAAAATGAAATACTTGAACAAATGTCATCATGGTGCATTAAACATCATACTGCTTCAGGATTAGTAGAAGCAGTCAAGCAGTCTACTATAACTATAGAAGAAGCAGAATTGAAAACTTTAGATTTTTTAAAAGAATATACTGTTCCAGAGGGCTCTGTTTTATGTGGAAATTCAGTCTGGCAAGATAGGAATTTTATAAGAAAGTATATGAAAAACTTAGATGAATTTCTAAACTATAGAATAATAGATGTAAGTTCAATCAAAGAGTTAGTAAACAGATGGTATCCAAATAGTTCCAAGAGTAATTTTGTCAAACCTGACGGTCATAGAGCTCTTGAAGATATAATATATTCAGTAGAAGAGCTGAAACATTATAGGACTTACTTTTTCTTGCCACCGCTTGATTAAAATTAGATATCTTAAATATAATTTAAGAAAATACCTATTAACAAAGACTTAAATATAAAAATTTGTTATACTTTTAATAACTAAAAAATAAGGATTAAAATGGTTTAACCAAAATTTAGTTATTAATTAAGCTTATTATGTAAATAAATCTTAAATCAATTCTCTTCTGTATACTAAAATAATACCTCAATATAATTTTATGCTTAATTTTAAAATAATTGCTCTATATAAGCAATATAATTATTGATTTAGATAAAAAACATATTATATATTTAGATTAATTGACAAAAAGAGCTTTATTAAATAATTATATATTTATTAAATTTCAATTTATTAATTTAACAAGGGTGATAAAAAGTGAAAAAAAATATAATAATTTTGATCTTGTTATTAATAAATTTTACATGCGTTAATTCTATGTATTTAAATCAAGATTATTTAAGTAATTTACCAGCAGAATTACAATTACATATCCTTTTTCAAATAATTAAACCTCAAATATACTATCAAAACACTATTTACTGCCCTCTAAAGGGATTAAAAGAATTTTTATCTTCAATTGGGTTGATTAACAGAAAATTTTATGCTCTGAAAGAAGATATTATAAGAATGTTTAAAAATATAGCAAAAGAAAAATTTTCTAAAAATATATACGAAAAATATAAAAATACATACAAATTAAATAAAGAATTAGAAAAAATATTTAATAAAACGTATGATTCTCAATTGAGTCATGAAGAAGATGAAAAAAAAGCAGCTCAATTGATTATTGCTGGCGCTAATCCTAATTTACTTGTTGAATACAAAAAAGAAAATAAGAAAAAGGAGAAAGTTCCTCTATTATTAGCATTATTAGCAAATGATAAATTCATAAAATTAGCAAAATTGTTAATAGCTTATGAAGCAGAAATAGATATAAAAGATATTAATGGCATTACAATTCTGATGTATGCAGTATGTCAATCAAATGCTGAACTGGTAGAGCTATTAATTAAAAATAATATTAAAATTAATGCTCAAGATAATGAAGGTGATACAGCATTGATTCTAGCAATACCTAATCAAAATATAGTCACACTTCTGATAAATCATAATGCAAATGTTAACATCAAAAATAATTTAGGGATAACTCCCTTGATGAGAGCAATTCAAAAAAGTAGTCATGAAACTGTCATCCAACTAATTAACGCAGGCGCAAATGTTAATACAAAATCTAATTTAGGAATTACACCTCTTATAATAGCAACGGATCAAGGAGATAGAGAAATAGTAGAAACTTTAATCAGAAACGGCGCAAAAGTTAATGATACTAATAATAATGGATTAACCCCTCTAATGATTGCAGTTCAAAAAAATAATCAAGACATGGTAATGCAACTAATAAATTCAAGCGCAAATGTTAATGCAAAAGCAAATTTAGGATCTACTCCACTTATAATAGCTACTAATCAGGGTAATAGTGCCTTGGTAGAGACTTTAATAAGACATGGAGCAAATGTAAATGATACTAATAATAATGGAATAACTCCTCTAATGATTGCAGTACATAAGGGATATGATGAAGTAATAAATATACTATTGAGCCATAATGCCGCAATCGATATCCAAAATATTCGTGGTCAAACTGCTCAAGAAATGGCATTGCCAAGCAAAAAAGAAAAAATATTAAAGTTATTTAAATTATATAAAAAAAAGGCAACTAAGTCATGTCAACTATACTAATTAATAATATATTGATAGTATAATAAAAATTACCCAAAAATTATAAATTATGTTTTTTACCTTATTAACTTTTGCATTACTGGCTAGCGCCATCTCTGCTAATAAAATATTGCTTTATAGCATGGCTCCTACTTTACTGGTAGGAATCAGAATGTTTTCAGCAGGTTTAATATTACTTTTATATACTTTTACAAATCCTCAAATCAGAATAAGCTGGAATAATATCAAAAAAAATTTAAGCTCTTTAATAATAATAACATTAACTACTACGTTTATACCATCAATTTTAAAAGCTTACAGTTTAAAAAATATCTCGTCATCAAAAATGGCATTCTTTGGAGCGTTAGATCCTTTTATAACAGCCGTATTTGCTTATTTTATGTTAAATGAAAAATTAAATTACAAAAAGATAGTTGGTATTTTTATAGGCCTATTAGGCTCTATTATTTTAAATTACGATAACACTAAATTAAATCACTTTTTATTATCTAGACCAGAATTAGTTATAATAATTTCAATCACAATTACTCGTTTTGGATGGATGACTGCTCAAAAATTATTAAAAAAAAATATATATCAACCAGTTCAACTCAATGCTATTACTATGCTATTAAGTGGTATAATATCTCTAAATATCGCTTTTATATCTAAGCAAACAAACATAATTCCTATATTAAATAATAACTTACATATATTTAAATACTCGTTCTTTAAATCTCTACTTCATCATTTAGGCCCGTACTCTATATTAATATTTTTTATTTTATATACGATAATTATAGGCAATGTAATTGCTTATAATCTATATGCAAATCTACTTAAAAGACACAGTGCCTTATATGTTTCTCTTACTAGTTTTTCTGTTCCGTTACTGGTTCATTTGTATGGCTTTCTTTTTCTTGATGAAAACTTATCAATTAAATTTTTATTATCATGTATAGTAACTTTTACAGGATTAATTATATTTTCAAGAGCCGAGGAAAAAAAATAAGCAATTCTATTTACCTGAACATAATATATTTATTAATTTAGTAATTATAAAGTATAGTTTATTTTTAAAACAACTTATCCAGGCAATAAAAATGTTTTTAAATTTAATTAAGATAAATTTAATCTTTTCAATATTTAACATTTGTACCCTAATACAATGCGCAGTAGAAAATAAAAATATCAAAGAAATTAATCAAGATGATCAAGCAACTCGCGGTGCAATATTTGAGTCCGTATTTATATTAAAAAATCGTAAAAATTACTTATCAGAACTTAAACAAAATATTAAAGAAGATTTAGAAGAAAGTGACTTGATTATACAGGAATTAGTTAATGAAAAACAATTCCTATCGACCGAGTTATTTCAAAAACAAACAAAAAACAAACCCGCTTGCAACAATATAATATCAAGATTAAATGGATTCTGTCATGAATTTCATAAATATAGCATAATAAAAAATATATATCCTGAATATATAAAAGAACTAGAAGTATTTATAGAAAATATAGGTAAAGATGTTGACAAAATAAGCCAAACTTGGACTACCAAATCAAATCAATTAGAGTTATCAGTAAAAAAAGCCAATCTAATGATAAAAATTATAAACAAAAAGAATACCATTTTAGATAATATTTTCAACTTACAAGATCAAGAACTAGCAACAGAAAAATACAAAAACAGGCTAAATAATTTACATAAAAAAATTCAAACGGAAAACAACGAAGAACAAAAAAAAATTATAATCAGACTTATTAATAAATATAAAAATATAATAACCAAAAAACAAAATAAACTTAACTTAAAGAAAAATCATATAAATTTATTAAAAAATCAACTATCGACATTAAATAATAAACTATATACTAATCATTTAAAAATTAAAGAAAACATGTTTTTCATAGATAAAATTGATAAAATTTTTAATTCAGACATCGAATAAGATTGAAATATTATAGAATAATTATAAATTTAATTTAAAGAGATAAGGGAATTTAAATTCCCTTATCTAAAATTGGCTTTCTTTTATTACTTTACGCATAACTGTAGGAATATCAAGATCTTCTAAATCTATCTTGATATCTGGTTTTTTAGAGGTATTATTATCAAAACTATAATCAAAATTCTTACTAAATTCATGCTCTATCTTATTAGATGACTTATTCAAAGTATCTAAAGTATTTTCAGTCTCAGCATCGGAAAAACCTGTAGCAATAACAGTTACAAAGACCTCTTCATTTAGATTGTCATCTATAACTGAGCCAACTACTATATTGGCATCATCATGCGCTTTTTTGTAAACCAAAGATGCTGCTTGACTTAATTCATGAAGCCCCAAATCTGAAGGTCCAGTAATATTAAATAAAAGACCTTTTGCTCTTGATAACTCTACATTTTCAAGCAAAGGAGATGATATCGCTTGAGTTGCAGCTTTTATTGCCCGGTCAATACCAGACGCATGTCCTATGCCAATTAAAGCAAAACCCTTCTGCTTCATAATCGATTTTATATCAGCAAAATCTACATTAATTTGGCCATGCTTATTTATAATATCAGATATAGCTCTAATGAATTGACTAAGTACTTCATTTGCTTTAGAAAATGCTTGAATAAGAGAAACATTAGGCTCCATAGTATCTATTAGTTTTTGATTCTGCAAAACTATAATAGTATCTACTTCTTTTTTCAAAAGATCTAAAGATTCTTGTGCTATTCTCATTCTTCTTTTACCTTCAAAAGAAAATGGCTTAGTTACAACAGCTACAGTTAAAATATCTTTATCTCTTAATGCTTTTGCTATAACTGGCAGCGCTCCGGAACCAGTCCCGCCTCCAAGACCTGCTGTTAAAAATACTATGTCTGAATCCTTTAAATTATCGATAATCAAATCTAAATCTTCTTCAGCTGATTTGCGGCCAACTTCAGGGTTTGCACCAGCTCCTAATCCTCTGGTTGATTTAACACCCAGTTGCACCTTATGATTAGCTTTTGATATCTTAAGAGCTTGAGCATCGGTGTTTGCTACTATAAAGGATACATTCTCAAACCCGGATTCAATCATACTATTAACCATATTGCCTCCACCTCCGCCAATTCCTAGAACTTTAATACGTGATTGAGGCGCAATCTTTTGCTTTACATCTTCTAAATCGAATTCTATCATCTTTATCTCCTGATTAATTATTTTATTAAAAAAGATCTGTAACCCATGATTTCATTCGTGAAAAAATACGATTTACCCATGGAGAACTTAAATGATTTATAGAGTCTTCCTCTTTTTTCTTCAACATGTCAAGTAATAACCCATAACCTGTTGCATATATAGGACTATTAAGCATCTCTTTAGATTTATTACTTACACTAGGATATCCAAGTCTAACCGGCATATCTAAAATTTCCTTTGCAGTTTCTTTAAAATTCTTGAGTAGAGATCCCCCGCCTGTTAAAACAAGACCTGCAGGCATTAAATGTTTTAAGCGTTGTGAGTAAATTTCATGATGTAACATTAATAGCAATTCTTTAACACGTGGCTCTATGATAGTGGTTAACTCCAAAGATGAAATAGATTTTACAGCATTACCTTGCGCTAATTCCACTTGACACGTTTGAATTTGATCTTCATTGAGAATAGAACTTCCAAAACTACATTTTATACGTTCTGCATCTTTTATAGTAGTTCTTAAACATAGAGCTATATCTTTTGTAATATGATTACCAGCTATTGAAAGTACTTTTGTATATTTTACCGCTTTATTCTGATATATAGCAAAATCAGAAGTTCCTCCACCAATATCAAGTACTCCTGCCCCTAAAAATTGTTCATCTTGTGAAAGTACAGCTTGAGCAGAGGCAAGTTGTTCTAATACTATATCTAAAACTCTAATGCCCGCTAATTCACAACATTTGATAATATTTTGTACAGACCCAATAGATCCAGTTATTATATGGGTCTTAACTTCTAATTTTATGCCAAACATACCCATAGGATCTGAAACCTTTTGATCAGAATCTATTATAAAATACTGAGGTAAAATATGTAAAATTTGTTGTCCATCAGGAATAACTATAGTTTTTGCACAATTAAGAGCATTATTAATATCTTGAGATGTTACTCTATTTTTTCTAATAAGCGTTGTCCCACTAGAATTTATTGACTGTATATGAGCACCCGATATTCCAACATTAGCTGCTTTAATTTTTGCTCCACTCATTAATTCAGCTTCTTTGATAGCTAATTTAATAGATTCTACTGCTTGGCTAATATCAACTATAACACCTCTTGAAAGTCCTAATGAAGGAACATGACCAACTCCTATTATATCAAGATTATTATCTTGATTTTTTTGAGCAACTAAAACACATATTTTAGTAGTTCCAATATCTAAAGCAACTAAAATATTATCATCAATTAACTTTTTTTTCATAGGCTCAAACCCCCTGCTCAATAAAAATTTATTTTTACTTATTTATTTAATACCAATTCTTCAGTTGAAATATATAGGGTAAAATATCCTAACATATTAGATTTAACGTTTGTTATAATTTTATTATTGATAAATATATTCATCTTACTACTAACAACTGCCTCTCCTTGAGGATCTAAAATTTGCCCAAAAATTTTTGTGCCTTTTGAACAATCTGGAACTATCTTTTGTATTACAGGTCTTGCTACTTGTACAGTTACTGGATTTGCTTTACCGGTTATACAGTTATTAGCATCAACCACAGTTACATTATATATGGTAGTAGTTAATGGTGAAACAGTAATAGAACATGTATCTGATTCTTGATCTATAACAACTCCATTAGAAAAGTAGAAAGTATATGGAGGAACTCCATTATAAACCTTTGCAGTTAATACCGTATCACAGCCAGCATATTGAACAACATTTTTAGGGCATAGCTCTACTTTTAAATCACATGTGTTTGCACGATATATAGTTAAATTATTACTTATATAATTAGGAACAACTAAAGCCCGTCCATCAGGCGACCAAGAAAGAACTTTAGGAAACATGTCTGTTTTATAAGGACAACCATCATTTAAAGGAGTAATATCAAAATATTGATCTATGTAATAGGCATATAAGTTGCATCCAGACATCTCAACTAAATCTAGAGCCAAGTATCTTTTATTTGATAAAGCAGAAAAATATTGCTGAGTTTTTCCTATATTAATAGAGCAATAATAATTTATAGAGATATTAGATGGATTACTAATATTGACTTTATAAACTGAAGTACATCCAGAATTAGCATTGGTCACCACAAGCAAATAAGAACCATCAGATGAAGCAAAGCAAGAAAATTCAGCATCAACGGGCATGCTTATACCATCAGTTAAAGTAATAATAGGGGACAAAATCTGATGTATATTTGGTCCACTTATAGGATATCGAAAGATCAAGACCTGCCCCGTGTTACTTGGAAAAGAAACTGGAACTGCCAATAACTGGTATTTAATGCCATTATTTTTAAATTTAAAAGGACTAAATCTTACGTTACTTGGTTTATAAGTTAAACTATAGTAATTGAGTTCTTTATTTTTAAAATAACAAGCACTATCACAAAAGAATAGACAATAGTTATAAAGTATATACTGACAATCAACTGTTGCTTCTACTAAAAACTTGCCATTTTTGGAAATAGCCGGAAAAGATTTATTACCAGCATAAACATAATCATAATAAGGCAATGGAGCTAAACCTAAGACATTAGGGGCTTTAATTTTTTCTTTAAAAGAGAATCCAAAGCTATCAGGATCATACTTAAATTTTGCAATATATCCTTTAGAACAAGAACAAGGAGAACCATAAGGATTATTTGAAACCCAAAAAGAATATTGTCCTGCTTGATCTTGATGTGGAGTAAATTGTACGTAATAAGGCAAGCTTAATTCTTTATAAATGGTTCTGGAATAATTCAGATCTGGGACAAATAAGCATAAAACATTATGTACTATAAGACAGTTATACAAAAATATAACTGTCTTGAGATAAATTTTTTTTAACATGCTTCAAAAGCCTTTCTTAATATTTGCTTAATTTAGCTTATAGTTAAAAAAATAAACTATAAAAATATAAATTTTGCAAATCCTTAGAGAAAATTAAAGCAAATGTTAATAATATTAAAGTCGCTTATTCTGGTTTGCAATAATAAATAACAATATACCTGTTGCCACTGATGCATTATAAGAGATATCGCTAGTTTTTTGAGGCAATGTAATGCGCTTACCAAAATTTAATATATTTTTAGAAATTCCTGTTCCTTCACTGCCAATTACTAAACATAAAGGCTCAGTATAATTAGCGTCAAGAGCATTTTCTCCATCAAAAGTTGAGAGATAAATATTATAGTTAGCTTTTCTTAATTCTTGAACAGCTGCTTCTACACTGGGAGCTCTATATATTTCTAAATGTTCTGCAAGACCTGCTGACGATTTTAAAGCAACGGAATTAAGCGGAGCTCCATTTTTAACTATCAAAATTACCCCGTCAACGGAAGTACAGTAACTAGAACGTAATATCGCTCCAAGATTTCTAGGATCTTGAATACCATCAAGCATAATTAAAAATTTACTTCTCTTAGGATCAAAAAATTTACCTCTAAAAGCAAAAGGAGCTACTTTTGCAACAACCGATTGATGATCAGTTGTTTCAGCCATTTTGGAAAGCATATTTTTATCAACATAATTAATTTTAACATAATCAGGTAAAAGTCGTTGAATAGCTGCAAATGCTTTAGGCTCTGGCTTAGTTGTATAAATGGAATATAATTTGCGCTTTTTAGCTTTTAAAAGCTCCAATATCGGATGAATTCCATAAACTATATTTTCAGTTGTATTTTTCATGTTATTTTTTAAATTATAAAGATTTGATTATATATTTATTTATAACATAATAACATAAAATTAACTATTAATAACTTAATTATTAATCTTTATTATAGGTCAGACCACATATTGCACATTAAAATAAAAAAATGTATAATAAGAATAATAATACTTAATATTATTGTGTTTTAATCTATAGGAGATACCATGAGAATAAATTATAAAAAAATGTTTAATGGTTTTTCTTTAATGTTACTCACTAGCTGCGGATTAAATCTTCAAGCAAAGAGATACTGGTTCTCTAACCACTTTGATAGCAGCTTCTTTGATGAACTTCACTATATAAATGAACGTTTATCTCAAGATTTAAATCAAATGGAAAGCTATTTTTCAAATAATTTTGGAAGACCAGATAATCAGATAGATAAAGAGCAAAAAAATAAATTAAAAGAATCTCAACAAATTCTTGAAGAAATAAAACCAGAGATAACAAAAGAATCTAACGGAAACGTAGAGATAAAGATATCATTAAAAAATATAAATAAAAAAACTGTAGAAGATATCGTTTTACAAGATAATATATTAAAAGGAATTCTTGAAAGCAATCACGGCAAAATAGAATTTTATATAACAGACAAATCTATTAAATTGGTTCGTAAATTAGAAGTAAAAGAACATAAAGAAGAATCTAACTACGAAAATCAAGAACAAAAAGATGACAATAATAACACTTCATCTTTTTATGCTTATCAGTATAGTTATGGTTCAAGCAATGTATATTCATTACCTTTAACTGTAGATCTATCAACAGCACACGCTTCAGTCAAAGATGATACTTTAATAATTAAATTATCACCAAAAAATTACTCAAAAATAAAAGTACATCATTCTTAAATTTAAAAATAAAAGCCCAGATTTAATCTGGGCTTTTATGTTAATTGTTTAATTTTTATTCTTTTAAAATATTATTAGCAGTATTTTCAGACAGATCTAAAAATACTAATCCTATTTTCTTTGCCAACTCAAGAGCCATAATTTTAGTTTCATGCTCTTCTTTTTGTAACTTTTGCTCTTCAAAAGTTAAACTATTAAAATCTTTATTAGCTTTATCTATTTCTTTATCAATATCTGCTAATTCTTTTTTAGCACCTTCAATATTTGATCTAATTTCTTTTGCATTTTCTTTTATTTCATCTAAACTATTCAAATCTTTAACATCTTTAGACCACAGTTGCAAAGATAAAAACTGAATCATAGTAAGTAAAATAAATTTATAACCTCTCATAACAAGCTCCATTTTAAAAACGTTTTATATAACTAAATTATATATTAAATTTTTTAACAAAATCAATATTGATATCTGCAAAAAAATATTTTTATTTTTACACTTTAAACTATATCGCTATTAATTATATTTATAATCATTAAATAAAATTTATTTTTAAATTAAGTATCTTATCATTATCAAGCATTGGAAATTTTGCATTTTATAAAGTATTATTATTCTTATTAATAATTATTAAATAAAGTTAATTTATGTACATTCAAGTCAAGCTTTTAAATCGAGCATTACCCACTCTTACTTATAAAGTACCGGAAAGTTGGGATATCAATAATTTAATAGGCTCATTTGTAAAAGTACCACTTAAAAATCAGACTGAAATTGCCTATATAGAAGATATAACATATAAAATAAGTAGTACAATAAATTTTTCTATAAAAGAAGCACATTCTATAGAAATTATTCCTAAGGATAGACTTTATAATAGTTTTGTTAAACAGCTTAGTTCTTATTATGCAATTAATTATATTTATTTTTTTAAGAGAATATATCAATTTTTAAAAGAAAAAGAGCTAAAAGAATCTATAGAACTTAATAATAAATTAACTAAAATAGACTCTATTAAATTAACTAAAGAACAACAATATATATTCAATAAAATCGAACCAAATATAGTAAATAACAAATACTATCCAAGTTTAATTTATGGAGTAACAGGATCGGGTAAAACTGAAATCTATAAGCAACTTATTATCAGTGCAATAGAACAAAATAAAAGCGTATTGCTATTGCTACCTGAAGTTTCCTTGGCTATAGAATTTTATAATCTACTGAAATTACAGTTACCTGAAAATTTTATTATTTATGGTTTTCATTCAGCAACCAGCATTAAAGAAAAAAGATTATTATGGCACGATCTTAATCAAAACAAAAATCTTATAATTATTGGAGTACATTTACCTATATTATTACCAATAAACAACCTAGGTTTAATTATAGTTGATGAAGAACATGATACCAACTTTCAATCACAAAAACATCCAAAAATAAATGTAAAAGAAGCAAGCTTACTAAGAGCTAAAATATATAATATTCCTATTGTAATGGGTTCAGCAACACCCAGTATAACTTCTTTATATAATGCTGAAAAATTTGGTTGGGAAATATTTGAATTAAAAGAGCGTTTTGCAGGAAACTTTCCTAAAATTCAACTTGTTAAGTTAAATGAAAATAAAAATAGAAAGAACTTTTGGATAACAAAAGAGTTGGAAAAAGAAATAGCTATTCGTTTAGAGAAAAAAGAGCAAATTATAATTTTTATAAATAGAAGAGGTTATAGCTTTTTTATACAATGTAAAGAATGCTCAAATATACCTACTTGCATAAATTGTTCTGTAAGTTTAACAGTTCATAATAAAAAAGATAAAATCAATAAAAACATACAAAACTTATTAATATGTCATTACTGTACTTATTTTATAGAAGAACCTAAATCGTGTATTAAATGCAACAAAAAAGAGGATTCATTAATCAAAAAGGGTATAGGCACTCAGCAAATAGTAACTATATTAGAAAAATTATTTCCTACAGCAAAAATTGCTCGTGCTGATTTAGATTCAACAGTTAACAAAAAAAATTGGCAACAAATAATGCAAAAATTTAATGCAAACGAAATAGATATATTAGTAGGAACTCAAACTATTACTAAAGGTTATAATTTTAAAAACGTCACATTAGTAGGATTACTATGGGCAGATATAAATTTAGGGCTACCATTTTATAATGCAGCTGAAGTTACTTTACAACAACTTATTCAAGTCTCCGGTAGAGCAGGCAGACAATCAAAAGATAGTTTAGTGATTATACAAACTATGTTAGAACATAAGATATATAATTACATAAATGAAACTGAATATAGAAATTTCTATGAATATGAAATAAAAAATAGAGCTTTACTAAGATATCCACCTTACATAAGGTTTGCCGAAATTGAGATTAAAAATAAAGATGCTGAATTAATAGAAAATGAAATCGATTTAATTTCTCAAGATATAAGTAATTATATTTTAAAAAATAATCTAAAAACCATAATGTTAGGACCTGTAGAACCGCCAGTTAGTATGATAAAAAATGTTCATATACGCAAAATATATCTAAAATGCCATGAAATAAACAACTTGATAAAGATATTTATGTCGATCGAAAAAGATCAATATAAAAGCCAAATATTTTTTACCCCAAATCCTCTTAATTAGATTTAATAACTATTTGTCCTACATTACTTTTTAAACTAATTTTACTCTCTCCTAACCCTATAACACCATGAGCTTGACTTGAAATATATGGAAAAGTTTTAACAATTTTAATTTCATTAAAACTTGAACAAATAGATCCTGTAGTCAATTGAGCATTAACTTCAGCATTTACATTTGTTGGTAATAATAAAGTTATTTTTCCAGTATTAGTAGATAATTCTATAGTTAAGTTATCTAATAACTTTTGATTTAAGTATATAGCTCCAACATTTGTAGACGCTTTAACACTCTTAGTTGAATTATTTATATCTATCGCTCCTGTATTAGTTATAGCTGTTATATTACCAGATATATTATTAAGTTCTATAGCACCACAATTAGTTTGACAATTTACCTCTTGAGAGATATCGCTTAACTTAATAGAACCTACATTTGTATAAATTTTTTCTAACTTAGTATCTTTAGGGACTTTAATTTCAATACTTACTTCTGTATCATTATTTTTTGTATCAGCTTTAATATGAACTTTATTAGCTTTCACTGCCATATGTAATTTAATCTCCTTAAGAAGTTCTCTAGATTTAGCCTTTTTAACTATATTTATTTCTATTTTATCAGTAGTTGATCCTTCTATAGATATAGCTCCAACATTATTATCTATTTTAATTAGACCATCTTTAAAAGGATGTTGTTGATGGATCGTTTCTTCAAACTTTTTACCATTGAAAAAATTAGTACTATTTAACACCAAGTAACCAATAGAAATTGCAAATACAAGCAATAGAAGACATTTCATATTTAATATCCATTCATTAAAAATAATTATTTTATTAATAATATAACATATTTTAAGCTAATTTTATATATAAAATTAACAAATATCGACTTCTAAGTTAAAAGTATTTAGAATTAAAATAAAGCATATGAAATAAATTAATATTAATAAAATGAAAATCAAAGATCTATCTATTTATATAAGTAACTTTAAAGATATGGTTCAGGGAGATTATCTATACGTTGATAAAACTAAATATATTTATAAGCTATTCAAATGATAAATAATTTATAAATTATTGGTTTGAATCAGGAACACCAACTTTTTTAATACATTTAATGTCAAAGCAATATTACTCAATTGAAAATATCGATCAAGAAGAAGGATCTCAAGAAACATTAGGGAACTTTGACATAGATAATATTCCTCTTGTGCCACTACTATTTCAAACAGGTTATTTAACAATTGCTGATTATGATCAGGCAACTCAAAAGTTTAAACTCAAATTTCCAAATTATGAAGTAAAGTGTTCATTTATCTACAACATTAATAGATAGATTTAGGTCTTAACCAAGATACTAAATTATTATAATTCATTTTGACAATCCAGATTAGCACTTTATTAATAACTTAGATTATAGTATTATTAATAAAAATTTTAGATTATATTTATAAATAAATTTAAATTTCATATTTTGTTTACAAAATTGTTTTAGAATACTAGATTAAAAATATTTAAGTTAAAAAAATTTATTTGAAAAATTTTTACCATCTATGTTTTGGCTAATATTAGATTGAGGGATAGATAATGATAACAAATTTACTTGCAAAATTATTTGGCACAAGTAACCAAAGAGAATTGAGAAAACTATACCCTATAGTTAACCAAATTAATTCTTTTGAACCAAACATACAAAGCTTATCAGATGAAGAGCTTGCAAATAAGACAAAATACTTTAAAGAACAATTAAGTCAAGGTCGCACTCTTGATGATATATTGCCAGAAGCTTATGCGGTAGTAAGAGAAGCTGCTTTTAGGAAATTAAATCAGAGACATTACGATGTACAGCTAATTGGTGGAATAGTATTACATCAAGGCAAAATTTCTGAAATGAAAACTGGTGAAGGTAAAACTTTAACAGCAACATTACCACTTTATTTAAATGCACTAACAGGAAAAGGTACACATTTAGTAACCGTTAACGATTATTTAGCTCGACGTGATGCTGAATGGATGAGCTTAATATTTAATTACTTAGGTCTATCTGTTGGAGTTATACAGAATTCTCTTAGCGATACAGAGCGTAAAAGAATTTACAAGTCAGATATAATTTATGCAACTAATAATGAGCTAGGTTTTGATTATCTTAGAGATAATATGAAGTTTAGATTAGAAGACTACGTTCAAAGAGAACTTAATTATGCAATTGTTGATGAAGTAGATTCGATATTAATAGATGAAGCTCGAACTCCCTTAATCATTTCAGGAGCCTCTGATGAAAGTAGTCAACTTTATATGCAAGCAGATAAAGCTATATTAACTTTAAGCACTAGTGACTATGAAATAGACGAAAAACAGAGAAACGTACAACTAAATGAAGCAGGTAACGATAAAATAGAATCTTATTTCCATATCAATAATCTGTATGATCTTGAAAATTTAAAACTTTTACATCACGTTAATCAAGCTCTTAGAGCACACACTTTATTCAAAAAAGATGTACAATATGTTGTAAGAGATAATGAAGTTCTAATTGTTGATGAATTTACTGGTCGTATATTACCAGGTCGCCGTTATAGTGACGGATTACATCAAGCAATAGAGGCTAAAGAGCATGTTAAAATAGAACGTGAATCTCAAACTCTTGCATCTATAACTCTTCAAAATTACTTTAGATTATATAATAAATTAGCAGGCATGACCGGAACCGCATCAACAGAAGCTGAAGAGTTTCATAGAATATATAATCTTGATGTAGTTTCTATACCTACAAATAGACCGATGATCAGATTAGATCAACCTGATTTAATATTCTTAAGCAAGAATGGAAAATATAAAGCAATAGTTGAAGATGTAAAAGAAAGACACAAAAAGGGTCAACCTGTCTTAATTGGTACAGTAGCTGTAGAAACTTCAGAACTTTTAAGTATGATTTTAAGATCAGCAGGTGTACCTCATGATGTATTAAATGCTAAAAATCATGCCCGTGAAGCAGAAATAGTAGCTCATGCAGGAGAACCAGGAAGAGTAACAATTGCAACTAATATGGCAGGTCGTGGAACTGATATTAAATTAACAGAAGAATCTAAACAAGCTGGGGGCCTTTATATTTTAGGCACCGAACGCCATGAAAGTAGAAGAATCGATAATCAGCTTAGAGGTCGTTCAGGTCGTCAAGGAGATCCAGGCGAATCTCGTTTTTATATTTCTTTAGAAGATGACCTAATAAGAATATTTGCCGGCGATAAGATAAAGAACAATATGGAACGTGTAGGTATGACTGAAAATGAAACTATAGAATCGAATTATATTTCAAAAACTATAGAACGTTCTCAAGAAAAAGTCGAAAAGTATAATTTCGAAATTAGAAAAAACTTACTTGAATATGATGACGTTCATAATCAGCAAAGAACTGTAATCTATAATATAAGAAGAAAAGTTCTTGAAAATGAAAATAATATATTTGATCTAGTAAAAGATATGATGTCAGATATGGTTCAAGATATAATCGATTTCAATTCACCAAAACAATCGATTAATCAAGAAATTATAGAAAAAATTGTCAATGATATAACCGGTAGGACTGAGTTAGATTCAAAATTATTTGAGTCATTTAACTATCAAAACTATAGAAATTTAGAAGATCTTCACAAAGATCTATTAAGTGCTCTGGTTAAACATTATGAATCTAAAATAAGCTCAATTAAAGATGAAAAACATCTATATATGATCGGTCAAGCAAATAAGTGGTTAATACTTGAAATTATAGATCAAGCTTGGAAACAACATATGCTTAATTTAGATCACTTAAAAGAAGGTATATCTTTAAGAGGATGGGGTCAAAAGAATCCGCTTATTGAATATAAACGTGAAGCATTTGCAATGTTTGAAGATATGATGAGAGAAATTAAAGCTGAAATAGTTCAAACAGCTTTCCATATCAACGTAGAGCATTTTAATGAAGAAGAAATAGAAAGAAGACGACAATTAGAACTAGAAGAGTTAAATCTTTTAGGGCCAGATAGTCCTGAAGCAAATATCGCAATTAGTGCAGCTCCTGAAAACAAAGTTGGCAGAAATGAAGATTGTCCTTGCGGTTCAGGTAAAAAATATAAAAAGTGCTGTTTATTAAAGTAATATGAAATAACTTCAAAAAGGCCCATAATTTATATGGGCCTTTTTACTATAAAGTCATAACAACAACCATTACAATTATCATAAAAATATTAATTTTATAATGAATAATTTCATGTTCCTTTTGCTTTTGATGCGATGTAAAAAGTAATCCACAATTATAATTACATTTAATTAAATCTTTTTTTATCCTATTAATTAAATACAATTCAGGATCCTGAATAGTTAAACTCCTAAATTCTCTATTAACTCTTGATAAAATATTTATTGCACTGTCAATTTGATCTAGGTTATAACGACCTGTAATATATTGAAAAATATGCAATTTTACCTCACGAGGCAAATGATCAAAATTAACCTCGTTAAATTGATCTATAGAATTATCCTTATGCATTGGATTTAGATTAAAAATCCAGACACTTGAAAAAAATATAACCAACTTATTCTTCATATATTTAAATAACCTAAATTATATATCTCTAGTACCTGCTTAAATATAACATAAACGATTTTTAAATAATTTTAAATAAAAGATGCTCGGAATTGTCCGAGCATCTAATTACAAACCAACAAGCATTATAGGCTAAACGTAATTAATCTTTTTTCAAGTTAATATCTAAACCTTTAGCAATAGTCTCAATATCACTCAAAAATTTTTCTGATTTTCTTGATTTATAACATTGATAAGTATTATTAAGCATATTTACAATATCTTTTGATTTAATTTGATTGGGGTTTCTTATAATTTCCTTTTTAATACCTGAGACTAATGTCTTAATATCATTATCAGAAAAGTCGCTGATAATACTAAAATCACCAAAACATTTTTCTCCTATAACTATGCTAGGATCGTTTTGAGATATATCATGTATTTTATAAGGTTTACCATTAAAGTAAAATGATATAAACATTTCTCCTTTTGCAAAGCCTATAGAAACTGACTTAATTCCGCTTTCTTTTACTTGTTTTCTAAATATATTACCTAAATAAGAACTTTTTTCTTTACTTTCAACTAATTTAGTTAAATCTCTAAATTCACTATTAATTGTAGACAAATTATTAATCTCTTTTTTGGCCTCTTCAAAGGCTTTTACAAAATCCTCAGTTTTTAAATCACCAATAACATAATGAAAAACAAGTGTCTTCAGCTCAGTCGGTAATAAATTAAAATAATTTTCTTCAGATTTCGTTACTTTTTCTTGATTTGTTTTATCTTCTTTTTCCATTGATACTAAATTACCTGTTAATAAACATAATAACAGTATCGATAATTTATTTTTCATTCTAACTCCATTTATTAATTTTAATTAAGTTAAATTAAACCAAAAGTAACTTTATTTTTATAATTTAGACTTTCTTTACATTTAAATAGATCAAATATAGCTTGAGCAATAGACCTTATATTTTGAACACTCATATTATTATGATTCATTTGAGAATATATGTAAGATTGAGCCAAAGTCATAGCTATGGGCAACAGTTCTTCGTCAGTTTTATCTCTTAACTTTAATACTAAATCTTTAATAAAAATATTAAGATCGTGTTGATTGATTATTCCTATCACTTGAGCAACTTCTATATTTTTTTGGCGCACATCAGCAGAATTTTGAAAATTAAATTGAGCTATATAAGATTTCTGGTCTACTATAAAAGATAAAGATTCATTTTCTTTATTAAAATTAAGACTAAGATCAGTAACTTTTTTACAAAAATTTGCTCTTATAGTCTTAATAAGATATGATTTAGGATCTAAAGTTAAATGTCTCATTTCTTTATTAACTTTAGACAAAGTATTTATTGCCTTATTAATTTGATCTAAATCATATCTACCTGCTACATACTCAAAAACCAATAGTTTAATTTCTCTAGGTAATAAATCCCAATTAGATTCACCTATTTCGGCATGCATAGACATTAATTTGCCTATAAATAATAAGCTCATCCATAAAATTAACTTTTTCTTCATTTCAATCTCATTCATTAATTTATTTCAAATAAATAATTATTAATAATAATTATACAATACTTTTCAGTTTTGTCAAAATTTGTCGATAAACTTAAAAGTAGAAATAAAAATACCCGGCTTTCACCAGGTATTAATTTTAGAAGTGTATCAATAGTTATGCAATACGACAATTCATATTAAGTCGACCTTCTCCAGCACCATTAATAAAGCCTTCGTGATCTTTAAATAGCTTTTCTCCCGCTGCCTTTACATCCGCTGCTGTCATATTTGGATATCTTTTTAAAGCAGTTAAAGCATTTGCATCTGCTTCAGGAAAATTAGCTTTCCATTTTCTACTTATAAGTCTAACAGCATCGTCAGCATTACCATCATCTTTTATATTTAAAAATGCTTGCTTTGCTGCTTCAAACTCATTTCTATTATTCTTTTCGCTATTTTCTGTAATATAATTAACTATATCAATCCAATGAGGATCTTCTAAAATAGCATTAATACTCATAGTATTAATCAAAATAATTATAAATAATATCATTTTTTTCATTTTTTATATCCTTATTAAAGCTCAAAGAAATTTTTTCTAGAATAAATTATACCTCTTTTAGTAGAGAATAAGTTAAATATTGCAGCAGCAACTCTTCTTATTTTATCCTTCATAATATCATTATCTTCATCTTCGGCATACTCATAAGATTGTACCAACGACATAGCAAAATCTGCCAATTCTTCATCAGATTTGCCATGTAATTTACATACTACATTTTGAATCAACTGATTTAACTCTGCCTCATTCAGAGATTCTATTACTCTTGCTACTTCTTGATTGTGTTGATATATGGCATTAGCTGTACTAGCATTATTTTTCGCTTCATAATGTCTACCACCAACATCAAAAGCTAATGTTTCTTTATTCTTTGTAAAATCTACATTAACATTAGTTGCTTTTTTGACAAAGTTATTTTTTATACTATTAATTAGATAGGCTTTTTCATCCTCAAGAGTTAATCCTCTCAATTCTTTATTAACTTTTGACAAAGTATTTATTGCTGTATTTACTTGATTTATATCATATCTTCCAGCTACATATTCAAAAATTAGTAACTTTACTTCTGATGGCAAAGAGTTAAAGTCATGAACAGACTCTTCTGCTTGCATCGATATCAAATTCATAGTCAAAATACTTGTAAGAACTAAAATCAATTTACTTTTCATATTTATCCTCATATTATATTTATAATTATTGATCATATGTAAAAATATGTTTACATAATAATTATAATTTAATGTCAATTATTGTCAATTTGAAATAAATGATAATCGAGAATACTCTATGAAATTAAAATGCTTTGAAAATAAAAATACCCGGCTTTCACCGGGTATCAATTTTAGAAGTATATCAATAGTTATGGAATACGGCAATTCATATTAAGTTGACCTTCTCCAGCCCCATTAATAAAGCCTTCATGATCCCTAAATAGCTTTTCTCCTGCTGCCTTTACATCCGCTGCTGTCATATTTGGATATCTTTTTAAACTCTTTAAAGTCTTTGCATCTGCTTCAGGAAAATTAGTTTTCCATTTTCTACTGATAAGCCTAGCTACATCTTCAGCAGGACCATCCTCCCTGATATTTAAAAAAGCCTGTTTTGCTAACTCAAATTCATTCCTATTATTATTCTCAGCGTTAGATATAATATAACGTACTATACTAGTCCAATGCTTAGCCTCTATCGCAGCTTCAGAACACCTAAATGTAAAAAAGTTTAAAAAAATTATAAATAAAAATATTTTCTTCATAATAAATTCCTATAAAATTTCAAAATCTATACGAGCCGCATAATCTATACTTGTTTTATCATTAAATAAGTTAAATATAGCAGCAGCAATCTTCCTTATATTCTTTTTCATATCATCATTATCTTCATCTTCAGCATAGAAATAGGACTGTTGCAACGACATAGCAAAATCCGCTAATTCCTCATCAGATTTGCCATGTAATTTACCTACTACATCTTGAATCAACTGATTTAACTCTGCATCATTCAGAGATTCTATTACTCTTGCTACTTCTTGATTATGTTGATATATCGCATCATTTCTAGTAGGATTACGCTTCGCTTCATAATGTCTACCACCAACATCAAAAGCTAATGTTTCATTATTCTTTGTAAAATCTACATTAACATTAGTTGGTCCTGCTGCTGGAGGAGGAGTCGCCGGTGGAGGTGCTCCAGCACCTGCTCTTAATTCATCTACTCTTTGTTCAATATTTGCAAGATCATCAGATAATTCTCTTCTACGTTGATCATATCGATTTTCAAAGTCCTGACGAGTAGGCGCATCAAGAAGAGGATTAGATATTATAGCAGCAAATTGATTATCTAGATTTATATGTTTGGTTTGAGCGCTTACTAATTTAGCTACTAACTCTGCTTGTCTAGCCGCATCATAAGTAGCAAGTTGTCCTCTCAATGCATTAGATTCTGTTGCTAAAGCATTAAGTTGAGCAAGTAGACCATTAGCCTCGTTCTTAATTCTTTGTATCTCAGCATCTCTTTGTTGTTCTAATTGAGTTAACTTGGCTCTCATTTGATTCATATAACCATCAATTTGAGCAAAACCATGATCAATTTGATTAATTACAGGTACTAAATGAGCAGCATTATCAGCATCACTAATTACGGCATTATTTGTATTTATAATTGCTTGTCTTTCATGATTTAAATCCTGATATTCTCCATCAAAGACCAAAAGCTGCGCTGCTAAACTGTCTACATTATTAATGTTAAATGTATTAAGAATAGTAGTTACAAAATTTTTAATATCATTAACTTGTACATTCAACTTAGTATTAATGAAATTATTTAACTCATTAATAACCTGATTTCTTTGAGCTAATTTTTGAGCATCTTCTTGTTGTTTTCTACCTCTTGAGGCTAGCTCTGCATCGATTTTAGTAATTTCAGCACCAAATGCCGTATTTTCACTATCAATGTTATTTATATTAAATGCATTAATTTGATTTTGCAAAGAGCCTGGATTTAATAGAACAGCAGCATCTGTTTTAAGATCATTTAAATCAGGCAGAACTTTAGCATATATATCATTTACAGCAACCCACTTATGAGATAATTGAACCTTCAAAGCATTTAATTCATTAATACTTCTAGCTGATAAATTAGTACCAAACTGAGCTCTAAATTGAGTCAATTCATTTTCTAATGTTCTAGCTCTATTTCTTATAGCAACAAGACGATCATTAAAATTTTTCTCAATATTTTGTTGAGCTGCTTGAATTTGACCATATCTCGCTTGAACATTAGGTGCATTAATCAAATTATAATTATTTACTTCTGATTTTAAAGGCCCCGCTGGAAGTTCAATAAAATCATTATCAACTTTAAGATTTAATAATCTAGTTAAAGCTTGAACATAATTACTATCAAACTCATGAACAGCCGTATCTAAATCTCTTTTATCTTTTTCAAGATCAACTAAAGTCGCTCCTACAGGCTTATTAATTAATGAATTAATCTTATTAGCACTCGCTGAAGCTGCTTGATTCAACTGTTTAACAATATTTAATTCCTGCTGAACTCTTGCCGGATTACCTTTAGGCAAAACTGGCTGTGATGGCTGTTGTGGCGGCACAACCGGTGGTTGAGGACGTACTGGCGGAACTACAGGTGGTTGTACAGGTCTAACTGGCTGACTAGGTGGTGTAACCGGCTGTTGTGGTTGTACAGGTTTAACCGGAGGAATTACCGGCTGTGTTGGCGGGGTAATAGGTTGTTGTGGCTTGACTGGCGGAACTACCGGTGGTTGTACAGGCCTAACTGGCTGAGTAGGCGGCGTCACAGGTTTCTGCGGTTGCACAGGTTTAACCGGAGGAATTACCGGCTGTGTTGGCGGTGTAATAGGTTGTTGCGGCTTGACTGGCGGAACTACCGGTTGTGTTGGCGGCGTTACTGGTTGTTGCGGTTGAACAGGCGGCGTTACCGGTGCAGTAGCTGCTTGTGCTCTTAATTGATCGATACTTTGGCCCGTTAAATTTTTAATAGCATCATCAACATTCTTAATGCTAACTTTAGGCGGATTTTGAGCCATATATCGATCGTAAGCATCGATCAAATTCTGTCTATTTTGCGGAGTTTTTGACCTTGAATAAGGTACAATATACTGATCCCTTATGCTTCGAGGCGTTATTACATTCCTCATAGCATAGATCTCGGGCCCTGCTATAAACAGGGTCAAAAATCCAAAAATTATTAATTTATTTTTCATTCATACCTCCTTTAGAAAGTTATACCAATTTTGGTCCATACAAGCCATCTTTCAAGAGCAGTATTAATTTCTCCAGTTTGGAATTCATAAGATGTTCCTAAAGCAAAAAAAGCTGGACATGTCTTATTTCTTCTAATTCCTACAGAAGCATAAATAGTATTAGAAAGTACTGCAGGATGAGATGCTGATTCTAAATCTAAATCACAAGCTGAAAGTTGTAATCTGGTATAATTTGGATCATCAAACTGTACAACACTATCTTTATAATTAGCTTTAATTGTTCTTGCTGTTGTTGCAGTTCCAGCTCCATTAATGCCCTTTAAATAAACACCTCTTACAGGATTACATTCCGGTAAATGTATATGCTCTGCTTGTCGCATAAATAAGTTGTAACCTAATTCACTTATAAAATTCCAACAACCAGAAGTTTTATTAAACTGAAATGCTTGGTTTAAAATACCCTGAAAAGCAGGATCAACTTTAATACAATGTCTTAAAGAGTTATAACCAAATGTTCCAGAACTAAAATTAGCATTGGCAAAAGCACTATTAGCTTCAACCGTTCCATTATAAGTTTCTAAGAATCTACTCCATGGTTTACCGATAAGATCAAAAGCACGAACTTGATGACTTTCAAGTAAATAACGACCATTCCACTCTAAGATCCAATCTATTTCCCAGCAATTTCTTCTATAAATATTAAAATTTGTTTCATTACCAAATAATAATCCTAAGCTTCTATTACTACCAACCATAGCTTCAAATAGATGACGTCCTAATACATGATTTCCAGCAGGAAGAGCTATTCCTAGATAGGAAGTAGTACTAGCCCATTCTGTTACATATGTATTATAACCAATAAATAGTTCAACGTCTGACAATCCCCATCTTTCTCTTCTTGGAAGTAAATCTTGTTGCATAAACGCTGCTCTTACAGAGTTTACATGAGGTAAATTATTAAGACCTAGCTCTCCATTATAAGCACCACCGCCATTATTAGTTATAGTTTCTCTTAAATGTATAGTATTTCTAACTCTTTCAACTGGCATAGCTGCTTCAAACCAAAATCCTGTAGTTCCGTCTTTTTTAAGAGTTAACTGTTGTTTATAATCCAAACCGATACCAAGTTTAGATTGATGAGCTGAAAAACAAACTCTACTTGCAAAAGAGCCATTATCTAAATTAGTTGAAACTCCATTATTTGTAACAATATTAAAGTTACGAGCTTCTACATTCTTTAAAGGATTATAATCAGCAGACGATCCATAATTGGTTGAGCCTGGTGTTAATGAATCTTCAAATGCTTCTTTATATTCCTGGAAATTGAGGCAACAATCATTACACTCTGAAGGCAAGAAATATCTTGTTAATTTTTCAGATCCACGTTTAGTAGTTTTTCCTCCATAAACTACAATTTGAAACGCTCCTCTCCAACCTGTACAACAAGTTTCCATCAAATCATTTCTAAAAAAAGATTGACGCTCTGGAGACCCTTTTTGGAAATTAGGTCTTGCTGTAAAAAATGTATGACTAAACGTCTGTCCTCTAACGTTTGCCTGTAGCGGAACCATAAAACTGGCTATAACACCGGCAATCTTGGCAAATTTTTTCATAAGTACTCCTTTTATGAATGATACGATAAATATTACTTTGTTCTTTTCTAGCATCTTTGTATTATAGAAGTCAATTATTTCAACATAGTATCGATCATGGATTTGACCAAGATTTTGCCCGGCATATTTCAACACCTTACACATTTAATTATTCAAATAAAAAAAATTAAAAACTTTCTATTTGTAATAATAATTTTACTTCTTTTACGTAAATAAAAACAATAATTTGTTGTTTTTGATAAAACGGTCGACTGATATAAAAAAATATATTAAATTTAATAATATATTAAAATTAATTATAATTATTCAAATTAGGACATATTTCTATGTTTAATAAAATCAAGGGAACTAAAGACTTTCTAGATTTGAGTCTATTTAATTTTCTCATAGATCAAGTAAAAAAACATTTATCTACTTATAACTTTACTGAAATCTCTACACCTATATTGGAACCTCTTGATCTTTATAAGAGATCTTTAGGTCAAGAAACCGACATAGTCTCTAAAGAGATGTATATAATAAAGTCTGAAAGTGATCAAGAAATGATTTGTCTAAGACCAGAGGGTACAGCTTCAACAGTTAGAGCATTTGTTGAAAATAATATCAATAGCACACCATGGAAAGTCTATTCTTGTGGACCGATGTTTAGACATGAAAGACCTCAAAAAGGTAGATATCGACAGTTTAATCAAATTAACATGGAGATTATAGGATCAAAGTCAATTAATCAAGATGTACAATTAATAAAGATGCTTGAAAGATTTTTCTTCGATACTTTAAGTATAGATAACTATGCTTTATTAATAAATTTTTTAGGATGCCCTGAAGATAGAGTTAAGTTTAAAGAGATCTTTAAAGATTTTTTAGAAAATTATTTTGAAAAAATTTGTTCCACTTGTAAAATTCGTAAAGAATCTAATATATTGCGAATATTTGATTGTAAAAATGAAAGTTGTAAAATTATATATAAAGAAGCTCCAAGAATAACAGATCATTTGTGCCAACCTTGTCAAATCGAATGGACTGAAATAAAAAATAATTTAGAATACTTATCAGTATCCTATACTCACGAACCCAATTTAGTTAGAGGTCTTGATTACTATCAAAAAACGGTTTTTGAATTTGTCTCACAAGATCTAGGAGCACAAAGTGCCTTTTGTGGTGGCGGGAGATATGATAAACTGGTCAAAGAAATAGGAGCAAAAGAAGATCAACCTTCTATAGGCGCCGGAATGGGCATTGAAAGAATTCTAATATTACTTGAAAGAATTAAAGATAAATTAGCTATACCATTATTACCACCTCTTTATGTAATACTTCCTTTAAGCAAAGAAGAACAAAGCTTAGCGCTAATTATAGCAGACGAACTTCAAGCAATAAAAAAAGCAATTTCCGTTGACATATTTTTAGAAGAAGATTCTTTAAAAAGTATGATGCGCAAAGCTAATAAAATGGGGGCTAAATTTGCAATAATTATAGGTTCAGAAGAGAAAGAAAATAAAGTAGTTAAACTTAAAAATATGATAACCGGTAAAGAGGATATTTTAAAACATAAAGAATTAATAAGCATCATATTAAATAATTAAAAAGAGCTGTCAATACAGCTCTTTTATAATTTACCATCTTAAGCTTTGCTCATAACCTAATCTAATCAAAAGGTCATTGCCCAATTTTTTCATTAATGTAATATTTTGAGGAGAAAAATATCTTATCCAACTACCTTTTTTACCTTCTCTAAAAGTTAATGTATTACCCCAAAGTTTATCAGCTATATTTTGTGCTTCTGAGTCAGACAAATTATACCCAATATGACTACCAATAACTTTTATTGAACTTATTTGTTGCTCTTTTGTACTTCCACCTTGAGGACCAACTAAATCTTCAAATTTTATACAACAACATTGATTATCGTTCATCCATTCTATATATTTTTCATAAACTTTTAAAATATCCGATTGAAGTAAAAGATCTAACTTTTGAGCAAAATTGGTTAAAGTGTTATTAAACATATTTTCTCCAGGGCGAGAATACCAACACACATAAGAAACTAACCAATCTCTAGGATCACGATATATGAGGAATTTTTTAAAATTATATTTTTTAAAGAAACTATTAATATCATCTGAATACATAAAATGCCCCCAAGCAAACTTATCTGAAGGAAAATTCACAAAAGGCATTATCTGGTCTACTGTAAAATAATCACCAATAAACATTGGATGTTTTTTTGTTATCAAATTTAAGCATTTAATTATCAAATGGCTTCCACATTTAGGAATAGTAGTAACAAAAAATAATGAATCATTTGCTTTAAGGGTATTAAAGTAAAATAATAAAAATAAATATATACTTAAACTGTTAAAATTCATAGATTAACCTCCCAAAATAATTTTTTACAATATTTACTTCAATTACTAAAACTACAATATGTATTGATAAAAAATAAATAAAAAACAAAATTACATTAGATAATCTTTAAAAAAGTATATTAAATAAACATTAAATAAAATACTATCAAAACGGTCTAATAAACCACCATGACCCGGCAGTATAGAACCTGAATCTTTTATATCAGAAAGTCTTTTTAAGTAAGACTCAAATAGATCTCCAAATAAAGCTGTAACAGTAATTAATAAACTGATAATAAACAAAAATATAAAGTTAGCTTTGAATATATTAAATTGGAAAAATAAATAAGCAATTAAACTAACTCCTACAAAGCCTCCAATAGCTCCTTCAATTGTTTTATTAGGACTAACTTTTGGCAATAGTTTACTTTTACCAAATAACTTTCCAAAAATATAAGAAAATGTATCATGAGAAAAAACCGATATAAATAAATAGAAATTAAGCAAATGATTATAGAATTCTAAATAAATAATCAACAGAAACGGTAAAATAATATACAATAAAGTAAATAAACAATAGTATATTGAATTTCTAATATACTTAGGACAAAGTAAAGGCCATTCGATTTTTAAAATCAAGAATAAAACTAAAAATATAATTAAAGAAAATACTTTAGGATAAAATAGCAAAGTACAAAATATAACTATAGATAAAGAAATACCAGTTAATATTCTTTTAAGAAATTCATAATTAATCAAGTTTTGTAAAAGCATTTTCTATATAATTTATATTTACAGTATCATTAAATACTTCAACTAAAGCTACATCAAATCTTAAGATATAATTACTCAAACCCTTAACCATAGTATAATTTAAAGCAGTTCTAATTATTTTATTTTGTTTAGATAATGATATTAAATCTGAAAGATAAAATTTAGGATTTTGTCTTAATTTTACTTCTACAAAACTAATTAGATCATTATTTCTAGCAATAATATCTATCTCTCCATACTTAGTTCTATAGTTTTTATCGATTATCTCAAATCCTTTATCTTCTAAATATTGAGCAACTAAGTTCTCACCTTCTAGGCCTAAAGTAATCTTATCTTTCATATTTATAAATAATTATAAGATTTTACTAGCTTATTTGTTCTTGATTTTCCGATTTTATAAAATTAAATTTTTCAGAGGCCTTTGCTAAAGTAACTTCAATATCACTAATAAGCTTTTCTTGTTCTAAAGATTTTTCTTTAATAAATGGCAATACCTTATTTTTTATATAAGCTAATCTTCTTTGAGCTGCATTGAGAGATGAAAAATTATTATAATAATTATACTTATCAAGATAAGTGCCAATCACACCTATTTCAGTATCTAAAACTTTATTATAACAATGGTTAACTATCTGATTAACACTATCTAGGTAAGTATCTTGATCAGAATATTTTTCTAAAAAGTTTTTAGCAAGCTCTAAAGTTTTATTAGTTTTCTTTTGATCTCTATCAGAATCTAATAGAGAAAGATAGTTAGATTGTATATCAATATAAGCAGCGATCTTAGCTTCACTAGTACCTGGATAAAGAGATTGGTACTCTTGAGCATATTTTTCAGCTTTGTCAAAAATACCTTGATCTAAATAAGTTTGAGCAAGTTGCAACGTAACCTTTTGAGCTATATTTTGATCAGAGCAGACCAATAAAGCTCTTTCAGCACATTTTATGGTCATATCGATATCTTTTTGATCTTCATAATAAGCTTTTGCTAATAAAACTTCATTAACATTCATGTCTTTAGTCTGCTTATTAAGGATCTTTTCAACTTTATTAAGCATTTCTTGTACATTAGATGTTTCTAAACTGCTTAGAGTAGATTCAGGTACCAAATTCAAAAAGCCATGATCTGTAATTTTATTACCACAACCAGTTAATGCAAATATTAAAAGTATACTTAATAGTGTATTTATATTTTTCATATTCATTTTAACCATATTATTTCATTATAAGTTTTTAAGTTTTTATATTAATATTATCTTAAGACTAGCATATGTAATTTATATCGACAAGTGCAAAATTCACCCATTATGTTATCTTTTATAAAGATAATTAACTTAAAGGATAATATCTATGATAAGAAAATCTTTTTATCAAGTACTAATTGATCGAAAAATTTTTACTCAACAAAGATTAAAAGAACTTGAACTAGAGGCTCAATCAGCTAATTTAACTCTTGAAAATTATTTAATCGAAAATAACCTAATTAAAGAAGAAGATTTAGCAAAAGCTTTATCTGAACAGTTCAATATACCAGTTGTTAGTAATATTCAAGAAAAAATGACAGATCCAGAAATTTTATCAAAAATTCCTATAAAATTTCTACGAGATAATCTAATTATGCCCCTACATTATGACGATCAACTTATATTAGCTACAGCAAAACCATATAACTTTGAGCCTATTGATGAATTAACATTAATATTAGGCGGAAATGCTAAAGTAGCAGTAGCAACAAGAGCTTCTATTATCGATGCTATTAACAGGTACTATCCAATAGAAGGAACTCAACAGATGATTGAGGAACTTCAAGAAGAAGTTACTCCAGAGCTTGATTTAAGCACAATAAAAGAAGAAGACATTCTCTCAATGGCAAGTGAAGCGCCTATAATTAAATTAGTCAATCATATCTTATATCAAGCTGTAAAAAGAGAGGCTTCAGATATTCACATTGAGCCATTTGAAAAAGAAATTCATGTACGCTATAGAATAGATGGTGTTTTATATAACGTTTTAAATCCACCCAAGAGAATACAATCAGCTTTAACATCAAGAATTAAAATTATGGCTAATCTAAATATTGCTGAAAAGCGTATACCACTTGATGGACGTATAAATATAAAAGTTGCAGAGAAAGCAATCGATATTCGTGTTTCTACTTTACCAGTATCTTTTGGTGAAAGAATAGTAATGCGTTTACTTGATAAATCTAAAACTTTTGTAACTCTTGATAAACTAGGATTTAGCGAACGAGATTATAAGGTTATTAACAATAGCATCGAGCAACCAAATGGAATAATATTAGTAACCGGTCCAACAGGATCTGGTAAAACTACCACTCTATATTCTGTGCTTAATAAACTTAATTCACCAGATGTTAATATAATAACAGTAGAAGATCCAGTTGAATATCAATTAGCAGGAATTGGGCAGGTACAAGTTAAAGAGTCAGTAGGTCTAACATTTGCAGCAGCTTTACGCTCAATATTGCGTCAAGATCCGGACATTATCATGATCGGGGAAACACGTGATCAAGAGACCGCACAAATTGCTATACAATCTGCTTTAACAGGTCATCTTGTTTTAAGTACTTTACACACAAATAGTGCAGCTGGAAGTATAACTCGTTTAATAGATATGGGCGTAGAACCATATTTGATAGCTTCAAGTTTAGTTTGCTCTATAGCTCAACGATTAGTAAGAAAATTATGTCCTAGCTGTAAAAGAGCTTATCAACCAACACAAGAAATTTTAAAAAGGTTACCTATTTCATTAGAAGAATTAAAAAGTTGGACATTTTATGAACCAGTTGGATGTGAACAATGTTCAAATACAGGCTTTAAAGGACGAATTCCAATATTTGAAATTATGTTAATGACTACTGACATCGGCAAATTAACAGTAGAAAGAGCAGATGCCAAAATAATTGAAACACAAGCTGAAAAAGATGGAATGACCACTCTCTTTCAAGATGGCTTAAGAAAAGTTAAATCTGGCCTAACTACGATAGAAGAAGTGCTAGCTGTGGCTACATCATCAGATCAAGCCCTTGATTTAGATCAAACTGTAGAACTTTGAAATTATGAGATAGAGCGCACTCTATCTCATAAATATTTTTAATAATATGGTAAATTAAATTGATTATAAAAAAGCAAATAGCTTTTACTTTATTTGAGATATTAATAGTTATCGCAATTACTTGTTTTATTATTTGTTTATCTTTTAAGGTAGTTAACTTAAGCGACAAATCTTTAATATATATTGAACTTGAAAGATTATACTCTTGCGCTTTATACTTACAAAATCAATCAAAAGTAGAAAGTCAAGATAAATATATCTTATTTGATGAGATAAATAACCAATATCATTATTATAATAATGATATAAAAGAAACTCATAAGCTATCTTCCCAAATAGCTTTTGGTTTTCTCCCAAACTCTAAAGGGCCTCCATCAAACCCAACTTCTAAAATAAAAAAAGCAATAACTTTTAATAATAAAAAAATAATGTTTTTTAAAGATGGTACAGTAAGCGCAGGAATAATATACTTAATAGATAAAAACAAAACAGCAATGTATGCTTTAAGCTGTGGCATCTCTTCAATATCTTACTTAAGACAATATAAATATATTGATATATCTAACAAGTGGCTTTTACTCAACTAAAGATATATAATAATTTTAAAAAATTATTACTCCTTTTAATCTATATAAAATTATGAAACGCATTTTAAAAAAAATATTTTTGATACTAATATTTACTACTATTGTGTTAAGCTTTGGATTATTTGCATATATTATCAATAAAATACAAGATAAAGAATTTTATCTTCAATCGCTATTAATAGACAATGATAATAAAATACTTAAAGCTTTCTTTTCTCCTGATGATAATTTAAAAGATATACTATTAACATTAATCGCTTGTGAAAAAAAATCAATCAAAATAACCATGTATACAATCACAGAAAAAGATATAGCACAAGCCTTAATAGATGCACACAAAAAAGGAATAAAAGTAGAATGCATTTCCGATAGAACCTATGGAGCCGATAAGTTTAGCAAAATTCCAAGACTTGCAAATTATGCAATACCAATATGGGTTTATCAAACAGAAGAAAAAAATGGTTCGTTAATGCATAATAAATTTGTTATATTTGAAGATAATATATCAAATAAAAGTATAATATGGACTGGATCTTATAATTTTACTAAAAGGGCTGGCGAGGCTAATCAAGAAAATATTATAATTATTGATAATCAAAACATATTCAATAGATATAACCAACAATTTGATATTATCAAAAAAAGATCATTACTTATAAGTGGAGATATAAAGGAAACTTATAATTACCGTTATGATCAAAATAAAAATAAAAAAAGAGAAATAGATAACTATATTGATTATATAGTTAAACAAATATTAAAATTTATTAGATATATATAATTTATAATAATGTCGGCTAAGTATTTGTAGAACAGCTTCATTACTACAAATTCCTCTTAGCCGATATCAATGCTATTTCGGTTTTATAAAAAAATCAAGTTAATTTTATAACTGATCTATAATAGTTTTCATATCAGAAGGAATATCATACCAAAATACATAATCGATATCTTTATAATTAAAAGATAACCTATAAGCATGTAAAGCCTGCCTTGATATTAATTTAGATTTTGAGCCATAGAGTTCATCTCCTATAATTGGATGATTAATCGATGATAAATGAACTCTTATTTGATGAGTACGCCCTGTAATAGGTTTTACTTCTAATACCGATGCATCTGTTAAATATTTTTGCACTTTATAATAAGTAACGGAATCTCTGCCAGTTGTATAATCTGCCGCCATCTTATTTCTTTGAGCAATATCTCTTCTAATTTTTTTATCTATTTTATTAAAATCAGAACTAGACATAGGATGACCTTTAACAACAGCTATATATGTCTTTTCAATTTTTCTTTCTTTAAACATATTAGAAAAAACAATATGAGCTTGATTATTTCTTGGTATAATTAAAATTCCAGACGTATCTTTATCAAGACGATGCACTATACCTGGACGCTCTAGATCCCCAACTTTCTCAAGTTCTTTAAAATGACATACAAGCCAATCTACAAGAGTTATTTCTTTACTGTTGGTACTAGGTTTATGAACAGTTAAATTAGCAGGTTTATAAACTATAAGAAAATCTTGATGGGTATATAAAACTCTAACATCAAGATTTAAATCTCTAATATTATCCATGTTACTTTCAATTAAAGGTTTTAATTTAGGAAAACTAAATTGTATAAGATCTTCATTCTTAGTAATATAACTTGGTTTATCTATTATCTTGCCATTTATTGATAATAACTTATCTTCAATTAAATTTTTAAAAAAAGTTCTTGAG